>NZ_CP142149.1:9370000-9970000 GCF_035918295.1 Amycolatopsis rhabdoformis
GGGTAAGTCGGGACCTAAGGCGAGGCCGACAGGCGTAGTCGATGGACAACGGGTTGATATTCCCGTACCCGAGCATGTGCGCCCATGATGAGGCAGTTGATACTAACCACCCAAAGCCATGCTTGAAGCCTTCGGGTGAATGGTGTGTGTGGAGCGTGGGATCTGATTCTGTAGTAGTCAAGCGATGGGGTGACGCAGGAAGGTAGCTCCGCCAGGCGATGGTTGTCCTGGTGTAAGCGTGTAGGCCGTCATGTAGGCAAATCCGCATGGCAATAGGCTGAGACGTGATGCGTAGCCGTTTGAGGCGAAGAGGGTGATCCTATGCTGCCGAGAAAAGCCTCTAGTGAGTGCATGCACGGCCCGTACCCCAAACCAACACAGGTGGTCAGGTAGAGAATACCAAGGCGATCGGGTGAACTGTGGTTAAGGAACTCGGCAAAATGCCCCCGTAACTTCGGGAGAAGGGGGGCCAAACACCTTGAAGCCATTTACTGGCTAGGGGTGGGTGGCCGCAGAGACCAGCGGAAAGCGACTGTTTACTAAAAACACAGGTCCATGCGAAGTCGCAAGACGATGTATATGGACTGACGCCTGCCCGGTGCTGGAACGTTAAGAGGACCGGTTAATCCCTTCGGGGGTGAAGCTGAGAATTTAAGCGCCAGTAAACGGCGGTGGTAACTATAACCATCCTAAGGTAGCGAAATTCCTTGTCGGGTAAGTTCCGACCTGCACGAATGGCGTAACGACTTTCCGGCTGTCTCAACCACAGGCCCGGCGAAATTGCACTACGAGTAAAGATGCTCGTTACGCGCGGCAGGACGGAAAGACCCCGGGACCTTTACTATAGTTTGGTATTGGTTTTCGGTTCGGCTTGTGTAGGATAGGTGGGAGACTGTGAAGCGGTGACGCTAGTTATCGTGGAGTCATTGTTGAAATACCACTCTGGTCGAATTGGGAATCTGAACCTCGGGCCATGATCTGGTTCAGGGACAGTGCCTGATGGGTAGTTTAACTGGGGCGGTTGCCTCCTAAAGAGTAACGGAGGCGCCCAAAGGTTCCCTCAGCCTGGTTGGCAATCAGGTGTTGAGTGCAAGTGCACAAGGGAGCTTGACTGTGAGACAGACATGTCGAGCAGGGACGAAAGTCGGGACTAGTGATCCGGCACCACCTGGTGGAAGGGGTGTCGCTCAACGGATAAAAGGTACCCCGGGGATAACAGGCTGATCTTGCCCAAGAGTCCATATCGACGGCATGGTTTGGCACCTCGATGTCGGCTCGTCGCATCCTGGGGCCGGAGTAGGTCCCAAGGGTTGGGCTGTTCGCCCATTAAAGCGGCACGCGAGCTGGGTTTAGAACGTCGTGAGACAGTTCGGTCCCTATCCGCCGCGCGCGTAGGATACTTGAGGAAGGCTGTCCCTAGTACGAGAGGACCGGGACGGACGAACCTCTGGTGTGCCAGTTGTCCCGCCAGGGGCATGGCTGGTTGGCCACGTTCGGAAGGGATAACCGCTGAAGGCATCTAAGCGGGAAGCCTGTTCCAAGATGAGGTATCCCACCCCATGTGGGTTAAGGCCCCCAATAGACGATTGGGTTGATAGGCCAGAAATGGAAGCACAGTAATGTGTTGTTGAGTTGACTGGTACTAATAGGCCGAGGACTTGCCTACAAAGATGTTACGCATCCACTCTACGGTTCTGAAACACCACACCGGTGACAGAAGCAGGTCACGCGGTGTGTGTTGTTTCGTAGTGTTTCGGTGGTTATAGCGCCAGGGAAACGCCCGGTCCCATTCCGAACCCGGAAGCTAAGCCTGGTAGCGCCGATGGTACTGCAACCGAAGGGTTGTGGGAGAGTAGGACGCCGCCGAACTAAATGTAGGATGTAGGCCCCGGTTGAGAACCTCACGGTTCTCCCGGGGCCTACTTCTATATCGGGCCCCAGCCGGCGGAACCTCTTGTGGTTCCCGGGCTGGGGCTTTCTGCTGTCTTCCTCCGCTCCCATCCCGATGTCTGCACTGGCCGACTCCACCTCACTGGGCCGGCCTGGCCCCAGCACACCCTGGCGCGGAGGCGCGTTCGAACCAAGGCAGGTGCAAATTTCCGCCTCGCCTACGCGAGCCAGGACACGAGTCCATGCGAAGGCGGCCTTCTCGTGCCACCAAACGATTTCCCACCACACCACTCGCCGCCTCGAGACTCCGTCACCACCCGTTCGGGTTGTGGACAACTAGCCCCGACCTGGTCAGAACCCGATTTTTCGTCGGGGGTGGCCGATAGACTGGACAAGGGCACGCCCCCCTAGGGAGGGCGGGGGTTTGTCCCGGCCCGGCCCCGGCCCCACATGGCCGGCCCGCCGGCCATCCTCACCCCCGACCGGAAGGCCAGTCAGCCCCGGTCCGCCCCTGCGGATTCGCCGCGGCCCAGCAGCGTGCTCAGCTCGCCGGCCACGTTCACCGCGGTGTCGATCTCCGTCTTGCGGATCGAGACGCTCTCCAACACGAAGCTGAACGGCATCCCCAGCTCCAGGCAGAACGCCGCCAGCCCCCGGGCATTCGCCAGGCACTGGGCATGGGACTCGGCCAGCGTGGCGCAGGGAGTTGTTCAGTCAATCGGACGGGACGCAGCGGAGGTACTCGGGCGCAACGGTGCCGGCAGGAACCACGTAAGCAATGGCGGTCCGCAGCAGCCGCGCACCGATGTCGAGGCGATCGGGATCGGAGCTGTCGTCGTCGAGGTCGAAGATGTCCAAAGCGGAGGGAGTGGCGTTTCCCGCTCGGCCCCACCAGGCGAGCCTCGCCAGGAGTCGGTCACTGCGGAGGGCGACCCACATCCAGTCAGGTCGACGGCGGCCGGCTGCGAGGTCGTCGTCGAGTTCCTCGTTGAGGACGTAAGGCAATCGGCAGAAGAGGTCGAGTTCGTCGCGCCCGGTGATCGGGCGGATGGTCAAGTCGTTCTGTTCCACGGTCGAAGCACCTTCCACGGAGGCGCCAGCCCGTTCCGGGGTCAGACGCGGCCCCGGGAGGACATCGGCGCAGTGATCAACGCGATCATGGGCTTATCCCTCCTCTCGGTGTCGTGGCCCTGTCCTGCCGACAGTGACCGACTGCCAGGTCTATCCGATCACCGTCCTGCGGGCAAACCTGTTTCCGGCCGCGTAATCGGCCGACCCACCACCGGCGACGAGAACACCAGCGAAGTCGTCGTCTCCCCATACCGCTGCGCCTGCTCCACCAAAGCCTCCAACTCACCCGTCGACCGGCAACGCACGCGCAGCAGCCAGCAGTCGTCGCCTGTGGTGTGGTCGGCCGACGTCACCGTGGGAAGCGGGAGGATGGTCGCGCGGAAGCGGGGGCCGTCGAGGCTGCGGACGCGGACGCGCACCAGGGCTTCGATAGGGAGGCCCAGCTTCGAGGCGTCCACCTGGGCCGAGTAGCCCGTGATCACGCCGCGCTGTTCGAGGCGGCGCACGCGTTCCGTCACGGCGGGCGCGGAGAGCGACACGCGCCGGCCGAGTTCGGAGAAGGTGAGGCGGCCGTCGGACTGGAGGAGGTCGAGCAGTTGCCAGTCGACGGCATCCAGGTCGGCGGCAGCCGACGCGGCGAAGTGGTTCACAGGGCAACTCCCGGCAGTTCCCGGCCTGAACGAGGAAATCCCAGGCTAACCAAGCCGCGAGCCTGGATTCACCTCTGTGGCCGATCCCGCGGGAACCGCGACGATTGACCGATGAAACCGCGCATCCTCGACTTCACCACCGCCACCCCCCAAGAAGCCGTCACCTACTTCGGACGTGAGCTCGGCTTCGAGGTCGACCCCGTAGACCTGGCGCAGGACCTCGCCGAAGGACGCACCGAGGGTTACGTCCTCGCCGAGACCCGCAGCCTCGAGAAATACCACGAAGCGCGGCTCCCCGGCGCCATCCACCTGCCCTACTGGGAGATTACCGCCGAGCGCATGCGCGCGAGCGACAAGAGCCTGACCTACGTCTGCTACTGCGAAAGCATCCACTGCAACGCCGCCACCCAAGGCGCGCTTCGCCTGGCCGCGCTCGGCTTCACGGTGAAGCGCCTCTCCGGCGGCATCACCACCTGGCGCAGCGCCGGCTACCCCACCGAGACCGGCCCCCGCCAACCACTCCGTACCCTGGAGACGTGACACGTCTGCTGATCATCCAACCCGACGCCGGCGACCCCCTCGGCCCGCTCGGTGACTGGCTGACCGAGGCCGGCGCCGAGCTCGACGTGCGGCAGCCGCCCGAGCACGAGCTGCCCGAGAGCCTCGAGGGCTACGCCGGCCTCATCTGCCTCGGCGGCGGCATGGGCGCGCTCGACGACGAGAAGCACCCGTGGCTCGCCGACGTGCGCAAGCTGCTGAGCCAGGCCACTGGCAAGCAGCTGCCGACGCTCGGCATCTGCCTGGGCGCGCAGCTGCTGGCGGCGGCCACCGGGGGACAGGTCGTGGTCGGCGAGGACGGGCCGGAGGTCGGCCCGGCGCTCGTGTCGAAGAAGGACGCCGCCTGGACCGACCCGCTGTTCGCGGACCTGCCGCTGATGCAGGACGTGATCCAATTCCACAACGACGTGATCAAGCGCCTGCCCCCGGGCGCCGAGCTGCTCGCGTCCGCGCCGCGGTACCAGAACCAGGCCTACCGCCTGCGCCGCTGCGTCTACGGCGTGCAGTTCCACATCGAGACCACGCCGGAGGTCGTGCGGCGCTGGGCCGAGGACGAGCCCGAGATGGCGGAAC
This sequence comes from Amycolatopsis rhabdoformis, assembly GCF_035918295.1. Taxonomy (GTDB): domain Bacteria; phylum Actinomycetota; class Actinomycetes; order Mycobacteriales; family Pseudonocardiaceae; genus Amycolatopsis; species Amycolatopsis rhabdoformis. Next base: position 9,374,743 of record NZ_CP142149.1, read on the forward strand.
TCACCCGTCCGGGCGCGCTGGAGCCGGAGAAGTTGATTTCCGTGCACGCGGACATCGCGGAGACCTGGCGGCCGTTCGCGCACCGGTTCGTCCGATTGGCCGCCGGTGAGCTCGACGCGGCGGCGGAGAGTCAACGGACCTTGCCGCTCGCTTAACGGATGATGCACGGATCACTAACGCAGCGTTGACGATTCACTCGATCGGTCAGGTACCTTGCGAGAGATGCTCCCGTAGGTATGGAGGACCGGGGTGGATCCCTCGCTAGTGGTCGTCGTCGTGATCGGCACGGCCCTCGTCTTCGACTTCACCAACGGCTTCCACGACACGGCCAACGCGATGGCTACCTCCATCGCCACGGGCGCGCTCAAACCGCGAGTCGCGGTAGCCATCTCGGCAGTGCTGAACCTGGCCGGTGCGTTCCTGTCGGTGGAGGTCGCGAAAACGATCTCCAGCGGCCTCGTCGACGACACCAAGATCGGCCCGTCGATCGTGTTCGGCGGGCTGATCGGCGCGATCGTCTGGAACCTCGTCACCTGGTACGTCGGCCTGCCTTCGAGCTCGTCCCACGCCCTGTTCGGCGGCCTGATCGGCGCCACCTGGGTTTCCGCGGGCGCCGATTCCGTGCACTTCTCCAAGATCGTGGACAAGGTCCTGGTGCCGGCCGCCGCGTCGCCGGTGATCGCCGGCTTGGTGGCGGCCGGGTTCACGTACGCGGTGTACAAGCTCTTCGTCCGGCGGCGCGGCGGGCGCGGCTTCCGCGTCGGCCAGATCTTGTCCGCGTCGCTCGTCTCGCTGGCGCACGGCACGAACGACGCGCAGAAGACCATGGGCGTGATCACCCTGACGCTGGTCAGCGCCGGCAGCCTGCCCGCGGGCTCGGCGCCGCCGGTGTGGGTGATCATCAGCGCCGCCTCGGCGTTGGCGCTCGGCACCTACCTCGGCGGCTGGCGCATCACGCAGACGCTCGGCAAGGGCCTCACCGACATCGAGGGCCCGCAGGGCTTCACCGCCCAGACCAGCAGCGCCGCCGTGATCCTGTTGTCGTCGCACTTCGGCTTCCCGCTCTCGACCACGCACGTGTGCTCGGGCGGGATCGTCGGCTCGGGCGTCGGCCGCCGGGAGGCGCCGGTGCGCTGGCGGATGGCCGGGCGCATGGTCGTGGCCTGGCTGTTCACGCTGCCGGCGGCCGCTCTTGTCGGTGCGGCCGCGGGGAAGCTCGCGTCGCTCGGCACGGCGGGCACGATCGGCGTCGGCGTGGTGGGCATCGCCATCGGGGTCGGCATCTACATCCTCTCCCGCCGTCGCCCGGTCACTGCGCACAGCTTCCAGGTCCCGGAGCCCTCGGCCGCCGACACGGAACCCGACCGGCTCGCCGCCTGAAAGAGAACGCGTGCCTGCCTGCTCAGCCGCCACGGATCCGGCTACGGTGAGGGAGATGGCAGAGCGCGCGCGGACGGCCGCATCGGCGGCCCGGTACGGCTTCACCGACGACAAGGCCGACGCCCAGTTGCGGGCGGCCGGCTGGTGGGACGCCGCCGGGCCGGTCGAGGGCACCGCCGACGTGCTCGCGGCCCTTTCGCGCGCCGCCGACCCCGACCTCGCGTTGCAGGGTCTCGACCGCATCCGCGAAGCCGACGAAGACCTCTGGCCGGAGCTCGACCGCGCGCTGCGGGACAACCGGACGTTCCGCGGCCGCCTGCTCGGTGCGCTCGGCACGTCGACCGCGCTCGGCGATTTCCTCGCCGCCAACCCCGGCGAGTGGCGCTGTCTCGCCGACCACCGCTGCACGGTGCCCGAGCAGTTCACCAGCCGGCTGCTCGACGACCTGTGCCAGGACGACGGCGAGTACCTCACCGGGCTGCCCGCCGAACAGGCGCTGCGCACGGCGTACCGGCGGCTGCTGCTCGGCATCGCGGCCGTCGACCTCGGTCACCTCGTGGAGGACGGGCTCGACCACCCGTCGTTCAAGGAGGTGACGAACCAGCTCACGCTGCTGGCGGAGGCCTCGCTGAAGGCGGGTCTGGTGGTGGCCGAAGCGGAGGTCGGTGCGAGCGCCGAGGGTGCGCTCGCCGTGATCGCGATGGGCAAGACCGGCGGCCACGAGCTCAACTACGTGAGCGACGTCGACGTGATCTTCGTCGGTGCCGGCGACCTGAGCGTGGCGACGCGGCTGGCCAGCACGATGATGCGCGTGGTCGGCAAAGCGTGCTTCGAGGTCGACGCGGCGCTGCGGCCCGAAGGCAAGAGCGGCGCGCTCGTGCGCACGCTCGAGGGGCACACGGCGTACTACCAGAAGTGGGCGAAAACCTGGGAGTACCAGGCGCTGCTCAAGGCGCGTCCGGTCGCGGGCGACACCGAGCTGGGTCGTGAGTACGCGGAGATGGTGGCGCCGATGGTGTGGGCCGCCGCAGATCGCGAGAACTTCGTGACCGAGGTGCAGCAGATGCGCCGGCGCGTGGAGGACCACGTGTCCGCCGAGCACGCCGAGCGCGAGCTGAAGCTGGGCCGCGGCGGGCTGCGCGACGTCGAGTTCGCGGTGCAGCTGCTGCAGCTCGTGCACGGCCGCGTCGATCCCGAGCTGCGCTCACCGTCCACAATGGAGGCTCTGGCGGCGCTCGGGGAAGGCGGTTACGTCGGCCGGGCGGACGCGTCGGAAATGGGCTCGTCGTACGAGTTCCTGCGCACCGTGGAGCACCGGCTGCAGCTGCGCCGGCTCCGGCGCACGCACCTGTTCCCCGAGTCGAGCGACGTCGACGAGCTGCGCATCGTCGCGCGCGCGTGCGGGATCCGGTCGGCGCGCGGGCGCACTCAGGGTCAGGAGTTGCTGGCGGAGTTCCGCCGCCACGCGCAGGGCATCCGGCGGCTGCACGAGAAGGTCTTCTATCGGCCGCTGCTGCAGTCGGTGGCCAACGTGCCGACGGAAGCGTTGCGGCTCACCACGAAACAGGCCGCGAGCCGGCTCGCCGCGCTCGGCTACGCCGCGCCGGAAGGCGCGCTGCAGCACATCAAGGCGCTCACTTCGGGTGTCTCGCGGCGCGCGGCGATCCAGCAGGCGCTGCTGCCTGTGCTGCTCGATTTCCTCGCCGACACGCCGGATCCCGACGGCGGCCTGCTGTCGTACCGCAAGGTTTCCGAGGCGCTGGAGGACACGCCGTGGTACCTGCGGGTGCTGCGCGACGAGGGCACGGTGGTGGAGCGCCTCGCGTTCCTGCTGGGCACATCGAAGCTCGTGCCCGACCTGCTCGTGCGCGCGCCGGAAGTGCTGCAGCTGCTGGGAGAACCGGCTCGGCTCACGGGCCGACGGCCGGCCGAGGTGGCCACGTCGCTGCGGGCCACGGTGCGCCGTCAGCCCGGCCTGAACGCGGCGGTCGCGGCGGCACGTTCGTTGCGGCGCCACGAATTGCTGCGCGTCGCGTGCGCGGATCTGCTGGGCCTGCTTGACGTTCCGGCCGTGTGCGAGGCGCTGTCGAGCGTGTGGGTCGCCGTGCTGCAGGGTGCGCTGGCCGCCGCGTACCGGCAGCGGCAGGCGGAGCTGGGCCGCACGCCGGCGACCGTCGCGGTGATCGGCATGGGCCGGCTCGGCGGCGCGGAACTCGGTTACGGCTCCGACGCCGACGTGCTGTTCGTCTGCGAGCCGGCGGAAGGTGTGTCGGACTCCGACGCGGTGAAGTTCGCTTCGTCGGTGGCCGAGACCGTGCGGAAGATGCTGGGCGCGCCCACTTCCGACCCGGCGCTGCTCGTCGACGCGGACCTGCGCCCCGAGGGCCGCAGCGGACCACTGGTCCGGACCTTGGACTCCTACCGCGCGTACTACCAGCGCTGGGGCGAAGTCTGGGAGGCGCAGGCGCTGCTGCGCGCCCGGTTCATCGCCGGCGACGAGGACCTCGGCGAGCGGTTCATCACGATGATCGACCCCGTGCGCTACCCCGAAGGCGGCCTGGACGCCACGAAGGCCCGCGAAATCCGCCGCATCAAGGCCCGCGTGGAAACCGAACGCCTGCCCCGCGGCGCCGACCCGACGCGGCACACCAAGCTCGGCCGCGGTGGCCTGGCCGACGTCGAGTGGACCGTGCAGCTGCTGCAGCTGCAACACGCCCACGAACAGCCGAGCCTGCGCACCGCGTCCACGCTCGACGCGTTGACCGCGCTCGCGGAAACGGGCCTGGCGCCCGCGGAATCCGTGGATTCGCTGCGCGAGGCGTGGCTGCTGGCCACGCGGGTGCGCAACGCCGGGATGCTCGTGCGCGGCAAGGCCGTGGACGAGGTGCCGAGCTCGGGCCGCGACCTGGCCGCCGTGGCGCGCGTGTTCGGCTACACCGTGGACGACGACCCGGGCGAGTTCCTCGACTCCTACCGCCGCGTCACACGCCGCGCGCACGCCGTGGTCGAAGAGCTGTTCTACGAGAACTAGGTCCCGCCGCGATCTAGAGTGGGCCGGGTGACCGACCGCGAACCGTTCCGCACCCGCATCAAGGTGCGCCACTACGAGCTCGACTCGCTGGGCCACCTCAACCACGCCGTGTACCACTCCTACGGCGAGGTTTCCCGCATCGAACTCTTCGCTGCCGCCGGCGATGCCGGGCTGCGCGCGGAAAACGTCGCGCCGGTGCTCCTGGAGTCCCACATCGTCTACCGCCGCGAACTCCGCGCCGGCGACGTCGTCGACGTCACCTGCGACGCCCGCTTCGCCGACGGCAAGGTCTTCTGGATGACCTCCCGCATCCTCAAACTCGACGGCACGCTGTCGGCCGAGATCACCTGCACGGTCGGGCTGATGGACCTGGAGGCCCGCCGCCTCGTCGACGATCCGCGTGGCCGGTTCGAACGTGCGGGCTTGGACCTGAAGGTGCTGTCGACGGGGGAATAGCGCCGGCGTGGGCCGGTCAGCCTCTCGGCGCGGTCGGACCTCGCTCAATCCGCTCGCATGCCCCGCCACACGAAATCCACCAGGGTCTCCGTGGCGGCCTTCCAGTCCTCGTCGGGCCGCAGCAACAGCAGGCCGCCCATCGCGCGCATCACCGTTTCCACCGTGATGTCCGGCCGGACGGTGCCGGCGGCGACGTTGGCTTTCAGCAGCGTGTCGAGGGCGTCGAGCAGGCGGGTGTACGCGTGGAACGGCAGCGTGGCGTCGGCCGAGGTCGCGCGCAAGGCGGCGGCGAGACCGCGTTTGGTGAAGAGGTAGCGCGCGAGGTGTTCGGTGGCCCAGACGCGGAACGCCTGTTCGGGCGGGCACTCTTCGAGCAATTTGGGGACGATGTCGACCAGCTGGGCCACTTCGCGCTCGTACACGGCGAGGATCAGGTCGGCCGTGGTGGGGAAGTGGCGGTAGACGGTGCCGACACCGACTTCGGCCTGCTTCGCGATGGCGTTGAACGACACCTCGCCCGAGCACGCGAGCGCCTTCGCCGCGGCGACGAGGATTCGCTCGTGGTTGCGGCGGGTGTCCGCGCGCCGCGGGCTGACCGATCCCGTCGACATCGTTCCTCCCGCGGCTGGTGGGGCGGCGGCCGCCCTGGTCAAGACTTTAGTGCAGCCGCCGACGGCCCCAGGGCCACCTTCGTTGCGAAGCGGATACTAATCCGCTAGCCTCGAAAACACGAGCTGTAGCGGATCACTATCCGCTAGTTTACGCCGGCCGAGCGGCCGGCTTCTCCCACCACATCCCTGCGGGAAAGAGATCCCTGTGGACATCTCCCTCGAAATCAACGGACGGGTCGAGCGCCTCGCCGTGGAACCCGGCGTGACGCTGCTCGACGCGTTGCGCGAACGGCTCGACGTGACCGGCCCCAAAAAGGGCTGCGACCGCGGTCAGTGCGGCGCCTGCACCGTGCACGTCGACGGCAAACCCGTGCTCTCGTGCCTCACCCTCGCGGCCACCGTGCGCAAGCCGGTGACCACCGTCGAAGGCCTGTCCACCGAAGACACCCTGCACCCCGTGCAGCAGGCGTTCGTGGACCAGGACGCGCTGCAGTGCGGGTTCTGCACCGCGGGCCAGGTGATGTCGGCCGTGGCCGCGGTGCGCGACGAGGTGAGCGACGTCCGCGAGTTCATGTCCGGCAACCTGTGCCGCTGTTCCGCGTACCCGAACATCGTCGCCGCCGTGGAGCAGGCCGCCGAGCGGACGAGGCGGGCCGATGCGACCGTTTGAGCTCACCGCACCCACCACGATCGACGCCGCGCTCGCCGAGCCGGGCACGTTCCTGGCCGGCGGCACCACCCTCGTCGACCTGATGAAGCTCGATGTTCTGACGCCGCAGCGCGTGCTGGACATCAACGACCTGCCGTTGCGCGGCATCGACACCGCCGACGGCCTGCGGTTCGGGGCGCTGGAACGGATGGGCGATGTCGCCGCGCACGCCGGCGTGTACCCGGCGATCTCGCGCGCGCTGCTGCTCAGCGCTTCACAGCAGCTGCGCAACATGGCCAGCATCGGCGGAAACCTGTTGCAGCGCACCAGGTGCTCGTACTTCCGCGACGTGAACACGCCGTGCAACCGCCGCGACCCCGGCAGCGGCTGCTCCGCGCTCACGGGCGTGAACCGCATGCACGCGATCCTCGGCACCAGCGAATCCTGCGTGGCAACCCACGCCAGCGACGTGGCCGTGGCGCTCGTCGCGCTCGACGCCGAGGTCGAGCTCACGAGCAAGACCGGCAAGCGCACGGTGAAGCTCACCGAGTTCTACCGCACGCCGGGCGAGACCCCGGACGTCGAAAACGACCTGCGCACCGGCGAGCTGATCACCGAGGTGCGCGTGCCGCGGCTCGACTGGGCCGAGAACTCCACGTACGTGAAGATCCGCGATCGCCAGTCGTACGAGTTCGCGCTGGCTTCGGCCGCGGTGGCGCTCGACGTGCGTGACGGCGTGATCGCCGACGCTCGTGTGGCCGTCGGTGGCGTGGCGACGGTGCCGTGGCGGCTCACGGCCGTCGAGGAAGCGCTGCGCGGCAAGCCGGCCACGGAGGAGTCGTTCGAGCAGGCGGCTGCGCTGGCGGCCGAAGGCGCGCGGACGTTGGAGTTCAACTCGTTCAAGGTGTCCCTGGTGAAGCGCACGGTCGTGCGCGCGCTGCTGGAGCTGACCGAAGGGAGCCGTCGATGAACGACCGGCTCGATGCGCCGCTGAAGGTCACCGGGCGCGCGAAGTACGCGTTGGACCACAACTTCCCCGGCATGGCGTACGGCTACGTCGTGGTGAGCACCGTGGCCCACGGGCGGATGGAGTCCGTAGACCTGAGCGCGGCGGAGGCGGCGCCCGGCGTGGTCGCGATCTACACGCCGTTCGACCAGTTGGGCCTGCGCGCCGCCGTCTCGCCGCTGATGGGGGAGACGTGGGTGCCGCTGCGCAACGCCGACGTCGGCTACTACGGGCAGCCGATCGGCTTCGTCGTCGCGGAAACGTTCGAGCAGGCGCGTGACGCGGCTTCGCTCGTGCGCGTGACGTACGCGGAGAAGCCGGCGTTGCTGTCGTTCGACGAGGGCCTCGCTTCGGCCGAGGACGCACCGGAATCGCGCGGCAACCCGCCGCAGATCGAGGTGCTCGAGGACGGCGTGGAGTCCATTAGGGACGTTTTCGCCGCGGCGCCGTTCGTGGTGGACAACACCTATCGCACGGCCACACAGAACCACGCGGCGATGGAGCCGCACTCGGCCGTCGCGGTGTGGGCCGACGATGAGCTCACGGTGTACACGGGCAACCAGGGCAGCAACCTGGTGGCCATGGAGCTCGCCGGCGCGCTCGACCTGGACGTCTCGGCCGTGCACGTGATCAATCCCTACGTGGGCGGTGCGTTCGGCGGCAAGGGCCGCACGTCCACGCCGGCGTTCCTCGCGGCCGTCGCGGCACGGCGGCTGGGCCGTCCGGTGAAGGCGGCGCTCACCCGTGAGCAGGTGTTCACCGCGACCGCCGGGCGCGCCACCACGCTGCAGAAGGTGACGATCGGCGCCGACGCCGACGGTACGATCCTCGGCCTGCGCCACGACTCGTGGTCGAGCACGGCGATGGACCGCTCGTTCGTGGAGCCGACCTCGCACGGCACCTCACGCGAGTGGTACGCGACGAAGAACCTGTCCATCAGCCAGAAGATGGTGCCGCTCAACATCCCGTCCACCACGTTCATGCGGGCGCCGGGTGAGGCGCCTGGCTCGTTCGCGCTGGAGAGCGCGATGGACGAGCTGGCCGTGGCGCTGGGCATGGACCCGATCGAGCTGCGCGTGCGCAACAGCTCGCTCGCGCCGCCGGGCAAGGACCTGCAGTGGTCGAGCAAGCACCTCGACGAGTGCTTCACCATCGGCGCGCGTGAATTCCACTGGTCGCAGCGGCAGCCGGGCGGCCGCGCCGACGGCGACTGGCTCGTGGGCATGGGCATGGCCACGGCGATGTTCCCGGCCCTGCGCTTCCCGGCCACCGTCGGGATCACGCTGAACGCCGACGGCAGCGCCGAGGTCGCCACCAGCGGCGCCGACCCGGGCACGGGCCTGCTGAACGTGATGTCGTCCGTGGGCGCCGAATCCCTCGACCTCCCGCCCACGCGCATCACGCCGCGCCTCGGCGACTCGCGCCTCCCACCCGGCGGCATGTCCGGCGGCTCCACGGCCACCGCGAGCGTCGGCACCGCGATCATGCTGGCCGCGAGTGAGGTCCTCGACGCGCTCGTCGCCCTGGCCTCCGCCCCCGACGCACCCTTCGCCGGCGAAGTGGTGACCTACGCCGACGGCCTCGTCCACGGCGACACCGCCACCATGCCCTTCGGTGAGCTGCTGCAGGCAGTCGGCCGGGATTCGTTGTCCGCCAAGGGCTCCTCGGCCCCGGGTGAGGAGCTCACGAAGCACTCGTTCAGCTCCTTCGGCGCCCAGTTCTGCGAAGTGCGCGTGCACCGCCTCACCGGCGAAACCCGCGTCTCGCGCATGCTCGGCGTCTTCGACGGCGGCCGCATCATCAACGACAAGCTCGCCCGCAGCCAGATCAAGGGCGGCATGATCTGGGGCGTCTCCGCCGCCCTGCACGAGGCCCTCGAACTCGACTCCCACGGCCGCTTCGCCACGGGCGACTTCGCGAGCTACCTCGTGCCGGTCAACGCCGACATCCCGGACATCGACGTCCACTTCGTCCAGTACCCCGACACCTTCCACAACGCCGTCGGCGCCCGCGGCATCGGCGAAATCGCCACCGTCGGCGTCGCCGCGGCCATCGCGAACGCGGTCTACAACGCGACGGGCGTGCGGGTGCGACACATCCCGATCATGGTGGAGGACCTCCTGGTGGAGTGAGGCGTTTTCATTAGCGGCGGCCGGGGTTTCCTCGGCCGCCGCTAACGGCCGCCCTCGATCAGGATGAGCAGGCCGAGTGCGATGAGGACCACCGGCAGGAGCACGTTCCCCCAGCGGGCGAGCACTCGCGCGACGGCCGGGCGGCCGGCGAGGTACCGGCCGGCGGCGATCCACACGGCCACCAGGACGAGGAACACCACCGCGTAGCCGCTCATGCCGCCGACGCCGGCGGTGGCGAACACCGGGACGTACGCCCCGATGTTGTCCCCGCCGTTGGCGAAGGTCACGGCCGCGACCTGCCAGATCCTCGGGCCGTTGCCGGAGGGGCTCTCGGCTTCGTCGCGGTCACGCCGGTGCCGCCAAGCCTGGACAGCCGCGTGGACGCCCAGCGCGAGGGGCAGCAGGCCGAGGTACGGGAGGAAGTCCTCCGGGAGCAGGGTCGCGCCGAACGCGGCCGCGGCCGCGATGCCCAGGATGAGCAGGAAACCGAGGTACTGCCCGACCGCGACGACTCGCGCGGTGCCGGGCCGGCCACGGCCCTGGGCGAAGAAGAGTGCCAGGACCACGAGATCGTCCACGTTCGTCACGGCGAACAGGCCCACAGCCCGACCGATGAGGTCCACCGGATCAACCACCCAGGATTTCAGTCAACGGCGCACAGGACAAAAACGCGGGCCGGCCGTCGGGTTTTCCTCTCGACCTCCGCAGGCATGATTCAGGCATGCTCCGGTGCGACCGTGACGCGGTGCGTGGCGTCGAGCATGCGGGACACCGTGAATCTCCCGACGGTGCCGACCGCAGGTGGTGTGGTCGTCCAGGTCACCCGGGCGACCACGTCGTCGAACTGGACGGTGTACCAGCGGTTCGAAGGTGAGATGGTGCTGACTGTTCCGACGACTCGCCGAGGCGACAAGTGCACAAAAGATCGGGACGGCGGCCGGGGTATTCCCCTCGACCGCCGTCCCGCGTCTTTCAGGCCGTCAGCTCAACGCGACGGCCGGTCGATCACACGTCGTAGTACAGCGAGAACTCGTACGGGTGCGGGCGCAGCCGCAGCGGGTCGATTTCGTTCTCGCGCTTGTACTGCACCCACGTCTCGATCACGTCGGGCGTGAAGACGCCGCCCTCGAGGAGGAAGTCGTGGTCGGCTTCCAGGGTGTCGAGCACCGTGCCCAGGTCGCCCGGGACGAGCTTGACGTTCTTGGCCTCCTCGGGCGGGAGCTCGTAGAGGTCCTTGTCGATGGGCTCCGGCGGCTCGATCTTGTTCTTGATGCCGTCGAGACCGGCCATCATCATTGCGGAGAAGGCCAGGTACGGGTTGCCCGACGAGTCGGGGCAGCGGAACTCGGCGCGCTTGGCCTTCGGGTTGTTGCCCGTGATGGGGATGCGGACACACGCGGAGCGGTTGCGCTGCGAGTAGACCAGCGAAACCGGCGCCTCGAAGCCCGGCACCAGGCGGTGGTAGGAGTTCACCGTCGGGTTCGTGAAGGCCAGCAGGCTCGGCGCGTGCTTGAGCAGACCGCCGATGTAGTGGCGCGCCGTGTCGGACAGGCCCGCGTAGCCGGACTCGTCGTGGAACAGCGGCTGGCCGTCCTTCCACAGCGACTGGTGGCAGTGCATGCCCGAGCCGTTGTCGCCCGCGAGCGGCTTCGGCATGAACGTGGCGGTCTTGCCGGCGTTGAACACGGTGTTCTTCACGATGTACTTGAACAGCTGCAGGTCGTCGGCAGCGTGCAGCAGCGTGTTGAACTTGTAGTTGATCTCCGTCTGACCGGCGGTGCCCACCTCGTGGTGCGCGCGCTCGATCTCGAAGCCGGAGCCCTGCAGCTGGCGGACGATGTCGTCGCGGAGGTCGGCGAAGTGGTCGACCGGCGGTACGGGGAAGTAGCCGCCCTTGAACTTCGTCTTGTAACCCTGGTTGCCGCCCACCTCGTCGGCGCCGGTGTTCCACCAGCCCTCGACGGAGTCGATCTCGTGGAACGACGCGTGCTCGGCCGAGTCGAAGCGGATCGAGTCGAAGATGTAGAACTCGGCTTCCGGGCCGAAGTACACGTTGTCGGCCACGCCGTACTCGGCGATGTACTGCTCGGCCTTGCGCGCGATGTTGCGCGGGTCGCGGCTGTAGGCCTCACGCGTGAACGGGTCGTGCACGAAGAAGTTCAGCGACAGCGTCTTCGTCTTGCGGAACGGGTCGATGCGCGCCGTCTCGGGGTCCGGCAGCAGCATCATGTCGGACTCGTGGATCGACTGGAAACCGCGCACGGACGAGCCGTCGAAGGCCAGGCCCTCTTCGTAGGCTTCGAGGTCGAAGGCCTTCGCGGGCACCGTGAAGTGCTGCATCACGCCCGGCAGGTCGCAGAACCTGACGTCGATGGACTCCACCTTCTCGTCGGCGATCAGGCGCTGGATGTCGTCTGGAGTAGTGGGCACCCTCGGTGACTCCTTCTTCGATCGAGCTCGCTCGGCAGTACTCTCTTCGGCTCACGCTAAGAGTGCGGTGTTGCCCGACCGTCACCCGTATGTTTCACACACGTTAACGGGTGACGTGACACGTGCCATCCGACCAGGGCGAATGTGGTGCGCGCCACCGGCATACCCTGGACGGGTGGCGAGATGGACGGGCGAGTGGCTCCCCGGAACCGGCAACGGTCCGGGCGCGAGTGAGCGAACCGCGCCGAAGTGGCGGGGTGAAACGTTCGGGTTGCCCGAATCGGGCGTCGGCTCGGTGGCGGGCGGTGGGGCGCGGCTGGTGGCGCTGGTCATCGACCTGGTGCTCGCCGGCCTGATCACCACGCTCTTCGTGCGCTACGACGTGCAGGACGTCGCCGCGATGCAGACGTTCAACTGGTGGGCCGGCGTGGTCTGGGCCGTGATCACGACCGTGCCGGTCACGTTCTTCGGCTTCACCGCGGGCATGGGCGCCGTCGGCGTCCGCGTGGCTCGGCTCGACGGCGCGACGATGGTCGGGCCGTGGCGGGCGCTGGTGCGGATGGTGCTCACGGTGGTGATCGTGCCGGCGATCGTGCGCAACATCGACGGTCGCAGCTGGCTCGACCGCGTGACCGGCACCGTCGTGATCCGGCTGCGCTGAGCGTCCCGGCCAAGCTGAACTCCGGACAAAGCTGAACCAGACGGACAAATCTGAACTCCAGGCACCGCTGAGCGCCACGCAAAGCTGACTCCGGACGAGGCTGAACCTGGCGGGCGAAGTCGACTCCGCGGACAAGTCTGAAGCCGGCGGACAAACCGCGCCCGCGCGCTAAGCCCGACCCTGCGTACGAAAAAGGCCTCCCGACTGGTGCTCGGGAGGCCTTTTTCGTGGAACCAGGTCAGCGACGGCGGATCGTCCGCTGGACGTTGCGCATCTTCGCGCCGGCCGGCATCGGGCCCTTCGGCATGGCCGCGCCGCGGCTGCCGAGGGCGGCGAGCTTGGCCTCGAGGGCGTCGACCTGCGGGGGCTTGAGGTTGCGCGGCAGCTTCATCAGCGTGCCCTGCAGCTTCTTGAGCGGGATCTCGGTCTCGCCGCTGCCGATGGTGTAGTCGTAGATCGGGGTGTCGCCGATCAGCCGCGAAACGCGCTTCTTCTCCTGCGAGAGCAGCGCCTTCACGCGGTGCGGCGCGCCTTCGGCCACGAGGATCACGCCGGGCGCGCCGAGCACGCGGTGCACGGCGTCGAGCTGCGTGGTCACGGCGACGGTCGGCGTCACGCGCCAGTTGCCGCGCATGTTCTCCAGCGCCCACGCGCCGGCGCCGGGCTGGCCGTCGGCCTTCGAGTACACGGTCTTCTGCACGCGGCGGCCGAAGATGATCACCGCCAGCAGCAGGCCCAGCACGATGCCCAGCGGCAACAGCGTCCACTGCAGGTTGAAGATGAAGCCGACCCCGAACAGCACGCCCGCGACGACGATGATCGAGCCGGCCATCCAAGGAATCAGCATCGGGTCTTCGCGGCGTTGCATCTTGAACGCCTCGAAGAGCTGCCCACGCTTCGCCTTGCTGGCCGCGCGCTTCTCCTGCTTGGCCAGCTTGGCCGCTTCCTTGTCCTGCTTTCCCGCCATCTGACCAGGATACGGCCGCGTGCCCTGCCACGAATCCGTCGGCCCCCTCTGCGAGGATCGAGGGGTGGCAAGCGCATCGTCTTCGAAGAGTCGTCCCGGCCTCCTCGACGGGCTCGATCCCGAGCAACGAGCCGCCGCCTCCGCGCCGCGCGGGCCCGTGTGCGTCCTCGCCGGCGCCGGCACGGGCAAGACCCGCACGATCACGCACCGCATCGCGCACCTGGTCAGCGGGGGTCACGTGTCGGCCGGGCAGGTACTCGCCGTCACCTTCACCACGCGCGCGGCGGGCGAGATGCGCACGCGGCTGCGCGGTCTCGGCGTCGACGCCGCGCAGGCGCTCACGTTCCACGCGGCCGCGCGAAGGCAGCTTCGCTACTTCTGGCCGCGTGTGATCGGCGACCGGCCGTGGGATCTCGTCGACAACAAGTTCCGGCTCGTCGCGCAGGCGGCGCAGCGCGCGCGGCTGAGCACGGAGACGGAGGTGCTGCGCGACCTCGCGAGCGAGATCGAGTGGAGCAAGGCCTCGCTCGTGTCGCCCGACGACTACCCGGCGGTCGCCGCGCGCACGCAGCGTGACACCCCGGCGCCGGTGGCGCAGGTCGCGCAGGTCTACCGGCTGTACGAGGAGATCAAGAACTCCGCGCAGGTGCTCGACTTCGACGACCTGCTCCTGCACACCACGGCCGTGCTCGAGGAGCACGAAGCCGTCGCCGTCGAGTTCCGCGATCGCTACCGCTGCTTCGTGGTCGACGAGTACCAGGACGTCACGCCGCTGCAGCAGCGGCTGCTCGACGCCTGGCTCGGCGGACGCGACGACCTCACCGTGGTCGGCGACGCCAACCAGACCATCTACTCCTTCGGCGGCGCCTCGCCGCGGCCGCTGCTGGAGTTCACGCGACGCTTCCCTGAAGCCACCGTGGTGCGGCTCGAGCGCGACTACCGGTCGACGCCCGAGGTCGTCGGGCTGGCCAACCGGGTGATCGGCGCGGCGCGCGGGCGGCCGGCGGGTTCGCGGCTCAAGCTCATCGGCCAGCGTCCGCCGGGGCCCGAGCCGCGCTTCGCCGAGTACGAGGACGAGCCGGCCGAAGCCGCGGCGGCCGCGCGGCGCGTGCGTGAGCTGCTCGACGGGGGAGTGTCGGCCAGTGAGGTCGCGGTGCTGTTCCGCGTCAACGCGCAGTCGGAGGCGTACGAGCAGGCGCTGTCCGAGGTCGGCATCCCGTACCTCGTGCGCGGCGGCGAGCGGTTCTTCGCCCGCGCGGAGGTGCGGCAGGCGATGTCGGCCCTGCGCGTCGCGTCGGCGGATCCGACCTCGCTCGATCTGGTCACGGTGGTGCGATCGGTGCTCGCGCGCGTCGGGCTCACCGAGCAGCCGCCCGCCGGCGGGGCGGCGAAGGAGCGGTGGGACGCGCTGCTCTCGCTGGTGGAGCTCGCCGAGGAGCTGGCGGCGACCGTCGCCGACGCCGACCTGCCGCGGTTCGTCGCGGAGTTGGAGCAGCGCGCGGCGGCGCAGCACCCGCCGACCGTCGAGGGCGTCACGCTGGCCTCGCTGCACGCCGCGAAGGGCCTGGAGTGGGACGCGGTGTTCCTCGTCGGGCTGTCCGAGGGCACCATGCCGATCCTGCACGCGGGCGACGACGAGGCCGCCATCGAAGAGGAGCGGCGGCTGTTCTACGTCGGCGTCACGCGGGCGCGGGAGCACCTGTCGCTCTCGTGGTCGCTCTCGCGCACGCCCGGCGGCCGCCGCAACCGGCGTCGCAGCCGGTTCCTCTACGGGCTGATCCCGGAGGACCACCCGGCGGCTCGCGTCGCGCGGTCGCAGCAGGCGTCGGCGCCGGGTTCGAAGGTGGCGCGCTGCCGGCTGTGCGGCGGGCCGCTGCTGCAGACGATCGAGGTGAAGCTGGGGCGGTGCTCGAAGTGCCCGTCCACAGTGGATGAAGGGCTGCTGGAGAAGCTGAAGGCCTGGCGCGGCGAGCGTTCCCGGGAGCTGAAGGTGCCGGCGTTCGTGGTGTTCACCGACGCGACGCTCATGGCGATCGCCGAACAGCGACCGACCGACGACGGAGCGCTCGTGTCGATCTCCGGCATCGGCGCGACGAAGCTCGAACGCTTCGGCGCGGAGGTGCTCGACGTGGTTCGCGCCTCGATGCGGTCTTGACCGCGTCGCCGCCCTGATCGGTGCGGCGAACCCGCTGCTCGGAGGCGATCTTCGTAGCTTCGGAGAGTTTTCGGGAAAATAAGTTGCCCCGGTGTGCGAGGGGCAATAATCTGCTCCTACCCGGGTGGGAAGCCCCCGGTCTGGGGATCCATATGACGCGCGCCGCCTCGGGTGGCGAACGTCCTGACAGCGGAAGGTGGTGCCGGTGAAATGAACAGCAACATGATGCTCCTGAACCCTGGCACCGGTCTGTCCGGCTGCGGCCTGATCCCCGCTTCGCGCCAGGGTACCGGTGTGTCGATTCCGGGTTCGGTCACGAGCGCTCACGTCGGCGGATTCCGTCGCGTTGAAGAGCGCACGTGGACCCCTGCCGATGTCACCGTCGAGGTCACCCTTGCCCCGGCCGCGCTGGTTGGCGCGTACCCGCAGGTTGACGTCGATCAGCCGACCATCAAGAAGTTCCGTGTTCCGTTGTCGATACGGGAGCGAAGTTCCTGACCTAGTCAGGACACGAGGCTCACGAAGGCCGCGGAACCGGTAACCGGATCCGCGGCCTTCGTGTTTTTTTGGCTGCACAACCCCATGAGGAACAAGTTGTCCAGTTCGATCAACCGTCCCGAAACCACCGTAACGACAAGAAGGAGCACCGATATGTCTTCCGCCATCGCCTTCGCCGAGGGGTTCGACCTCGGCATCGGCGACCTGCTCGACGGGGCCGCGGCCCCCGAGCTCGACCTGCCCTGCCGTTCCCGCGACGCGGACCTCTGGTTCGCCGAGTCTCCCGCCGAGCTCGAGCGCGCCAAGTCCCTGTGCGGCGACTGCCCCGTCCGCGAGGCCTGCCTCGCCGGCGCCCTCTCCCGGCGCGAGCCCTGGGGCGTCTGGGGTGGCGAGATCTTCGAGCGCGGTGTCGTGATCGCGCGCAAGCGGCCCCGCGGCCGCCCGCGCAAGAACGCCGCTCTCGAGCCCGCCGCCGCTGCCCGGAGCGCCGCCGCATGACCGTCGAACTCATCACCATCCGCGACTACGAGGCCCGCACCCGCGAACCCGACGTCGCGCACCCGCTACCGAAACAGCTCGATACTCAGGAGACCAGCGAAATGTTGCTTCACGAAGAACTGTCCCGTGCCCGAATACGGGATCTGCACCAAGAAAGCCAAGCGCTGCGCCCGTGGCGCCGCGCCCGCGCAGCCCGCCGGTGGTCCCGCGTAGCCCGCTGGGCGACGGACCGCTCGCAGCGCTTCCAGGACTGAGCCGTGGTTCGGGGAGGCTGAGGTATTTCCGGGGTCTGGTTGTGGCCTCGGGGGTGCTTTGGGATCTTCGGGCTTGAGGTCTGGAGTCTGACAGCCATGCCGGAGGGCCGGTCACCTTGTGGTGGCCGGCCTTCCGGCATGTCCTGATGCGGGTTTGGTGTTCGCGGGATTCTTGGGGAATTCGGAAAGTGTTCAGACAACGCGCCAGGGCGCGCGAGTTCGGTTGCGGTGGGCCGGATGCTGCGTCGTGTCCTCCGCACGGGTGATGTCTCCGGGATTTTTGCGGGTCCGGGCATCCGGGTGAAGCGAGTCATGAGCTGTACATCCTTTGTGGGCGCTCATTCGCTTCCGGGCGCATCTCGCTAGCGCTACGGCAGCTCACCGGTGCCGCCGCTGTTTTCCGTTGCGCGCCGTGCAATACCCGCGGTGGTGACTTGCCGGTTGCGCTGTCGGTTTGCCGACCAGCGCGGGATTTCGGCGCCGGTGCGTGGCTACCCGCGACTGGTTCGGGCGGACGCGTCGCGAGATCGCGCTCGATTCAGACAAGTGCTTTCTTGATCCTGCGCATCGCCGCCCGTCCTGTACTCGACGCTCGTGCCGCTGCGCGGATGACCGGCGGCTTCGTCGGTCCGGCTTCTCGGTCGGGTCGGCGCCTCGGGTGTTGAATGAGGCGGTGTCCGCTCATACGCATGACCACATCGACTGGGCCGAGCGCCTGACGCAGCTCCGCACGGCCGACACCCTCGACGCCGACGCCCAGTCCGCCATCGCCCACCGGCTCGTCGCCGCCCTGCCGGCAAACCCGACGATCGTCGACCTCGGCTGCGGCGCCGGCGGCATGAGCACACACTTCGCCCACGCCCTCACCACCCACGGCGGCGGCACCATCATCCTCGTCGACGCGACGCCCGAGCTGCTCACCGAGGCCGAGAAATCGGTCAGGGCCGCTGCCGCTGTCGCGTCTGCCGGCGCCACCGACGCTCCCGCGACAAGCGACGGCTGGGTCGGAAAGCCGTTGGGGCCGAGCGAGCGCGCGAGGACCTTGAACGGCGAACCGGCGAGTGCCACCGAAGCGCAGGTGCAGGGTGGCGGCGACTCGGGCGGCCACTTGGCCGTAGGCAAGGCGGGCGGCTTGGCCAGACCTGCGCCGCCCGCCGACGGCTCGGCGGGACTAGCGCCGGAAAGCGACTCGGTAGTGGGGGAGCCCGACGGCTCTGCAGGACCTGTGCCGGTCGCTGACGGCTCGACCGGTCCGGTGCCGGGCAGCGGTTCGGCCGCAGGGAAGCTCGACAGCTCGGCTGGACTTGCGCGCGTTGCCGACGGCTCGACTGGTCTGGTGCCGGGCAGCGGTTCGGCCCTAGGGAAGCTCGACAGCTCGGCCGGACAGGTGTCGGGCAGTGGCGCTGGTGTGGGTCGTTCGGCTGGGGTGGCCTCCGGGGTGGTCGAGGTGCGGGCCGTGCGGGGGGACCTGGCTGATGCGGGACTGCCGGGGGTGTTGCCGGCGGCGGATTTGGTGTGGGCGTCGCGCGTGGTGCATCACTTGGCGGACCAGCAGCGGGCCGTGGGGACGGTCGCGGCGGTTGCGAAGGTGGGTGGGCTGGTCGCGTTGGCGGAGGGTGGGCTGGATTTCCGTTGCCTGCCTTGGGATTTGGGCGTCGGCAGGCCAGGGCTCGAGGATCGGCTGCTGGCGGCGCAGGCCGAGTGGTTCATCGGCATGCGGGAGGGTATCGAGGGGGCGGTCGCGATGCCGTACGGCTGGTCCGTCGCGCTGGAGCGCGCCGACTTGACCGAGGTCGACTCGTTCGGCGCGCTCGTGCACCATCCCGCGCCGGGCCCCGAGCTGCTCGCCGACTACGTGGTGCGGCGCATCGCGCGCATCTTCGAGTTCGGCGCCGACCACCTCACCCCGGACGACCGCGCGACCCTCACCACCCTCCTCGACCCCGACGGCCCCCACCACCTCGCCACCCGCCGCGACCTCTACCTCACCGGCGCGAAAACCGTCCACTGTGGACGCCGACGGTGACCGCCCCCGACCCCGCCTGCTCCCGCTGCGGCCGCACCCGCTCCACCGAGCCCGACCCGCTCGCCGCACTGTCCTGGGTGTCGACCAAAGACAACGGCCGCACCGAGTGGCTCTGCGCGACCTGCGCCCGCGACCACGTGCGCGACATCGAGTCGAAACTCCCCGACGATTACTGGTAACCCGCCCTTCGTTCGCTGATTGCCGGGCGGCGTGGCCGAGCCGGGTTCGATCGGCTTGCCGCGCTGTCCTAGGTGTCGTGGCACTCGATGGTTTGCGCGGCCCGGCACGGTCGCGTGCGCGGCATCGGATCGGAACTTCCCCGACGATTGCTGGTGACACCACCTTTGCTCGCTGGTCGCGGAGGCCATATGACCGCGCCGGGTCCGGTCCCTCGCCGTGCTGTCCGGCGGGGGCGTTACGCCCGGTGCCTTTGGGCGCCCGTGATCGCGCGCGTGGCATCGGCTCGGAACTCCTCGGCGATCGCTGGTGACCGAACCTTCGTTCGCTGGTTGCTGGAGCGATGTTCCCGGTGTAGCCGAGCCTGCTTCGTCGAGCCTGAGCAGCGTGCTGTGCTGCCCTAGGTGTCGTCGCACCCACGGACTTTGCGCGGCCTGCGCACGTGATCGCCTGCGTGCCATCGAGCGGAAGCTCCTCGACGGCTGTTCGTGAATCTCACCTCCGTTTGCTGGGGTTGCCGGGGCGGTGCGGCCGTGTCGGGTCCGCCGCTCGCCGCACTGTCCTGAGTGTCGTCACACCCGGTGG
The DNA here is from genome assembly GCF_035918295.1 of Amycolatopsis rhabdoformis. Lineage (GTDB taxonomy): Bacteria > Actinomycetota > Actinomycetes > Mycobacteriales > Pseudonocardiaceae > Amycolatopsis > Amycolatopsis rhabdoformis. The sequence continues at coordinate 9,394,259 of NZ_CP142149.1, forward strand.
TTTGCGCGGCCTGCGCGCGCGATCTCGCGCATTGCATCGAGCGGAAGCTCCACGGCGGCTGCTGGCGAATCCGCCCTCCGTTTGCTGGTCGCCAGGGCGGGACTGCCGCGGTGTCGAAGAATGCGCCGCCGCGGCGTGAGGACTGCCGTGAGCTCGCACTGATCGCTTGCCTGTCTCCGGACTCTCCGGAAACCCGCTGCCCACCGGCTGGCCGGCCGGGCGAGCTGGTTCGCGCGATCGGCAAGCGCTAAACCACACTTCTCCGCCCTACCTATCCGCCCGGCCCAGCTCGCCAGCCTGCGCCCACCTCACCCCAACTCGACCCCCGCCTCAGGCCGCCGTATCCGCCCGATGCAGAGCGCGCACCTTCGGCCGCGGCGTTCGGGCCGCCTGCGTGTACGCGCGGACCAACTCGCGGGAGACCTCGGCGCGCGTCTCGTCGAGTTGGCGGGGGGTGCAGCGCACGAGGACGGTGCCGGTGGCCGTGAGGGCGAGGTGGCTGAAGTCGGTGGGGCCGGCGGCGGTGCGGTAGCGCCAGGCGAGGCCGACCTCGTCCCACCAGGCGTCGGCGAGGCCGATGCGGCGGCCGCGGAGGTCGCAGATCGTGACGTTCCAGCGTGGGGGTGGCAGGGGAGTGTCGCGGAGGATGCGGAGGGCCTGGCCGTGGGTGAAGGTCTCGTGGTCGTCGAGGGTGCGCAGCACGGCGCGGACGGCGGAGGAGCCGCGCTGGTTGCCGGCGTCGAGCTCGGCTTGCAGTTCGGCGCGGTCGCAGAGACCCCAGAACAGCGGCAGGGTCGTGAAGCGCTGGACGGCGACCGGGTCGGTCTCGCGGCGCGCGAGGTCCAGGGCGGCGCGCGGGGCGGTGGCGTAGGGCAGGCCGTCGATCAGCACGGGCTCGGGCATGCGGGCCGTGCGGTGGGTGAGCACGCCGGCCTCGGCGCGCGGGCGACGGTAGTGCGGCAGCAGCAGGTGGATCTCGCCGGTGAGCGGGTGGGTGACGCCGTGGGCCCGCAGCGCGTCGATGCCCGTGATCACGGCCGAGGGGCCGTAGCGGGCGATCGCGGCGTGCAGCAGCTGTAATCGGGTCGGCGGTTTGTTCTGGGCCACGAATACGCCGGGGTACACGCGGCGCCACGGCCCGCCCGGCTGAGCGAGCCGCGCGGCTCTGCGGGTGGAGACGCCGGCGCTGCGCAGCGTTCTCAAGTCGATCACGCCGACGGAGGCGGGATCACGGAAAGCCACACTGTGGATGCTGGTGGTAGTCGTCATGGTTCGAGGATGACCGCTCGGCCATCCGAGTGGAACCGGGTTCGCGGATCTGTGGATAACTCAGCGAAAGTGGCCCCGAAGCCGCCTTGCCTGTGGATAACTCAGCGGGCGAAGCCGGGCTGCCACCGTTCCACGATGCCGCGCGCCGGGACCTCGGCGTCGAGCTGGCAGAGGATGCCGGTGGACCCTGCGGTGACGCGGTGGATCATCAGGTACTCCGGCGGCAGGTTCAGCGACCGGCCGACGCGGAAGTCGCTGCCGCGGGTGTCGCCGACGCGGCCGGCCTGGCGCTGCATCCAGCGGCGCGTGAAGTGGAACGTCGGCGTGGCCAGCGGCTCCGTGAACGGCGCGAGGTAGGCGAGCACCTCGTCGGCCGCGAGGTCGGAGTCAGTGCGGACGAAGCGGTTCTCCCGCAGCAGCCGCATCAGGTCGGCGGACTCGCCGTCGAGGGCCAGGCGCGTCATCTCGCCCAGGTGGCGCGGGATGCCGTTGGGCAGCTTCGCGACGCCGCCGAAGTCGAGCACGCAGAGGCGGCCGTCGTCGGTGACCATGAAGTTTCCGGGGTGCGGGTCGGAGTGCAGCAGGTGCGCCCGCGCCGGCGACGAGTAGTGGAACTCCATCAGCAGCCGGCCGGCGAGATTGCGCGTCGCGCGGTCGCCGTCGGCGATGACCTGGGACAACGGCGTGCCCGTGACCCATTCCGTGATCACGACCTTGGGCGCGCTCGCCACCACGCGCGGGATGAGGAACGCGGGATCACCCTCGAACGCCTTCACGAACGCGCGCTGGTTGTCGGCTTCGTTGAGGTAGTCGAGCTCCTCGTCCATGCGGTCGGCGAGCTCGGCCATCAGCGGTTTCACGTCCGTGCCGGGCACGAACGCCTGGAACAGCCGGCTGAACCGCTGCAGCTGCCGGAGGTCGCTGCGCAGCGCTTCATCTGCGCCCGGGTACTGCACCTTCACGGCGACCTCGCGACCGTCGTGCCAGGTCGCGCGGTGGACCTGGCCGATGCTGGCCGACGCCGCCGGGACGTCCTCGAAGTGCTTGAACCGGCCCTCCCACGAGCGGCCGAGTTGCTGCGCGAGCACGCGGCGCGTCTGCTGCGCCGACATCGGCGGGGCGGCCGACTGCAGCTTCGTGAGCGCTTCGCGGTACGGCTTGGCCATGTCGTCGGGCACGGCGGCCTCGAACACGCTCAGGGCCTGGCCGAACTTCATCGCGCCGCCCTTGAGCGTGCCCAGCACCTCGAACAGCTGCTCCGCGGCCTTCGCCGACAGCGTGGCGCTCACCTGTTCCGCGCTCTGGCCCGCGAGCCGCTTCCCCCAGCCGCCCACGGCCCGTCCGGCGATTCCGAGCGGAATGCTGGCGAGCTTCGCGGTGCGCGCCGCACCTCGGCGCGGCAGGGCGGATTCACGGTCTGCGGGATCGGTCACCCCGTCAATTCTGCCTTGGTGACCTTGGTGCCCGCAGCCTGCCAGGGGGTGTGGGCTACGTCTCCGGCGGCGCTGCCTGCGGCGCTGTCTCGGATGTGGTGTCGAGGGGCGTTTCCGGTGCGCCGCAATCGCACCCGGGATGCGGCTCCCAGTACCGGTGCCGCAGCCGGCCCTCGAACGGGTCGAGCTCGAGCGTGCTGTTCCACGCCGGCGGCGGCTCGGCGCTGGGCGAGAGCACCCGCAGGGCCTGCGCGACGGCCAGCGAGGCGCACGCCTGCACGGTCGCGAGATCGGGCCGCTGGTCCACGCCCACGAGCTGGGCCGCGACGCGGGGCCAGGAATCGTCGAGATCGGTCTTGGTCAGGTCGCAGCAGCGCAGGCAGGTGCTGCGGCCGGGCACGACCAGCGGGCCGACGATCACCGTGCCGTCGCGGACGCGGGCCGGCAGGTAGGTGACGCCGTCGTCGGCCAGACCCGCCACCAGCTCCGGAGCGGGCACCACGGCGTCGGTGAGCACCACGACGTCGGGCGCGCGCTGCTGGTTGCGCGCGGTGCTGACTTCGGGCGCGACGCGGGCCAGCACGTTCTGCAGCGCTCTTCGGCGGGGCAGGCCCAGCTCGGCGCTGGTGTAGCCCGAGCCGAGGTCGGCCTCGGTCACGACGCCGCCGGCGCGGACGTCGAGGTTGCCGACCCCGGCGTTGGCCAGCAGTGCGGCCACGGCCACGGCGATCCGGCCGTCGCCGCGCACGGAGACCAGGCTGTGGCGCCGGCGCTCGGTGAGCGCGGTCTGGTGGTGGCGGGCGCGCAGGGACCAGAAACCGGTCTCGACGCGCCTGGCCGCGTGGGTGGGCGCTTCCGTGACGAGGCCGAGCGCGGTGAGCTGTTTGAGCAGAAGCCGCAGCTGGTCGAGGTGTTCGCTCTCGGCGAGCACGGCGTCGAGCCCGCGGCTTCCGTCGAGCCGACGGACGAGCGCGACGACGCTCGGCGCCAGCCCGGTCACCACCAGGCCGTGGCGCGGGTCGAGGCCGATCTGGACTTCGTCGTTGCCGCGTTCGAGCACGTGGAGGCCCTGGAGCAAGGTCGGGAACGCCGGCAGCAGAACGTCCGGCGGAGGAACTGTGGACAGGCTCATGATGATCAGCTTGACACTCCCGCGGCGGTGCTCCGGCCGAAAATGCCGAGTTATCCACAGGCAGGCCGAGTTGTGGACAACTAGGGGCTGTGACCATCCGACGCTCCCAAGTTGTCGGTCGGTGGCCTTACCGTTGTCGGGTGGTCGAAGCACGGATGCCCGCACTGCGGGGCCGGGGTGGAACGAACCCCCCGTCGGACACTCCTGAACACAAGGTCGAGGTGCGGCGCAGCACGCGCCGGCACCACACCGTCACGGCGTACTGGAAAGACGACACCCTCGTGGTGCTCATCCCGTCGTACATGACGCGCGCGGAAGAACGGCACTGGGTCGCCGAGATGGAGCGCCGGCTCCAGCGCCCGGAACAGCGGAAGCCGTCGTCCCCGAAAACCTCGGACGAGGCCCTGCTGTCGCGCTGCGCCGTGCTGGCGGCGAAGTACGTCCATCCACGGGCGATACCCGCGAGCGTGCGCTGGGTGCCACCCATGCGCACCCGCTGGGCCTCCTGCACCCCGGTCGACGCGACGATCCGCGTCAGCAACCGCCTGCAGCGCGTACCGCCGTGGGTCCTGGACTACGTGCTGGTGCACGAGCTGGCCCACCTCCGCGAACCAGGGCACGACGCGGCGTTCTGGGAGCTGGTGAACCGGTACCCGAAGACGGAACGCGCGATCGGGTACCTGGAGGGCTTGTCGGCGGCGGCGGGGTGGGGGATTTCGGAGGAGGAGGATTAGGTGTGGTGAGTGTTGCTCGGCGGTGTTGCCGGCACTCGGAGTGAGGGTGCTACTGGTGGGATCGCGAGGTTGACTCAGGGCACGAACTGGACAGCTGGCGGCAGCGGTCCCGGATGAGCGGGCCAGTTGAATCTGGGGCCTGTTCGACCTGCGAAGGCACCCACCGAGCGGTGAACGCACAGACCGTCCTCTCCGACAGCCGGGCTGTGTCTGGGCGCGCTGGGGTGCTGATGGGTGCGGCAGGACTCGTTGAGTTGGCAGTGTGGCCAACTCGCGAGCGAGTGGACGCTTCACAGAGGGGTCGTGTACCGCTGTGCCCTGCGATCCCGAGGTTCGTCCACGCCACGCGCGGCCGAATCAGCCTCTCCACACCGAGCCAAGCCTCGCCGGGCAACGCAAGGAGTGCCGAGCGGGGTGCTTTGTCGCGGCACAAGCGCCGTTGTGAGGTCGGAGCAGGTCGGGGGAAGGTCTCTCGACGGGCTATTAGGCTTCTGACGGGCGAGTTTCGGCGGCTGAGGCGGCCCCGGCGGCTGGCGACAGCGCGTGCCGGAGCGAGGCTGATCGTCAGCAGAAGTGGCTGACGGCCTCGCTCTGAAGGGCAGCATGACCAAGCGCCGATGACCTCGGAAGGCGGCCTGCTCACCGTCGTTGGGCGCCGCGCGGCCGAGCGGCGAATGACCTCGGAAACCAGCCGGTCCTCCGTCGCATGGCGACGGAGGACCGGCGGTGGAAAGGCGAGGGTAGTCAGGACTTCGGGTTGTCGCCCTTGTCCTCACCCTTGTCGCTGTCCTCGGCGGAGCCGGCAGAGCCAGCGGTCCCACCGTCAGGCTTCGCAGAAGAACCAGACTCCGCAGAAGCACCAGAAGCCTCAGCCTCACGCTTCTCCGTCTTCTCCAACTCCGCGATCGGGTCGAAGTCGTCCCCGAGAGTCGGGGTGTCGGAGAGGCGGTCGGCGAAGTCGAGGGGCTCGTCGAGGTCCTCGGCGGTCGGCATGAGGTCCGGGTGGGACCAGAGGCCGTCGCGTTTTTCCATGCCGTGGCGGTCGCCCACGAGCTTCCACAGGGAGGAGGCGGCGCGCATGCGGCGGGGGCGCAGTTCGAGGCCCACGAGGGTCGCGAAGGTCTGCTCGGCGGGGCCGCCGGTGGCGCGGCGGCGGCGCAGGGTCTCGCGCAGTGCTTCGGCGCCCGGGAGGCGGTCGCCGATGGCCTCGGCGACCACGACGTCCACCCAGCCCTCCACCAGGGCGAGCAGGGTTTCGAGGCGCTTCAACGCGGACTGCTGCTCGGGGGTCGTCTGCGGTTCCAGCAGGCCCGAGGACATGGCCTCTTCGATGCTGGCCGGGTTGGCCGGGTCGATCTGGCCGGCGAGCGACTCCAGCGCGGACGTGTCCACGGTGATGCCGCGCGCGAACTCCTCGACGGTGGCCAGCAGGCGCTGACGCAGCCAGGGCACGTGCGCGAACAGGCGCTGGTGCGCGGCCTCGCGCGCGGCGAGGAACACGAGCACCTCGCTGCTCGGGACCTCGAGCCCCTCGGTGAACTTCTCGATGTTCGCGGGCAGCAGCGCCGACGTGTTGGCCGGGCCCAGCGGCAGGCCGACCTCCGTGGAGGTCAGCACCTCCTGCGCGAGCTGCGCCAGCGCGTTGCCGAGCTGCGAGCCGAAGGCCATGCCGCCCATCTGGCCCATCATGGACAGCAGCGGCCCGGCGGCCTGCTTGGCCTCCTCGGGCAGCGCCTGGATCCACGCGCCGGACACCTGCTGCGCCACCGGGTCGCAGAGCCGCTGCCACGTGGGCAGGGTCTTCTCGACCCAGTTGCGCGCGGACCACGTGACCGTGGTGGTGGCGCCGGCAGGGAGGATGGTCGCGGCGTCGAGCCACAGCTCCGCCAGGTGCGCGGCGTCGCGCACGGCCGTGGACGAGTCGCCGGTGGACGACGCGAAACCGAGCTTCGCGTCCTGCGAACCGCTGAGGTTCTGGAGCGCGATCTGCTTCGCCAAGTCGTAGTTCACCGGCCCGCTCGACGAGCCGGCCTGGCTGAGCATCTGGCCCAGCTGGCTCAGCATCTGCCCGAGCTGGTTGAACGCCTCCGCGCCGGACGGCTGCTCTGAGGGGTCGCCATCGCCTCGTCTGTCGGGATCGGGCGGTCCGAAACCGAACGGGGGTTTGTTCATACGTCCACCGTACGCGGGTGGAGGCTCTCCCAGCGCGTCAACCATGGCCTTCACCGGGAAGCGAACACGGTCACCGTACGCTGTCGCTCGTGACCAAACCCGACGAGGAGACCGCGACCGCGAACAGCCGCACCGAGCCGTCGAGGGAACCGGCGCGCGAAGAGCGCCGCCTCACGCGCCGCGGCTGGACCCTGCTGGTCAGCGGCGCGCTGTTCCTGGTGTTCGTCGTAGCCGGTTTCCTGGTCCAGGTGCCGTACGTGGCCATCAGCCCGGGCCCGACGTACGACACGCTCGGTCGCGACGCCGCGGGCAACGAGGTCGTGCAGGTCAAGGGCCACGAGACCTACCAAACCGCCGGCGAGCTGCGCATGACCACCGTGTCGCTCAACGACGGGATCAACCTCTTCACCGCCCTGGGCCTCTGGGCCAGCGGCCGCTACGCGCTCGCGCCGCGCGAGGAGTACTACCGCCCCGGCGAGACCAACGAGCAGGTGAAGCAGGAGAACATCCAGCAGCTGCAGGACTCGCAGAGCAACGCCCAGGTCGCCGCCCTGCGCCACCTCGGCTACCCCGTCGAGGTGCTCGCCAAGGAGATCGTGTCCGGCAGCCCCGCCGACCACGTGCTCGCCCCGGGCGACAAGCTGGTCGTCGTCAACGGCACGAAGGTCACCGAAGCCGCCGACGTCGCGAAGGCCCTGCTGAACACCAAGCCCGGCCAGACCGTGCAGATCACCTTCCAGGCCAAGGGCCAGCCCGAGCGCACGGTGCCGATCACGCTCGCGAAGCGCGACGACCGCACGCAGGGCTTCATGGGCCTCACCGCCGTCGACCACGCGATCGCGCCGTTCGACGTCAACATCTCGCTGCAGGACGTCGGCGGCCCTTCGGCCGGCCTGATGTTCACGCTGGCGATCATCGATCGCCTCACCCCGCCCGGGAAGGCCGACAGCAACCTCGCCGGCGGCCGCCACATCGCGGGCACGGGCGAGATCAGCGAGACGGGGGAGGTCGGCCCGATCGGCGGCATCTCGTTCAAGGTCGTGGGCGCGCGCGAGGCCGGGGCCACCGACTTCCTGGTTCCCGAGCACAACTGCGCCGAAGCGAAGTCGGCCGTGCCGGACGGGCTCAACCTGATCAAGGTGTCCACTCTGGACGACGCGCTGACCCAGCTCGAGAACCTCAAGGCCGGCCGGCCCACGGCGCACTGCTGAGGACGAAGACGTGCCACAACCTGTCGCGAACCGGAGGCCCCCACGCGGAGGCCTCCGGTTCGACGGGGTTCAGGGCAGCAGCGTGGTCTTCAACGCGTCGAGCAGGTTCGGCGCGAGGTCGGGGCTTTCCACGATCTCGTCCACGGCGTCGGACGAGTCCTCTTCACCGGGCTTCGCACCCCGCAGCCGCATCACGCACGCCACATCGCCTTCGCGCAGCACGGCCGCCACGAGCCGCGCCTCCGTGCGCCGCGGGTGGTCGGCGGCCGCGCGGCGCAGGCGCTCGGCGTCGGCTTCCGCCACGCCTTCCAGCTCCGCCTCGACGTCGGGCGGCAGCACGATGATCTCCTGCGCGATCGCGCAACCCACCACGATCTCGGGCCAGGCGATCCGGCCGAGCGACTCGGCGAGGTCGCCCTCGGGCAGCGCCTCCTGCGCGACGGGCGTGAGCGGGTTCGCGCGGTCGAGCTGGCCGGCCAGCTCGGGCTGCTCGTCGAGCAACGCGGCGGTCGGCACCAGCGCGAACAGCTGCGGCGGCTGGTCCCAGCCGCCGGACGCGACGAATTCTTCGACTTCCCGGGCCAGGCTCGCGACGGGGTTGGCGGCGGGCGGCTCACTCGGCTGCATGGCGACATCGTCGCAGGCCGGTCCGCGCGCCTTCGTGCGACGTCCGATTCGGGCGGTCCCGGGAACTCGGGCACCCATCCGTAGAGTTAGACCGTCAGGGGACGTTGCCGTCCCCGCGATCGTGTTAACGAAGACAGGAGCGTTGCCGTGGCGACTCGGCCCCCGGTGAGCCTGAAGCTGTCCCGGCGCAGCAGGATCCTCCTCATCATCGCCGCGGTGATCGTGCTGGCGCTGCTGCTGGGCGTGCGCCTGCTCGACACCTACGTCGACTGGTTGTGGTTCGGCGAGGTCCACGCGCGTTCGGTGTTCACCACGGAAATCCTCACGCGGATAGTCCTCTTCGTGGCCGTCGGGCTGCTCGTGGGCGGTACCCTCGCGGTCAGCCTGATCATCGCCTACCGCACGCGGCCGGTGTTCGTGCCCGTTTCGGGCAGCGACGACCCGCTCTCGCGCTACCGCTCGATGATCGTGAGCCGCATCCGGCTGTTCGGCATCGGCATCCCGCTGATCACCGGTCTCATCGCCGGCGCGTCGGCGATGGGCGACTGGCAGACGATCCAGCTGTTCCTCAACGGCACGTCGTTCGGCCAGAAAGACCCCCAGTTCGGGCTCGACATCGGCTTCTACGCGTTCACCCTGCCGTTCGTGAACTGGCTGCTCGGCTGGCTGTTCGTCACGGTCGTGATCTCGTTCTTCGGCGCGCTGATCGCCCACTACATCTTCGGGGGCATCCGCCTCGCCGGCCGCGGCGGCCAGCTGGCCGGCCCCACGCGCGCGCAGCTCGCCATCACCGTCGGCGTCTTCGTGCTGCTGAAGGCGGCCGAGTACTTCTTCGACCGCTACAACCTGCTGCTGTCCGATCGCGACATGCCACTGTTCAACGGCGCCACCTACACCGACCTCAACGCGGTGCTGCCGGCGAAGCTGATCCTGCTGTGCATCTCGGTGATCTGCGCGATCGCGTTCTTCGCCGGCGCGTTCCTGCGCAACCTTCAGCTGCCGGCGATCGCGCTCGTGCTGCTCATCCTCTCGGGCGTGCTGGTGGGCGTGGCCTGGCCCGCGATCCTCGACCAGTTCTCGGTGAAGCCGAACGCGAACGACAAGGAAGCCACGTCGATCCAGCGCAACATGGACGCGACGCGCTCGGCGTTCGGGCTCAACAACGTGAAGTACGAGAACTACCAGGGCAGCAACCAGGCGAGCTCCGACGCGGTGAAGGCCGACACCGGAACCGTGTCCAACATCCGGCTGCTCGACCCGAACGTGCTGTCCGACACCTACACGCAGCTCGTCGGCGGTCAGAACTACTACGGCTTCCCGGCGAAGCTCGACATCGACCGCTACACCGTGGGCGGCACCACGCAGGACTACATCGTGGCCGCCAAGGAGATCAAGACCGACGGGCTCGCGGGCAACCAGACCAACTGGATCAACAAGCACCTCGTCTACACCCACGGCAACGGGTTCGTCGCCGCGCCGGCCAACACGATCAACCGCGCGGTCACGGACGTGTCCGACACGAGCACCGCGGGCTACCCGATCGTCGGCACGAGCGACACGAACAACCCCACCGGCGCCGGCGCGGTCGGCGGCAAGCCCGGCATCGAGGTCGACCAGCCGCGCATCTACTACGGCGAGCTGGCCGACGAAAACGACTACGCGATCGTCGGCGGCACCCCGGGCAAGGCGCCGGGCGAATCCGACTCGCCGACCCAGAAGGCGCCGTACTTCTACCAGGGCACCGGCGGCGTGCCGCTCGACAACTGGTTCAACCGACTCGCCTTCGCGGCGAACTACGGCGAGCGCAACATCCTCTTCTCCGACGCCATCAGCGACGGCTCGAAGATCATGTACAACCGGGCGCCCCGCGACCGCGTGAGCAAGGTGGCCCCGTGGCTCACGCTCGACGGCGACCCGTACCCCGCGGTGGTCGACGGCAAGATCGTGTGGATCGTCGACGGGTACACCACGCTCAACAACTACCCGTACGCGCAGCAGACGCAGCTCGGCGAAGCCACCAACGACTCGCTCAACGGCGTTACGCGCCAAGCGAACAACTCGATCAACTACATCCGCAACTCGGTGAAGGCGACCGTCGACGCGTTCAACGGCACAGTCACCCTGTACTCGATCGACGACAAGGAACCGGTGCTCAACGCGTGGGAGAAGGTGTTCCCGGGCCTGGTGAAGCCGAGCTCGGACATCTCGCCGGACCTGCGTGCGCACTTCCGCTACCCCGAGGACCTGTTCAAGGTCCAGCGTGAGCTGCTGGCTCGCTACCACGTGGACAACCCGCAGCAGTTCTACGCGCAGCAGTCGTTCTGGAGCGTCCCGCAGGACCCGACGGAAGACGGCAGCGCGACAACGGCGGCGGCGAACGTCGCGAACCAACCCGGTTATTACGTGCTGGCCGACGCGGCCGGTGAAGGCACCCCGACGTTCCAGCTGACCAGTGGGCTCACCGGTCTGCAACGGCAATACCTCGCGTCGTGGATGTCGGTGTCGTCCGACCCGCAGGACTACGGCACGATCCGCGTGCTCCGACTACCCACCACCACCGGGGCGAACCAGGTGGACGGGCCGGTGCAGGTGCAGAACAGATTCCAGAGCGACCAACAGGTCGCCCAGGACAGAACGCTGCTCAACAACCCCAACGTGATCCCGATCTACGGCAACATGATCACGCTGCCGGTCGCCGACGGGTTCCTCTACGTCGAACCGGTCTACATCAGACAGCGGAACCAGACGAGCTACCCACAGCTGGCCCGCATCCTGGTGTCGTTCGGCTCGAAGGTCGGCTACGCGCCGACTCTGAACGAAGCGCTGGACCAGGTCTTCGGCAAGGGCACGGGCGTCGCGGCGACCACCCCCAACGAAACCTCGCCCCCTTCGTCCTCGACGAACCCACCGACCTCACCGTCGACACCCACCACGCCGACCACCCCGCCCGCCAACTCGGGCGGCGCGAACCCGGCACTCGACAAGGCCGTGGCCGACATCCAGTCGGCACTGGCGAAGCTGAAAGCAGCGCAGCAGTCCGGAAACTTCGCGGACCAGGGCGCGGCCCTCTCGGCACTCGACGCGGCGGCGAAGGCCTACGAATCCGCCAAGCCGCCGGCCACCCCACCGTCCGGCAGCGGAGCCCCGCAGCAGCCCGGCGGGTGACCTCGCGCACGGAAGTGGCACCTGCTTTGCACCCCGGAGAAACCCAGGCGTAAGGTAGGTGTCACGACGCGGGGTGGAGCAGCTCGGTAGCTCGCTGGGCTCATAACCCAGAGGTCGCAGGTTCAAATCCTGTCCCCGCTACAGAGGTGGGAGGCCCTTGCTTGCGGATTGCGCAAGCGAGGGCCTCTTTCGTTGTGTGCTCTGGGGGTCGAACCCCCAGACCCCCGCCAGGAGGGCTTCGCCCCCTGGACCCCCACCAGGGAGGCTTCGCCCCCTGGACCCCGTTTTGGGGCTGCGCCCCTTGCCCCCGGGTCGTGGTCTTTGATCTGGGGCTGCGTCCTCGATCGTTGGGGGAGGGCTGGGGCTGCGCCCATTGGACCCCGAGTGAGGTTGCGCGCTCTGGGTTCTCGGTGGGGAGGCTGAGTTGGCTGGGGGCCGTGGTGGGGCTGCGCTCCTAGGCCTCGGTGGGGAGGCTGCGCTTGTTGGAGTGTGTGTGCGGTTGGCCCGTGGTGGGGCTGCGCCCCTTGCCCCCGGTTGCCGGCCTGCGGTGGGAGGGAGGCGTCTGGGTTTGGGTGGGGGGTTGCGTGGGGTGGGGTGTCTGGTGGGGTGGGGTGGAGGGCCGCGTGAGGTGGCTGGTGGTGGGGTGGAGGAAGAGATGGGTGAAGGCGTGGGGGATGGCGTGGGGGACGTTGTGAGGGTGGGGATGGCGGAGTTGGTGGGGAGGGTGCGGGCCGGGGAGCCGTATGGGGGGTATGCGGAGTTGCGGGCGCGGGCGGATGTGGTGGGGGTGGGGGACGGGGTTGTGGCGGTGCTCGGGTTTGGGGAGGCCGAGAAGGTGTTGAGGGGTGGGAGGTTTGGGCATGCGGAGCCTGAGGTGATCGCGGAAGCGGGCGATCCAGCCGATCCGGACGTGCCGGTGGATGGGGAGGGGCGGGTGGTGAGGGCGTTCGTGTTCTTGAACCCGCCGGCGCACACGCGGTTGCGGCGGGTGGTGGGGAAGGCGTTCACCGCGCGGACGGTGGAAGGGCTGCGGCCGCGCGTGGAGGAGTTGGTGGGGGAGTTCGTCGAGCGGGTGGTGGAGGCCCGTGAGGTGGACTTGATGGGGGAGCTGGCGGTGCCGTTGCCGGTGACGGTGATCGCGGAGTTGCTGGGGGTGCCGGTCGCCGATCGGGAGCGGTTCGGGGCGTGGTCGGGGGCGATGGCGCGAGCGGGCGATCCCGCGTTCCTGTTGCCGCCGGGGGTGGCGGAGGCGGCGGCTGCGGCGCGGCGGGAGTTTGTGGCGTACTTCAGGGAGTTGGCGGCGGAGCGGCGGAAGAAGCCGCGGGAGGACTTGTTGTCGGAGCTCGTCGCGGGGGAGGGGGAGCGGCTGAGTGAGGGGGAGTTGCTGGTCACGTTGACGTTGCTGCTCGTGGCGGGCCACGAGACCACGACGAACTTGATCGGCAACGGAATGCTTGCGCTGCTGCGGAATCCGGAGCAGTACGCCACTCTGGGGCGGGATGCGTCGTTGGTGGACGGTGCCGTCGAGGAGATTCTGCGCTACGACTCCCCGATCCAGCTGGCGCCGAGGACGGTGCTGGCGGACACGGAGCTCGGTGGCGTGGAGCTGCAGGCCGGGACGTCGGTGCTGGTGCTGGTGGGAGCGGCGAACCGGGATCCGCGCGAGTACGACGATCCGGATCGGTTCGACATCCGCCGTCCCGTGAGCCGTCATCTGGCCTTCGGACGCGGGATTCACTTCTGCCTGGGCGCGCCGCTGGCGCGGATGGAGGGACGGATCGTGCTGCGGGAGCTTGCGAAGCGGCTGCCGGCCCTGCGGCTCGCGGGCGAGCCGGAACGCGCGGACACGGTGACGCTGCGGGGATTGCGAACGCTGCCGGTCGCGGTCGGCTGACGGGCGGCCGAGGTGAGCATCGACGGGTGGAATGTGGAGATGACCCGCGAGCTCGCTGAGGAGATACGGCGTTGGCGCGGTGAGGAAGAGCAGACGTGGCGGGCTATTGCTGCTCGCGCGACTGTGCAGCTCGGGCTGCCGCACAGCAGCAATCAGGCGGCCGGACGAGGGCTCTGTGAGGGCGCGGCGCGGTTTCTTGGTGAGGATCCGGACGAAGAACCGTGGAATTAGAGCCCGGCCGGTCGGTCGGCGGATGGCTCGGTCGGTGGAGGAGCGGTAGGCGGCCGAAGCAGTTGGGTCAGAGCCGGGCGGGCGCGGGCGAAGACTTGTAGAGCTGAAGCCTGACCGGTCGACGGGCTGGTGGCTCGGGTTGGGGAATGGGTGGTTGCCAGTCGAGGCCGTGGGGCAGGGGCGGCGCTGGCGGAGATCCGTGGAGCCTGAGCCCGAACGGTAGAGCCGTTGTTGCCGGTGCAGGTCACGTGACCTGTAACGAGGCTCTAGCCGTCGTTTGCGCAGGCGGTCAGGTGAAAGAGCGTCGGTGAAGTACGCGTCGGCCGGATGGTTGTGTCGGTGTTGCCGACGAGTTGGGGCGCGGAGTTAGGCGAAGCAGCGGCTGGGGCAGCGGAAGGTGGCGTGGGCGAGGAGCCGTGGAGCTGGCGCCTGAACGGCTGGCCAGCGTTGCGTGGATGGGCCTGGTGAGTGGCGGCCGGGTGAAGTAGTCGGCTGCTGAATGGTCGTGCGGCTAGACCAGGCGGCTCATCCGTTGGGAGCAGAGGAGAGCAGTGCGGGAGAAAGAAGCGCCGAGCTGAGCCCGAGCGGCCGAGCAGACAGCAGAGAGCGGCGCGGGCGAAAAGAACCGAACAGCTGAGCCCGAACGGCCGAGCGGACAGTGGCGTCAGAGGGGCAGCCAAGCGAAGTAGCCGTCCGGCCGGACGAGGGCGGCCGGGCCGAAGGGGAGTGTCGGGAGGTCCGTTGTGGACAGTGGGCCCGGGACGGTGGGGAGGCTGGACAGGTCGGCGCCCGGGGTGGTGAGCAGGACGTGGTGGCCGGGGTGGAAGAGGGTGCTGGCCCAGGTGCCGTCGGGGAGGGGGAAGTCGGGGAGGCGGGTGCCGGTGAGGGGGTGGGTTGCGGTGGGGGCCGGGTAGTGGATGGCGAGGCCGGAGACCAGGCCGGACAGGTGGTGGGAGACCTCGGGGAGGTCGGCGAGGGTGGTGAAGAGGGCGCGCAGGGCGCGGGCCGAGGGGTTTTGCGGGAGGAGGCCGTGTTGGGCGGCGACGTTGTCGAGCACGGCGGTGGCGACGGGGCGGCGCTCGGATTCGTACGTGTCGAGCACGTCGTCGAAGCCGTGGAGGGCGGCGGCGAGTTTCCAGCCCAGGTTCGCGGCGTCCTGGATGCCCAGGTTGAGGCCCTGGCCGCCGGCGGGGAAGTGGATGTGGGCGGCGTCGCCGGCCAGGAGGACGCGGCCGACCCGGTACTGGGCCGCGAGGCGGGACGCGTCGGAGAAGCGGGACTGCCAGCGGATTTCGGTGATGGTCGCGGGGGCGTAGGTCTCGGCGAAGGCGGCGTGCACTTCGGCCTCGGTGACGGGGGAGCCGAAGGAGCTGGGGCGGGAGGCGCGGTCGCCGAAGGTGAAGCGGTAGTGCAGGGGCTCGGCGAGGGGGATGAGGCCGCGGAAGCCGGTGGCGCCGGCGGACTGGACCAACCCGCGCATCGACGTCCAGGTGCGGGCGGCGCTGTCGGGGGCGCGGTCGACGACCACGTCGGCCACCACGCCGTAACCGACGCCGGAGTCGCCTTCGAAGGGCACGTCCAGCAGTTTGCGGACGGTGCTGCGGCCGCCGTCGCAGCCGACCAGGTAGCGGCAGTGCAGGGTCAGGTCGGAGGTCTCGACAAGAACACCGGACGGGTCCTGCGTCAGGCCGAGCAGTTCCTGGCCGCGCAGCACCTTGCCGCCGAGTTCGGCGAAGCGTTCTTCGAGCAGCTCCTCGACCTGCGCCTGCGGGATGCCCAGCTGGTACGGGTGGCGCGTGTCCCAGCCCGCGTAGCTCACCGGGATGGCGGCGAAGTGTCCCTCCTGGACGGTGGCGAACGCGCGGTCCGCCGCTCTCGGCAGCAATCCGCGCAGGTCCAGCACCTCCGCCGTGCGCGGCTGCAGGTTCAGCGCCTTCGACAGGCCGGTGCGCTCGGGCAGGCGCTCCACCACGACAGCGTCGACGCCGGCGAGGCGCAGCTCGGCCGCCAGCATCAGGCCCGTGGGGCCGGCTCCGGCGACGACGACCTCGGCGTTCAGCTCGGTCATGACCTCTCCTTAACGTTGTTAAATTGACCTGTCGCCAGAGTGCCCTTAACATCGTTAAATTGTCAAGGGAGGTTCGAACCGGTGGCACTGACCAGGCGGGATATCGCACGCTCGGGCCTGCGCCTGCTCAACGAGGTGGGCCTCAACGGCCTCACCCTGCGGCTGATCGCCGGCGACCTCGGCGTGAAGGCGCCGGCGCTGTACTGGCACGTCAAGAACAAGCAGGAGCTGCTCGACGAGATGGCCACGCAGATGCTCGCCGACGCGACGGCCGAGCGCGTGCCGCCCGAGGGGCTCGACGCGTGGCAACGCCTGGAACACCAGGCCAGAAGCCTGCGTGACGCCCTGCTGACCTACCGCGACGGCGCCAAGGTCTTCTCCGGCACGTTCCTCACCGACCTGAGCGTGGTCGGGCCGTTTCCGTTGCAGGAACGGGTCGACGCCGGGGCCGACCCCGTGCGCGCCGCCCGGGCGCACTTCGCCGTTTACAGTTTCGTGATCGGGTTCACCATCGAAGAGCAGGCGGTGTATCCGGTGCGTGGTCGGCGCGACGAGCGCTACGGCGCCGAAGACCCCGGTTCGGCCGTGCTGGCCGACCCCGATGCCGGATTCTCCGACGGGCTGGCCATCGTGCTCACCGGTGCGCGGCAGTGGGTCGACGGACCATCGCCGCAGGTGGGGACCTCGTGAAGGGCTTAAGTGGGGGTGCCTGAAAACCGGTAGAACCCCCGTGTAATCTATAAACACAACGACGCGGGGTGGAGCAGCTCGGTAGCTCGCTGGGCTCATAACCCAGAGGTCGCAGGTTCAAATCCTGTCCCCGCTACAGAGGTGGGAGGCCCTTGCTTGCGGATTGCGCAAGCGAGGGCCTCTTTCGTTGTGTGCTCTGGGGGTCGAACCCCCAGACCCCCGCCAGGAGGGCTTCGCCCCCTGGACCCCCACCAGGGAGGCTTCGCCCCCTGGACCCGGCCGGGGAGGCTTTGCTCCTGGTCCGGTGGTCGCAATGACCGGTTTGCACACAGTGCAAGCCGGGCTTTTTTGTGTCCTGACCTGCCGGTTCGCTCGGCTGGTGGTTGCGCTCGCGGTCCTTGGTCGTTTTGCGCCGGAACTCGCGCCCCCGCGGTTGCGGAGCGTGTCCGGGTCCACAGTGGACCTGCTTCCGGATTGGGCCGAACGAGGGGATAACACTAGCCACAATGGACAGATCCCGAGGCCACTGTGGACATACCGCCGAAGAAGTGGGAACGTAGAGGTGTGTCCGAATTGAATGCAACAGCCGCCGCTCTGCTCGGTCTCCTCCACGACGGTCCCGCCACGGGCGGGCAGCTCGTCGCAGGCGCCGACGAGCGCTTCGGCGCCTTCTTCAGTGTCACCCGCAGCCAGGTCTACCGCGAGCTCCCGGCGTTGTCCAAGGAGGGCCTCGTCCGGCTGGGCAAGCAGGGTCCGCGCTCGAGCCAGCAGTACGTGCTGACCGCGGCCGGCAAGAAGGCCTTCAAGACGTGGCTCACGTCCGAGGCCGGCCCCGACCACCTGCGCAGCCCGCTCATCCTCCGTCTCGTGCACGCCGGTTCGCTCACGGCGAAGCAGCGCACGTCGCTGCTGGAGACCGCCCGCGGCACCTACCAGGCGCAGCTCGAAGAGGCCAAGGCGGCCACCAAGGCGGCCGACGGCCCCTACGCCAAGGCTGTCGCCGAGTTCGCCCAGGCGCAGGCCAAGGCCGCCCTGAAGCTGCTCGACGCCATCCCACAGGCCTGACGTTCACCGCGGCCCACGACCGGATCGCAACCGGTCGTGGGTTTTGCCGTAACCTTGGTAAACGTGAGTGATGAGTTCGATGCGGCCCTCAAGGACCTGACCGGCAAGCTGACGCAGATCGAGTCGGTGATGGACCTCGATGCGCTGCGTGCGCAGGTCGCGGAGCTCGAGACGCAGGCCTCCAGCCCCACCCTCTGGGACAACCCGGAGGAGGCGCAGAAGGTCACGAGCCAGCTGTCCCACCGGCAGAGCGAGCTGCGCCGCGTATCCGACCTGCGGTCCCGCCTCGACGACCTGGGCGTGCTCTACGAGCTGGCCGAGGCCGAGGGCGACGCCGGCAGCATGCAAGAGGCCGAGGGTGACCTCACCGACCTCGGCAAGGACGTCGACGCGCTCGAGGTCCGCACGCTGCTGTCCGGTGAGTACGACGACCGCAACGCGGTGGTCACCATCCGCGCGGAAGCCGGCGGCGTCGACGCGGCCGACTGGGCCGAGATGCTGCTGCGCATGTACCTGCGCTGGGCCGAGCGCCACGGCTACCCCACCGACGTCTACGACATCTCCTACGCCGAAGAGGCGGGCATCAAGTCGGCGACGTTCAAGGTGAGCGCCCCCTACGTGTACGGCACGCTGTCGGTCGAGCAGGGCACCCACCGCCTGGTGCGCATCTCGCCGTTCGACAACCAGAGCCGCCGCCAGACGTCGTTCGCCCACGTCGAGGTGCTGCCGGAGGTCGAGGAGGTCGACCACGTCGACATCGCGGAGAAGGACATCCGCGTCGACGTGTACCGCTCGTCGGGCCCCGGTGGACAGAGCGTGAACACCACCGACTCCGCGGTGCGCATCACGCACCTGCCGACCGGCATCGTCGTCTCCTGCCAGAACGAGAAGTCGCAGCTGCAGAACAAGGCGGCCGCGCTCAAGGTGCTGCAGGCCCGCCTGATGCTGCGCAAGAAGGAAGAGGAGCGGGCCGAAATGGACGCTCTGAAGGACGGCGGCTCCAGCTGGGGCAACCAGATGCGCTCCTACGTGCTGCACCCGTACCAGATGGTGAAGGACCTGCGCACCGACTTCGAGGTCGGCAACCCGACCGCCGTGCTCGACGGCGAGATCGACGGCTTCCTCGAGGCCGGCATCCGCTGGCGCAAGCAGGCCGCGGTCGCGTAAGCGAGCCGGAGTCCATTGTCACCTGTCGTGAGCACAGGTGACCGTGGATCCACTGTCGACATTCAACCCAGGCGACATTCGAAGCTCGAAGGCACCCGGAACCGATTCCGGGACAAGGGACTTCCGCTACCGTCCGGCGCGGCAAACGCCACGCTTGGCGACTGCGGAGGTCCCTTGCCCGTTTCGGGGGCACGGGCAACCCGGGCTTAACGAGGCTCATGGGTAGTATGCCGAACCGTGATCCGGCTCGAAGAGGTTTCCAAGGTCTACAAGACCTCGACCCGTCCTGCCCTCGAACGGGTGTCGGTCGACATCGACAAGGGTGAGTTCGTCTTCCTCATCGGCCCTTCGGGTTCCGGGAAGTCGACGTTCCTGCGGCTGCTGCTGCGCGAAGAGGTCCCCAGCAAGGGCCGTGTGCTCGTGTCCAACTTCGACGTCGCCAAGCTCGCCCGGCGCAGGGTCCCCCGCCTGCGCCAGACGATCGGCTGCGTGTTCCAGGACTTCCGCCTGCTGGCCAACAAGACCGTGGCCGAGAACGTGGCGTTCGCCCTCGAAGTGATCGGCAAGCCGCGGCTGACCATCAAGAAGGTCGTGCCCGAGGTGCTCGAGCTCGTGGGCCTCGACGGCAAGGCCGATCGCCTGCCCAACGAGCTGTCGGGTGGTGAGCAGCAGCGCGTGGCGATCGCGCGGGCGTTCGTGAACCGGCCGCTGGTGCTGCTGGCCGACGAGCCGACCGGGAACCTGGACCCCGACACGAGCCAGGACATCATGCTGCTGCTGGAGCGCATCAACCGCACGGGAACCACCGTGCTCATGGCCACCCACGACCACTCCATCGTGGACTCGATGCGCCGCCGGGTCGTCGAGCTGCAGCTCGGCCGCGTGATCCGCGACGACGCCCGAGGGGTGTACGGCATCGGCCGCTGAGCCCTGCCGTCCGCCTTCCCCGACAGCCCCGACCCAACAAGGGACAGACACCTGCGATGCGTGCCAGTTTCGTCTTCAGCGAGGTCCTCACCGGTTTGCGCCGGAACGTCACGATGACCATCGCGATGATCCTCACCACGGCGGTCTCCCTCGCCATGCTCGGCGGTGGCCTGCTGGCCGTGCGGACCATCGACAAGATGAAGGCGAACTTCCTCGCCGAGGTCGAGGTCCAGGTCAGCCTGGTCGAGGACATCAGCGCCAACGACAAGAACTGCTCGCAGCCGCTGTGCGCCGGCCTGCGTCAGTCGCTGCAGAACAACCCCGGCGTCGAGTCCGTGGTCTACGAGAACCGCGACGCGGCCTACGAGCGCTTCAAGAAGCTGTTCGCGAGCCAGCCCGAGCTGCTGCAGCTCACCGACCGCGACGCGCTGCCCGCGTCGCTGCAGGTGAAGCTGAAGGACCCGGACCGCACCGGCGCGATCATCCAGGAGTACACCGGCAAGCCCGGCGTGAAGCAGGTCGACGACCAGAAGAAGTTCCTCGACCGCGTGTTCAACGTGTTCAACGGCATCCGCAACATCGCGTTCGGCATCGCGCTGGTCATGGCCATCGCCGCGCTGCTGCTGATCGCCAACACCATCCAGGTGTCGGCGTTCACGCGGCGCACGGAAGTCGGCATCATGCGCCTGGTCGGCGCGACGCGGTGGTACACGCAGCTGCCGTTCCTGCTGGAGGCGGTGGTCGCCGGCGTGGTCGGTGCCGTGCTCGGCATCGTGTTCCTGTTGCTGGCGAAGCTCACGTTCCTCGACTCGGTGCTCACCGGTGAGGTGTTCCCGCAGATCACCACGCTGGAGCTGCTGTTCCCGGTGGCCCCGATACTGCTGGCCGTGTCGATCGTGATCTCGGCGATCACCGGGTACGTCACGCTCCGGTTGTACGTGCGCCACTAGCTTTCCCTCGACCAAACGCCGCGCGGGCTCAGGCCGCGCGGCGTTTGTCGTTCTTAGGCCACCTGGACCGCTGTCGTTCCTAGACCACCGCGGCGAGCACGGCGTCGAGTTCGTCCACCTGGGACGGTGTCAGCAGCCGGTGCAGGTGTCCGTCGGGCCGCACCACGGCGACTCGCGGCTTCGCGCCGAGCGTGTCGGCCAGCGGGCCTTCGGCGTAGCGCGGCTCGACCACGAACGCACGCCCCCGCACGTCGTCGCCGATGCGCTCCGCCAGCGCCCGCCACGCGGGCGAGACGCGGGCACCCGGCCACAGCAGCACCGTGAAGCCGTCGGCGGACACCGGCGTCCACGTGCGGCCCGCCACGCGCACCTCCTGGCCCGGCTCACCGGCCACTGGCAGCACCGGCAGCCGCTCACCCGGGCGCACGCCCTGCTCCGGCAGCGCGCCGCGCAGCACGTTGCGCGCGGGGTAGCGCACGCCGGTCTGGGCCACGAGCGGTGCCAGCGCCCGCTGCACCAGGCCAGACGATGACGCGGCGCGCAGGGCTACGTCGCGCATCGCGATCTGCCGCGGCTTGCGCAGCAGGCCCCAGTGGGTCTGCAGGGCTGTGGTGCGGGCCACGGCGTGAGCGGCGTCGCGGCGTTCGGCGTCGTAGCCGTCGAGCACCGCTTCGGGCAGCTCACCGCGCACGACGCCGCCGAGGCGCCAGCCCAGGTTCACCGCGTCCTGCAGGCCGGTGTTCATGCCCTGCGCGCCGGCGGGGCTCATGATGTGGGCTGCGTCACCGGCCAGCAGCGTGCGACCGGTGCGGAACGCGGCCGCGATCCGCGCGTGCACCCGGAACGTGGTGCTGAACCGCAGCTCGCCGAGCACGTTGTGGCCGGGGCCGCGTTCGTCCACGATCCGCTGGAAGAACTCGCGTGAGGGCGGGGTGTCGTCGGTGCTGTGCGGCACGCTCACCGCGACCCGGCAGACGCCTCCGCCGAGCGGGCCGAACGCCAGGCTGCCCTGCGGGGTGTAGCAGTAGCTCACCACGTTCTGCGGGGTGTCGCCGGTGATCTCGGCGTCGGTCACGGAGAAGCTGACATCGAACTCTTCGCCCTCGAACGACCCGCCCACGAGCTTGCGCACCGCGCTGTGGGAGCCGTCCGCGCCCACGAGCCACGCGGTTTCCAGCTCCGCGCTCGTGCCGTCCGGGCCGGCCAGTACGGCCGTGACGCGCGGGCCGTGCGGGTCGCGGATCGCGGCCAGCCGCACACCGCGTTCGATCTTGCCGCCCAGCTCGGCCAGGCGGCCCTCGATGATCCGTTCCGTCTCGCTCTGCGCGATCGCCACCGCGTACGGGTAGGGCGTGTCGCGCAGCCGGTTCATCCACGCCGTGCCCAGCGGACGGCCGTGGGAGAAGTAGGTGACGCCGTCGATCGGGTGGCCGGCGTCGGCCAGCCGCGGCGTGATCCCCGTGTGGTGCATGAGTTCCAGCAGTCGCGGCCACACGATGGTGGCGCGGGAGTGCGCGGAGTGGTCGCGGGCCTCGTCGATCAGCCGCACCGGCACCCCCTGCCGGAGCAACTCGCAGGCCAGCAGCATCCCCACGGGCCCGGCCCCGACGATCAGCACCTGCTCGTCCATGAAACGCACCCCTCGTCGTCCTCGCGGCCCGATCAGGCCACGCGCCGGACGTTACGGGCGCTTCGGGGCCGAGACGGGGCGCGATGTGCCCTAGGTGCGCCGCACTGTCACCAAAGTTCAGTCGCCTTCGGCGAGGGTGGTCACGGCGCGCTGCAGGAGCTCGCGCAGCGTCTTGTCCTCGTCGGGCCCGAACGCCGCCGAAAGCCGGGCTTCCACGGCGAGCGCGGCCTCGTTCGCCTTGCGGAAGGTGGCGTGGCCGGAGCGGGTGAGGCGCGCGATGAGCACCTGGGCGTGCACATCCGAGGGCGTGCGTTCCACGAGCTTCTTCGACTCCATTGTGGACAGCAGTGACGTCATGCTCTGCGGCGTGACGCAGCACACGCGGGCCAGCTGGGCGCCCGAGAGCGGCGACATCGACAGCGCGTAGAGCACCGAGTACTGCGGCACCGACAGCCCGAACGGCTTGAGCACGCGGTTCTTCTCGGCCATCAATGCCTGCTCGGCGCGCTTGAGGTGGGTGCCGAGCCGGGGCTCGAGGCTGTCCGTGATCCGCTCTTCCACACCCATGTGACCTCCTCAGCGCCTGCGCCAGGCCCTCGTCAGGGCCTGAACCCAAACTATCAGGTTTCGGATGGTCGGCAGAACCCTTCGGCTTGACGTGAGGGCTCGACTACTGCTTCCATGGCTGTCATCCATCAGGGTTCGAATGGTTCGGGCCCGATCCCGCTCGCCGAAAGGTTCTCCATGGAGGTCACCGCCGTGCCGCGGCGCACCAAGCCCGGCCTCACGCTGTTCGCCGTGTGCGCCGCGATCGTGCTCGTGCCGGTCACCGCCACCGGCGCGTCGATCGCGCTGCCCGACATCAGCGGCAGCCTGTCCACCAGCCTCGCGTCCGCCCAGTGGGTGGTGAACGCGTTCTTCCTGACCTTCGCCAGCTTCATGGCGATCACGGGGTCGCTGGCCGACCTCACCGGCCGGCGCCGGATGTTCGCCGGCGGCATCGTGCTGTTCTGCGCGGCCATGCTGGTCGCCACGTTCGCGCCGTCGATCGGGGTGCTGATCGCCGCGCGCGTGATCGCCGGCATCGGCGCCGCCTGCGTGACCACCGGCGGCAGCGCGTTGCTCGCCCACGCCTTCGAGGGCACCGCGCGCACGCGGGCGTTCGGCGTGTTCGGCACGGCCATCGGTCTGGGTCTCGCTTTCGGCCCGCTCGTCGCGGGTGTGTTGGTGACCTCGCTTGGCGGGTGGCGCGTGTTCTTCGGCGTGGCGGCGGTGATCCTGCTGCCGCTGCTGGCGGTGGTGCCGATGCTCACCGAGTCGAAGGACGCGCACCCGGCCGGACCGGACTGGCCCGGCGCGATCACGTTCACGCTCGGCCTGTCACTGTTTGTGCTGGCACTCGTCGAAGGGCCCG
This sequence comes from Amycolatopsis rhabdoformis, assembly GCF_035918295.1. Lineage (GTDB taxonomy): Bacteria > Actinomycetota > Actinomycetes > Mycobacteriales > Pseudonocardiaceae > Amycolatopsis > Amycolatopsis rhabdoformis. The sequence goes on from NZ_CP142149.1 coordinate 9,418,038, forward strand.
AGGTGGGCTGGGGCAGCCCGCTGGTGATCGCTTCCTTCGTGGCGTTCGTGGTGCTGCTGGCCGCGTTCGTGGCGATCGAGCGGCGCAAGGAGCACCCGATGATCGACGTGTCGCTGTTCGCGGAACCGCGGTTCCTGGCGATCTGCGCGATGCCGGTGCTACTGGCGTTCGGGTTCGTGGCGCTGCTGATCGCGCTGCCGGCGTACTTCATGGCCGTGGACGGCACCACCGCGCAGTCGGCCGGCCTGCTGCTGGTGCTGCTCACCGGGCCGACGCTGGTCGTGCCGGTGCTGGTGAGCTCGATCGCGCATCGCGTGCAGCAGCGGATGTTGCTGGTCGTGACCATGGTGCTGGTCGCCGGTGGCGCGGCCTGGCTCACGGTGATCCACCCGAGCGCGAGCATCGGGGAGATCGCCGGGCCGCTGCTGTGCATCGGCGCCGGGTTCGGCGTTTCACTGGCGATCCTCGACGGCGCCGCGGTGTCGTCGGTGGAGCCGGCGCGCGCCGGGATGGCCGCGGGCGTGTTCAACACGATGCGGCTCGGCGGCGAGTCGATCTCGATCGCCGTGCTCGGCTCGCTGCTCACGGCCGTGACGCAGTCGAAGCTCACCGACTCACTGGGCGCGGACAAGGCCGGCCCGGTCACGGCGAAGCTGCTGCAGGGCGACATGGCGGGCGCGGTCGGTGCGGGCGCGGTGCGTGATGTCGCCGCGGACGCGTACACGAGCGCGCTGCACACCGGCCTGTGGACCATCGCGGTGGTGTCGGTGCTCGGCGCGATCATGGTGGGGCTGCTGGCTCGCGAACGCCGCACCGCCGGTGAGCCCGACGCCGCCGTTCCCGCCGGTCAGGCTGCCTGAGTGATCCTCCGGGGGTGGTTCGTGGTGACCACCCCCGGCCGAGCCCCGGAGTTTTCCATGCAGGCCATCGTTTTCACCCGGCGCGGCGGCGTCACCACCGTGCGGCGCGCCGAGCGGTCGGTGCCGGTGCCAGGACCCGGCGAGGTGCGCGTGCGGCTGCGCGTGTCCGGCGTGAACCCGCTCGACGCGAAGTGGCGCGGCCGGGCCGACGACCTCGAGTACGTGCCGCACCACGACGGCGCCGGTGTCGTCGACGCGGTCGGGCCCGGTGTCGACGCGGCGCGCACCGGCGAGCGCGTGTGGGTGTGGGGCGCCGGCTGGCAACGCAGTGAAGGCACCGCGCAGGAGTTCGTGGTGCTGCCCGCCGAGCTGGCGGTTCCGTTGCCGGACAACGCGTCTTTCGAGCTCGGCGCGAGCCTCGGCATTCCGGCGCTCACGGCGCACCGCTGCCTCACCCTCGGCGAGGGTGGCCCGCAGCGGCTCGGGCCGGGCGCGCTCGCCGGCCGGACGGTGCTCGTCGCGGGGGGTGCCGGCGCGGTGGGCAACGCGGCGATCCAATTGGCGCGCTGGGCCGGGGCCGCGGTGGTCACCACCGTGAGCAGCCCCGAGAAGGCGGTGCTCGCCAAGGCTGCCGGTGCGGACCACGTCGTCGACTACCGGGCCGAGGGCGCGGCGGAGGAGATCCGCCGGTTCGCGCCGGCCGGAGTCGATCTCGTGGCCGAGGTCAACGTCGCGCAGAACTCGGCGCTGGACCGGGCCGTCTTGGCGCCGGGCGGCACGGTCGCCTGTTACGCCACTGTGGACGGCGAGAAGCTCGTGCTCGACATCCGGGAAATGATGATGAGCAATTTCCGCTGGCAAGGCGTGTTCCTGTACGCCATTTCAGCGCCGGCCGCGGAAAACGGCGTGGCGGCCGTTTCCGCCGCGGTGGCCGACGGTGCCTTGCGCTGCGGCGCGGAGGCCGGGCTGCCGCTGCACCGCTACCCGCTGGACGAGGTCGTGGCCGCGCAGGACGCGGCCCTCGACCCGGCCGTGATCGGCAAACCGCTGATCACGCTGCCCTGACCACCTATCGAAGGAGCAGAACACACCATGAGCGCACGCGTCTGGCTGATCACCGGGGCCTCGTCGGGCTTCGGCCGCGCCCTGGCCGCCGCGGCACTGGCGGCCGGTGACACGGTCGTCGCCGCGGTCCGCCGTCCCGAGGCCGTCGCCGACCTGGTCGCGGCCGAGCCGGGCCGGGTGTCGGTCGTCGAGCTCGACGTGACCGACGAAGCACGCATCGAGGCCGCTGTCGCCGAGGTGATCGAGCGCCATGGCCGCATCGACGTGCTGGTGAACAACGCCGGCCGCGGCCTCGTCGGTGCCGCCGAAGAAACCACCACCGACGAGCTGCGGGGCCTGATGGACCTGCACTTCTTCGGCCCGGTGGCGCTGACCCGCGCCGTGCTGCCGCACCTGCGGGCGCAGGGCAGCGGCGCCATCGTGCAGATGAGCAGCCAGGCCGGCCGGTTCGCGTTCGGGGGTGTGAGCGCGTACGCGTCGACGAAGTTCGCGCTCGAAGGCTGGTCGGAGGCGCTGGCCGAGGAGGTCGCGCCGTTCGGGGTTCACGTGGTGATCGTGGAGCCCGGTGCGTTCCGGACCGCGTTCAACGAGCCGGGAGTGCTGCTGTTCTCCGAGGTCGGCGACGTCTACCGCGAACAGCTCGAGCCGATCCGCGCCGCGCTCGCGGGCGCCGACGGCGTGCAGCCGGGTGACCCGGTGAAGGCGGCCGAGGCGATCGTGACGGCGCTGGCCGCCGAGCGGCCGCCGCTGCGGCTGGCGCTGGGCACCGACGCGGCGGACAACGTGGCCGCGAGCTACGAGCGGGGCCAGGCCGTGCTGGCGGAATGGGAGAAGGTTTCGCGCGGTACCGATTTCTGAGCAGTTTCTGGGTGAACACAAGAATGGGGGAGTCATGACCAAACCGGTTCGGATCGGCGTGCAGCTCGTGCAAGGGGGCGCCGGTGTCACGTACCGGCGGCTGCGGGACAAGGTGCTCGAGATCGAAGACGCGGGCACCGACGTGCTCTTCTGTTACGACCACTTCAACGTGCCGGTCGGCTCGATCGACGCGGAGAAGGGCATCTACGCCCACGGCGAGCAGCCCGACGTGGAGAACTTCGAGGCCTGGTCGGTGCTTTCGGCGTGGGCCGAGCAGACCGAGCGCATCGAGCTCGGGGTGCTGGTGTCGGGCATGGGCTACCGCAACCCGGACCTGCTCGCCGACATGGCGCGCACGGTCGACCACATCTCCGGCGGCCGCCTGATCCTCGGCGTGGGTGCCGGCTGGTACGAGAAGGACTACGAGCGCTACGGCTTCGAGTTCGGCACCGTGGGCTCGCGGATGAAGGCGTTCGCCGACGGTCTCGACCGCATCGAGCACCGGCTGTCGGTGCTCAAGCCCGCGCCGCAGCGCAAGATCCCGATCCTCATCGGCGGTGGCGGGGAGAAGAAGACGCTGCCGCTCGTGGCGCGTTACGCCGACATCTGGCACTACTTCGACAACCTCGACACGTTGGCACACAAGAACAAGATCCTGCGGGAGAACACCGACGCGCTCGGGCGCGACCACCGCGAGATCGAGCGTTCGCAGGAATGGGCCGGCCTCGACCTGGCCGACGCGTACGCCGACGCCGGGGTCACGCTCTTCACGCTCGTGCTCTGGTCGCCCCACGACCTGACCGAGCTGCACAAGGCCCTGGCCTGGCGCGACGAACGCAACAAGCGAGCGGCGGCCTGACGGAACCGGCCGCCGGCGAACTTCTCGTTCGCCGGCGGCCGGTTTAGGTGCACGGAATCAGCGCGGCCGCAGCACCGCGCTCGCCGCGCTCAGGACCTTCTTCCCACCACCGTGGACAGTCAGCTCGACCGTGACACGGCCGTCGGGCTGCCGCGCGGTCACGACCCCGCGCACGGACACGGTGACCACACCGTCGTCGGGCACCTCGACGGGCCGGCGGAACCGCACGCGGTACTGCTCCACCGCGTCCGCCCCACCGGCCCACTCGGCCAGCACCCGTGCGGCGAGGCCCATGGTGAGCATGCCGTGCGCGATCACGCCGGACAGCCCGGCGGCCCGCGCCGCACGGTCGTTCCAGTGGATCGGGTTGAAGTCGCCGGACGCGCCGGCGTAGCGGACGAGGTCGGCGCGTCCGATCGGGAACTCCCGCTCCGGCAGCACGGTGCCGACCTCGGGCAGCAGCGCGGCTTCAGTCACCGGCCACCGCCACCATCGTCGAGGTCGCCGTGCACACGCGTTCGCCTTCCACGGTAATGATGTCCGAGCGCAGGGTCACCACGTCGTGGCCCGCTGCGTCGGCGACGTCGACCACGGTCACCACGACCGTGAGCCGATCACCGGCGCGGATCGCCCGCGTGGCAGCGAATTCCTGCTCCCGGTGCACGACCCGGCCGAAGTCGAGGCCGAACGCCGGGTCGAAGTGCACCTGGCGTTCGGCCTCCATCGACAGCACGATCGGAAACGTCGGTGGCGCGACCTCGCCGGACTCGCCGCCCAACGCGAGCCAGAACTCCCGGATTTTCTCCCGGCCGACCTCGTACGGCTCGGTCGGCGGATAACTGCGCCCCAGATACGTCCGGTCCAGTGCCACGTCAGCCCGGCGTTCCCGGCAGGCGCGCCCAGCCCGCCTCCTCGGCGACGGCCAGCACCTCGGCGTTGGTCCCCACGGCCACCGGGTGCCCGACCAACCGCAGCAGCCCGAGGTCGGAGACGTGGTCGCCGTACGCGTGGCAATCGGCCGCGGCCACGCCAGCGCGAGCGATGAGCTCGGACGCGATGGTCGCTTTGGCGTCGCCGATCATCGTGCGCGTGACCTCGCCGGTGTACACGCCGTCGCGCACTTCGAGCTGCGTGCTCATCGCGAGGTCGGCGCCCGCGTGCTCGCGCACCGGATCGAGGCACGCGGGGAACGAGCCGGACAGCAGCACCGTGGTGGTGCCGGCCGCCGTGTGCGCCCGCAGCGCGTCGAGCACGTCGGTGTGGAACAGGCCGCCGCGGTCGAGGTGCGCGGCGAACCACTCGCGGCCGATGCCGGCGACCTCGTCCACTTTGTACCCGGCGAAGCGTTGGTAGAACAGCCGATTGCCTTGCACGCGCGGCAAGCCGGGCCGCAGCAGGTCGCGGGCGGCGGCCTGCAGGCGGTGCTGCTCCTCGGCGCTGTGGCCCACGGCGGCGAGGAAGTAGTCGTAGAAGTCGAACATGCTCTTGATCGAGATCAACGTCTCGTCGACGTCGAAGAACGCGATCGGTTTCTTGTGCACCATGGCCTCCTCAGCCCAGGACGAGATCGATCTCGGCGACGGTCGCGTCGCCCTGCTGCGCGATCAGCCGGTACGCGCGCGCCGGGCCGGCCGGGGCCGCGGCGAGCGTGACCGGCGCGTCGAGCTCCGCGAACTTGCGGAACTGCCCGTCGAGCCGCAGCACGCGCCGCGGCCAAGTGCCGTCGGCCGAGAGCAGCAGCGCGCACTGGCGGGCGGCTTCGCTCAGCACCATGGCCGGGACGTGGTCGTACGGATGGTCGTACATGCTGCGGTTGGCGAACGTGCGCGGGCTCAGCACCGCCGTGAGCTCGTCGCCGGCGCGCACCACGTCATCGAGCACGGCGTTGACCGGGTCGAGCCGGCCGACCTCGTGCGGGGGCACCGGCGTGCCCGCGGCTTCGGCCGGCAGCCCGAACGCCGTCGGCACCTCGGTGCCGCGCTGCATCCGCCGCAGCAGGTGGTACTGGTCGGTGGGCGTGCAGCCGACGTCCATCGTGAGCCGGCCCAGGCGCTGTCCGCCGAGCGAGAGGTCCATCGCGAACGCCAGCAGCCGCACGCTGCCGCCGCGCTCGCGCCGGTCGGTCACCGTGCCGTCGATGCGCAGCTCACCGGGGCGTTCGGCGCACGCGAGAGCGGCGGCGTCGATGATCTCCAGCGACCACGCGGTGACCATGAACGTGGTGTCGCGCGGCACGCCCTGGTTCACGTGGGCCGCGTACGTCACCGCCTGGCGCGCGGCCTCGAGCACGTTGAGCGGGTCGTACCACTCGCGCTGCTCGGGGTGGTCGCGGAAGTACGAGTGCGAAAGCGGCAGCTGCGCGGCGCAGGCGAAGACGGTGCCGTCGATCCCCGCGTAGCCGGTCAGGAAGACCTCGGAGAGCGACCAGCGGTGCACGAGCCCCCGTGGCACGGTCTGGTCGTAACCCAGCTCCGGCGGAGCGGGGGAAAGCGTGGTGTCCATGGTTCCTTCCCGGTTCAGGGGTGCGTGACGACGAGACAGCCGACGGATCCGTCGAAGCCCGCCGAGGTCAGCACGGCGACGCGGCCGAGGCCGGTGGTCTGCCACGGGTAGCGCCAGCCGGCGAGCACCGTGGCGAGGTTGAGCGCGACGCCCGCGGAGTGCGTTTCGCCGAGTACCCGGTGAGTGCGCAGCCGTGGGCCGGCGCCGAACACCTCGCGCAGGCCGCGTTCCTCGACCGCGGCCCACCCGCGACGGCCCGACGAGCCGGGCACCACGAGCGTCACGTCGTCCGGCGTGAGGCCGGCCGTGGTGAGTGCTTCGCGGACGGTCGCCGCGAGCCGGGCCGAGACCCCGCCGAGGCCGTCGACCGGATCGGCGAACCCGGTGGTGACGGTGTGGATGCGGCCGAGCACGCGGGCCGAGCTGCCGGCGTCGAGTGTGAACACGGCGCAGCCTTCCGCCAGTGCGGTGCCGGCGGCGAGTGCGCGGCCGCGGTGCCAGGCCCACGCGCCGGTCGAGGACAGTTCCTCGGTGCCGCCGGTGAAGAGGCGCCGGGCGCGGCCTTCGAGCAGGGCAGTGCGGGCGTAGCGCAGGGCGTTGAGCGAGGCCATCGCTCCGCCGGAGACGGTGGCGTTGAGCCCGGTCAGCCCGTGGCGGATGGCCGCTTTGCCGGCGGCGGAGTTCATCAGCGTGCCGGGGAAGTGCGACGGGTTCACCAGGTACGGGCTGGCTTGCTCGAACGTGTCGCGCAGGAACGCGAGCACGGCGTTGGGGCTGCCGAGCGCCGTGCCGGTGACGATGCCGGACTCGGCCGGGCCGGGTCCGACGCTGTCGGATTCGGCCGGACGGGTGCCGTCTCCGACGTCCTCCAGTGCGTCGGCGACGGCGGCCAGCACCAGCTGGTCGGTGCGCGTGAGCCGGCTCAGGCCCTTGCGCCCGAGCAGCGCCGCCGGGTCGAAGCCCGGCAACGGCCGGGTCGGCAACGCGGGCCAGCCCGGCTCGGCGGTGGGCTCGGGTACGCCCGCGGGCGGGAGCGCGAACGCCTCCGCCAGCGGCGCGAGCCCGCGGCCGGCCGCGCTGAACACCCCGCACCCGACGATGTCGACAGTGGACACCCCTGTGGTCGGATCCGGGCGGACGGCGGTGGCGGCGGTCATCGGTCGGTCACCTTTCCGAACAGCGTGATGGCGTTGTTGCCGCCGAACGCGAACCCGTGGTTCTGCACGATCCGCACCTCGGCGTCGCGCGCGGTGGGCACGAGGTCCACACCCGGGCCGAGTTCAGGGTCGGCCGTGCGCAGCGTCACGTTGGGCGGCAGGAAACCTTCGTGCACCGCCGCGCACGACACGAGCGCGCCGAAGCCCGAAGCCGCGCCCATGGTGTGGCCGAGCATCGACTTGACGGAGCTGACCGGCGGCAGGTTCGCGCCGAACACCTCGCGCAGCGCCGCGATCTCGGTCGAGTCGTTGGCGTGCGTGCCGGTGCCGTGGGCGCAGACGTAGTCGATCTCCTCGGGCTTCACGCCGGCGTCCTGGTGCGCGAGCCGGATGCACTCGGCGATCGACGGCGCGTGCGGGTTGGTCATGTGCACCGCGTCGCACGTGATGCCGTACCCGAGTACCTCGGCGTAGATCCGCGCGCCGCGCTCGACCGCGGTTTCCAGCGGCTCCAGGAGAAGCGCGACGCCACCCTCGGCCGTGACGATGCCGTCGCGGTTCGCGTCGAACGGCCGGGGCACGTCCTCGGCGAGCGCGCCCAGCCGGTGGAAGCCGGCGTGCGTCGCGCGGTTGGACGCGTCGGCGCCGCCGCACAGCGCCGCGTCGGCCTCGCCGCGGCGCAGCAGGTCGAAGGCGTAGCCGAGGGCGTAGTTGCCCGCGGCGCACGCCGTGCCGAGCGTGAGCGTTTCGCCGCCGAGGCCGAGTTCGGCCGCCACGGCGGTGGCGATGCGTCCGGCGTCGGCGCGCCCGGCCAGCTCCGGCGAGGCCGCGGCCACGCCGTCACCGACCAAGCCGGCGGCCAGCTGTTCGAGCACTTGCGACTCACCGTTGGTGGTCCCGAATACGCTCGCCGTGCGGATTTCGCGCAGCGCCATCGGGTCGACGCCGGCGTCGGCCACCGCCATCCGCGCGGCCGCGCCGGCGAACTGGCCGGACCGGCCCCAGCGGCGCGGATCCGTGCGGTGGAAGTGCTCGTCGGCGTCGAAGCCGCGCACCTCACCGGCGAGCACGTGCTCGAACCCGGTCGCGTCGAACTGGCCGATGGGCCCGATCCCGCTGCGGCCTTCGCGCAGCGCGGCGATGAGCGCCCCGGCACCGAGGCCGAGGCTGCTCACCGCCCCGAGCCCGGTCACGACGACCCGGCGGCCGGCCCGCTCAGGCACTGACCGGCTCCCCGGCGCTGTGGCGCGCCACGAGGGCGTAGGCCGCGGGCAGCGTGTCGAGCTCGATCATCTCGTCCTGCGGGATCTTCACGCCGAGCGAGCGCTCGAACCGCGCGAACATCTCGATCACGAGCAGCGAGTCGGCGTCGTAGTCGTTTTCGAAGCTGCCGTCCTCGCTCAGCTCGGCGGGCTCGACCTCGAGCACCTCGGAGATGATCTGCTTCACGTCTTCGCGCAGCTTTTCGGAAATGACGGCGTCGGTCATCGGTTCTCCCCTGGTGTGGTGTTCTCCTGTGGACGGTGCCACTCGAATCGGCGGGGGCTTCGTCGCCACATCCGCACCCCAGCATCAAATACCGCCGCGCGCCCGCCGACAAGCACTCCCAAAGTGACAGCGGTTTTGGCACAACTTTGATCTCGTTTCCATCTCCGGCGGGAATGCTGTTCTCGTCGAGCCGGTCCGGCGAAAGGGTGGTGGCGCGATGCGGATCAGGGAACCGGTGGCGATCGCCGCGGCCGAGGTGTGGCTTCCGACGGGGATTTCCGTTGCGGCCGAGGCGGTCGAGGCCGGGCGGCTGCGTGCGCGGCAGGCCGCGGACCTCGGCCACGAGTCGGTGCCGGCCGCGGAGGAAGCTCCGCCGGACCTGGCGGTGGCGGCGGCGCTCGCGGCGGCGAAGGAAGCGAACGCCGATCCGGCGACGTTCGCCGTGGTGGCGCACGCGTGGATGTACTACCAGGGCCACGACCTGTGGTCGCCGGCCCATTACGTGGCCAGGAAAACGGGTGCGGTCGACGCGTTGCCCGTCGGGGTGCAGCAGGTGTGCAACGGTGGCGCCGCCGCGATCGAGCTCACGGTCGCGCGCTTGCTCGCCGATTCCCCCGGCCGGCTGGGCTTGGTCACCACGGGGGACCGGTTCGCCGGCCCCGGGTTCGATCGCTGGGCGGCCGACTACGGCGTGGCCTACGGCGACGCCGGCACCGCGGTTCTCCTTCGCACGCAACCGGATCCGGCCGATCGGCTGCTGCTGCGCTCGATCGCCACGGTCGCCGCGCCGGAGCTGGAAGAAATGCACCGGGGCACCGATCCGTTCGCACCGGCCGCCCGCGCGCACGTGGACATGCGGGCGACCAAACGCGCATACCTGCGTGAGCACGGCAGTGAAAACTTCGCGCGCACCAACGAAAACCGCATCCGCGCGGTCACCGAAGCCGCGTTGCGTGACGCAGGATTCGGGCCGTACGAAAAGAACTTGCGCTACGCGGTGCTGCCGCGGTTCGGCGCCAAGACGCTGGCCGAATCGTGGCTGCCGGTGCTGCACGCGAGCGTCGGCGCGGAGCCGCTCGACCTCGGCCGCACGACCGGGCACCTCGGTGCCGGTGACGCGGCGGCCGGGCTCGCCGAGGTCCGCGAACTGCTCGCCCCCGGTGAGCTCGCGCTCGTGTTCAGCGCCGGCGCCGGGTTCACCTGGTCCTGCCTCGTCGTGCAAGCCGTTTAGTCCTGGGAAGGAAAACCATGCCCCGCTCCGTTTTCGTCACCGGCGCCACCCGCGGCATCGGGCTCGCCGTGGCCCGCGCGCTGGCCGCCGACGGTGACCACGTCGCCGTCGGCTACCGCAGCGGCGAGCCGCCCGAGGACCTGTTCGGTGTGCCGTGCGAAGTCACCGACCAGAGCTCGGTCGACGCGGCGTTCGAGCGCATCGCCGCCGAGCAGGGCCCGGTCGAGGTGCTCGTGGCGAACGCCGGCATCACCCGCGACACGTTGCTGCTGCGGATGGACGACAAGGCGTTCGACGAAGTCCTCGACACGAACCTGCGCGGTGTGTTCCGCACGGTGCGGGCCGCGGCGAGCGGCATGCTCGCCGCCCGCCGCGGCCGCATCGTGCTGCTGTCCTCGGCGCTCGGGTTCCTCGGCTCGCCCGGCCAGACCAACTACGCGGCCACGAAAACCGCGCTGCTCGGCTTCGCGCGGTCGCTGGCCTGGGAGCTGGGTTCGCGCCAGATCACCGTGAACGTGGTCGCGCCCGGCATCATCGACACGGACATGACCCAGGCGCTGTCCGAGCGCCGGATGGCCGACACCATGCGCATGACCCCGCTCGGCCGACCCGGCACCGTCGACGAGGTGGCCGCGGCGGTGCGGTTCCTGGCGAGCGAGCAGGCGAGTTACATCACCGGCGCCGTGCTGCCGGTCGGCGGCGGGATCGGCATGGGCCTGTGACGCCCGGCGCCGGCGACCGCGAGCCGCCGCGGCGCCGGCACTGGCGGCGAGATCAGGCCCAGCTCCACGGCCTTGTTCGCCGCCTCCACGCGCGAACGGGCTTCGAGCTTGTCGAAGATGCTGCGCATGTGCCGCTTCACCGTGCCCTCGACGATCGCGAGCCGGCGCGCGATCTGGTAGTTGCTGAGGCCGTGGGACGCCAGCTCCACGACCTCGGTCTCCCGCGGCGAAAGCGGTCCGGTCTCCGCCGGCGCGGGCGTGAGCAGCTTGCTTGCCGAGAGCGAAACCGTGACCGGGCTGCCCGCGGCGCAGGCGCTGCGCACGGCCGCCGACAGTGCTTCGTGCGTGACGGTCTTGTGCAGGAACCCGCTGATCCCCAAGGGAAGCAGCGACTGCACGAGTGCATTGCCGTCGTGCATCGTGAGGATGAGCACGCGTACGCCCGGCACGGCCTTCTGCAGTGCGCGCACGGTGCTCGGCGGGTGGTCGTTGCCGGGCATCTCGATGTCGAGCAGCACCACGTGCGGGCGGTGCTCGGTGGCCTGGCGCACCGCCTCGCCCGCGCTGCCGGCGACCGCGACCACGTCGAGATCGGCCTCGCTCGCCAGCAGTTCGGCGAGTGCGGTGCGCAGCAGCGTGTGGTCGTCGGCGATGAGGATGCGGATCGGGTTCATCGGTCGGAATCCCTTCACACGGATCCGGAAAGGGGCACCGTCACCAGCAGCGGGGTGCGGGGCGCGGGTGCCGCGTCGGCGCGGGCGGGCAAGGGGATCCACAGACGGATCCGCGTGCCCTTGCCGAGCCTGGTGGACAGCGAGAACCCGCCGCCGAGGTGCTCGATGCGTTCGCGCATCACCGAAAGTCCGGTGCCGCGCTCGCGCCCGGTGTGCGCCGCTGCCCACCGCCGTTCGTCGAAAGCGAACCCGCGGCCGTCGTCGAACGCCTCGACGTCGGCCCGTCCGGGGCTGATCCGCACGCGTACCGAGATGGCGTCCGGCTCCGCGTGCGCGAAGGAGTTGCGCAGGAACTCGCGCACCACCAGGAAGAGCTCGTCTCGGTGGTGCTCGGGCAGCCAGGTCTCGTCGCCGTGCACGGAGATCGTCACCGGCAGGTCACGCAGGTTGAGCGCGGCCGCGCAGTCGGTGAGCGCCTCGGCCAGGTTCGTGAGCGGCGCTTCGGCGCGCAGCCCGGACACGAGCCCTCGGGTGAAGCCGCCGATCTCCGCGAGCGACTCCTGCACCACGGCGAGGTGGTGGGCCGCCGGGTGGTTCGCGGTCGGCTCGTCGCCGGCCGTCTTGGCCCGGTACAGCTCGAGGTGACGCATCGCCAGCACGAGGCTGTTGCCGAGCCGGTCGTGGATGTCACGGGCGAGACGGGCCCGGTCGTCGGAGTTGGCCCGCTCGATCTGCTGCAGCAGGAACGCGTCGTAGCTCAGCGCCGCGGTCTGCGAGTGCAGGGAGCCGATGAACGTGATCACCCGGGCCGACCGGGCGATCACCGCGGCCCGGTCGGCGGCCGGCAGCTCCGCGGTGAGCTCCACGACGGCGTCGAGGGTCTCGCGTTCGAGCGCCTCCATCGCGCTCAGCGAATCGGTGAGCCGGGCCTTGCAGCAGGCCCAGAGACCGCCGACCACCGACGCGGCCAGCAGGTCTTCCTCCAGGTCGCGCCGGGTGGTGCGATCCGGTTTCAGGTCGAGCACGCGCGCGCAGCCTTCGAGGATCAGCGTGGCGTGCGTGCGCGATTCGGCCCACAGTTCGGGCGTTGTTCCCAGCGGGTTGCCCGCCGCTTCCAGGTTCTGCCGGTAGCGCTCCACGATTTTTGGAATAATCGCGGATAGCCGCTCACCGACACATGGCGAATCGAAAATGAGAACCCCCCAGTTCTTCAGTCTCACGAGTACGGAATCCGCGCCAGTGCGTGGATTCCGTGGACCTGCGACGATCCGGTGCCCAGGCGGCCAGCCCCCTTGGCCGCGGGTCTTCGGATGTGCGCGGCATCATCGCCGCACGAAAAAGACTACCCAATTCCTAGCAGAAAAGCAGGGGGCTTGACAGCCGCTTTCCGGGTCATGGTGACCCGGCGCACACACGTCTTTAGACGCAGTGCGTGCGCCTTGCGGGCCACCCCGGCCCCCGGCCGCGCGCAATCGTGCTTCGATCGGTTGCGGCGCCGGGGTTTCCCGTGCGTCCCGGGGGTCTGGGGAGTGTTCGTGTTGTCACAGAATGTGCGTTTTGACCTGTTGGGTGCACTGCGGTTTCGAACCGACGCCGGCGCCCACGCGGTGCGCGGACCGCAGATCACCAAGATCCTGTCACTGCTCGCACTCGCGGCCGGACGCAGCGTGGACACCGAAGCGCTGGTCGACGAGCTGTGGCCCGGCAGCGCGCCGGCGCGGGCGATCGGCACGCTGCGCACGCACGTCTACCACCTGCGCCGGCTGCTGACCGGCCTCGGCGCGCCCGGCGCGGAGCTGGTGCGCACCGAGCCGAGCGGCTACGTGCTCGACGTCGCGCCCGAGCAGGTGGACGCGCTGCGGTTCGAGCAGCTGGCCGCCCGCGCCCGGATGTTGCTGGCCGCGGGGCAGTCTGCCGACGCGGCGGCCGCGGCCCGGTCGGGCCTGGCGCTGTGGCGGGGTTCGGCGCTGGCCGGCGTGCCGCTGGGCCGGCGGCTCGAAGGCCACGCGCGCCGGCTCGACGAGCTGCACCGGCAGACCGTGCGGGTGTCCGTGGACGCGGAGCTGGCGCTGGGCCGTCACGAGGAGCTGCTGCCGGCGCTGCGCGAGCTCGTGGCCCATCACCCGTACGACGAGGGCCTGCACGCCAGCCTGATCGAGGTGCTGCGCCGTTGCGACCGCCGGGCCGACGCGCTGCGGGCCTACCGCGACCTGCGCACGACGCTGGAGGGCGAGCTAGGCGTGGCCCCTTCGCCGCGGCTGCTCAGCCTGCGCGGCAGCATCCTGGCCGACGCGGCCGCCGTGCCGGATCGGTGGCTCACCGCGGTGTCCTGACCAGCGCGGCAGCGGGGAGAAACCCTGTCGGCTCCCGTGGGCAAAACCACGTAGAGTTGACCTCATGCCCAAGGAACGTGGACAGAAGGTCATCGCGTCGAACCGCAAGGCTCGGCACGACTACTCCATCCTGGACACCTACGAAGCAGGACTGGTGCTCCAGGGCACGGAGGTGAAGAGCCTTCGGGATGGCAAGGCCTCGCTCGCCGACGCGTTCGCGACCGTGGACGACGGCGAGGTGTGGCTGCGCAACGTGCACATCCCGGAGTACACGCAGGGCACCTGGACCAACCACACGCCGCGGCGCACGCGCAAGCTGCTGCTGCACCGCAGCGAGATCGAGAAGCTCATCGGCAAGACGAAGGAGAGCGGTCTCTCGCTCGTGCCGCTGTCGATGTACTTCAAGGACGGCAAGGTCAAGGTCGAGATCGCGCTGGCCAAGGGCAAGAAGGCCTACGACAAGCGCCAGACGCTGGCCAAGCGTGACGCCGAGCGCGACATCAGCAAGGCCATGGGCCGCGCGCTGAAGGGCCGGTTCACGGAGTGACCCACGGCCCCGCCACGGACGCCGACGTCGCTCGGTGGACCGCGTCCCTCGGTCTCGACGGACTCGTCGACCTCCACGTGCACTTCCTGCCGAAGCCGGTGATGGACAAGGTCTGGGCCTACTTCGACCAGGCTCGGGCGCACTACGGCACCGACTGGCCGGTGCACTACCGCACGGCGGAGCAGGAGCGTCTCACCACGCTGCGCGAGCTGGGCGTGAAGCAGTTCGCGCCGCTGGTGTACCCGCACAAGCCCGGCATGGCGGAGTGGCTCACGTCGTGGGCGCTGGAGTTCGCCGCGAACGTGCCTGAAGCCGTGCCCACGGGCACCTTCTACCCCGAGCCGGCCGCCGCGTCCTCAGTGGACGCCACGCTGCGGGCCGGCGCGCGGTGCTTCAAGGCCCACGTGCAGGTGGGGGCGTACGACCCGCGAGACGACCTGCTGAAGCCGGTGTGGGGCGCGCTGGCCGATGCCGGCGTGCCGGTTGTCGTCCACTGTGGACACGGCCCGCTGAAGGGCGATTTCACGGGGCTGGCCGTGTTCTCCGAGGTGCTGGAGCGGCACCCGGACCTCACGGCGGTGCTGGCCCACGCGGCGATGCCGGAGTTCACCACCGCGTTCGAGCTGATGGCGCGCTTCCCGCGGGTGCACATTGACACCACCATGGTCGGCGTGCCGTTCTCGCAGAAGATGTCGCCGCTGCCGGCCGACTGGACCGACCGGCTGGCGGAGTTCGCCGACCGCGTGGTGCTGGGCACCGACTTCCCGAACATCCCGTACTCCTACGCCACGCAGCTGCAGGCGATCGCCGGCTGGGCGGCCGACGATCGCCTGGGTGAGCCGTTCCTGCGGGCCGTGCTGCACGACACCCCCGCGAAGCTGCTCAGCGTTTGACCTTCGCCGCCTCGGTGATCGCCACGGCCCGGCTGAGCAGCGGCGTCAGCGACACCTGGCGGCCGGCGAGCGCGAACCCGGCCGCCAGCAGCGCGACCCAGGGGATCGGGCCGGTGGCGAAGCCTTCGCTCAGCGGCTGGAACCCGTGCGCGGCCAGGCCGAGCAGGCCGCCGGACGCGAGCAGCCCGGCCAGCACGAGCTGCGGCGTCCGCGCGGTCACCACCAGGTCGTCTCGCTGCGTCTCGAAGGGGGAGAACAGTCGCAGCAGCACGAGCAGCACCGCCCCGCACAGCGCGAACCACGCGGGCGCCATCACGAGCCACAGCACCGAACCGGGCGCCGGCGTCGCGTAACCGAGGCCGAGCACCGTCACGCCGGAGACCACGATCAGGGCCGGCATGTGCCAGAGGTACACGCTCATGAACCGCGCGCCGATCCAGCTCAGCGCACCACCGACACCCGGTCGGGCGGCCAAGGCGGTGAGCTGCGGCCGGAACGCCAGCAGCAGGCCCAGCTGACCCACGGCCAGGAACAGCAGCAGCACGGTGGGCGGGCTCATGTTCGACACGGGCGCGCCCGGCATGCCGATCATGCTGGCGGGATAGGGGCCGAACGCGACCAGCAGCGCCGTGACAGCGAACCCGGCAGCGGACAGCGCGAGCGCACCGCGGCGGGTCAGCTCCCCGAGCCGGCCCTCCACGTAGGCGAAGCCGAGCTGGTGCACCGCGACCCACACGAACACCGCGTTCACGTAGCCGATGAGGCCCAGGTCCGCGAAGCGGGCGACGTCGACGAGCGCGCCGGCCACCGCCATCACCAGCGGCACCCACAGGCCCCAACGGCGGTGCGCCGCGACCATCAGCGGCGTGAGCAGCACCGTGAGCAGGTAGACCGACAGGAACCACAGCAGCTGTGCGGCGATCGAGCTCGCCACCTGCAGCGGCTGCGCCGGAATTCCCAGGCCCTGCAGCAGATCCGGCACCACGAGCCACACGGCCAGCAGCGGGAGCACCGGCACCAGCAGGCGGCGCACGCGGGCGGCGAGCCACGCGCGGGCGGATTCCGCGCGGCGCAGGGAAATCAGGTTGGCGGCGCCGCCGGCGAAGAACACCAGGGGCATCACCTGCGAAAGCCAGGTAACAGCCCACCAGCCGGGCGTGGCGAGCGCGTTGCCCGTCGCCAGCGTGCCGTGGGAGTAGGAGAGCACCGGCATCACCCAGTGCTGGGCGATCACGGCCAGGATCGCGCCTGCCCGGACCACGTCGAGGAACTTGTCACGGCCGGGTTTTCCGGTCGCGGTGCTGACCCGCAGCAGGCTCGTTGTCATGCCTGTAAGGCTGGTCGGTGCGGGCTTTCGAGACAGCGGGGTGAGCCGCCGAGTTCGTGCTCCGGCCAGCCCGTGGTCGATGCGGGGGTTGTCCCTACCTCAGGCCGTCGGACTCGGGTTCGGAGTGCGTGGGCTCCGGGTGCGTGGTGGTGCTCACGCGGTACTCCCAGCCGTTTTCGGTCAGGCCGAGCTCGTAGAGCGTCTCGATCTTCGGGCCGCCGTGGAGGTGGATGTGGCGCACGATCGTGCCCGGCACCGGTTCCTCCTCGGCGAGCTCCTGCACCCGGCCGTCGAGCGGCCCGCCGAAGAAGCGGACGCTGCGGTCGGTCATCGGAAACTCCTCACCGGACATCGGTCCATGGTAATTGAGGGCCTCGCCCGCGTGCTGCCGCCAGAACGGGTGACGAAAAGCTCAGCGGCCCAGGTAGGTGAGCACCGCTCGGACGCGCCGGTGTTCTTCCGAGCTGGCTTCGAGACCGAGCTTGGAGAAGATGTTGCCGATGTGTTTTTCCACGGCGCCGTGGGAAACCACGAGCGAGTTGGCGATCGCCGTGTTCGACAACCCTTGTGCCATCAGGCCCAGTACCTCCGATTCGCGCGCGGTGAGCGCGTCGAGCGGGTTGCGCCGGCCGCGGGCCATCAGCTGCGCGATCACGTCCGGGTCGATCGCGGTACCGCCATTCGCGACGCGGCGCACGGCGTCGAGGAAGTCGGCGACGTCGGCCACGCGTTCCTTGAGCAGGTAACCGACCCCGCCGGCGCCGCCGGAGAGCAGTTCCACCGCGTAGCTCTCCTCGACGTACTGCGAAAGAACCAGCACGGGCAGGCCGGGCACCGCGTTTCGCGCGGCGAGGGCGGCGCGCAGGCCTTCGTCGGTGAACGTGGGCGGCATGCGCACGTCGACGATCGCGAGGTCGGGCCGGTGCTCGGTGACGGCACCGAGCAGGTCGTCACCGTTGTCGACGGCGGCGACGGTCTCGATGCCCTCGTCGGCGAGCAGGCGCGTGACGCCCGCCCTCAGCAGCACGGCGTCTTCGGCGATCACTACTCGCATCAGGCCCCCAGGCTCGTGAGAGAAAAGCTCCGGGGCTATTCACTCACGAACGGGTCACCATTGGCACGGCAGGTCCGCGCGGATCACCGTCGGCCCGCCGACGGGGCTGACCACGGTGATCACGCCGTCGATGGTCGCGGCGCGATCGGCCAGGCCCGCCAGGCCGCCGCCGGGGCGCACCTCGGCGCCACCGTGGCCGTTGTCGGTGATCTCCACGATCACGTGCGTTTCGCTGCGCCACACCTTCACGATCGCCTCCGTGGAGCCGGAGTGCTTGGCGATGTTGGTGAGCGTCTCGCCGACAATGAAGTACGCAGTGGTCTCCACCGCGGCCGGCGGACGCGGCTCCACGGCCACGCTCACGTCGACCGGGATCGGCGACTTCGCGGCCTGGGCCGAGAGCGCCGCGTCGAGCCCGCGGTCGCCGAGCACGGCGGGGTAGATGCCGCGGGCGAGGTCACGCAGCTCGGACACGGCGAGCTTGGCGTCGGCGTGGGCCTCGTCGATGAGGTCGCGCACGGCGGCGGGGTCGTTGTCGAACTTCGACTTCGCCCGCCCGAGGCTCATGGCGACGGCGACGAGCCGCTGCTGCGCGCCGTCGTGCAGGTCGCGCTCGATGCGCCGGCGCTCGGCCTCGGCCGCGTCGACGCCCCGGGCCCGCGAGGCCTGCAGGTGCTCGGCCTTGGCCTCGAGCTTCTTCGTGCGGTTCGGGCCCAGCAGCGACATCGCGAGGTTGCCGTGGAGCCAGCCGAGCCACGGCGTGACCCAGATGGCCATCGGCAGCAGCACGATCGACGCGATGGCCACCGGCAGCTCCGCGCAGGCCAGCGGGAACGCGATCATCAGGTACGCGAGGTCACGCCACGTCGTGGGGTCGGTGAGCCGGGTGAGCCAGCGGCGCGTGAGCGACTGGCCCTCGAGCGGCAGCCGCTCGACGGTGGTGAGCGGCGTGCGCAGCATCCGGCGCGCCCACCGGCGCTCCATGTCCCCGGACCAGCGGACGAACGCCGTGGTCGCCAGCAGGATCGGGAACCCGACCCAGACCACCACGGTGCCGATGCCCACCGTCGCGCCCACCACGATGAGGATGAACTGGACCAGGCGGAACACGAAGCTCGTGATCATGTAGACGATCGTGCGTGCGGGATTCGGCCGGGGATGCTCCGGCAGCTGCTGCTCCGTGGTCATCCGGTCACCGCGCTCATCCCGTCGAGTTGTTCCCACGAGCGCTCCATGCGCCGGCGCTGGGACACGGTGGGCCGCAGCAGAGCCACGGCGAGCCCGCCGTGCAGCGCCGCCAGGCCCCTGGTCAACGCCACGGACAGGGCGGCGAACAGCACCCCCAGCGCCGCCCACGGCAGCGCGGACACCGCCGAGTCGACGGTGATCCACCGCACATCGTAGCCCGGGAAGAACCAGGCGCCCTCGGGCAGGAAACGGTAGTAGATCGGCAGCGCGACCAGGCTCAGGCTTGTCGCCCAGAACGTCACTACCAGCACGAACTCGGCGAGGCCGAGGGGGAAGAGCAGGAAGAAGTAGCTGAGGTCCCGCCAGGTGGCGCCGTCCTTCAGCCGCGTGGTCCAGCGGGCGCGCTGCCCCTCCGGCGGCAACGGCAGGTACGGGCTGTCCACGTACGTGTCCAGCAGCGCGAACACGCGCGCCCGCTCCATCCTCCCGGCGCCGCGCGTCAGCAGCACCAGGAACGCCAGCAACGGCACCCCCACCCACACCACGAGCGTGCCCGCGCCGGCCGAGAGCAGCACCGTGATGAGCACGAACGACAGGATGCCCAACGGCAGGTTGAG
This sequence comes from Amycolatopsis rhabdoformis, assembly GCF_035918295.1. Classification (GTDB taxonomy): domain Bacteria; phylum Actinomycetota; class Actinomycetes; order Mycobacteriales; family Pseudonocardiaceae; genus Amycolatopsis; species Amycolatopsis rhabdoformis. The sequence continues at coordinate 9,437,413 of NZ_CP142149.1, forward strand.
CAGCAGAAACGCCAGCGCCCGACCGAACGGCGGGTGGCGCCTCTTCGCGGGGGACACGGTGACCATGGCGGGGCTCCTTCTTCGGCGAACGACCTGCTCAGCTTGTCTTTCGCGGAGGCTCACCAGAATGGGGTGCGCGGGCATGTCGGGGGTGGGGCTGGCCCCACCCCGGGGTCGGTTGGTCGTGGGCCCGGCGTCGGCCCGGTGGTCGGCCCGGTGGTCGGGCCCGGGGGAATCAACCGGGTTGCCGGACGCGTTATGATGGTCAGGTTATGTAGCACCTACTAGGGGGTGAACGGTTTCGACTCTGGACGTTGAGTCAGGGGAAGCGTGTCGGTGCAGGCGAGAGACCACCGCAAGCGTCATCGCAAACCAATAAGCGCCAAGGCCAATAGCCAGCGCGACTTCGCTCTTGCTGCCTAAGTAGCAGAGTGAGTCTGTCGGCCCGGGATCGCCTCCGACCCGGTAGCCGGCATCAGCTAGGAGGCTTACCGCCAGTCCCGGCCGCGGGGCCTGGTTGGGAAGCAAACAGTGGCTGGGCTCGTCACTTCAGCTTGTTCACGTGACTGAAGGGGCCAAGTAGCGACATAGTGGACTGCACACGGAGAAGCCCTGTCAAGACGCTAGAGGACCCGGGTTCAATTCCCGGCACCTCCACAAGAATGGCCGGCTCATGCTCACGGAGAGCGTGAGCCGGTTTCTTGTGTTCGGGCGTTCATTTGGGGGTCGGACCCCCAAACCCCCGCCAAGGGGCTGCGCCCCCTGGACCCCCATCCGTGGTGAGTTGAGTTGTGGGGGTTGGTGCGGCTGGTGAGTCGTGCAGGTGGTGCGGTGGGTGGGTGTGGTTGCGGGGGAGGTGGGGGTGCGTTCAGAATGTTGGCATGTTCAATTTGAATGAACATGGGGACTCGCTGAACGCGGGGGGCTGGCCCGCGGAGGTGTGCGCGCGGCTGGAGGAGTTGGGGATTCTGGTCGAAGAGCTGGGCGCTGAAGTACGAGAGCCCGGCCGGCGCGGGCGTCAGGTGGACGGTCTCCTGAAGCTGTCGACGAGATCCGGTGCTGCTCGCACGTATGGTGTCGAGATCAAGCAGCGGATGACGGCGGAGCTGGCTACGGCGGTCCATTTGCCGCCGGGGCTTCCGACGCTGCTGTTCACCGTGCACGTCGGCGAAACTGTCGCCGAGGTGCTGCGGGCACGGGGGATCGACTACGTGGACACCGCGGGAAATGCCCACCTCGCTTGGGACGACGTCCTGATCGACGTCCGGGGCCGTCGCAAACCCGCCAAGCCGGCCGGACGAACCTCGTCGCGCGGCGCGGGGGCGTTCGGCCGGGCCGGCCTTCAAGTTCTGTTCGCCCTGCTCAGCTGGCCGGCGGCGATCGACTTTCCGTACCGCCGATTGGCCGAGACCAGTGGTGTTTCGCTCGGCACGGTCAAGACGGTGATCGATCAGCTCACCAGCGCCGGCTACCTGTACGAGGCTCGGGGCGAGCGGCGGCTCGCCAACGGAGCCGAACTGCTCGATCGTTGGTCGGAGGCCTACTCGATCACCTTGGACTCCTCGCTCGCCCTCGGCGAATTCGTGGCGCCTGACCTTTCGTGGTGGCGCAAAGCCGAAGACGAGCTGCTCTCCCTCGGGGTGCAGCTCGGCGGGGAAGCGGCAGCGAGTCTCCTCGACCCGCACCTGCGGCCGGCCTCGCTCACGCTCTACGCCGACCGGCTGCCGGTGCAGCTCATCGGCCGCCACCGTCTCGCTCGCGCGGAAAACGACGCAAACGTGCACGTCCGGACTCGATTCTGGCAGGCACCGGTGCCGGAATCCTGGATCGTGCCGGCCCCCTTGATCTACGCGGATCTGTTGGCGTCCGGCGATCCCCGCCAGCGTGAGCACGGCGACCGGATCAGGAGTGGTGATGATCGACTTAAGCGCATCGACCGAACCTGAGCTCCTCCTCGCCACGAAAGTGCTGGCTCGCGTGGATGCGATCGCCCGGGCCGAGGCAGTCGACTACCTCGTGGTCGGGGCGACAGCACGCACGATCCTGTCGATCGGGCTGGTCGGCGGCCCGCCGGAACGGGCCACCCGGGACATCGACATCGCCGCCGCGATGGGTACCTGGGACGACTTCGAACGGTTCGTGAGCCGATGGGACCGGCGGGGCCGAAGCCTCCACTCGTTCCTCGTGGAGGGCGTCGAGGTCGATGTGCTGCCCTATGGCGGCATCGAGGACGCTGACCGGACCATCCTGTGGCCCGACGACCACCGGCTGAATGTCCGCGGGTTGAGCGAAGCCGTGGCGTCGGCCGAGCAGGTGCGCCTGCCCCAGGGGCTCGTCATCAAGGTTCCGGCAGTGCCGGCCTTGGCTCTGCTCAAGCTCCTGACCTGGTGGGACCGACGTCTCACGACCACTCGCGACGCCATCGACCTCGCGACGATGATCGGCTGGTACTCGTCCGGCCCGTACCTGGATCGAATGTACGACGAGGAACTCGAAGTCTTCGAGCGCAACGGCTTCGACCCGCAGCTCACAGGCGCCTGGCTTCTCGGTTCACACCTGCCTGGCCTGCTTGATCAAGAGGGCGTCGCCGTACTGCTCGGCATCGTCGGCGACGACGATGTCCTGGCTCGGCTGGCCCATGACCTTCACGTCGTCCGTGGTTCGGACCTTGTTGCTGCGCTGGCTGAAGGCATCAAGGAGGCAGCTGCGCAAGCGGTGTGAGGCCGGTGCTCATTGCGGATGCGCGAACGGCAGCAGAGTGGGCATCCGGAGCAACCACCCTAAATCCGCCTCAAGTCCGCTTCCGGGGCGAGCCCGGCGGGTGGTAAACCTCCGGTCACGAAGCTCACCGGCGAGCGGGGCGGGTGGTCCGTACCTCGTCGGGAGTCCCGGAAGGTCCTGGTGGACTGAGAGAGGGAGTGCCATGCGCCGTCGTCGAATGCTGGGTGTGGTGGCCGTCGCGGCTGTCGTGGGGGTTGCGGGGGTGCCTGCGGCGGAAGCCTCGGGTGGAGGCCAAAGCGGGGGTCAAGCAAGCAAACAGCCCGTGGCCGAGGGGTACGGCGGGGCGGTCGTGTCGGACACCGTCGAGTCGAGTCAGGCCGGGATCGACGTGTTGCGCAAGGGGGGTACGGCGGCCGACGCGGCGGTGGCGGTGGCCTCGACGCTGGGCGTGACCGATCCGTACGTCGCGGGGCTGGGCGGGGGTGGCTACTTCGTCTACTACGACGCCAAGACCAAGCGCGTGTCCACGATCGACGGGCGCGAGACCACGCCCGCGGCCGACAAGGTCGACATGTTCGTGGACCCGGCCACCGGCAAGGCCTACGACTTCGAGACCGCCGTGGAGAGCGGCCGGTCCGTGGGTGTGCCCGGCATGTTGGCCACGTGGCAGCGCGCGCTGCAGCGGTGGGGCAAGTTCAGCCTCGCCGACAACCTCAAGCCGGCCGTGCAGGTCGCCGAGCGCGGGTTCGTGGTGAACCCCGAGTTCAGCTCCGAGACGGCGTCGCTGAAGGACAAGCTGTCGCACTTCGCGCCGAGTGCCAAGCTGTTCCTGCCGGGCGGCGAGGCGCCGAAGGTGGGCACGGTGTTCCGCAACCCGGAGCTCGCCGACACCTACCGCCAGATCAGCCGCGAGGGCACGGGCGCGTTCTACGGTGGCTCCGTCGGCCGTGACCTGGTGAAGACGGTGCAGAAGCCGCCGGTGGCGAACGGCGCGCCGATCAAGCCGATGTCCGGCCCGATGCAGCTGTCGGACCTGCGGGCCTACCGCGCGCTCGACGGCTCGCCGACCCGCGTGAACTACCGCGGCTACGACGTCTACGGCATGGCCCCGTCCTCCAGCGGCGGCATCACGGTCGGGGAGTCGCTGAACATCCTCGGCAACTACAACCTGTCCAAGATGGACCGCACGCAGGCGCTGCACCACTACCTCGAGGCCAGCCGGCTCGCGTTCGCCGACCGCAACCGCTACATCGGCGACTCGCGGTACGTGAAGGTGCCGCAGCAGCAGCTGCTGTCGAAGCAGTTCGCGGCCACGCGCGCGTGCCAGATCGACCCGGCCAAGGCGGGCCAGAGCCCGGTCGCGCCCGGTGACCCGTACTCGCACGGCGGCGGCTGCACCACCACGCAGGCCGCGTCCTCGGACAGCAACGAGCAGCACACCAACCACTTCGTGGTGAGCGACAAGTGGGGCAACGTCGTGTCCTACACCAACACGATCGAGCAGCTCGGCGGCAGCGGCATGACCGTGTCCGGCCGCGGTTTCCTGCTCAACAACGAGCTCACCGACTTCAACTTCACGCCCACCCAGGGCACCGCGCCCGACCCCAACCTGCCCGCCGGTGGCAAGCGTCCGCGTTCGAGCATGTCGCCGACGATCGTGCTGAAGGACGGCAAGCCGGTGCTCGCGGTCGGTTCGCCGGGCGGCGCCACGATCATCACCACCGTGCTGCAGGTGCTGGTCAACCGCCTCGACCTGGGCATGAACCTGCCGGACGCGATCTCCGCGCCGCGGGCGTCGCAGCGCAACGCGAAGACGTCCGACGCGGAGCCGGCGTTCCTGGCGCTGCCGACCACGAAGGGGCTCGAAGCACTGGGCCAGAGCTTCGGACAGGTCAGCTCCATCGGTGTCGCGGCCGGGCTGGAGTTCAAGCCGGGCGGCAGGATCCTCGCGGCCGGTGAACCCGTCCGCCGAGGCGGCACGTCGGCGATGGTGCTTTCTTCGCACCGCTGATCAGCCGGAAAAAGCCCGCTTCACCGCAACCCGGTGGAGCGGGCTTTTCACTGCGGTCCCGTGCCGCCGATGCGGCTGGTGAGCTGCGCCGCCGCCTCGGCGACCGCCGCCGCGAACTCCGGGAACGTCTCGCCGCACGGTCCTTCGTCGGGACAAAGGTGGCGCAACGTCACGGAAATCGACGCCATGGGCCGGGCGCCGTGGTCGAACACCGGCGCCGCGACGGAGGCGAACCCGTCGGTCACGTGCCCGTCCTCCACCGACCAGCCCAGGCGACGCTCGGCTGCCAGCGTCCGGCGCAGCGCCGCGAGCGAGTCCGGCCCGCGCCGCGTCCGCAGCACGAACGACCCGGCCGTGGGGAACAGCGCGCGCACGTGGGCGCCGGGCAAGTGGTTGAGAATCGCCCGGCCCGACGCGGTGAGCTGCGCGGGCAGCCGCACACCGACGTCGGTGACCAGGGTTTCGGGCCGCGCGGGGCGTTCCTTGATCAGGTAGAGCGACTCGTTGCCGTGCAGCACCCCGAGGTGCGCGGTGTGCCCGACGCGGTCCACGAGCTTGCGCAGCAGCGGCGCGGCCAGCCGTTCGAGCGGGTCGTGGCGCAGATACGCCGACCCGAGCTCGAACGCGGCGATGCCCAGCCCGTAACGGCGCTCGGCCGGCAGGTGCGCGACGAACCCGGCGGCCACCAGCTCGTTGAGCAGGTGGTACGTCGTCGAGCGCGGCAAGTGCAGGTCCCGCGCGACGGTCGCCGCGGAGACCGGGCCGGCGTGGCGCGCGAGCAGTTGCAGGACGGCGAGGCCGTTGCGCAGCGCCGGTACGTCGGTGCTGCTCATCGGAAGAGGTCCGAGACCGTGGCGAGAACGCCGTCGTCGAGGTTGTGTTCCCAGGCTTCGCGCACGGCCTGCCACTGGGCTTCGGTGCTGGGCGACACGATCGGCGCACTCACCCCCGGCAGTGCCCGCAGCCAGGCGAGAGCCAGCCCGGCCGTGCTGAACCCGTTGTCCCGCGCGAGGTCGCGCAACCGGGCGACGCGGGCCAGGTTGTCCGCCGAGTAGCTGCCTCGGTAGTACCGCTCGCCGGCGGTGGCGATGCGGCTGCCCGGTGGCGGTGCCGCGACGTCGAGGTAGCGGTCGGAGAGCACGCCGCCGGCGAGGGGGAGAATGCCAGGTAACCGAGGCCCTCGGCTGCCACCAGCGGCAAGAGGTCCGCCTCGTCGCCGCGGGCGAGCAGGCTGAGGCCGTTCTGCACGCACACCGGGCGGGGCAGGCCCCGGGCCGCGGCGGTGTCCAGGATGGTCTCCAGCAGCGCGGCGTCGACGTTGCACACGCCGTAGCCCCGGATCACGCCGGCTTCCTGGGCGGCCGCGAACGCCGTGAGCGTCTCCTCGAGCGGCGTGCGCGGATCGGGAGCGTGGGACAGGTAGAGATCGACGCGCCCCAGTCGCCGGACGCTCTCCGCCAGCTGACGCGCGACGTGCGGTCCGGACAGGTCGACGCCGGTCTGGCCGGGGCGCACGAGTCCGCCCACCTTGGTCACCACGACGACGTCGGCCCGCGGTTCGGCGGCGAGCCAGCGCCCGACGGTGCGTTCGCTCTCGCCGCCGCCGTAGCTGTCGGCGGTGTCGACCACCCGGATCCCCAGCTCGTACGCCTCGTCCAGGCGCCGCAGCCCGGCCGTGGAATCGAGGCCGAGCCCGCGGGTGGCCGCCGCGCCGCCGATGCCGCCGATGGAGCCCGCGCCGTATACGAACCCGGTGTCGCCCCACGAAACCGTTCGCATGGCCCGGCTCCTTCCTCGAACGTGGCACGAACGGGACACTCGTGCCAGGCAGCAAAGCGTTCACCTCGCCCTGTCTTGGATACCAGACGCTACCGCCGAGTCCGCACTCCCGCCGGGCCGCTGATCGTTGTTTCAATGACTGGCATGCCGGAACCAGTGTTCTTGGGCTCGAAGCCGATGACCTCGGCCGACGTCGTCGACGTCGTCCGCGGGAAGGCGCACGTCGGGCTCACCGAAGCGGCCGAGAAGAACCTCGCCGCCACCCGTCAGCACATCGAGGACCTCGCGCACGCGACCTCGCCGACGTACGGCGTCTCCACGGGCTTCGGCGCGCTCGCGACGCGCCACATCCCCGTGGAGAGCCGCACCGCGCTGCAGCGCAGCCTCATCCGCTCGCACGCCGCGGGCGCGGGGCCGGCGGTGGAGGAGGAGGTGGTGCGCGCGCTGATGCTGCTGCGCCTGCGCACGCTCGCCAGTGGTTACACCGGCGTGCGGCCGGAGACGGCGCAAACGCTTGCGGCCCTGCTCAACGCCGGGATCACCCCGGTCGTGCACGAGTTCGGCTCACTCGGCTGCTCGGGTGACCTGGCGCCGCTGGCGGCCATCGCGCTCGCGCTGATGGGCGAGGGCGAAGTCGACCACGAAGGTGCGCGCAAGCCCGCCGCCGAGGCGCTGAAGGCGGCCGGCATCACGCCCGTCGTGCTCGCCGAGAAGGAAGGCCTGGCGCTCACCAACGGCACCGACGGCATGCTCGGCATGCTGCTGCTCGCGGCCGCCGACCTGCACAACCTCCTCGACGTCGCCGACCTCACCGCGGCGATGAGCGTCGAGGCGCTGCTGGGCACCGACCGAGCCTTCGCGGCCGACCTGCAGGCGCTGCGGCCGCACCCCGGCCAGGCCGCCAGCGCCGCGCGGATGTTCGCGGCGCTGCAGGGCTCGAAGATCGTCGAAAGCCACCGCGGGCCCGACTGCAACCGCGTGCAGGACGCGTACTCGCTGCGCTGCGCCCCGCAGGTGCACGGCGCCGCGCGCGACACGCTCACCCACGCCGAGCTGGTGGCCGACCGCGAGCTGCGGTCCGCGGTGGACAACCCCGTGGTGCTGGCCGACGGCCGCGTCGAGTCCAACGGCAACTTCCACGGCGCGCCGGTGGCGTACGTGCTCGATTTCCTCGCGATCCCGGTGGCCGACGTCGCCAGCATCGCCGAGCGGCGCACCGACCGGATGCTCGACAAGGCGCGCTCGGCGGGGCTGCCGCCGTTCCTCGCGCACGACCCGGGCGTGGACTCCGGCCACATGATCGCGCAGTACACCCAGGCCGCGGTGGTCAGCGAGCTCAAGCGGCTCGCGGTGCCGGCCTCGGTCGACTCGATCCCGAGCAGCGCGATGCAGGAGGACCACGTGTCCATGGGCTGGTCCGCGGCCCGGAAGCTGCGCAAGGCGGTGGACGGCCTGACCACGGTCCTGGCGGTCGAGCTGCTCACCGCGGCCCGCGCGCTCGATTTCCGCGCGCCGCTGGCGCCGTCACCGGTCACCGGCGCGGTGCGCGACCTGCTCCGCACGAAGGTCGAGGGCCCCGGCCCCGACCGGCACCTGGCGCCCGAGATCGCGGCCGCCGAAGAACTCGTCCGCAGCGGCGCCGTACTGGCCGCTGCCCGTCTGGAGGTCTGAGAATGTCCCGCACCGTCCGTGCCGCCCGCGGCACCCAGCTCACCGCGAAGTCGTGGCAGACCGAGGCCGCGCTGCGGATGTTCCACAACAACCTCGACCCCGAGGTCGCCGAGCGGCCCGAGGACCTGGTCGTGTACGGCGGCACCGGCAAGGCCGCGCGCAACTGGGCCAGCTTCGACGCGATCACGCGTGAACTGACCACTTTGGACAACGACGAGACGCTGCTCGTGCAGTCGGGCAAGCCGGTGGGCGTGTTCCGCACGCACGAGTGGGCGCCGCGCGTGCTCATCGCGAACTCGAACCTGGTGGGCGACTGGGCGACCTGGCCCGAGTTCCGCCGGCTCGAGCAGCAGGGCCTCACGATGTACGGCCAGATGACGGCCGGCTCGTGGATCTACATCGGCACGCAGGGCATCCTGCAGGGCACCTACGAGACCTTCGCCGCCGTGGCCAAGAAGAAGTTCGGGGGCACCCTGCGCGGCACGCTCACCGTGACCGCCGGCCTCGGCGGCATGGGCGGCGCGCAGCCGCTCGCGGTGACGATGAACGACGGGGTCGCGCTCGTCGTCGAATGCGACCCGCAGCGCGCGCACCGCCGGGTCGAGACCCGGTACCTCGACGAGGTGGCCGACGACCTCGACGACGCGATCCGCCGCGTCACCACCGCGAAGAAGGAGCGGCGGCCGCTGTCGGTGGCCGTGGTCGGCAACGCCGCCGAGGTGCTGCCGGAGCTGCTGCGCCGCGGCGTCGAAGTCGACATCGTGACCGACCAGACCTCGGCCCACGACCCGCTGTCCTACCTGCCCAAGGGCATCGGCGTGGACGACTGGCACGACTACGCGGCCAAGAAGCCCGACGAGTTCACCGACCGCTCGCGCGAGTCGATGGCCGACCACGTGAACGCGATGCTCGGCTTCCTCGACGCCGGCGCCGAGGTCTTCGACTACGGCAACTCCCTGCGTGGCGAGGCGAAGCTCGGCGGCTGCGAGCGCGCGTTCGACTTCCCGGGCTTCGTGCCGGCCTACATCCGCCCGCTGTTCTGCGAGGGCAACGGCCCGTTCCGCTGGGCGGCGCTCTCGGGTGACCCCGAGGACATCGCGGCCACCGACCGCGCGATGCTGGAACTGTTCCCGGAGAACGAGTCCCTGGCCCGCTGGATCAAGATGGCCGGCGAGCGCGTGGCGTTCCAGGGCCTGCCGGCGCGGATCTGCTGGCTCGGTTACGGCGAGCGCCACCTCGCGGGCCTGCGGTTCAACGAGATGGTGGCCAGCGGTGAGCTCAAGGCGCCCGTGGTGATCGGGCGCGACCACCTCGACTCCGGCAGCGTCGCCTCGCCGTACCGCGAGACCGAGGCCATGGCCGACGGGTCCGACGCGATCGCCGACTGGCCGCTGCTCAACGCGCTGGTGAACACCGCGTCCGGCGCGAGCTGGGTCTCGATCCACCACGGTGGCGGCGTCGGCATGGGCCGCTCGATCCACGCGGGCCAGGTGTCCGTGGCCGACGGCACCGCGCTGGCCGCGCAGAAGCTGGAGCGCGTGCTCACGAACGACCCGGGCATGGGCGTGATCCGCCACGTCGACGCCGGGTACGACCGCGCGGCCGAGGTCGCCGACGAGCGCGGCGTGCGCATTCCGATGCGGGACAACGCGTGACCACGGCTTCGGAGCTGCTCGGCCAGATCAGCGACGTCGGGCGCGACGCGAAGCGCGGCGGCTACTCGCGCCACGCGTTCGACGCGCCGGAACACGACCTGCGCACGTGGTTCGTGGAGCGGGCGCAGCGGCTCGGGCTGGACGTCGAGACCGACCGCAACGGCAACCTCTGGGCCTGGTGGGGCGCGCCGGGGCCCGACGCCGTGGTGACCGGCAGCCACCTCGACTCGGTGCCCGGCGGTGGCGCCTTCGACGGCCCGCTCGGCGTCACGAGCGCGCTCGCGGCCGTGGAGGCGTTGCAGGCCAAGGGGTTCCGGCCCGCGAAGCCGTTCGCCGTGGTGGTGTTCGCCGAGGAGGAGGGCGGTCGCTTCGGCGTGCCGTGCCTCGGCTCGCGGCTGATGACCGGCACGATCGGCGCCGACCAGGCGCGGGCGCTGCGCGACCCGGACGGCGTCACGTTCTGGGAAGCCGCGGCGAAGTCCGGCCTCGACGTGGACCGGATCGGCGCCGACCCCGAGCGGCTCGGGCTCGTCGGGCGGTTCCTCGAACTGCACGTGGAGCAGGGCCGCGGCCTGATCGACGTCGGTTCGGCTGTGGCGGTCGGCAGCACGGTGATCGCCCACGGCCGGTGGCGGTTCTCCTTCGCCGGGCAGGGAAACCACGCCGGGGCCACGCTGATCGCCGACCGGGTCGACCCGATGCTGCCGGCGGCCGAGACCGTGGTTGCGGTGCGGCGGCTGGCGAAAGAGCGGGCTGACGCGCGCGCGACCGTCGGCCGGCTCGTGCCCACGCCGGGCGGCACCAACGTGATCGCGTCCACTGTGGACCTGTGGCTCGACGCGCGGGTGCCCGGCCCGGTCACACCCGAGCTCGTCGAGGACATCTCCCGGGCCGCTCAGGTCGCGGCGGACGCGGAGGGCTGCGAGCTCACCGTCACGCGCGAGTCGTACTCCGACGACGTGGTGTTCGACGGGAAGCTGCGGCGCGACCTCGGCGAGTGGCTCGGCCAGGCGCCCGAGCTGCCGACCGGCGCGGGCCACGACGCCGCGATCCTGGCCGGCTTCGTACCCGCCGGAATGCTGTACGTGCGCAACCCCACCGGCATCAGCCACTCGCCGGAGGAGTTCGCCGAGAGCGCCGACGTGGAAGCCGGCGCGCGGGCGCTGGCCGAGGCACTGGAGCGGCTGGCGGCATGACCACGTACTGGTGTGAACGGGCCTGGCTGCCCCACGGGATCGCCGACGCGGTGCAGCTCGTGGTGCACGACGGCCGGATCGCGTCGGTCACCCCGGGCGCGCCGAAGTGCGGGACCATCCTCACCGGGCTCACACTGCCGGGCTTCGCCAACGGGCACTCGCACGCGTTCCACCGCGCGTTGCGGGGTCGGACGCACCATGAGCGCGGCACGTTCTGGACCTGGCGTGAGCGGATGTACTCGCTCGCCGCGCGGCTCGACCCCGACGCGTACTACCGGCTCGCGCGCGGTGTCTACGCGGAGATGGTGCTCGGCGGCTACACGAGCGTCGGCGAGTTCCACTACCTGCACCACGCGCCGGGCGGAAAGCCGTACGCGTCGCCGAACGCGATGGGCGACGCGCTGCGCCAGGCCGCGCGCGACGCCGGGATCCGGCTCACGCTGCTGGACACGTGCTACCTCGCCGGCGGGATCGGGGTGGCACCGGACGAGGTGCAGCAGCGGTTCTCCGACGGTTCCGCCGAGACATGGGCCGAACGGGTCGCGACGCTGAAGGAAGACGAGCTGTTCCGGGTCGGCGGGGCGATCCACTCCGTGCGGGCGGTGCCGGCGGCCGATTTGTCGACGGTGCACCAGGGGGTGCCGGGAGATCGGCCGCTGCACATCCATCTGTCCGAGCAACGCGCGGAGAACGAGCAGTGCGAAGCGGCCTACGGCTGGACGCCGACCGGGTTGCTGCAGCAGCACGGCGTGCTCGACGAACGGCTGGTCGCCGTGCACGCGACGCACCTGACCGACCAGGACGTGGTGTGGCTGGGCCAGGCGCGCGCCGCGGCTTGCTTCTGCCCGACGACCGAACGCGACCTCGGCGACGGCATCGGCCCCGCGCGGCAGCTGCTCGACGCCGGCGTGCGGCTGGGCGTGGGCAGCGACAGCAACGCGGTGGTCGACGCGTTCGAGGAGACTCGCGCGCTGGAGCTGGACGATCGGCTGGCCAGCGAGGAACGCGGCCGGTTCACCGCGGAGGAACTGCTGTCGGCGGGCACCGATCACGCGTCCGTGGGGTGGCCGGAGATGGGCCGCCTGGCCGTCGGTGCCGGCGCGGACCTGGTCACGGTGGCGCTGGATTCCGTGCGGACGGCGGGCATCGAGCCGTCCGGGGTGGTGTTCGCGGCGGGCGCCGCGGACGTGCGGCACGTCGTGGTGGCGGGCCGGGAAGTGGTGCGCGAGGGCGGGCACGTGCTCGTGGAACGACCGGAAATCGTACTGGCCGAGGAGATCGAGGCGCTGTGGCGGAACTGATCACGGGAATCGGCGAGCTCACCACGAACGATCCCGAGCTCGGCAAGCTGCGCGACGCGGCGCTGGTGCTCGACGGCGGTGTGGTCGCGTGGGCGGGCCCGGCCGCGCAGGCCCCGGCGGCCGACACGCGCGTGGACGTGGAGGGTCGCGCGGTGCTGCCGGGCTGGGTCGACAGCCACACGCACCTCGTGTTCGCCGGCGACCGCACGGCCGAGTTCGAGGCGCGGATGGCCGGAAAACCTTACACAGCCGGCGGAATCGCGGTGACGGTGGGCGCGACGCGCGAGGCGTCCGACGAGCAGCTGGCGGCGAACCTGCGCCGGCACGTGGCGGAAGCGGCCGCGCAGGGCACGACCTGCCTGGAGACCAAAACCGGCTACGGGCTGACGGTGGCCGACGAGGCCCGCTCGGCGCGGATCGCCGCGACGGTGGCCGACGAGGTCACCTACCTCGGCGCGCACCTCGTGCCGCCGGGCACCGACGCGGAGTCCTATGTGGACCTCGTGTGCGGCGAGATGCTCGACGCGGTGGCGCCGCACGTGCGGTGGGCCGACGTGTTCTGCGAGACCGGCGCGTTCGACGAGGGCCAGTCGGCGCGCGTGCTCAAGGCGGCGGCCGAGCGTGGCCTCGGGTTGCGGGTGCACGGCAACCAGCTCGGTGAAGGGCCCGGCGTGCGGCTCGCGGTGGAGCTCGGCGCGGCGAGCGTGGACCACTGCACGTACCTGAGCGACGAGGACGTGGCGGCGCTGGCAGGGTCGGACACGGTGGCAACGCTGCTGCCGGCGTGCGACCTCTCCACGCGCCAGGCGCTGGCCCCGGCGCGGCGGCTGCTCGACGCGGGCGCGACGGTCGCGCTGGCCAGCAACGCCAACCCGGGCAGCTCGTACACCACGTCGATGGCCTTCTGCGTGACCACGGCCGTGCTGCAGATGCGCATGACCGTGGAGGAAGCCGTGTGGTCGGCCACGGCCGGGGGCGCGCGGGCGCTGCGGCGCGACGACGTCGGGTACCTGCGGCCGGGCGCGCGGGCCGACGTGCACGTGCTCGACGCGCCGTCGGTGACCCACCTGGCCTACCGGCCGGGCGTGCCGCTCACCCACGCGGTGTGGCGGCGGGGTGAGCGGATGGCGTGACGCCCGCGGCAGCCGGTGAGGCCGGTGCGGGTCAGTTGTGCGCCGACAGGTGCTCGATCAGGAGCGGGTTGATCCGTTCCGGTGCTTCCTCGGGCAGCCAATGGCCGGCGTCCTCGAAGATCTCGAAGCGGTACGGCGCGGTCACCCACTGCGCGGTGGTCATGGCGGCGGTGCGACCGAGCTTCGTGTCCTGCGCGCCCCAGAGGTAGAGCGTGGGCACGGTGATGTGGCCGGCGGGCACGGTGAACTCGTCGTCGGTGGCGCCGCGGTACCAGCTGAGCGTGGCCGTGAGGACACCCGGCTCGGACAGCCGCGCGACGTTGCTTTCGACCTGGTGCTGCGGGATCCGGCCCGCGTACGCCGCGCGCAGGCGGGTGGCGCCGTCGGCCAGCATCGAGGCTTCGGCGACGCCGCCGGGCGCGCGGAAGAAGCGGACGTAGTCGAGGTCTTCGTTCTGCTGCTCCTCGTCGCGTGCCGCCTGCTGCAGTGCGGCGGGGTGCGGCGTCGACAGCACGGTGAGCGACTTGAGCCGCTCCGGGTGCCGCGTGGCGAGCACCCAGGCCACCATGCCGCCCCAGTCGTGGGAGACGAGGTGCAAGCGCCGCGAGGGGCCGTCGGTGAGGGTGTCCGCAAAGGACAGTGCGTCGGCCACGAGGGCGTCGATGGAGTAGTGCTCGGCGCCGACGGGCCGGGCCTCGCGCGCGTAACCGCGCTGGTCCACGGCGACGGCGTGGTAACCGGCGTCGCCCAGCGCGTGGAGCTCGGCGGTCCACGAGTCGGCGAACTCGGGCCAGCCGTGCAGCAGCAGCACGGGTTCGCCGTGGTCCGGACCGGCCGCGAGCGCGGTGTGCCGGTGGTCGCCGACCTGCAGCGTGGTTTCGCGCAGTTCGCTCACCGGGCCGCTCCGCGGGAGACGGGACGGGGTGCCGAGGTGCTGCGCGTGACGCGGGTGCCCTGCATGGTCCCACCGTAGGCCGTGCTGATCATGGCTCGCCAGTGCCGCGTGGGCACCGCTCGTGCCCTCACTCACGGGAGGCCGTGACAGCGGCGCGGCCGGTGAACGCGAGGCCGGCGAGCGCGAGGAGACAGCACAGCCACGCGAACCAGTCGCCGAAGCGGGTGTAGAGAGTCTGACCCGTGGCGAGGGGCACGTCGGCGGTCGCCACGACCACCGGGGCCGAGCCGGTGCGGGTCTGGGCGAGGACGTGGCCGGTGGCGTCGCCGAGGAACGACGTGCCGCGGGTGGCGCTCCAGGCCACGGAAACGCCGTTCTCGACGCCGCGCAGGAGAGCCGTGCGGCTGTGCTGCCAGCCGTCGACGTCTTCGTCGGAGGCCGGGATGAGCAGCAGCCCGGTGCCGGCGCGGGCGTAGTCGCGGGTGGGCGACGGGCCGTTCACGTCCATGCAGACCTCCAGGCCGATGGGCCGGCCGGTGAGGTTCGCCAGGTCGTGGCCCGACGCGACCGGGGAGTCGCCGTTGCGCCACTTCCGGTATTCGACGGTCGGGCCGGCCGGGGACACGGCGAGCGCAGTGTTGTAGGCGGGGCGACCGGGGTCGGTCACGATGGCGCCGGTCACGATGTCGAGGTTCCGGTCGCGTGCGACGTCGGCCAGCGGCGCGGTGAGGTCGGCCAGGTGTGCGCGGTCGATCCCGAACGCGCCCTCCGGCAGGACCGCGATCCGAACGTCGGCGGGCAAGGCGCGCAACGCGTCCACATAGGACCGCAGCACCCGCTGCCCGGTCGGCGAGCCGACGGCCGCCGCCCACGCGGGCTCGCTGCGGGCGACGGTGGCCACGCGCACCTGACCGCTGGGCCCCACACCGGGTGTCGCGCCGAACGCGAGCGTGCCGACCACCGCCGCGGCCGTGGCCACGGTGATGCCGACCCGCGCCGACGGCCGGACACCGGGCGCGAGCACGGCGGCGAGCGCGGCCGGCGCCAGCAGCACGAGGTACTCCACACCCCAGCCGCCGAGCACGGACGCGAGGCGCAGCACGTCGGCGTGGTCGCCTTGGCTGGTCACGAATGTGCCCATCACGCCGAACGGGCTGGCCAGCGAGACGCCGTAGAGCGCGGCGGTCCAGAGCGCCGGTGCCGCGACCGTCGCGAGCACCGGCCGCCCGGCCCGCACGAGCCGCCGGAACAGCGCCACGGTCGCCGCGAACAGCACCGGCGTGCCCAGCAGGATCGCGAGCGCGGCGGGAAGCGGGATCGACTGCGAGTTCAGGAAGTAGTGCCAGCTGCCGGCACTCCCGCCGAGGTAGGCGAGGAACGCCGCGGCGCTCGCGACCCACGCGCTCGTGCGCGGCGCCAGCAGCAGCACGGGCAGCGGCGCCAGCCAGGCGAGTACGGCGACCGGCTCGAAGCCCAGCCCGAAGTGGATCAGCACCCCGGACGCGACCGTGGCGGCCAGTGCCGTGCCGAGGTGGTGCCGCGTGGTGCTGGAAACGCTTGCCGTGGCGGTCATCCGGCTGCTCCCTTCGCCGTGGACCACCACCGTCGCAGGCAACGGGACCGGAAACACTGGGCCGTGCCGGAGCATCCGAGGTAGGGCTGGCACCACCAGAACCGACCAATTCCGGCATAACGTACCAATTGCGCAAACACGGATTCACTCACTTTGGCTAGCGGAATAGTGGATCACCAGGTGAACGCGGGAATTGGTCCTGCCCGACCTTGCCCTCGTTTGCGCAGAGTTCAATCAGCGGCCACTCGGACGAGATCAGGGTCGCTCGATTGATGGGTAGCTTCTCAATGGCACGACCACCGAGCTGGAGAAACGCCCATGGACTTTTCGCTCATTGTCCTGGTGGTGATCGTCACGGCACTCGCCTTCGACTTCACCAACGGGTTCCACGACACGGCCAACGCCATGGCCACCTCCATTGCCACGGGAGCCCTCAAACCGAGAATCGCCGTTGCCATTTCGGCCGTGCTCAACCTGGTCGGCGCGTTCTTGTCGATCGAGGTCGCCAAAACGATTTCCGGCGGAATCGTCGACGACACGAAGGTGACTCCGGTCGTCATCTTCGCCGGACTTGTCGGTGCCATCATCTGGAACCTCGTGACGTGGCTCGTCGGCCTGCCGTCGAGCTCTTCGCACGCGCTGTTCGGCGGTCTGATCGGCGCGACGTGGATCGCGTCGGGCGCGGACGCCGTGCACTTCGGCAAGGTCGTGGAGAAGGTGCTGATCCCCGCGGTCGCGTCGCCGATCGTGGCCGGGATCGTGGCGCTCGTCGGCACGTTCGTGACCTACCGCATCACCGAGAAGGCCAAGCAGAACGTGGTGGGCAAGGGTTTCAAGACCGGCCAGGTCCTCTCGGCCAGCCTGGTCTCGCTCGCGCACGGCACCAACGACGCGCAGAAGACCATGGGTGTCATCACGCTGACGCTCATCGCCGGCGGCACGATCGCGCCGGGTTCGAACCCGCCGCTGTGGGTCATCGGGGCGTGCGGTCTGGCGATCGCGGCCGGGACCTACCTCGGCGGCTGGCGCATCATCCAGACCATGGGCAAGAAGCTCACCGAGATCCAGACGCCGCAGGGGTTCGCGGCGGAGACCAGCTCCGCGGCCGTGATCCTCGCGTCGTCGCACCTCGGCTTCGCGCTCTCGACGACCCACGTCACCTCGGGCGGCATCATCGGCTCGGGCCTGGGCCGCAAGCTCGCGGAGGTCCGCTGGGGCGTCGCGGGCAAGATGGTGATCGCCTGGGTGCTCACGCTGCCGGCGGCCGCCGTCGTCGGCGCCATCGCGGCGGCGGTCTCGACCCGCGGCAGCTGGGGCACCATCCTCATCGGCGCCGTCGGGGTGCTCGTGGCGCTGGGCATCTGGCTCGCGTCGCGCCGCAACCCGGTGAGCGCCAGCACCGTCAACGACGAGCCGGACGCCGCCAAGGCCGCTCCGGTCGCAGCCTGAGGGAGCGGACATGGACATCGACTGGGGCGCTCTCGGCACCGTTTTCGTCGTCGCACTGGCGGCGGCGGTGGTGCTGACGGTGCTGTTCGCCTACGGCATCCGCGGGCTCTCGGCGCGCGAAACCGCCCGGGAACAAGGCGGCTCCGGCGTCGCGGCGTTCACCGGTTCCATCGTGTGCTTCGCCGTGTGCGCGGCGGTGGTGGCCTACGGGATCTACTTGATCGCGGCCTGAGCGCGGCCGCGCAGTCCGTCGGGAAGCTCGTCGAGCAGCGGGAGCACCGCTTCTCGACGGGCTTTTCCCATGTTCGCCAGCACGTCGAGCGCCGGCTCCCACAGCGATTCCTCGGCGCCGGCCGTGCGGATCAGCCGCGCCAGCCGGCCTTCGGGCAGCAGGCCCATCACGTGGTCGATGCGGCTCTTGTCGTCGAGCACGTACGCGGTGCGCAGCAGCGCGGTGTCCTCGAGCACAGCCAGGCTGCGCCGCACGGTCGGGTCCGGCAGGTGCGCGACGAACCGGCCGAGGGTGATCCAGTCCTCCCGCCGCGTGAGCTCGGTGGCCACGGCGACCACGGTGTCGAGCGGGATGCGCGTGATGATCGCCGTCGCGCGCCGCGGGTCGAGCTCGGCCGCCACCGACGCGAGGAACTTCGGCGGCAGCCGCTTGGCCACGTCCACACCGCGCGACACGTCGACCAGGCCGGCGATCCGCGCGCACAGCAGCGGCCCGAACACCTTCTCGGCGATCTTCGCGACCACCGGCGCGGGCAGCAGCCGGCTGGCCAGCGCCATGCGTTCGAGCACCACGAGGTTCGCGTCGAACAGCGTGGTGGTGACCTGTTCACGGAAGAGCTGCAGGTCGGCGACGTCCACGTCGGCGAGGTAGGTGAGCCGTTCGGGTTCGACGTCGAGCACGCGCGCGAGCTTGAGGATCTCCGGGTTCACAGGCCGACCGCCTTGCGGACGGCGCCGCGCAGGAGCGCGGGCACGTACTTCAGGCCGTCCTCGCCAGCCTGGGCGAGGGCCTTGGCCTGCCGGTGCCGGGCGTCGCGCAACGCGGCGGCGAGGTCCGCCCGCGCGTGCTCGGGCAGGGCTTCGATGCCCTCGGGAAGGGGGCCGCCGAGCTGCTCGGCGAGGGTGCGCTCAGCCATGGTGATCCATCATGCCCCAGCGGTTGACTTTCGACAGTGGTGGCCGCCGCCGCGGGCCTTGTAGCGTCGGCGGCATGAAGGAGGTGACCAGGCGCAGGTGGCGGGTGGTGCTCGACGTCCTGCTCTGGCTCTTCCTCGGCCTCGTCGCGGCCACCGACGCCTCGAACAACCCGAACCCGTGGGAGCTGATCTTCGGCGTCGCCGCCGTCACGGTCTCCGTGGCCGCGTGGCGCCGCCTGCCGACGCTTTCGCTGATCGTGACGGTGAGCACCGTCGTGCTGGTGGCGCTGGGCTGGGGCGGGCGCGTGGCCGTGTGGGAGGCGTTCCTCATGGTCGCCATCGCCTACCTCACCGGCCTGCGGATGACGCAGGTCCGCGTGGCCCTGCTCGTGTCCGGTGGCGTGGCGCTGGCCGGGTTGCCGGTCGCGTTGCTGATCCCGACGGCGGGGTTCGGCGCGTGGGCCGCGATGCTCGGGGTGATCGCGTTCGCCGGCGTGGCGCCGTGGCTGCTGGGCCGGCACGTGCGGCTGCGCCGCGAGCTGGCGCGCGCGGGGTGGCGTCGCGCCGAGGAGATGGAGAGCCGGCAGCAACTGGTCGCCGATCAGGCCCGGCTGCGCGAGCGCGCGCGGATCGCCAGCGACATGCACGATTCCCTGGGCCACGAGCTGAGCCTCATCGCCGTGCGCGCCGCGGCGCTGGAGGTGGCCGGCGGTCTCGACGAGACGCAGCGCGCCGCGGCCGGTGACCTGCGCGCCAACGCGGCGACGGCCACCGAGCGGCTGCGCGAGATCATCGGCGTGCTGCGCGAGGACGCGGCGCCGATCGAGCCCGTGCAGGGTGACTTGGGAGAGCTGATCGAGCGGGCCCGCGCGTCCGGGCTGCTCATCGAGTCGCAAGTGGACAGTCTCGAGGCGGCGCCGCCGATGGTCGCGCGCGCGGCGTATCGCGTGGTGCAGGAGGCGGTGACGAACGTCGCCAAGCACGCGCCCGGTGCCGCGGTGACGCTGCGGGTGCTCACCTCGCCGCTGAGCACGGAGATCCGCGTGGTCAACGCGCCGCCGCCCGCCGGGCCGTTGCCGGGTGCGTCGGGCAAACGCGGGCTGATCGGCCTGCGCGAACGCGTGCGGCTGGTCGGCGGCGCGCTGCGGGCCGGACCGGACGCGCGCGGCGGCTTCGAGGTGGTGGCCACGCTGCCGCACGACGCCGCGCCTGTACCGGAGAGCGAAGCCGGCGCCGACCACGACGCGGGGCAGTCGGAGTCCGCGCGCGAGTGGGAGCTGGCGCGCCGCGACGTGCGGCGCAGCCTGGTGCAGGCCATCCTCATTCCGCTGGCATTGTTCGGGGTGGTGGTGGGCGGAAGCGGGGTCGCGTTCCTCGTGCAGTGGTACGGCTCGGAGATGTCGATGGGGCTCTACGAGCAGATCAAGGTCGGGGCCACGCGCTCGTCGATCACGCCGCTGCTGCCTTCGCAGCAACGGCTGTCGAAGCCGCAGAACGGCGAACCGCCGAAGCCGGCGGGCGCCGCGTGCGAGTACTACGGCACGTCGCGCAGCTGGTGGAACGTGCGCTACGCCGCGATCCGCCTCTGCTTCGACGGCGACAAGCTCGTGTCCAAGGATCTCTACAGTGAGGACGAACCGTGATCCGCGTGCTGCTGGCCGACGACGAGGCCATGATCCGCGCGGGCGTCGCGGCGATCCTGGGGGCCGACAAGGACATCGAGGTCGTCGCCGAAGCCGCGGACGGCCGTGAAGCCGTGGCGCAAGCCCTCGCCACCCGCCCCGACGTGGTGCTGCTCGACATCCGCATGCCGGTGCTCGACGGCCTCGCCGCGGGCGCCGAGATCCGCCGCGTGCTGCCCGACGTCGGCGTGATCATCCTGACCACCTTCGGCGAAGACGCCTACATCGAACGCGCGCTGGGCTTCGGCGCCAGCGGCTTCCTGCTCAAGGCCGGCGACCCCCGCGAGCTGCTCGCCGGGATCCGCGCCGTCGCGGACGGTGCCGCGTTCCTCTCGCCGAAGGTCGCGTCCCGCGTGATCGCCCGCCTTTCCGGTGGCGCGCTGGCTCGGGGAGCGGCCGCGCGCGATCGCATCGCCGCCCTGACGACCCGCGAACGCGAAGTGCTCACGCTGCTGGCCACGGGACTGTCCAATGCGGACATCGCGCAGCGGATGTTCGTGGTCGAGGGCACCGTGAAGGCCCATGTGAGCACCATCCTCACCCGCCTCGGCGCGCGCAACCGGGTTCAGGCCGCGATCACGGCGTACGAGGCCGGGCTGGTCGGGGGAGACGCGGCGGCTCCCAGCGATTGATCCAGCTCTCCGCGCGGGCCATCGTCGACGCCGGGGCCAGGCGCAGGATCGCGGTGCGCAGGGCGCGGCCCACGGGGTTGCGCAGCAGCGGGCCGGCCGAGCCCGCGCGGATCGACGCGCGCACCACGTGCTGGGTCCGCGGGCGCCGGGCCTCGTCGTACGCCCGTAGCCCGGCGGCGGTGTCGTCCGAGGCAGCGAGACAAGCGGCGAGCGTCACGGCATCCTCGATGGCCATGCAGCCGCCCTGGCCGAGGTAGGGCGGCATGGCGTGCGCGGCGTCGCCGAGGAGCGCGAGGCGCCCGGAGACGTAGCTCGGCAGTGGCGTGGCCAGGTGGTACAGGTCGTGGTGGAGGATCTCCGGCGTCGCGGTGATCATCGGCCGCCGGTGGTCGTACCGCGCCAGGAGGTACGCGCGCACGTCGTCGTGACGCAAGCCTTCCGGCCGGGCCTCCGCGATCCACCAGTACACCCGCCCGTCGAGCAGCGGCAGGGTCCCCACTTCCGTGCCGCGGCCCCACGAGGTGCTCAACCGCGACGGCAGCTCGGCCACCCCGCGGAACGCCGAGCCCCGGCTGTACGCGAGCCGCGCGTGGGGGTGCAGCGCCTGCCGGACGGGGCTGCGGATGCCGTCGGCGGCCACGACGAGGTCGGCGCGGATCGAGCCGCCCGCGCGGTGCACCACGCCGTCGCGCGTCGCCGATCGCACCTCGACGCCCGGGTGCAGGCTCGATTCCGGCAGCGCCGCGCACAGCGCCTCGATCAGGTCCGCGCGATGGATCGCCGCGAGCGGCAGCCCGTAGCGCCGCACGTAGGCGCCCATGTCCCAGCCCGCGAGCCGCCGGCCCCGCGGGTCGAGCAGGGCGCCGTCGCGCTGCGGGCACAGCGGCGCCTCCACGCCCAGCTCCGCGAGCGCCCGCTGCGCGTTGGGCCAGATGGAGATCCCCGCGCCGATGCCCGTGAGCTGCGGCGCCCGCTCGTACACCGTGACCCGCCAGCCCGTGCGGTGCAGACCGATCGCCGCGCACAGCCCCCCGATGCCCCCGCCGATCACCACGGCGTGCCGCTGCTCCATGACCGCCTCCTCTACGTCTGTAGAGACTCTACACCTGTAGAGTGAAGATCGTGGACAGGATTTCGGTGATCGGCGACGCCGCCGTCGAGGTGATCGCGGCCGAGGGCATGCGGGGGCTGACCCACCGCGCCGTCGACCGGGCGGCGGGGCTGCCGGCGGGCTCGACGTCGTACTACGCCCGCACGCGGCTCGCCCTGCTGGAACTCGCGATGGCCCGGATGGTCGAGCTCGACCAGGCCGTGATCGACCCCGACGCCCGCGACCTCGCCGAGGTGCTCGCCGCCACCGTCCACGCCGCCATCACCGTCGGCCGCACGCGCATGCTCGCCCGCTACGAGTTCGCGCTCGAAGCCACGCGCCGCCCCGAGCTGCGGGCCGCCTACGACGCCGGGGGCGTCGAAATCCGGCGGTTGTGCGTGACGCTGCTCGGCGCCGCCGGCTCGACCGATCCCGAACGCCACACGCGCGTGCTGCTCAACTGGCTCGACGGCGCGATCTTCGACGCCCTCGCCGGCGCCGGGTCGACAAATCCCCCGGACAGGCAGGAGCTCGCCGACGGTGCCCGCGCGGTCCTCACCGGACTCGGCCTGCCCCTGACGCGGTGAAGGACTCCGCGGCGAGGGGAGTCCTTCACCGAACCCGCGTCAGGCGTCGCGCTTCTTCAGCACCGAAGTGCCGATGAACAACCCGGCCGCGGCCCACACCAGGCAGATCAGCACCCCCACGATCGGCGAGTACGGCGCGATCCCGCCCATCATCGGGTTCGTGTCACCGGCGGGCACCATGCCGTTGATCCCCGCGAACGCCGGGAAGTAGTTCAGGATCTCCGGCGCCACGTAAGCCGAGAGCAGCATCGGCAACGGGAGCAGCAGCACCATCACCACCACGATCGTGCCCGCCGCGCTGCGCAGCGCGAACCCGATGCCGGCGCACAACACGCCCAGCAGCGCGAAGTACGCACCCATGCCCGCGGCCGCGGTGAGCCCGTCGCCGAACGTCGTCGTCACGGTCCCGTTCGGCATCAGCACTCCCGAGACCGCCATGCCCAGCACCGAAACCACCACGCCGTACGCGAACAGCACCGGCACCAGCACGGCCGCCTTCGCCGCCACCAGGGTCGAGCGCACCGGCACCCACTGCAGCGTCGAGCGGATGCTGCCGCTGGCGTACTCGCTCGTCACGAACAGCGTGGCGACCGCGATCACGCAGAACTCGGTGAGGTAGATCGCGCCACCCACCACGATGTCGTGCGGACCCTGCGTCGCGCCGGAGTCGTCGATCTGCTGCGACAGGCCGGAAACCGTGCTGTAGAGCAGCATCAGCAGCACGCCGCCGGCGAGGCTCCACCACGTGCCGCGCACCGACCAGAGCTTCGTCCACTCCGAAGCGACCGCCCCGGAAAGCCCGCCGCCCGAATAACCGCCGCCCGCGCGGGCAGGCGCCTGTGCCGTGGTCATGCCGTCACCCCGTATTCCACCGAAGAAGCGGTCAGTTCCATGTACGCCTGCTCGAGCGAAGCCGTCCGCTCGCCCAGGCCGTGCAGCCGCACGCCCAGCTCGTGCGCCAGATCGCCGACCTGACCCACGCCGGCGCCGGTCACCAGCAGCTCGTCCGCCTCACCGGAGTCGACGACGGCGCCTTGGGTCCGCAGGTGCCGTGCGAGCGTGTCGCGCTCGACCGGCGTCGGCACGCGCACCGACACCGAGCTGAGCGAATTGCCGGCGATGAACTCGTCGACGGGCGCGTCGGCGAGGAGCTTTCCCTTGCCGATCACCACGAGGTGGTCGGCGGTCAGCTGCATCTCGCTCATCAGGTGGCTCGACACGAACACCGTGCGGCCTTCCTCGGCGAGCGAGCGCATGAGCTGGCGCACCCAGCGCACGCCGTCCGGGTCGAGGCCGTTCACCGGCTCGTCGAACATCAGCACACCGGGGTCGCCCAGCAGCGCGCCCGCGATGCCGAGCCGCTGGCCCATACCGAGCGAGAACTGGCCCGCGCGTTTGCCCGCCACGTCGGTGAGCCCGACGGTCGCGAGCACCTCGTCGACGCGTGAGGCCGGAATTCCGTTGCTGCGCGCCATCGCGAGCAGGTGCCGTCCGGCGCTGCGGCCGGGGTGCAGGGCCTTCGCTTCCAGCAGCGCGCCGACTTCCCGCAGCGGGTGCTTGAGCTCGGCGTACGGCTTGCCGTTCACCAGCACGTCGCCGGCGGTGGGCCGGTCGAGGCCCACGGTCATGCGCATCGTCGTCGACTTGCCCGAGCCGTTGGGCCCGAGGAACCCGGTGACGCTGCCCGGCGCGACCACGCACGTGAGCGAGTCGACCACCGTCTTCTCCCCGTAGCGCTTCGTCAGTCCCCGAAGCGTGATCATGTGTCCTCCCTGGGTTCGATCCCTGGTGAGGAAGTCTGCGGTTCGGGGGCCTGCGCGGGCATCGGACTTCCGGCTCGCGCGACCCCCGACCTTCGACAGGGGTCAGCGCGACCGGCGGCTGGTGTGCCGGGTCGGCGTGGCCGTGGCCGGATCCTCCGGCCACGGGTGCTTGGGGTAGCGCCCGCGCAGATCCGCGCGCACGGCCGCGTAGCCGGTGCGCCAGAACGACTCCAGGTCGGCCGTCACGGCGGCGGGCCGGCCGGCGGGGGAGAGCAGGTGCAGCAGCACCGGCACGCGGCCGTCGGCGATGGTCGGCGTGGCGGTCCAGCCGAACGTCTCCTGCAGCTTCACCGCGAGCACGGGCTGCTCGGCGGTGTAGTCCACGCGCATACGCGAACCCGACGGAACTTCGAGCCGGTCCGGTGCCAGCTCGTCGAGCCGCGCGGCTTCGGGCCACGGCAGCAGACCGCGCAGCGCACTGCCGGCATCGACGTTCGCCAGGTCGCCGCGGCGGCGGGCGCGGCTCAAGTCGAGCCACGTGTCCACTTCGGACAGCAGGGTGGCGTCGTCCACGGCCGGCCACGGCGCGCCGAGCACGCGGTGCAGGAACGCCATCCGCTCGCGCAGGCGCCGGCCGTTCTCACTCCAGCGCAGCAGGCCGAGGCCTTCGGCGCGCAGGCCGGTGACCAGGGCGTCGTGCACCAGCTGCCGTGGAGGCGTCCGCAGCGGCCGTTCGGTGAGCACGATGGCGCCGAGGCGGCGCACGTGCCGGGTCACCACGTCACCGTCCCACGCGACTTCGTCCACTTCGGACACCAGTGCCGGTGCCGCGCGCACGGCGAGGGTTTCGTCGGCCACGGCGGCGAGCCGGATCGTGCCCTGCACCCGGCCCGGGTCGCGCGTGGCCTCGCCGACGGCCAGCCACTCGGCGTCGCCCATTCCACTGCCTGCGGGCAGCTCCGCCGCGGTGCCACCGGCCATGAGGTACACGGGCGCCGAGCCGCTGCGCCGACGCGCGAGGCGTTCGGGGTGGGCCAGCGCGACCACGAGGGCGGCGTCGGATTTTCCTGCCGTGGCACCGGACTTGACCAGACCGGACAGCCGCCGCACCTCGGTTTTCCACCGCCGCGCGGCGTCGTCCGAGCCGCCGCGCAGGCGGCGCAGCTCGGCCTCGACATCGGTGAGCTGCGCACCCGCGTCGAGCAGCGCCACGACCTCGGCGGCCGCGCGCGTGCCCACCGCGGCCGAGCCGTCGAGCAGCGCGCGGGCGAGCCGCGGGTGCAGGCCGAGGTCGGCCATCTTGCGCCCGCGCGCGGTCACGGTGCCGTCGGCGGTGGTCGCGCCGAGCGTGACCAGCAACGTCCGCGCGGCGGCCAGTGCGCCTTCACCCGGCGGGTCCCACCAGGCCAGCGCGCTGCCGTCCGGAGTGGACCAGCACGCGAGCTCCAGCGCGAACCGCGCGAGCTCGGCCGTGCGGATCTCCGGCTCGGGGTAGGCGGGCAGCGTCGCCTGTTCGTGCTCGGGCCAGCAGCGGTACGCGCGGCCCGGCGCCTCGCGGCCCGCGCGGCCGGCCCGCTGCACCGCGACGGCCGCGGACACCCGCACGGTCGCGAGCCCCGCCAGGCCCCGCCGGTGATCCACCCGCGGCACGCGCGCGAGCCCTGAGTCCACGACCGCCCGCACCCCGGGCACGGTGAGGCTCGACTCCGCGACGGCCGTCGCCAGCACCACGCGGCGCCGCTCGCGCGGCCGCAGCGCGTCGTCCTGCCGAGCGGCGCTGAGGCGCCCGTGCAGGGGCAGCACGTCGGCGTGGAGTGAGCCGAGCTGCGCGGTCGTGCGAGCGATTTCTCCCGCACCAGGCAGGAACGCGAGCACGTCACCGTCCCCTTCGGACAGTGCGAGCCGGATCGTCGACGCCACCGTGGCCTCGATCCGCGCACCCCGGGCCGGCGCGCGGTAGGAGAGCTCGACGGGGTAGGTGCGGGCGTGCGCGGTGACCACCGGTGCGTCGCCGAGCAGCTCGGCGAGCCGGCCGGCGGCGACGGTGGCCGAGGTGGCGAGCAGCCGCAGGTCTTCGCGCAGGCCGGCGCGCACGTCGAGCAGCAACGCCAGCAGCAGGTCGGCGTCGAGGTGGCGTTCGTGGCACTCGTCGAGCAGCACCGTGGACACGCCGGCGAGCTCCGGGTCGTTCTGCACGCGCCGGACGAGCAGGCCCGACGTCACGACCTCGATCCGCGTGCGCGCCGAGGTCTTGCGGTCGCCGCGCACCGAATAGCCCACCGTCTCGCCCACCGGTTCCCCGAGCAGCGCGGCCATGCGCGAGGCCGCGGCCCGCGCGGCCAGCCGCCGCGGTTCGGCCACCACCACGCGGCCGCCGCCGTTGTCCAGAGCGAGCGGCACGAGCGTGGTCTTGCCGGTGCCGGGCGGCGCGACCAGCACGGCGGTGCCGTGGGCCGCCAGCGCCGCCACCACGTCGGGCAGCACCGCGCGGACGGGCAGGTCCGGGAGCGAGTCGAAGCTGGTCACTGCTCGGTGATCTCCGGCGGCTTCGGCAGCGGGTAGTTCGACGGGCCGATGTTGGCCTGCAGCGACCTCAGCCACTCGCCGTCCGCCACCATCTTGCGGATCGCGTCGTCCACGGCGTGCTGGCCGTCGGTGTCGCCCTTGCGCAGGCCGACGCCGTAGCGCTCGGTCGAGAACGGGTGCCCGACCACGCGCAGCAGCTCGGGATCCTGCGCGACGTAACCCGCGAGGATCACCGCGTCGGTGGTCACGGCGTCGACCTGGCCGGCGAGCAGTGCCGTGACGCAGTCGGGGTAGCGCGGGTACTCGACGAGCTGCACGGCCTGCGCGAACTTGTCCCGCACCTGCTGCGCCGGGGTCGAGCCGGTGACCGAGCACAGGCGCCGGCCGTTGAGGCTCTCCGGGCCCGTGATGTCCGGCGAGGTGAGCCGCACGAGCAGGTCCTGGCCGGTCACGAAGTACGGCCCGGCGAACGACACGAGCTGCTTGCGCTTGTCGGTGATCGAGTAGGTGGCCACCACGAGGTCCACGCTGCCGGAGGTGAGGTCGGATTCGCGCGTGGCCGGCGTGGTCTCGTGCCAGGTGATGTGGGCCGGGTCCACGCCCAGCTCACCGGCCACGAACTTGGCGACGTCGACGTCGAAACCCACGAACCGGCCGTCGACCGTGCGCTGCGAGAGACCGGGCTGGTCGAAGCGGATCCCGACCGTGAGGTGGTCACCGTCACGCGCGCGTTTCACCAGCGAATCGCCGGGCGAAACCGAGCCGGAACCACAGGCCACGCACGTGACCAGCAGCAACAGGGCGGCGAACACCGCGCGAGCCCGCATCCGCGCCTCCGATCGGTGGGTGTCGGTGGGTGTTGACAACTCACGAAGTTCTCAGGTCCGGCGGCTAGCCTAGGCGTGTGCGACGACTGTCCCAACCCGTGCTCGACACCATCGGCACCCTGGCCCGATTCGGGCTGGCGGCCGTGTGGCTGATTTCGGGTGCCATCAAACTGGCCTCCCCGGGGCAGACGTTCATCGCCGTGCAGGCCTACGACGTGCTGCCGAGCGCGCTGGTCCGGCCGGTCGCGACCGCGTTGCCGCTGGTCGAGCTGGTGCTGGGCCTCCTGCTGCTGTTCGGCCTCGCCACGCGCTGGGTCGCCACCGCGGCCCTGGTGATGCTGGCCGTGCTCGTGGCCGGCATCGCGCAGTCGTGGGCGCGCGGGCTGAGCATCGACTGCGGCTGCTTCGGCGGCGGCGGGACGGTGGCCGCAGGCCAGACCGAGTACCCGCAGGAGATCCTGCGCGACACCGGGTTCGCCCTGCTGGCCGTGTGGCTGATGGTGCGCCCGCGTTCGTTCGCCTCGCTCGACGGCTGGCTCGGCTGGGGCAAGGGCCGCCGCGCTGAAGTGGCGGCGCACGACATCGACGACTTGGATACCACCGCGGAGTCCGGAAGCTCCGCGCCGCTCGCGAACAACGCGAGTATCGCCGAAGGGAAATAGGAACCGTGGGTGAAGCAGCGCGGAAGCGCCAACGCCAGGCGCAGGCCGCGAAATCGGTCGCGCAGGCGAGGGGTGCCTCGAGCGAACGGAACAAGATCATCGCCGTCGTGGTGGCGGTCGTGGTCGTCGCCGCGGTGGTGATCGGCGGCGTGGTGTGGATCAACTCGAGCAAGAACTCGACCGAGGGCACGGCCATCGCGCCGAGCACGTCCACCTCGCTCGGCGCCGGTGTGGTCGAGAAGCTCGACGGCGTGGTCGTGTCGGTCGGCAAGCCCGGTGCGCCGAAGACGATCGACCTCTACGCCGATTTCCTGTGCCCGTACTGCAAGCAGCTGCAGGACACGTACGGCCCGAAGATGGAGCAGGCGATCAACAGCGGCCAGCTGACCGTGCGGTACCACATGGTCACGCTGCTCAATGATCGTTCGGACCCGCCGGGTTACTCGCTCGACTCGGCCAACGCGGCGCTGGCCGCGGTGTCGTCGCAGAAGTTCACCGCGTTCCACGACGCGCTGTTCAAGAGCCAGCCTGAAGAGGGCGGCCGCGGTTACGACAAGGCGCAGCTGATCAAACTCGGCCACGACCTGGGCATCACCGACCCGAAGTTCGACCAGACGATCAACGCGGGCACCTACAACGCGCAGATTCAGGCCGCTTTCCAGCAGACGGAGAACGACAAGAACCTGGCGCAGGACTTCGGCGGCGGCAACGTCGGTTTCGGCACCCCGACCGTGGCGGTCAACGGCAAGGCCATCTCCGCCTCGGGTGACTGGCTCACCGGCGTGCTGAGCGGCACCGCCGGCTGACCACCTGATCCGGTCATTTCGCCTGTCCGGGCACAACCCGTCCGCTAACCTGGCCGTCTCGGCTCAGGGGAGGGGCGGGTTGTGTCCGGTTTTCATGTTGACGACGGTGCGTACGAAACGTACGCGCGCCAGGTCGACCCACTCGGCGACGACGTCCGGCGAGCCGGCGCGCGCCACGTCGCGCCGCACGTGAGCGTCGGTTTTTCCGACATGGGTCACGAGTCCGGCTTCGCCGGTGCGTACGGCGCGCGCATGCAGGCGTTGCAGCAGCGGCTGTACGCCCTCGGCGGCGGCTGGCACCAGGTCGGCGAAGCCGCGCGGCGCACGCAGGGCAACTTCGCCGCCGTGGAGGAGGAACACGGCGACGTGTTCCGCCGGCTGACGTGACGGCCGGTCCCGTGAAGGCCCGTCGGTGACCGCCGAGGTGGAGCAGGTCGTGCGCGGCGGCCTGGACACCACGAACCAGTTCGCCGCCAAGCTCAAGCACGACCCCGCCGCTCTCGCCGGCGCGCGCGACGGGCACGTGGCGCTGCAGACCTCCGTGGGTCAGGTGCGGGACCAAGCCGGTGCGCAGCGGTCGAACCTGGCCAACGCCACGTCGGGCCACACGGCCGACCGCGCGGCCGCGACGTCGCAGGGCCTGGAAAAGGAAATTCAGGACCTCCTCGACGAGAGCGCCGAGATCGAGCGGGCCGTGGCCGCGGCGGCGGAGACGCTGCACGTCGGCGAAATCCGCAACGACCAGGTGCGCGACCAGATCGTGCGGGAGATCTCGGCGTCGATGAAGGCGCTGCAGGCCGTGAACGGCATCCAGCCGCCGGAGAGCCGCGCGGCCGCCGCGCGGCAGATCCTGGTGCAGCTGCAGGCGAAAATCGGTCAGCTGACCGGGCAGGCGGCCACCTTCTCCGAGCAGACCATCACGCAGCTGACCTCACTCGGCCGGCAGTTGGGCGGCTCCGACGCGACCACAACCAGCTCGGCCTCGGCCACGCACGTGCCGCAGTCGTTCAACAGCAACGGCGCGCACAGCGGCGGCGGTGGTGGTGGCGGGGGAGACGGTGGCGGCGGTGGCGGCGGTTTCGTCGGCAAGCCGCGGCTGCCCGTGGCGATCCCGCCGCAGCCGGGCACCGGCGTCGACATCAACCTGCCCGGCGGGCGCACGGTCAAGGCGCCCAACGAGACGGCCGCGAAAGCCGTGCGCGCCGCGTTGTCGCAGCTCGGTGTGCCCTACGTGTGGGGCGGCACCGCGCGCGGGCAGGGGCTGGACTGCAGCGGGCTCACCATGACGTCCTACCAGGACGCGGGCCTGCAGCTGCCGCGCACGGCCCGGCAGCAGACCGTGGGCGCCGAGGTGCCCTCGATCGACCAGCTGCTGCCCGGTGATCTCGTGGTGTGGTCCGGCCACGTCGCCATGGTGATCGGCGACGGGCAGATGGTGGAGGCCGGCGATCCGGTGCAGGTGAGCAAGATCCGCACCACGAACGCGGGCCAGCAGTTCATCGGGTTCTACCGGCCGACGGGGTGAGCAGTGGCTGAATTCGACGTGGGCCTGGAATCCGCGCGCATCGCGGACGCCGCCGCGCGCGCCGGAGTGGAAGCCGGCGCGCGGTTTTCGCGCTCGGGACCGGTGGTGGGCAAGGCGGAATCCCACGGCGTCGCCGTCACGGTGGCGCCCGGCGGGTTGCTCACCGGCCTCACGATTTCGCGCAGTGCCTTGCGGTCCGGCCCGGACGCGGTGGCCGCCTTGATCACGGAGCTGGCCGGGCGCGCCACGCGGCGCGCGGGAGACCGGATGCACGAGGTGCTCGCGCCGGTGCTGGAGGAAGACCAGCTGAGCGCCCTGGGATACGAACGACTCGCCGAGGATGATCCCGATGCCCAGCACCCGTGAGCTGATCGACCAGGCCCGCGCGCGGGAGGCCGCGCTGGCTCAGGTCGCTTCTCTGATGGCCGAGGCTCGCGGCTCGGCCCACGCCCTCGACGGCACGGTCGAGGTCACCGTCGACGCGCTCGGCGCGTTGCGGAGCCTGTGGCTGGCGCCTTCGCTGACCGACGCCGATCCGGTCCGGGTCGCCGAGCTCATCCTCGAGGTCACGCGGCTGGCCATGCGGGAGGCGACGCAGGACTCGTACAACAAAGTCGCGCTGCAGCTGGGTGAAGACGTGACCTGGCTGATCGAACAGCTCTCCGGCCAACCGGCCCCGGCCCGCGCCGCGGACGACGACCCGGGCATGACCGTGGAGGAATTTCAGCGGCAACGCGCGGAGCGCCTCGCACCACCTGCCCGGCGTACTTCGACCCGGCCACCGTCCAACGCCGAAGACGACGCGTACTTCGATCAAGCGTCACCCTGGACGGACTAGGGCAGCTTGGCGCACAACGCGGCGGGAAACTTCGGCAGCGCGGCGCGGATTTCGTTGCAGGTCCCGGTTTTCGTGCCGGTTTCCAGTTGCCAGCCGCGCGGGTCCCACGAATAGACGACGCGTTGACTCGGTCCGGAATCGGGGACGCAGCTCGCGCCTTCGGTCGGGCATTCGCCGACGTGCCGGTTGAGCGCGAGCACGAGCCAGCTGCCGTCGCACGCGAGCACCTTGCGTGCGCGCTCCAGGTGTTTCACCGGCACGTCGAGGTCGAACACCACGCGGTCCACCCACCCGGCGGCGCAGTGCTCGGCGGGTGGCTTGCAGCCGAGGAACTTGTCGCAGCGGGCGAACGTGGTGCCGGTGGGGTGCCAGGCTTCGAAGTTCAGCACGAGAGGACGGTCGCCGAGTGGCGCCGCGAGCGTGAACGGCACCTCGGCCGGCGCCTGGGTGGGGCAGCCGCCCTGGGCCTGGTTCGCCGACTCGAAAACCACGTTGGCCTGCACGGTGGTGGCCAGCTCGGCCGGCGTTTCGGAAGCCGGCTCGACGCGGGGTGACCGCGAACAGCCGGGGCCGCCGGCGGGCAGCGACACGTGGATCACGACCGAGGCCGCGTCCGGGCCCGGGCGGACGCCGTCGACCGTCGCGGAGGTGGTGATCCAGTGCGGTGGCGCGGTGGCTGTTGCGGGCGTGGGTGGCGTAGCGCGCGTGAAGGTGTAGACAAGCGCTCCGATCGCCAGCACGGCGAGCACGATGAGGGCGGGTGCGACGAACTTCCGGGTCATGGTCCTCCCCAGGCCGGAGGCCAGATTACCGCGCGGGCAGGCAAAGTCGGGCCGTTTGGTGGTCCCGGTCACCGGCAACCGGTTTGTCCGCAAGGTCTGGACCACTTGCGAAACGTGTGTATTAATTCAAGACGTGAAGTTTGGTCCCTCGACGAGGAGTAGCCGGATGCGCGTCGGTCGTTCGATCACGCTGGGGGTGCTGGCGGCGGCGTTGACGGTGAGCGCGCACGCGCCCGCGCTGGCCGGCAACCAGCCTGCCTACAAGGATGCGCGACGGCCGGTTTCGGTGCGCGTGGCCGACTTGATGAAGCGCATGTCGCTCGACGACAAGCTCGGCCAGATGATGCAGGCCGAGCGCCTGGGTGTGAAGTCGCCGGCTGACGTGACCACGGCGCGGCTCGGTTCGCTGCTGTCGGGCGGCAGCTCGCAGCCGACGCCGAACACGCCGGCCACGTGGGCCGACATGTACGACGGCTTCCAGAAGGCCGCGCTGGCGACGCCGCTGGGCATTCCGCTGATCTACGGCGTCGACGCGGTGCACGGCCACAACGGCGTGAACGGCGCGACCGTGTTCCCGCACAACATCGGGCTCGGTGCGTCACGCGATCCGAAGCTGGTGGAGAAGATCGGGCGCGCCACGGCCGAAGAGGTGTCCGGCACGGGCATCGACTGGGACTTCGCGCCGTGCCTGTGCGTGGCACGCAACGACCGCTGGGGCCGCACGTACGAGTCGTTCGGCGAGGTGCCGCAGCTCGCCACGGAGATGACGTCGATCATCACCGGGCTGCAGGGCCGTTCGCTGGGCGGGCCGGCTTCGGTGCTGGCCACGGCGAAGCACTACGTGGGCGACGGCGGCACCACCGGCGGCGTGAACGAGGGCAACACGCAGATCAGCGAGCAGGAGTTGCGCGCGATCCACCTGCCGCCGTTCAAAGAGGCGGTGAAGCGCGGCGTCGGCTCGGTGATGGTGAGCTACTCCAGCTGGAACGACGTGAAGCTGCACGCGAACTCCTACCTCGTGACCGATGTGCTCAAGAACGAGCTCGGGTTCGACGGCATCGTGGTGTCGGACTACAACGGCGTGGACAAGATCGACGGCCAGACCGGCTTCACCCCCGACGAGGTCGAGGCGTCGATCAACGCCGGCATCGACATGGTGATGGTGCCCTACGACTGGCAGAAGTTCATCGACACCCTGCGCA
Source organism: Amycolatopsis rhabdoformis (assembly GCF_035918295.1). Taxonomy (GTDB): domain Bacteria; phylum Actinomycetota; class Actinomycetes; order Mycobacteriales; family Pseudonocardiaceae; genus Amycolatopsis; species Amycolatopsis rhabdoformis. The sequence continues at coordinate 9,470,867 of NZ_CP142149.1, forward strand.
CCCTCGTGCAGGACGGCAAGGTGCCGATGTCGCGCATCGACGACGCCAACCGCCGCATCCTCACGAAGAAGTTCCAGCTCGGGCTCTTCGAACACCCGCTCACCGATCGCCGTTACCTCGCCACGATCGGCAGCCAGGCGCACCGCGACCTCGCGCGCCAGGCGGTGCGGGAATCGCAGGTGCTGCTGAAGAACTCGCACAACGTGCTGCCGCTGGACAAGGGGCACAACAAGATCTTCGTGGCGGGCAAGAACGCCGACGACATGGGCAACCAGGCCGGTGGCTGGACCGTCGGCTGGCAGGGCACGTCGGGGCCGGTGATCCCGGGCACCACGATCCTGCAGGGCATCGAGAACACGGTGAAGAAGTCGTCCACCGTCACGTTCGCCAAGGACGGCAGCGGGATCGACAAGTCCTACGACGTGGCCGTGGCCGTGGTGGGGGAGACGCCGTACGCGGAGACCAAGGGCGACCGGCCGGGCGACCTGGGCCTCGACGCCACCGACCTCGCGACGCTGCAGAAGCTGCGCGACTCGGGCGTGCCGACGGTGGTGGTGCTCGTTTCGGGGCGGCCGTTGGACATCAGCAAGCAGCTGCCGGACTGGGCCGGCCTGATCGAGTCGTGGTTGCCGGGCAGCGAGGGCCAGGGCGTGGCCGACGTGCTCTTCGGTGACTACAACCCCACCGGCAAGCTGCCGGTGACCTGGATGCGCAGCGCCGACCAGCAGCCGATCAACGTCGGCGACGGCAAGCCCGCGCTGTTCCCCTATGGCTACGGGCTGCGCTACCACCAGCGTTTCCCGTGGTGAAGAAGTAAACCCTTCCTCCTCTCCCCATCCCCCCACCGGAAGGACCACCCATGTTCGCCAAACGACGCCCGTTCGGGCTGATCGGGAAAGCGCTGGTGTTCTTCGCCGCGTGCCTCGGCCTCGCGTACGGTTCGCCGGCGCTCACGCCGCACGCGGCCGCGGCCACGCCGTTCAAGGTGCTCGCGTTCTACAGCGGCACCTACGACGCGGCGCACATCAGCTTCGAAAACGAAGCGCGCCCGTGGTTCCAGCAGCAGGCGGCGGCCAACGGCTACACGTTCACGGCCACCAACAACTGGAACCAGCTCACCTCGCTCACCACTTCGCAGGCCGCGGTGGTGATGTTCCTCGACGACCAGCCGCAGTCGCAGGCGCAGTTCGACGGGTTCAAGCGCTACATGGACTCCGGCGGCGGGTTCTTCGGCTTCCACGTGACGGCGTACAACGACAACTCGTCGCCGGCCTCGTCGAACTGGTTCCACAACGACTTCCTCGGCACCGGCCGGTTCGTGTCGAACTCGTGGGGTCCGACCGGTGAGACGCTGAAGATCGAGAACCGCACGCACCCGTCCACGGTGAACCTGCCGGCGACGATCCAGTCTTCGGTGAGCGAGTGGTACTCCTGGCAGAAGGACCTGCGCCAGAACCCGAACATCTCGATCCTGGCCTCGCTCGACCCGGGCACCTTCCCGGTGGGCGACGACCCTTCGCAGACGTGGCACAGCGGGTACTACCCGATCATGTGGACGAACAAGTCCTACAAGATGATCTACGCCAACTTCGGCCACAACAAGATGAACTACGACACCAACACGGCGCTGTCGTCCACCTTCGCGAGCCCGGACCAGAACCGCTTCGTGCTCGACGGCCTGCGCTGGCTCGGCGGCGCCACCGGCGACGGCGGCACCACCACTCCGCCGGCCGGCGGGATCTCGCCCACCTCGTGGTACCCGGTGGTGAACAAGGCCACGAACAAGTGCGTCGACGCGGCGGCGGCCGGAACGACGAACGGAACGGTGGTGCAGCAGTACACCTGCAACGCCACCAACGCGCAGCAGTACCAGTTCCAGCCGACCAGCGACGGGTTCGTGCGGATCAACAACCGCGGCAACGCGGCTGAAGTGCTGGACGTCACGGATGTGTCCACCGCGGACAACGCCGGGATTCAGCTGTGGTCCTACAGCGGTGGTGGCAACCAGCAGTGGCAGGCGGTGTCGGAGGGTGGCGGTTACTACCACCTGACGGCTCGGCACAGTGGCAAGTGCCTGACGGTGCCGGGTGGTTCGACGGCTGATTCGGTGCGGTTGGTGCAGGCCGCTTGCAATGGTGGGGCGGCGCAGTCGTTCAAGATCGCGTGAGTGTCGGGCTGGGCTGAGTGGGTTTTGCCGCTTGGCTGAACCGAGTGGTCGAGCTGCTCAGCCGGGTTGCTTGGCCGAGTTCGATCGTGCTGGGCCGCCTTGACGCGGCGGCGTGCCCGGCTCGGGGCCGCCTCGGGGTTTCGTACCCCGGGGCGGCCTTTTCACGCCGGGCGCCAGGTGGTCTGGGCGCGCACCACGACCACGGCCACGGCGAGCAGCGCGACGGCGATGACCACGGCGCTCCAGCGCGCTTCTTCACCGGCGGACCACACCGCGGCGGCGGGCAGCAGCACGAGTGAGGTGGCCAGGTAGGCGAGGTGCGTGCCGAGCTCGGCCGGGCGGTCGCCACCGAACAGACCGAGGACGTCGGCGACGGCCTGCCCGATCAACGCCAGCTCCACGATGGCGAGCGCCGGCAGCGTCCGGCCACGGCGGTAGCGGCCGGCGAGCCCGGTGCCGAGCACGGCGAACCCGCCGGCCACGCAGACCACCGTGGTGGCGAAGGCCAGTGCTTCGATCATGCGGGTGCCGGGCCGGTTTCCTGGTGGGCCTGGCGTGCCGCCCGGGCTTTGCGCCGGCGTCGTTTCGAACCGCTGCGGAAGAGCCAGGTCGAGATCCCCGTGAGCATCAGGGCCAGTGGTGTGAGGCCCAGTACGAACCAGACGATCCGCCACCAGCCGCCGACGAGCCAGCCGAAGTGGGCGGGCTCGAAGACCTTGTCGTAGAACGAGTTCGCGCGCGGCTCGGGTTTGGCGTCCACATCGGACACGTGGGTGGCGTCGTGGCTGTCCACGTACACGGTGTGGTCGCCACCGAAAAACGCGCGGGCGCCGTAGGGCTGGTAGCCGTCACTGGCGATGGAGACGCTGTAGTAGCCGTCCTGGGGCGCGGTGAGGTAGCGGATCTCACCGGGTGTGGTCGCGAGCGCCGCCCGCGCCGCCTCGTCGATGCCGATCTCCGGCGCACCGGGGTTCGCGTTCGCCGTGAACGAGTACTTCTGCGGGTCCGCCGCCGCGCCACCGGTCACCGCCAGCCACGCGTCCTTGACCGGCGGAAGGTAGAAAGCCGCTCCCGTCACGCCCCACATCAGCACGAACGGCACCGCGACGATGCCGAGCACGTTGTGCAGGTCGTAGTCCCGCGCGAACCGCCCTTTCCCGGTCCGCACCCGAAACCCGTGCGACAGGCGCCGCACGCCGGGCCACCACACCACGATCCCGCTGATCGCGAGCAGCACCATCAGCAACCCCAGCACCACCAGGGCCAGCAGTCCCCAGCTCGTGCCGGGTGGCCACGCGAACCCGACGGACGGCACGGGCTTCGCCAACCACGACACGTATCCCGGGTAGCCCTCGCAGGTCAGCCCGCAGTCGTGCACGTTGGCCAGAAACCCCATCACGCCGTCTTCCAGGCGCGCGCTGCCGTTGATCCGCCCCGTCCCCGGATCCACGGCATACGCCACGGCGAAATCGGGATCCCCGACGGCGATCACGCCACCGTCGTTGCTCACCCACGCGGGGGAGAACTCCGGATGCGCACCGGCGACGATGTCCCGCGCCTGCTGCAGGCTCACGGGGTGCTCGCTCGGCGTGTGGCGGTAGAACTCGCTGTGCGTCGCACGGAAGTACTCCGCGTGGTACAGCAGGATCGCCCCGGACGTGGTCTCGAGCACCAGGAACAACCCCAGCACCAGCGACGTCCACCGATGCGTCACCACCAGCGCCCGGCGCACCGGCCGACGCCGCAGCCACCTCCGCACCCGGCCGGCCTTGCGGCCTCCACCGACCGGCCCTCCCCGGCCGGCCGCTTCCGTGCGCGTCAGCTCATCGGTGCTCATTCCCGCCCCCACTCGATCCGGTGATCGAAGTGAGGTTAGCCTTGCTTAACTCTCACGTAAAGAGTGCGCGCGCTCACTCAAGGACACCGCCTCGACCGGCGGCCTCCCGTGCCGTGGCTGGCCTACCTGACGGCCGGATCGGCCAGGCGACCCCGAACGGCCAACGCCGCACCGACAACGACCAGCGCCGCGATCACGATCAGCGCGGTCGGCTGGAACGGGGCGAGGAGCGTCGGCAGGGTCACCGCCTCGGCCACCACGACCACGCCCGCCGCGATCAGGCAGGTTTGGCGGGCGGCCGGCGAGGCCGCGCCGAGGAGCGCGAGTCCGGTGGCCGCCGTGACGATGCCGGCGACCGCGACCAGGTCCGGAACACCGAGCCACTGCACGACGAACGCTGCCACGGCCGTGCCGGCGGTGGCGAGCACCCACTGTCGTGTGTGGACGGTTGTCGGCCGCGGGTGGACCAGGATGGCCAGCACGGTCAGGACTTGCAGAATCGCCTGGCCCCACTCGCCCAGAAGAAAGGGGCCGACGGTCGCCACTGCTGCGAGCGCCAAAGCCGGCTTCTTGTGCCCGGCCAGCAGCGCGCCCAGCGCGGGCAACCACAACAACGCGAGCACCAGGTTCAGGGTCGGGGCGTCGCGCACCTCCGGCGCCGGCCACGTGAGCCGCAGAATGCCGGTCACGAGGGCCAGTGCGGCTTGGAACGCAGTGCCGGCCAGGGCCAACCGCCGGACGACCTCGCCCGCCGTCACATACCGACGCGGGCCGCCCGCACTCAACCGCAGCCGCACCGCAAGCACCAGGACGCTCGTGGCCTCCCGGACGTCCGGTCGACCGTAGTCGAGATCGAACTCCGGATCTTCGGAGCGATCAGTGGTGGTCTCGACGAACGTGGCCACCATGTCGTCCTCCCACGCCCGCCGGTAGTGCGCCGGCAGCAACCGCGTGAGGCGCCGATAGCGGAGTTCAAGGGGTGTCATGGCTGCCGCCTCCTCCGGACCTGCACTGCTTTCCGCGCCTCTCGTCGGAGTGCCGCGGCCGGTGTCCTGCGCGGCCTCTCAGCCTCGGTTCTGCGGCCGCTCCACGGTTTCGTCCGGCCGCGCGGCATCGGTTCGGCGGTCGGGCGGGCGCCGGTTTCCGCGCGCGTGCCGGCGTGCTGATCGAGTCGGCTTGCTCGTTCAGCCGCGAGACCGCGGCCTGCCTTCCGCTCAACCGCCCCGTCGAGACCGAACCCCGGCTCTGCAGACTGCCGGCGAAAGCCACCCCCGCTGCTCATGACGACCCCTCCCCGGCGATCCCCAGCCCCAGCCGCCGATGCGCCACCCGGGCGTTCGCTGCCTGCCGCTCCGCCTCCACCGCCAGGGCCGTGCGCCCCTCGTTCGTGAGGCGGTAGTACCGCCGCAGGCGCCCGTTGATCACCTCGTCGTGGTCCGGCTCCACCGCCCCCTCTGTCGTGAGCCGGTCCAAGGCGCCGTACAGCGTGCCCACGCGCAGGGTGAGGCGGCCGTCGGACAGGGATTTGACCTCGCCGACGATGCCGTAGCCGTGGAGCGGGGCGTCGACCAACGCGGTGAGGATGAAAAACGCCTGCTCGGACATGCTGCGCGAAGTGGCCATGACTCCAATGTATCGTAAGGCGATATATAACGCATCGCACGATCGAGCGACCCGAAAACGGCGGGGCACCTGTCACGATGACAAGTGCCCCGCCGGGGATGAGCTCAGTCGGCCAGCCGATCAGTCTCGCTCGATGGTGTGGCCGACGACGTCCGGGCCCGGGTGGGCGTGGCCGGAGCCGTCGCGGCGGAGGTCGACCTCGGGGAGCTCCACGGGGTCGCCGTTGCGGGCCGCACCGGCCGGGCGGGAGCCGATCCAGGCGACGGTGACCGCGGTTTCGCCCTTGAGGAAGCGGTGGGCGCGCACACCGCCGGTGGCACGGCCCTTCGCGGGGTACTCGCTGAACGGCGTGACCTTCACCGACTGGCCCGTGGCCGTGACCACCATCGGCTCGCCGTGGTCGTCGTCATCGGTGCGGACCGCGCCGAAGAACACCGCCGAAGCGCCGCCCGGCAGGTTGATGCCCGCCATGCCGCCGCCCTTCAGCCCCTGCGGCCGCACCAGCGAAGCGGCGAAGCGCAACAGCGAAGCTTCCGACGACATGAACGCCAGCGTCTCCTGGCCGTCGGCGAGCCACGTGGCGCCCACGATCTCGTCGCCGGCCTTGAGCGTGATGATCTCGAACTCGTCGGACCGCACCGGCCACTCCGGCGCGACCACCTTCACCACGCCGGCGCGCGTGCCGATCGCCAGGCCCGGCGAACCGGTCGCCTGCTCGCCCAGCGGCGCGACGCCGACCACCGTCTCGCCCTTCTCCAACGGCACCAGCTCGCGCGCCGCCATGCCGCCGCGCAGCGAGACCGTGCCGGCCTGCTCCGGGAGCACCGGCAGCGGCAGCACGTCCGTCTTGAACGCCCGCCCGCGGCTGGTCACCAGCAGCACCTGCCCGCGCGCGGTCGTGTGCACGATGGCGGCCACGGCGTCGTGCTTCACGCGGCCGTTGCGCCGCCGCACCTCCGACGACTCCTCCGACTCCGCCGCCGTGCGCGCGACCAGCCCGGTGGCCGACAGGATCACCTGGCACGGATCGTCGGTGATCTCCAGCGGCCCGGACGGCTTCGACGCCGCGAGCACCTCCTTCAGGTCACCGTCGATCAGCGCGGTGCGCCGCTCGGTCGGGAAGTCCTTCGCGATCTTCGCCAGCTCCGCCGACACGAGCTTCTTCAGCACCGAGTCGTCCTCGAGGATCTTCGTGAGCTCCGCGATCTCCTCGCGCAGCCGCTCCTGCTCGCTCTCCAGCTCCAGCCGGTCGTACTTCGTGAGCCGGCGCAGCGGGGTGTCGAGGATGTAGGTGGCCTGGATCTCCGAGAGCTTGAACCGCGTCATCAAGCCGTCTTTCGCGGCCTGCGCGTTTTCGCTCTCGCGGATGAGCTTGATGACCTTGTCGATGTTCAGCAGCGCGATCAGCAGACCGTCGACGAGGTGCAGCCGCTCCTCACGCTTGCGGCGCCGGTAGCTCGTGCGCCGCGTGACCACGTCGTAGCGGTGGCGCAGGAAGACTTCCAGCAGCTCCTTGAGCCCGAGCGTTTGCGGCTGCCCGTCGACCAGCACCAGGTTGTTGATGCCGAACGACTGCTCCAGCGGCGTGAGCCGGTACAGGTCCGCCAGCAGCGCCTGCGGGTTCACGCCCACCTTGCACTCGATCACCAGCCGCGTGCCGTTCTCGCGGTCGGTGAGGTCCTTGACGTCGGCGATGCCGGTGAGCCGCTTGGACTTGTTGACCTCGTCGGTGATCTTCTCGATCACCTTCTCCGGGCCCACGCCGTAGGGCAGCTCGACGACGGTGATCGCCTGCCGCCCGCGGCTGCCTTCCAGCGGCCCGGTCTCCACGTTCGCGCGCATCCGCACCACACCGCGGCCCGTTTCGTACGCGCGGCGCACCTCGTCGAGACCCAGCAGCTTGCCGCCGGTGGGCAGGTCGGGGCCGGGGACGAACTCCATGAGCTTGTCGAGCGTCGCCGTCGGGTGCGTGATCAGCCACCGCGCCGCCGCGATCACCTCGCCGAGGTTGTGGGGGATCATGTTGGTGGCCATACCGACGGCGATGCCGGACGTGCCGTTGACGAGCAGGTTGGGGAATGCCGCGGGCAGCACCGACGGCTCCTCCAGCGAACCGTCGTAGTTCGGCCGGAAGTCGACCGTGTCCTCGCCGAGCTCGCCGACGAGCTGCATCGCCTCGGGCGACATGCGGGCCTCGGTGTACCGCGACGCGGCCGGGCCGTCGTCGGGCGAACCGAAGTTGCCGTGCCCGTCGATCAGCGGAACGTTGAGTGAGAAGTCCTGTGCCAGCCGCACCATCGCGTCGTAGATCGCGACGTCACCGTGGGGGTGGTACTTGCCCATCACGTCGCCGACCACGCGCGACGACTTCACGTACGCGTGCGTCGGCCGGTAGCCGTTCTCGTTCATCGAGTACAAGATCCGCCGGTGCACCGGCTTGAGCCCGTCCCGCGCGTCCGGCAGGGCCCGCGAGTGGATGACCGAATACGCGTACTCCAGGTACGAGTCTTCGATCTCCGTCTTCAGCGAGTTGTCGAAGACGTTCGCACCGGCGGAGTCGAACGCGGTGGGATCGATCTTGGTGGTGGTGCCCTTGCGGCGTGCCACGGGAGAACTCCTTGGTAGCTAAGACGAACTCAGACGTCGATGGCGTCGCGGTCGACGCGGTCGGAGGAGGCGACGAGCCAGTTGCGCCGGGGCTCGACCTTTTCGCCCATGAGCAGTTCCAGTGCGCTCTCGGCGGCTTCGGCGTCGTCCATGGTGATGCGGCGGACGGAGCGGCTGGCCGGGTTCATGGTGGTTTCCCACAGCTCGTCGGCGTCCATCTCGCCGAGACCCTTGAACCGCGGCACCGGCGTGACGATGCTCTTGCCGGCCCGTTCGAGCTCGGCGAACTTCGTCTCCATCTCCCGCTGGGTGAAGGTGAAGTGCGTTTCCGGGTTGCGGCCCTTGGTCACGAGCTTGTGCAACGGCGGCATCGCCGCGTACAGGCGCCCGTCTTCGATCACCGGGCGCATGTACTTCGCGAACAGCGTGATCAGCAGGGTGCGGATGTGCGAACCGTCGACGTCGGCGTCGGCCATCAGGATCACGCGGCCGTAGCGCATCGTGGTGAGGTCGAAGGTGCGCCCGGTGCCCGCGCCGAGCACCTGCACGATCGACGCGATCTCGGCGTTCTTCAGCGTGTCGCCCAGCGACGCCTTCTGCACGTTGAGGATCTTGCCCCGCAACGGCAGCAGCGCCTGGTACTCCGAGACGCGCGCCATGCGGGCCGAACCCAGCGCGCTGTCACCCTCGACCAGGAACAGTTCGCTGCGCGAGACGCCGGTGGTGCGGCAGTCGACGAGCTTCGGCGGCATCGCCGCGCCCTCGAGCGCGGTCTTGCGCCGCGCGGCGTCCTTCTGCTGCTTCTGGGTGAGCCGCACGCGCCCGGCGTCGACCACCTTCTGCAGCACGACCTTGGCTTCGGCCTTGGTCTTGCGGTCGTCGACCCACGCCTTCACGTGCTTGTCGACGACACCCTGGATCACGCGGGTGATGCCGGCCGTGGACAGCTCGTCCTTGGTCTGCGACGTGAACTGCGGCTCGGGCAGGCGCACGTGGATCACGGCGGTCATGCCTTCGAGCACGTCCTCGAGCGTGGGCGGGTCCTCCTTGGGCTTGAGCAGCCCGCGGGTCTTGCCGATCGCGTCCTGCAGCGCGCGCGTGACGGCGCGGTCGAAGCCCCGCCGGTGCGTGCCGCCGTGGACGTTGCGGATCGTGTTGGTGAAGCACTCCACCGTGCGCTCGTAGCCGGTGCCCCAGCGCAGCGCCACCTCGATCTCGGCGTGGCGCTCCACATTGGACTGCATCACGCCGTTGGCGTCGGCGGCGTTCTCCTTGTACGTGCCCTCGCCGGTGATCACGAGGGTGCCGCACACCGGCTTCTCACCCGACGGCGTGAGGAAGTCGACCATGTCCACCAGCCCGTGGGGGTAGTGGAAGGTCTCCTCGTTGATCGTGTCCTCGAGGGCGGTGCGCAGCACGTAGGTGACACCGGGCACGAGGAACGCCGTGTTGCGCAGCTTCGCGCGCACCCCCTCGACGTCGAGCGTCGCGCCGGTCTCGAAGTACCGCGCGTCGTACCAGTAGCGGATCGACGTGCCGCTGTGCTCGCCGCGCTTCATCTTGCCGACGAGGTTGAGCCCGGAATGCCGGGTGAACTTCGCTTTCGGGCCGGGCGCGTCGAACGTGCCGGACACCCCGTGCGCGAACGACATCTGGTGGACCTTGCCGTCCTGCTTCACAGTGACGTCGAAGCGGTGCGACAGTGCGTTGACCGCCGACGCGCCGACGCCGTGGAGGCCGCCGGAGGTCTTGTAGCCCGAGCCGCCGAACTTGCCGCCGGCGTGCAGCCGCGTGAGCACCAGTTCGACGCCCGAAAGGCCCGACTTCGCGTGGACGCCGGTGGGAATGCCGCGGCCGTTGTCGTCGACCTGCACGCTGCCGTCGGCGTGGATCGTGACGACGACGCGGGTGGCGTGTCCCGCCACGCCCTCGTCGGTGGAGTTGTCCACGATTTCCGAGAACAGGTGGTTGATGCCACGGCTGTCGGTGGAGCCGATGTACATCCCGGGGCGCTTGCGGACGGCTTCGAGGCCCTCGAGGTGCGTGAGGTCGTCGGCCCCGTACAGAGTCTCAGCAGTCACGAGGTCGCTCTCCTGGATCTTGGCTCGCTGTACGGCGTTGTTCAGGCTGGTCGGCTCAGGCGGATGCCTTCGGACGATGACGTCGGAGGCAGTCCCCGAGCCGACACCGTACTGCAGGATATCCGCACACCCCGACAGCTTCCGCGCCCTCGGGCTCCGGTGTGGCGAGAGTCCCGTGGGTCAGGGGTGCGGTGAGGGGAGTGCGCCAGGTCACCGGCATGGTCACTATGGAATACTTCTTCCTCGCGAGCAGTTGTGCAGACAAGAAACCACGCATCACGAACCACCTGGCTGAGGAGCGGTCATGCAGTTCGGAATCTTCTCGGTGGGCGACGTCACGACGGACCCCACCAACGGCACGACGCCGTCGGAGCACGAGCGCATCAAGGCGATGGTCCGGATCGCGCTCAAGGCCGAAGAGGTCGGTCTCGACGTCTTCGCGACGGGTGAGCACCACAACCCGCCGTTCGTGCCCTCGTCGCCCACGACCATGCTCGGCTACATCGCCGCGCAGACGGAGAAGCTCGTGCTCTCCACGTCGACGACGCTCATCACCACCAGCGACCCGGTGAAGATCGCCGAGGACTTCGCGATGCTGCAGCACCTGGCCGACGGTCGCGTCGACCTCATGCTCGGCCGCGGCAACACCGGCCCCGTGTACCCGTGGTTCGGGCAGGACATCCGTCAGGGCATCCCGCTCACCATCGAGAACTACGCGCTGCTGCGCCGCCTCTGGCGCGAAGAGGTCGTGGACTGGGAAGGCAAGTTCCGCACTCCGCTGCAGGGCTTCACCTCCACACCGCGCCCGCTCGACGACGTGCCCCCGTTCGTGTGGCACGGCTCGATCCGCAGCCCGGAGATCGCCGAGCTGGCCGCGTACTACGGCGACGGCTTCTTCGCCAACCACATCTTCTGGCCGACGGAGCACTACCAGCAGCTGATCGGCTTCTACCGCCAGCGCTACGAGCACTACGGCCACGGCAAGGCCGACCAGGCCATCGTCGGCCTCGGCGGGCAGGCCTTCATCCGGCCGAAGTCGCAGGACGCCCAGCGAGAGTTCCGCCCGTACTTCGACAACGCGCCGGTGTACGGCCACGGTCCCTCGATGGAGGACTTCACCTCGCAGACGCCGCTCACCGTCGGCAGCCCGCAGGAGGTCATCGACAAGACGCTGACCTTCCGCGAGCACTTCGGCGACTACCAGCGCCAGCTGTTCCTGATGGACCACGCCGGCCTGCCGCTGAAGACCGTGCTGGAGCAGCTCGACCTGCTCGGCGAGCAGGTGGTGCCGGTGCTGCGCAAGGAGCTCGAGTCGATGCGCCCGGCGCACGTGCCGGACGCGCCGAGCCACGAGTCGCTGAAGGCCGCCGCGGAAGCCGCCGCGGCGGAACCCGCTGTGGCGACCGCCGACTGAACCGTTCGTTTCGCCAGAGGAGAAGGCAGAAATGACCGCACGCACCATCGCCGTGGTCACCGCCGGGTTGAGCCAGCCGTCGTCCACGCGGCTGCTGGCCGACCGGCTGGCGGACGCGACGCGCACCGCACTGGGTCCCGACACGGTCGTGGAGGTGATCGAGCTGCGCGACACCGCCGTGGACGTGACCAACAACCTGCTCACCGGTTTCCCCAGCCCCAAGCTGAAGGAAGTCATCGACACGGTGACCCACGCCGACGGCCTGATCGCCGTGACGCCGGTCTTCACCGCGTCCTACAGCGGGCTGTTCAAGTCCTTCTTCGACATCCTGGACAAGGAAGCGCTCGAGGGGAAGCCGGTGCTGCTCGCGGCGACCGGTGGCACGGAACGGCATTCGCTGGTGCTGGACTTCGCCCTGCGTCCGCTCTTCGCCTACCTGCGCGCCAATCCCGTCGCGACGGGCGTGTACGCCGCTTCGTCGGACTGGGGCAGCGCGAGCGCGACCGGCACGCTGCAGAAGCGCGTCGAGCGTGCGGCCGGCGAGCTGGCGGCGCTGGTTTCGGCGGCGCCCGAGTCGACGGTGTCGGATGAGCTGACGTCGTTGCCGTTCGAGGAGCTGCTGGCCGGCGAAGGCCTGTAACTCGCGCGACTCCGAAGTGCCGCAGTGTCGCAGTGTCGAAATGTCGCAGTGCCGAAGGGCGCCTTGAGGGATTCCCTCGAGGCGCCCTTCACGGCTTTCCGGGGGCGACTTCCGCGAGCCGGCGCCGCAGGAACCGGCGATCGGCGTCGTTGCCCGCCAACGCGAGCGCCGCGCGGTACGCCTGCGCGGCTTCGTCGAGCCGGCCCAGGCGGCGCAGCAGGTCGGCGCGGGTCGCCGGCAGCAGGTGGTAACCGTCGAGCTCACCCGCCATCGCGTCGACCAGCGCCAGGCCCTGGGCCGGCCCGTCGGCCATCGCCACGGCCACCGCGCGGTTGAGCTGCACGACCGGTGACGGCACGCGCTTCGCGAGTTCTCCGTACAGCGCGGCGATCTGCGGCCAGTCGGTGTCCGTGGCGGTCGGCGCGGCCGCGTGGCAGGCCGCGATCGCCGCCTGCAGCTGGTACGGGCCGGGGGAGCCGCGGTGCAGCGCGGTGTCCACGAGCGCGAGGCCCTCGTCGACCGCCGCCGCGTCCCAGCGCGACCGGTCCTGCTCCTCCAGCGTCACGAGCTCGCCGGCTTCGTCGAGCCGCGCGTCGCGCCGGGAGTGCTGGAGCAGCAGCAGCGCCAGCAGGCCTTCGATCTCGGGCTCGCCGGGCATCAGCTTCAGCAGCGTGCGGGTGAGCCGGATGGCCTCGGCGCACAGGTCGTGGCGCGCGGGCTCGTCGCCGGTGGTGGCGGCGTAGCCCTCGTTGAACAGCAGGTACAGCACGCCGAGCACGGCCGCCGTGCGTTCGGGCAGCAGGTGCGCGGGCGGCACGCGGTAGGGAATGCCGGCTTCGCGGATCTTGCGTTTCGTGCGCACGAGCCGTTGCGACATCGCGGCTTCGGTCACCAGGAACGCGCGCGCGATCTCCGCCGTCGTGAGGCCGGCGAGTGTGCGCAACGTCAGTGCGACACGACCTTCGAGCGGCAGCGCCGGGTGGCAGCACGTGAACATCAGCCGCAGCCGGTCGTCCTGCACCCCGCTGGGGTCGGCTTCCGGTTCTTCGGTCGGCGCCAGCGCGGCGACTTCCCGCAGCTTCGCGGCTTCGGTCGCGCTGCGCTTGAGCCGGGTCAGGGCGTGGTTGCGCGCGGTGGTGGTGAGCCACGCCGCCGGTTTGGCGGGCACGCCGTCGCGCGGCCAGCGTTCCAGCGCTCGCGCCAGGGCCTCCTGCACGCACTCCTCGGCCAGGTCCCAGTCGCCCGTGAGCCGGATCAGCGTGGCCACCACCCGGCCGCCCTCCTCGCGGAAGGCGGCCGTGACGGCGGCTTCGGCGCTCAGGGCGTTTCCCCGGGCCAGAGCCAGAGCGGCCGGACCTCGATCGGCCCGTACTGCGCCGCCGGGTGCTTCGCGGCGATCTCCAGCGCTTCGTCGAGGTTCTCGCACTCGAGCAGGTCGAAGCCGAGGATCTGCTCCTTGGTCTCGGCGAACGGCCCGTCCGACAGCAGCACCTCGCCGTTTTCGACGCGCACGGTGGTCGCCATGCTCGCGGGCCGCAACCGGTTGCCGGTCAGGCGGACACCGCGCCCGTCCATCTCCTTCACCCACGCTTCGGTGGCGGAGTCCATCGGGTCGTCGGGCAGCGGCCGTGACTCGTCGTGGCTCCGTCCGCAGATCAGCATCATGTAGCGCATCGGGTGACCCCTTCTCTCTGGTGGTTTCCTACCGCGCCGCGGGCGCGGAAGTCGAGGCGGTTCGTCACTGCGACCACCGGGGGCGGCCCGGACCGACAGGGGCGGCCGAAGTTTTTAGTTAAGCATCTACTTGACTATTGGGCGAGTCCGGCGCATGGTTAAGCACATGGTTGACCATCAGCTCGACCGGGTGTTCCAGGCACTCGCCGACGCCACCCGGCGTGAGCTCGTGGCGCGGCTGGTCAAGGGACCGGCCGCGGTGAAGGAGCTGGCGCAGCCGCACGCGATGTCGCTGCCCGCGGTGATGCAGCACCTGCGGGTGCTCGAGTCCTGCGGGCTGGTGGCTTCGGAGAAGGCCGGTCGCGTCCGCACGTACCGGCTGGAGCCCGCGGGGCTGCGCCTGGCCGAACAGTGGCTCGGTGAGCAGCGCACGGGCTGGGAACGCCGGCTCGACCGCCTCGGCGGCCACCTGGCCGCCGACCTCCCGGAAAGGACCACGTCATGACCGAGGTCAAGCACTCCACGTTCACCCTCGAACGCCAGTACCCGGTGCCGCCCGCGCGGGTGTTCGCCGCCTGGGCCGATCCGGCGGCGAAGGCCAGCTGGTTCGGCGCCGCCGACCACGAGCTCGACTTCCGCGTCGGCGGCCACGAGACCAACCGCGCCGGCGAGCTGGCCTTCACGGCCGAGTACCACGACATCGTCGACGCCGAGCGCATCGTCTACTCCGGCGCGCTGAGCGGCCCGGCCGGCCTCGCCACGGTTTCGGTCACCACGGTGGAACTCGTGCCGGACGGCGCGGGAACCCGGTTGGTGCTCACCGAACAGGGCACGTTCCTCGACGGGCACGAGGAACCGGCGTGGCGCGAGCAGGGCACGGGGGACTGGCTCGACAAGCTGGGCGCCCACCTCGGCGCGCACGCCTGACGTCGGGATCGGTCCTCGGTCCACTTCGGACGCGGGGGCCGATCCCGGGGTGATCCGGAGTTTCTCCGGGCGCGGGGTCCGCGAGCCAGGCACACTGGCTGAAACGGACAGGAGGCGACCGCGTGGAACTCGGCAGACCGGTGAAGCAGGCCTTCGCCGCGGTGGTGGGCGGCTTGCTGTTCCTCGTGGGGGTCGCGCTGCTGGTGCTGCCGGGTCCGGGGTTGCTCCTGGTGCTCGCGGGGCTGGTGGTGCTGGCCTCGCAGTTCCCGGCGCTGGAGAAGTTCGTGGACCCCGTGCGCACGCGGGCGATGAAGGCCGCCGAGGACAGCGTGGCCACGCCGCTGCGGATCGCGGGCTCCGTGCTCGCCGGCCTGGCGTTGTTCGCCGCCGGCATCGTGTGGGGCTCGGTCGACTGGCTGCCGTTCAGCGGCTGGAGCACCGGCTCGAGCATCATCCTTTCCGGGGTGATCCTGTTCGTGTTGCTCATCTGGAGCTACCGGCGGGTCAAGTCCCGGCAGGGGGAGGCGCGTTCGGCTCCCGCCGGGCAGAATCCGGGGATGACCACTTCGGACTCCTCGCAGGTGCCGGCCGCGATCCAGCAGTTCGTGGACGCCACCAACAAGGCCGACGCCGAAAGCTTCGTCGACGCCTTCACCACCGACGCGTTCCTGGAGGACTGGGGACGCAAGTTCCACGGCCACGAAGGCGTGTTGAGCTGGAACGAAACCGACAACATGGGGGTCGGGGCCAGCTTCACCGTGCAGAGCCTCAAGCCCGGCAAGGGCGCGGACAACTACGTGCTCAAGGTCGGCGTGAAGAGCAACCGCTTCAACGGCACCGGCACGATGACGATCGACCTGCGCGACGACAAGATCGCCAGCCTGGTCATCTCCTGACCCGTTAGTACCTTCCGTCGCGGGCGTTCGGGAAGCGGGCGCCCGCGAGTTCCGCCACAGTTTTCAGCCGGGTTAACAGACTGCTGGGCTGCTAACCTCGGCCGCGTGAGCGCCGGTTTCCAGCGCGCCCGCCGCCCCGAGCAGGTCGAGGCCCGGCGCGCGACGATCCTCGCGACGGCCACGGCGATGCTGCGGGAACGGCCGGTCGCCGACATCAGCCTGCGTGAGCTGAGTGATCGCGTCGGCCTCGCGAAGTCCAACGTGCTGCGCTACTTCGACAGTCGCGAAGCGATCTTCCTCGAAGTGCTCGACCAGGTGCTGCGCCAGTGGCTGGACGTGGTCGCGCGGGCGCTCACCGGCCCGCCGGCCGACGGCCCCGGTTTCGCGCGCGAAGAGCGGGTCGCCGCCACGATCGCCCGCACGCTGCGCGAAGACCGGCTGCTGTGCGAGCTGATCAGTTCGATGGCCTCGGTGCTCGAACGCAACATCTCCGTGGACACAGCGCGCGGCTTCAAGCACCGCGCGGCGGCCGGCGCCGACCGGCTGGCCGCGCTCGTGCGCGAGCAGGTGCCGGAGCTCTCCCCGGCCGGCTCCGCCCACTTCGCGGCCGCGGTGTTCGTGCTGGTCGCCGGCCTGTGGCCGTACGCGAACCCGACCGAAGCCGTGGCCACGGTGAGCGCGGAGATGGGCGTGGAGCCGGGCGCCGAGCGGTTCGAGGAAGGGCTCAGCGAGGGGCTGGCGAACCTCCTGGCCGGTCTCGTTGCCCGGCGTCGTTGAGGTCGCGTGACTCGAGGATGTGCCGCGGGAAGCCGTCGGCCGCCACGGACAGCATCGCGCGCCCGAGCACTTCGGTCGTGATGAACGCGGCCGGAAACCGTTGCAGCAGCGGGTAAAGCGGTGCGGTGATGCGGTAGAGCCGGCGGTACAGCGGCGTTTTCGACGTGACGCCGTGCTGCGGCTGGATGAACCCGGGCCGGATCGCGTACGCGTCGAGCGGCAGGCGGGCCACTGCGTTTTCCGTGGCGCCCTTCACCCGCGCCCAGCGCACGCGGCCGCGTTCGGTGCTGTCGGTGCCGGCGCCCGAGACGTAGAGGAACCGCGCGTTCGGCCGCGCCGCCGCGTAGGTGCGCGCGACCGAAAGCGTGAGTCCGTAGGTGATCCGCTCGTACTCGGCCGCGGGCATCCCGGCGGAGGAGACGCCGAGGCAGAAGAGGCACGCATCGTAGTTCGCGAGCTCTTCGGCGTGCGGGCTCAGGTCACTGAGGTCGTCGGGCACGAGTTCGGTCAGCTTCGGGTGCGTGGTGCCGGTGGCCGTGCGCCCGACGGTGAGCACGTGCTCGACCCGTTCGTCGAGCAGGCATTCCCGCAAGACACCCTGCCCGACCATGCCGGTGGCGCCGAACAGCAGGACCTTCACGCGGCACGCACCGGCAGCAGCCCGCGCTCGGCGAAGACCTTCTTCGCGATGTTCGTGGCATTGAGCGCCCTCGGGAAACCGCAGTAGCCGGCCGACTGCAGCAGCGCCTCCACGATCTCCGCGGGCGTGAGGCCGACGTTCAGCGCGGTGCCGATGTGCAGCTCCAGCTGCGGCTCGCAGCCGCCCATCGCGGTCAGCATGCCGATGGTGAGCAGCTGCCGGTCGCGCGGCGCCAGCGCCGGGCGCGAGTAGATCTCCCCGAACCCCCAGGACACGACCTGCTTCGCCAGCTCCGGCGCGACGTCGGCCAGCCCGTCCAGCACCTTCTGGGCGCTGCCGTCGTTCACGGCGTTCATGGTCTCGAGGCCGAGTGCGTACCGCTCTTCTTCGGTCATGCTCTCGACCGTATTGCACGCGGGTCGCTCACGTGGCCGATCGCACGGCGAGGTTCGCCTGCCGGGCCACGGCGAAGTCGAGCTTGCGCACGCGGCGGTCGTAGGTGAGGAACCCGTTCACTTCCTTCTCGACGTCGGTGAGCTGCGTGTACACCGCGGCCGACAGGCCGGCGCGCACCTCGCCGGCGAGCTGGTGCTGGAGGTCGACGTAACGCCTGGTCAGGGCCGCGCTGTCGGGTTGCATCTCATAGGCGAAGCTACCGGCCGGGTCGAACTCGTGGCCGCGGACCTTCAGGCCGAGGCCGCCGTACTCACCGTCGACCCGGGCGCGGGTCGCGTCGGCCGGCGGGGTGCCGGGGCCGGGGTAGGTGTGGTCGTCGAGCAGGTCGCCGTGGCCGGTGTCCGGGTGGGAGCGGCAGCAGTTCACGCCGGATTCGGCGTCGACGAGCCGGCTGGGGTCCCACGCGGCGACCTCGTCGGCGACGCGGGCGACGTCGAACTCGCCCCAGCCCTCGTTGAACGGCACCCACGTGACGATGGAGGGGAACGAGCGGTGCTGGTCGATCACGCGGTGCAGTTCGGACTCGAAGTTCGCGCGCGCCGGCGGGGTCGGGGTCGCGGTTTCCGGCATCGCGGGCATGTCCTGCCACACGAGGAGCCCGAGGCGATCGGCGTGGTAGTACCAGCGGTCGGGTTCGACCTTGAGGTGTTTGCGGACGAGGGTGAAGCCGAGTGCTTTTTCCTGCTGAAGGTCGAAGGCGAGGGCGGCGTCGGTGGGGGCGGTGTAGAGGCCGTCGGGCCAGAACCCCTGGTCGAGCGGGCCGAGCTGCACGAAGGGTTTCCCGTTGAGCAGGAGCCGGCCGTGGTCGACCGCGACCGAGCGCAGGCCGAAGTAGGAGCCGACACTGTCTCCTGTGGACAGTGTCACGCGCAGGTCGTAGAGGAACGGGTCGTCCGGCGACCACAGGTGCGGCCGGGCGACGGTGAGCGTGGCGGGCCGGCCGGCGAGGCCGTCGACCTGGCCGACGACGCGGCCGTGGTCGATGGCTTCGGCGTGGAAGGGCCGGCCGTCGGCGCCCAACACGGTCAGGGTGACCGCGCCGCGGGTGACGTCCGGGGTGGTGTCCACGCGCGTGACATGCACCGGCGCCACGGGTTCGAGCCACACCGTCTGCCAGATGCCGGACGACGGCGTGTAGAACACCCCGGCGCCCGGCGCGCGTTGTTTGCCGAGCGGCTGGCCGGCGCCGGTCGCGTCGGTGACGCCGACCACGAGCTCCTGCGGCCCGGTGGTCAGCGCGTCGGTGACGTCGGCGGTGAAGGAGTCGTAGCCGCCGGTGTGGTGGGCGACCTGGTGGCCGTTGACGAACACCGTGGTTTCGTAGTCGACGGCCTGGAAGTGCAGCAGGATCCGGTGCGGGCGCCAGGTTTCCGGTACGGCGAACGTGCGGCGGTACCACATCCGGGTCTCGTGGCGCATGATCCCGGACAGCGCCGACTCGACGGGGTAGGGGACGAGGATCCGTTCGGGCAGGTGCTGCCCGAACGGCGCCTGCGTGGTGCCGAACTCCCAGACGCCGTTGAGGTTCTGCCAGTCCGGCCGCGTGAGTTGGGGCCGGGGGTACTCGGGCAACGCGTTCGAGGGCGAGACGCTGTCCGTCCACGGTGTACTCAACGGCGGCGTCAACCGGTGCCACCGCGGTGCCGTCACCGCACTCACGCCGGAGAGCGCGCAGAGCAGCACCGCGAGAACCACGGCAGGACGCACCATTTCCGGGAACCTCCTGCTCGCGACCGGCCACTTGATCATCATCTCTACCGGGTGCGCGCGGGGATGTAAATCGCTCACTCCGGCAAGACCAGCCGCACGGCCAGCGCCACGATCACCGCGCTCGACACCAGCGCCGTCGTCAACCGGCCCCGCCGCCCGGCCAGCACGCGGCCCAGCAGCACGCCGCCACCGGCGAGCAGCAGTTGCCAGCTCGCCGACGCGGCGAAGGCGGCCAGCGCGAACAGCGCACCCGAGCCCGTGGCCGTGCCGCCGACCACCAGCGCCGTGAAGTACACGACCGTCGCCGGGTTCAGCAAGGTGAGGCCGAGAAAACTTGCGTACGCCCTGGCTGCCGAGGGCGGCGGCGCTTCCGCCCGCGGTGTGTCGCCCGCGCGGTACCTCCGCCACGCCGACACCGCGGTGTGCGCGGCCAGCGCCACGAGCACCACCACCGACGCCCATCGCAACGGCCCGGCCACCGGTGCCAGCACCGGCGTGAGCGCGGCCCCGCCGGTGACCGCGAGGGCGGCGTACACCCCGTCCGCGCTGGCCACCCCGAGCGCCGCCGCCGCGGCCACCCGCGGCGACGTGCGCGCCGCGAGTCCGACGAGCACCGCACCGATCGCCCCGACCGGTACGGCGATCCCGTACCCGGCCAGCGCGCCGGCGACCACCGGCGCGGTCACGACCCGGCCCGGCCCCGCTCCCGACACGCGCACTGCTGCTCACGCCGCACCCGGGCAGGGGCGAACGGCGGGTGAAGCGGGGCTGCGGTCGTGGTCATGGCGGCCAGGGTGCCGCCGCGCTGCGCGGTGGGCAACCGAATTTCAGCGTTTCGGCCAATGCCACGACGGCCGATCCAGCTTTCCCTGTCCCGAAAGGACAGTCGCGCCGAAGTCCTTCTCCAGTTCCAGCAACGCGGCCCCGGTCGATTCGAGGGCGCGCACGAGCGGCTGCGAATGCGACACCACCACCAGCTGCGTCCGCCGCGAGGCGTGGGTGATCAGCGCCGCCAACGCCGGCAGGAGTTCCGGGTGCAGGCTCGTCTCGGGTTCGTTCAGCACCAGCAGCTCCGGTGGTCGCGGACTCAGCAGAGCGGCGACCCACAGCAGGTACCGCAGCGTGCCGTCCGAGAGTTCGGCGGCGGTGAGGGGCCGCAGGAGGCCGTGTTGGCCGAAGCGCAGTTCGAAGCGGCCGTCGGAGGAGGTGATGTCGACCGTGGCGCGCGGGAAGGCGTCCTGCACGGCGGTTTCCAGGGCCGCGGCGTCGCCGGATTCCTGGATCGTGCGCAGGGCCGCGGGGAGGTCGGCGCCGTCGTGGTCGAGCACGGGGGTGCGCGTGCCGATGCGGGACTCGCGGGCCGGGGCGGTGGCGTCGGTGCGGAAGTGGTCGTAGAAGCGCCACGCGCGAATGCGTTCGCGCAGCAGGAGGAGCTCGGGAGCGGGGAAGGAGCTCAGCATGCTGTCGGTGAGGCCGATGGGCTGCGGCTCGTCCGGCCACGCTCCGGTCGCGTCGCGCACCCGCAGGGTCGGGCCCGCGCGGTCGGCGAGCAGCGTCCGCGGGGTCAGCGCCGGACCGGTCCACACGCACTCGCGCTTGACCTCCGGGTCGAGCGAGAACATCGTCTCCGCGGGCACCGGCAGGCCCAGGTCCAGCGCGTAGCCGAACTCGTCGCCGGAGAAGCCCAGCCGCAGGCCCACCGCCTGCGTGCGCCGCGTGCCCTGCACCGGCGAGCGGCCGGACCGCACGGCGCGCCCGATGGCTTCCGGGCCGGCCCACAGCGTGGACGGCAGCCCGCCTTCGCGCGCCAGCGCGGCCACCGCACCGTTGCGCGCGGCGTCGGCCAGCAGGCGCAGCGCGCGGTACAGGCTCGATTTCCCGCTGCCGTTCGCGCCGGTGACCACCGTGAGCTCGGACAACGGCAGCACCAGATCACGCAGCGAGCGGTAGTTCTCCACGGCAAGGGTTTTCAGCACGCGCCCGACGCTATCCGGCACCACCGACAGATAACGATCGTGACTACGCGGCCACCGACCCCGGGTGCTCTCACCTGGGGCTCTCACGGTCAGTTGTCAAATTAATTCTGCCCGTGTTCACGGCCACTGGACTCCGAGCCTTATTCGTCAGATCTTTGTCCGCGACCTCGTTGACACCGCCGAAGCGCGAGGTAAGAATCTCGTTTCACATATCCTATAGGATCTGCGGTTCGAAAGAGGTGTCTGTGGTGGCAGCAGGGCGAAAGGTCCTGGTCCGGACAGGCGGGACAGCGACCGGACACCTCCGTCAGCTCGTGGCCGCTTCGGCGAGAACACCGTCAACAAGTGCCTTTTCGCGCCAGGACCTCCGATGTCTGGGCGCGTGTAGCGACTGAAGCCGACCCCGAAAAGCGGCTGAAGTCAGCAGGAACGCCGGGCGGCGCGCGGGCCGTCCGGTGCCAAGGTCCGACCTCGAAGGAGTGGTCATGGTTGTCAGGCCCACATCGGGCAGAACCGGGAGACGGAAGTTCGCCGTGCTCGCCGGGATCGCCGCCTCGGTGCTGACGGTTTCGGCGATCCAGATCCCCGCCACCGCCGCCCCGGCGCCCACCCTGGCCCAGAACACCGCCACCCAGGACACCGCCCAGAACGGCGGCACCCAGCTCGCGCAGAAGCCTTACCTGGGCTGGAGCAGCTGGAGCCTCGAGTCCACGAACTACCCCGGCGTGAACCCGACCGGCGGCGGCAGCTGGCTCAACGAGGCCCACGTGCTGCAGCAGGCCGACATCCTGGCCGCCAAGTTCAAGCAGCACGGCTACGAGTATGTGAACATCGACGCCGGCTGGGTCGGCTCCTTCGACCAGTACGGCCGCCCGGTCGTCGACGCGAAGAAGTTCCCCGACGGCATGAAGTACGTCGCGGACTACGTGCACAAGAAGGGCCTCAAGCTCGGCTCCTACCTCGCGGTGGGCCTGGACCTCAAGGCCTACAACGACGGAAACTCGCCGATCTACGGCACCACCGACTGCCACACGCGCGATCTCGTCTACCCCGACCTGCGCCAGACGTCCGGCTGGGACAACCAGTCGTACCAGATCGACTTCGCCAGCCCCTGCGCTCAGGCCTACATCCAGTCCGAGGCCGACGTGCTCGCCGGCTGGGGCGTCGACTTCCTCAAGCTCGACGGCGTCGGCCCGGGTTCGTTCAAGGGCGACGCGGCCCACGACAACACCCCCGATGTGAAGGCCTGGTCCGCCGCGCTCAAGAAGACCGGCCGGCCCATGCAGTTCGTGCTCTCGTGGTCGCTCTCGCACAACGAGATCGACACGTGGAAGGCCAACTCCAACGGCTGGCGCATCGACACCGACGTCGAGTGCTACTGCGACACCCTCGTCACCTGGAACAACTCGGTGAAGGGCCGCTGGAACGACGTCGTGCAGTACATCCCCGACGCCGGCCCTGGCCACTGGAACAACCTCGACTCGCTCGACGTCGGCAGCGGCAAGATGGACGGCATCACCGAGGCCGAGCGCCAGAGCTACATGACGCTGTGGGCCATCGAGTCGGCGCCGCTCTACCTCGGTGACGACCTCACGCAGCTCGACGCGTACGGCACCAAGCTGCTCACCAACGACGAGGTCATCGCCGTGGACCAGGCAGGGGTGCCGGCCAAGCCCGTGAGCCAGAAGAGCGACCAGCAGGTCTGGTACGCCCGCAACGCCGACGGCAGCTACACCGTGGCGCTGTTCAACCTCGGTTCCGCGCCCTCGCAGGTCACCGCGAACTTCGGCGACTTCGGCCTCACCGGCGCGGCGAAGGCCCGCGACCTCTGGAACCACCAGGAACTGGGGCTGAGCAACGGTTCCTTCAGCGCCAACCTGCCCGCGCACGGCTCGAAGCTGCTGCGCCTGACCCCGGTTAACCCGGTGCAGGTCTCGGCCCCGGCCGTGGTCCACGGCACCGCCTCCACCCCGAGCAGCGTGTCGCTGGCCTGGGACGCGTCGGCGGGCAAGCTCGCGCCGGTGACCGGCTACGACGTGTTCGCCGGCGGCCACAAGGTGGCCTCCACCAGCGGCACGAGCACCACCGTCAACGGCCTCAAGCCTTCGACGTCGTACACGTTCACCGTGGTCGCCCACGACCGCTTCGGCCGCAGCTCCGCCGCCGGCACCGAGGTGTCGTACGTGACGCCCGCGGCTTCCGGCCCGGTCGTCTACGAAGCGGAGAACGGCAGCCCCGGCGGCGGCGCGACCGTGTACGACTGCAGCTGCTCCGGCGGCAAGAAGGTGGGCTACCTCGGCGGCAGCGGTCTGCTGACCATGAACAACATCAAGGTCGCCGCCGAAGGCACGTACCTGGTGAAGCTCGGTTACGTCGACGGGGACACCAGCCGCTCGGCCGTGGTCACGGTCAACGGCAGCTCCTTCCGGCTGCCAGCGCCGGGCACGAACGACAACGACTGGAACACCGCGCGGACGATCACGGTGCCGATCTACCTGATGGCCGGCAACAACCAGGTCATCTTCGGCAACCCGAGCGACAGCGTGTTCGACGTGGACCAGCTGACCGTCTAGCCCTTCCCGCGGGACGGCGGTGTCCGCGGACGCCGCCGCCCCCGGCCTCGAGTGAGGAGACGCCGTGGTGGTGACCACGCACAACAACAGCCTTCCCGTGCGAGGCGCCGCCGCGGCGTCCCGACCGGGCAAACCCCGAAAACCCCGGGCCGGCAACGGCGGTGGCGCCGCGCACCGGCACGACGCGAAGATCGCGTGGCTGCTCGTGCTGCCCGCCATCGTCGGGTTCGGGGTGTTCTTCGCCTACCCGACCCTGCGCGGCGTCTACCTCAGCTTCACCGAGTTCCACGTGCTGTCCGCACCGAAGTGGATCGGGCTGAGCAACTTCACCGAGCTCATCTCCGACGGCGTGTTCTGGCAGTCGCTGCTCGTCACGATCTACTTCGTGGTGCTGTCGGTGGTGCTGGGCATGGCCATCTCGCTGCTCACCGCCGTGATCCTGCACCGGCTCGCGGCCTCGACCGGCGTGCGCGGCCTGATGATCCTGCCGTTCCTGGTGTCCGGGGTGGTCACGGCGCTCACCTGGTCGCTGATGCTCGACCCGAGCCTCGGCATCATCAACGTGCTGATCACCAAGATCTTCGGCCACCCCGTGCTGTTCCTCGGCTCCGGCGGCTGGGCGATCCCGACGCTCGCGGCGATCAACGTGTGGAAGTCCATGGGCTACAACGCGGTGCTGATCTTCGCCGGCCTGCAGACGATCCCGGCCACGATCTACGAGGCCGGCCGCATCGACGGCGCGAGCGAGCCGCAGATGTTCCGCCGCCTCACGATCCCGTTGCTGCGCCCCATTCTCGTGATGGTGGTGATCCTCACGGTGATCAGCTCGTTCCAGATCTTCGACATCGTGGCCGTGACCACGCAGGGCGGGCCGGCCAACGCGTCCAACGTGCTGCAGATGTACATCTACGCCAAGGCGTTCCGCCAGTTCGACTTCGGGTACGCGGCCACGATGTCGCTGGCCTTGTTCGTGCTGCTCATCGCCATCACGTTCACGCAGCTGCGCATGGCGCGCGCGGGCGAATCCGACACGAACTAGGGGCAGGGACATGGTTACGCTGACTCGACCGGCACCCGCCCGCACACGCAAACCCGTGTCCGTGGGCCGGATCGTCGCCTGGGCCTACCTCGTGGTGATCCTGCTGGTCACGATCTTCCCGTTCTATTGGATGCTGCGCACCGCGCTGTCCAACAACTACGCGCTCTCCACCGACCCGTCGTCGTTCTTCCCGGTCGACTTCACCTGGGGTGCCTTCAAACGCGCGCTCGGGCTCGCGTCACCGGCGGAAGCCGCGGCGCAGGGCGGGTCCGGTGCGTCGCTGGGGCTGACGCTGGCGTTGCGCAACTCGATCATCTACGCGGCCGTGCTCACGGTGTGCACGGTGTTCTTCTCCGCCATCGCGGCCTACGCGTTCGCCCGGCTGCGCTGGCGTGGCCGCAACGCCGTGTTCTCGATCCTGCTCACGGCGCTGATGGTGCCGCAGGTGCTCACGCTGCTGCCGAACTTCGTGCTGGTGAAGGACCTGGGCCTGCTCAACACGTTCGCCGGTCTGGTGCTGCCCAACGCGTTCTTCTCGGCGTTCAACATCTTCTTCCTGCGCCAGTTCATGCTCGGGCTCTCCACGGAGATCGAGGAGGCCGCGATCATCGACGGTGCCGGGCCGCTGCGCGTGTGTTTCCGGATCGTGCTGCCGATGTGCGCGGCGCCGATCGCGACGCTGGCGCTGCTCACGTTCATCAACACCTGGAACGACTACTTCTGGCCGCTGCTCGTTTCGTCCGATACCTCCACGAGCCCGCTCACGCTCGCGCTGGCGGTGTTCAAGCAGTCGTCGCCGCAGGAGTCGCTCGACTGGGCGGGGCTGATGGCCTCGACGATCATCGCCGCGCTGCCGATGCTGCTCGTGTTCCTGGTGTTCGGCAAGCGGATCGTGAACTCGATCGGGTTCACCGGGCTCAAGTGAGAGAGCTGCTGTGACGAACGAAGATCTGTGCCTCTCCTGGGCCGCGCCCGCGGTCGAGTGGACCGAGGCGAGCCCGGTCGGCAACGGCCGGCTCGGCGCGATGGTGTTCGGCGGCGCCGGGCGCACCCGGGTGCAGCTGAACGACGCCACGGTGTGGTCGGGCACCCCGGCCGGACCGGTCGACGCGCTGGCCGACGTGGTCGCGGCCGGTGCCGGGCCGCAGCGGCTGGCCGAGGTGCGCGAGGCGGTGCGAGCCGGCGACTACCGCCGGGCCGAGGCGTTGCTGATGTCCTTCGAAGGCCCGTACAGCCAGGAGTTCCTGCCGTGGGGTGACCTCTGGCTCACGCTGCCCGAAGGCGAGAGCCAGGGCCGCGTGCTCAACCTGGCCGACGGGGTGGTCACCGAACGGCTGTCCCTCGGTCCGGCCACAGTGGACCGTGCGGTGTGGGTGAGCCGTCCGGCCGCGGCTCTCGTGGTGTCGCTCACGGCGTCGGCGCCGATCGACCTCGGCGTCGAGCTGAGCACGCCGTTGCGTGAGGTCACGCGGCTCGTGACGGACACCGGGATCACGCTCGGCATCGAGCTGCCGGTGGACGGTGCGCCCAAGCACGAGCCCGACGTCGCCGAGCCGCTGCGCTACGCCGACCGCGCGCGGCCCGGCTACGACCCGTTCGGTGCTCTGGCGGTGCGGCTCGACACCGACGGTGCCGTGTCCACAACGGACGGACGCCTCACGGTGACCGGCGCCACGCGGCTGCTGGTCACCGTGGCCGACTCCACCAACGCCGCCGACGTCTGGACGGGCACGCCGCCGCGTTCGCGCGAACGCCACCAGGCCGTGGCCGCCGGTACCGCCGCGGCCGCGCTGGCCGCCGGTGCCGGTGAGCTGCTGCGGGACCACGAGGCCGACCTCCGGCCGCTGCTCGCCGCGGCGAGCCTGCGGATCGGCCACCAGCGCGCCGGCACCTACGACGTGGCCGCCGACATCTTGTCCGGAAAGGACGAACAGCTCACCGCCACGGTGATGTTCGCCTACGGCCGCTACCTGCTGGCCACGTCGTCGCGCCCGGGTGCGCCGCCGGCGAACCTGCAGGGCATCTGGAACGAAGAGCTGCGGCCGGCTTGGTCGTCGAACTACACGGTGAACATCAACACCGAGATGAACTACTGGGCGGCCGAGACCACCGGGCTCGGTGAATGCCACACGCCGCTGTTCGACCTGCTGGGCAAACTCGCCGTGACCGGCGCCGACGTCGCGCGCGAGCTGTACGGCGCCCGCGGCTGGGTCACGCACCACAACACCGATCCGTGGGGCTGGGCGCTGCCGGTGGGCCGGGGTCACGGCAACCCGTCGTGGGCGATCTGGCAGCTGGGCGGCGCGTGGCTGGTCCAGCACGCCTGGGACCACTACGACTTCACGCGCGACACCGCGTTCCTGCGCGACACGGCGTGGCCGTTGCTGAAGGGCTGCGCCGAGTTCCTCCTCGACTGGCTCACCGAAGGCCCCGACGGCTTCCTCGACACGATCCCGTCGACGTCTCCGGAGAACCTGTTCCTGTCCGAGGCCGGTGAGCCCGAGTCGCTGACGTGGTCCGTCGCGATGGACACGGCGCTGATCCGCGCGGTCTTCACCCGCACGCTCGCGGCGGCCGAGGCACTCGGCACCGAGCACCCGGTGACGGCCGAGATCACCGCCGCGTTGCCGCGTTTGCGGCCGCTGCGCGTAACGGACGGCGGCTGGCTCGCGGAGTGGGCCGAGGACCTGCCGGAGCACGACCCGAAGCACCGGCACCTGTCGCAGCTGATCGCCGTGTACCCGCTCGGTGAGATCACCGCCGGCACGGCGTGGGGCCGCGCGGCGACCGCGCTGCTGGACCGGCGCGGACCGGGAGCGATGGGCTGGTCCTGGGCGTGGAAGATCGCACTGCGCGCCCGGCTCGGCGACGGCGACACCGCGCGGTCGCTGCTCTCGGAGGCGACCCAGCCGTTCACCGGCGACCGCCACCGCGACGCGCCGGTGGACGGCTCCGAGTGGGGTGGCCTGCTGCCCAACCTGTTCAGCACGCACCCGCCGTTCCAGATCGACGGCAACTACGGCTTCCCGGCGGGGCTCGCGGAGCTCGTGGTGCAGAGCCACGCGGGAGCCATCGACTTGCTGCCCGCGCTGCCTTCGGCTTGGCCGGACGGCGCAGCGCGGGGCCTGCGGGCGCGTGGCGGCCTGGCGGTGGACGTGTCGTGGCAGGCGGGCCGGGTCGTGGCCGCGAGCGTGACGCGGCTGTCGGGCAACGCGGACGACGACGTGGTGGTCCGCTGGCCCGGGGGCAGCACCACGCTGCGGCTCGGCGTCGGTGAAGTGGCCGAACTGGATGGTGAGCGCTGATGTTGACCGATCTGCCGTTGCCCCAGCTGCGCACCTACACCAGTGCGTACCGGGCCCCGGACGACTTCGACGACTTCTGGCGGGAAACCCTCGCGGAGGCGGCGAACCACGAGCTCGCCGTGGCGGTGACGCCGGTCGAGACGGCGCTGCGCACGCTGGACGTGTTCGAGGTGACCTACGCCGGGTTCGGCGGCCACCCGATCCAGGCCTGGCTGCGCATGCCGCGGGAGCGGACCGGACCGTTGCCGGCCGTCGTGCAGTTCCACGGCTATGGCAGCGGTCGTGGCAGCGCGGTCGAGGAGCTGCTGTGGCCTTCGGCGGGTTACGCGCAGCTGCAGGTGGACGTGCGCGGCCAGGGCGGTGCGCACGCGGGCGGCACGACCGGCGATCCGGCCGGCAGCGGACCGTCTTTCCCGGGTTTCCTGACGCGCGGGATCGAAAGCCGGGAAACCTACTTCTACCGCCGGGTGTTCACCGACGCGGCGCGGGCCGTCGCGGCGGCGCGGACGCTCGACGTGGTCGATCCCTCGCGGGTGGCGGTGGCGGGCAACAGCCAGGGCGGCGGGATCGCACTGGCCGCGGCGGCGCTCGTGCCCGACGTCGCCGCGTTGTACGCGCAGGCACCGTTCCTGTGTGACCTCCGGCGGGCCTCGCTGATCGCGGGCAAGCCGCCGTACACCGAGCTCGCCGGTTACCTCGCCGCACAACGGCACGAGGTCGACCGGACCTTCGAGGTGCTGTCCTATTTCGACGGTGTCGGGTTCGCCGGCCGGGCCGTGGCGCCGGCGCACTTCTCCGTCGGGCTGATGGACGACGTCGTGCCGCCGTCGACGGTGTTCGGTGCCTACAACGCTTATCGGGGGCCGAAGAACCTCGACGTGTGGGAGTACAACGGCCATGAGGCCGGGGGTGGTCAGGACCTGGAGAACGTGCTGGCCGCGTTCGAACCGCTGCTCAAGCCGGGCAGCTGAAGTCTCTCCGCATTTCGAGTCCCTATTTTGATTTCCCACTCTTATTTCGCATTTTTGATTCCACAGTGGAGTGGAGCAGCGTCCGAGTGGCGCGGAAGCGAGGAAAACCCATGAAGATCCGCACTTGGGCCGCCGCCGGACTGGCGGCCGTGGTCGGCTCCGTGCTGGCCGGTTGTGGTGGCGGTTCGGCCGACGCCGGCGGCAACACCGTGAACTGGTGGACCTGGGACGACCACCAGGCCGCCGCCTACCAGGTGTGCGCCGACAACTTCCAGAAGGCCAACCCCGGCACCACGGTGAAGATCTCGCAGTACACCGTGGCCGACTACTTCACGAAGCTCACGGCCGGGTTCGTCGCGGGCACCGCGCCCGACGCGTTCCAGGACAGCGTGCAGTACCTGCAGGCCTACGCGAGCCAGCACCAGCTGCTGCCACTCGACGACTACATCAAGAAGGACAACTTCGACCTGAAGAAGTTCTCCGTGGGCGTGAACTCCTGGAAGTTCACCGACGGCAAGCAGTACGGCCTGCCGCTCGACTGGGCTTCGGCGGGGCTGTACTACAACACCGATTCGCTCACGAAGGCCGGCTACACCGCCGCCGACGTGCAGAACCTCAGCTGGAACCCCGACGACGGCGGCACGTTCGACAAGATGGTGGCGCACCTCACCGTGGACAAGAAGGGCGTGCGCGGCGACCAGCCGGGCTTCGACAAGAACAACGTCGCGACCTACGGCATGGGCCAGCTCGCGGCGAAGGACTTCGTCGGGCAGGTCACCTTCAGCGCGTTTTCCTCCACGCTCGGCTGGCGTCTCGGCGACAAGCCGGAATGGCCGACGAAGTTCAATTACAACGACCCTCGGTTCACCAAGACCGTGAACTACATCCGCACGCTCACCGACCGCGGTCTGGCGCCGAAGATCGGCTCGTTCACCACCGGTGGCGGCCAGTCGACCGTGAGCGACGCCGACCTCATCGGTTCGGGCAAGGTCGCGATGGAGCTCTCGGGTTCGTGGTCGGCGCCGAGCTTCGCGAAGCTGCCCGGCGTGAAGATCGGCATCGCCGCGCCGCCGACCGGTCCGGACGGCAAGACCCGCGCGCTCTCCTCGAACTCCAACGGCAACACGATCTGGGCCGGCACCAAGAACCCCGACCTGACCTGGAAGTGGGTCTCGTACATGGGTTCGCAGGAGTGCCAGACGGCGGCTTCGAAGACCGGCACCTTCTTCCCGTCGATCCCGGCCTCGATGGACGCGACCACCGCGGCCATGAAGCCGCAGGGCGTGGACCTGTCGGTGTTCACCGCGATGCTCAAGAACGGCACGCTCTACCCGGCCGAGGTCTACGCCAACGGCGCAGCCCTGCAGGCCGCGGAAGAGCCGCTGCTCGAGTCGTTCTACGCGCACAACCGCAACGACGACGTGTTCCCCGAAATGGAGAAGCAGAGCGTCGCGCTGCTCGGCAAGAGCTGACGCTCGGCCGCGGTCAGGGAGCACGCCCCGGGAGTCAGGAGTGAAGGACATGTCCAGCCCTACGGTGGTCGGCCTGCGCGCCGCCGGCACGAGTTTCGTCGTGGAACTCGGCCGGCCGGTGCCCCGGGTGCTGCACTGGGGCGCGGACCTCGGTGACCTGTCCGAAGTGGACGCCGAGGCACTGCGGCTGACTTCCGGGGCGGCGGTGCTCAACAACGCACCCGACGTGCCGCGGGCGTTTTCGGTGTGGCCCACCGAAGCCGAGACGTGGTCGGGCACCCCCGCGGTGGCGGGCCACGTCGACGGCCGCGCCGCGGTGCCGCGGCCGGTGCTGCGGGACTTCTCCCACGGCGACGGCACGTTGACGCTGCGGCTCGCCGACGCCGCGTCGGGGCTGGACGTGGAGCTGACCTACCGGCTCACCCCGTCGGGGGTGCTGGAAGTCGCGACGACCGTGACGCGACAGGGGGGCGAAGGGCTGTACGACCTCGCCGGGGTGGTGGCCGTGCTGCCACTGCCCCGGCGAGCGGCGGAGGTGCTCGACTTCACGGGCAAGTGGTGCCGCGAGCGGAGTCCACAACGGACCCCGCTGGCGTTCGGCGGGCACGTGCGCGAGGTGCGCCGCGGCAAGCCGGGTGCGGATTCGCCGTATCTGCTCACGGTGGGCGAGCCCGGGTTTTCCTTCGCCGGCGGGGAGGTCTGGGGCACACACGTGGCCTGGAGCGGCGACCAGAAGTGGTTCGCCGAGCAGCTGCCCGAAGGCGCCGGCGTGCACGCGAGTGTGCTCGGCGGTGGTGAACTGCTGCGGCCCGGCGAGGTGCGGCTGGCCGCGGGGGAGTCGTACGCGGCGCCCGTGGTGTGTTTCGCCTGGTCGGACGCGGGGCTCGACGGCCTCGCCGCGCGCTTCCACGCCTACCACCGCGCGCGGGCCACGCACACCGGCAAACCGCGGCCGCTGACGTTGAACACGTGGGAGGCCGTGTACTTCGAGCACGACCTCGACCGGCTGCTGGAGCTCACGGAGCTGGGCGCCAAGGTCGGCGTGGAACGGCTCGTGCTCGACGACGGCTGGTTCCGCGGCCGCCGCGACGACACGGCGGGCCTCGGCGACTGGACCGTCGACCGCTCGGTGTGGCCGAAGGGGCTGACACCGCTGGTGGAGCGCGTGCACGCGCTGGGCCTGGAGTTCGGGCTGTGGTTCGAGCCGGAGATGGTGAACCTCGACTCCGACTTGGCGCGCGAGCACCCGTCGTGGATTCTCGGCCCCGACGAGCTGGGCGCGCCTTCCCGCAACCAGTACGCGCTGAACCTCGCCAACCCCGAGGCGTATGCGTATCTGCTGTCTTCGCTCGACGCGCTGGTGGGCGAGTACGGCATCGACTACCTGAAGTGGGACCACAACCGCGAGCTGCACGAGGCGTACGACCGGGTCACCGGCCACGCCGGGGTGCGGGCGCAGACGCTGGCGCTGTACCGGCTGCTCGACGAGCTGCGCGAGCGGCATCCGCTGCTGGAGATCGAAAGCTGCGCGAGCGGTGGCGGCCGCGTCGACCTCGGGATCCTGGGCCGGACCGACCGGGTGTGGGCGTCGGACTGCCTCGATCCGCTGGAACGGCAGGCGATCCAGCGCTGGACCGCGCAGCTGATCCCGCCGGAGGTGATCGGCTCGCACGTCGGCGCCGAGCGCAGCCACACCACCGCGCGGGTCACGGACCTGTCGTTCCGGCTGGTCACGGCGCTGTTCGGGCACGCGGGGATCGAAGCGGACCTCACGCGCAGCTCGCCGGCGGAGCTGGCCGCGTTCAGCGCGTGGGCCGAGCTGTACCAGGAGCTGCGGCCGCTGCTGCACAGCGGCCGGGTGGTCCGCGCCGATCTGCCGGACGCCGATGCGTACCTGCACGGCGTGGTTTCGGAGCGGCGCGCGGTGTTCTGCTGGGCGCGGCTCGCGACGGGCGCGGCGGGTCAGCCGGGGCGGGTGCGGTTGCCGGGGCTGGATGCCTCGCGGACATATCGAGTGCGGGTGCGGACCGAGGTGGGGTTGCCGTCGCTGCGGGAAGTGGCGGCGCCGGAGTGGTTCACGCGCGCGTTGGCCGGGCCGCTGGAGCTGCCGGGGGTAGTGCTCGCTTCGGCGGGCCTGCCGATGCCGGTGCTGGACCCGGCGCAGGCGCTGCTGCTCGACTTGTCCACTGTGGATCGTTCGTGAAGGGCGGGTTCCAGGCGCTGCCGGCCCGGCAGGTGCTCGCCGACGGCGTGTATGAGCAGCTGCGCGCGCTCATCATGAACGACGGCATCGAGCCCGGCGCGCGCGTGAACATCGACGAGATCGCGCGCGAGCTGGGTGTCTCGGGCACGCCGGTGCGCGAAGCGTTGGCGCGCCTGGAATCCGAAGAACTGGTGAGCCGGCTGCCGCTGCGGGGCTACCGCGTGACCGAGCTGCTGAGCCGGCGCGAGGTCGACGATGTGTACGCCCTGCGGCTGCTGCTGGAACCACCGAGCGCCGCGCTGGCCGCGAAGGCGATGTCGGAGGAGTTCTCGGCGGCGCTGCGGGCGGAACTGGCCACGTGCCCGGCGGCGCCGGCGCACGACGCGTACCGGGACTACAAGGCCCTGACCGCGCACGACGCGCGGCTGCACGAGCTGGTGCTGCGCATCGCGGGCAACGCGGCGGTGGAGCAGGCGTTCGCGCGTACCCACTGCCACCTGCACTTCTTCCGGCTCAACTACAACCAGCCGTTCGGTGAGCAGACGATCTCGGAGCACCGGGAGATCGTGGAGGCGCTCGTGTCGGGCAGCGCGGTGGCGTCGCGCAAGGCGATGGCCGCGCATCTGGAAGTCGCACGCGACCGGCTCCTGTCCCGCATGTGACGACCTCCCCAATGTGGCGTTGGTTGCGCCCAACGCACCCAATGTGGCATTCGGTGCGTCGGACGCACCGAATGCCACCTTGGGGCGCTGGGGGCCGGGGGTCAGTGCGTGAGGACGGGCAGCGTCTCGTAGATGCGCTGCTGCGGCGCGTCGGCGTTCGCGGCGCGCAGACCGTTGGCCCACAGGGAGTTCACGCGGGAGCGTTCCTGCGAGTTGGGCACGGCGTTGGTGCACGACGGGCCGGGGCCGCCACCGGACATCAGCTCGGAGCACGGACCCGAGTAATGGTCGGGCAGGCCGAGCACGTGGCCGGTTTCGTGGGCGGCGATGCGGGTGTTGTCGTACTGGCGGGCCTGGGTGTAGTCGATGAAGACGGTGCCCGTGCCGTGGCCGTTGCTCTGGGCGTAGGAGCCGCGCGGGTCGTTGCCCTCCACGTAGCGCAGCGAGGCGCCCGAGGTGCGTTCGACCAGCTTGACGTTGGTGACCGAGCGGTTCCAGTTGGCCGCGCCGGCGTTGATCGCCGCGCGGAAGGTGGGGGCGCCGGAGGTGCTGTAGTACACCGTGGTGACCGCGGCGGCCTGGTCGGTGGAGGCCGTGGCGGCGGTGGCCGTACCCGCGACGAGCGGGGCGGCGGCGACAGCCAGCGCGATCGCGCCGGACAGCAAGAACTTCCTCGACATCGGAAAGCTCCTCGGTGGGGTAAGGGGAGTTTTGCCTGATTTGCGCGCGCTGCACTGAATCTAGGCAATCTCGCCCTGTTTGTGACCCGACTTTCGTACTGTCCGGAAACCGGTGATTTACCAACACCTTCCTCGGGTTGACTCAGGCGACGGGTTCGGCCAGCGGGACCTCGTCGTCCGTGCCGTGCTCGAGCCGGTGCAACTCGGCCCGGGTGAGCGTCGCGCCGCAGTGGTCGCACTTCTCGCCGGGCCGGGTGGGCTCGCCGCACGGGGTGTGGACGAGCCGCAGCGGGTCACTCGGGGTGGGGGAGTTCGTGTAGGTGTCGCCCCAGGCGCCGAGCGCGTGGATCACCGGCAGCGTGTCGGCGCCGGCCTGGGTCAGGCGGTACTCCTCGCGCGTGCGCCCGCCGTCGCGGTAGGGGACGCGGGTCATCAGGCCGGTCTCGACCATCCGCGCGAGGCGCGAGGCGAGCACGTTGTCGGCGATGCCGAGGTGGCTGCGGAAGTCGTCGAAGCGGGTGGTGCCCAGGTGGGCGTCGCGCAGGATCACCAGCGTCCACGGCTCGCCGAGCACGTCGGCGCCGCGCGCGATGGGGCAGGACGTGCCGGTCCAGCTGGAGCGTCGACCCATGGTTCCTCCTCTGGCTTGCTTTAAGCAAGTTTAGCCCGTAGGGTCGGGTCTTGCTAGCTTGCCAATAGAAAGTCAGGAGAGGTCATGGAGATCAAGGGAGCCGTCGCGCTGGTCACGGGCGCGAACCGCGGGTTCGGCAAGCAGGTGGCGGCCGCGCTGCTGGAGCGCGGCGCGGCGAAGGTGTACGCGGCCGCGCGCCGTCCGGAGTCGGTCGACCTGCCGGGCGTGGTGCCGATCGCCCTGGACATCACCGACCCCGCGTCGGTCGCCGCCGCCGCGGCCACCGCCGGCGACGTGACGCTGCTGGTCAACAACGCCGGCGTCGGCACCGGGGCGTCGTTCCTCGAGGGTTCGATCGAGGACATCCGCCTCGAAATGGAGACCCACTACTTCGGCACCCTCGCCGTCGCGCGCGCCTTCGCCCCCGTCCTCGCCCGCAACGGCGGCGGCGCGATCCTGAACGTGCTCTCGGTGCTCTCGTGGGTCACCGCGACGCCGGTCAACGCCTACTCCGCGGGCAAGGCCGCCGCCCTGCAGCTGACCAACGGCCTGCGCCTCACCCTCGCCGACCAGGGCACGCAGGTCACGGCCCTGCACGTGGGCTACATGGACACCGACATGGCCGCCCACGTCACCGACCCGAAGTCCGACCCCGCGGCCATCGCCGCGATCGCCCTGGACGGCCTCGAGAAGGGCTCCTTCGAGGTCGTCGCGGACGACTTCAGCAGGGGTGTGCGGGCGACGTTGTCGGGGGATGTGGCGGGGCAGTATCCGCAGTTGGTTTCTTGAGGTTGGTGGTTTCTTGAGGGGGCTGTGGTCGGGTTTTGGTTGTGGGCCGGGGCTTTTTGCGCTC
Organism: Amycolatopsis rhabdoformis; assembly: GCF_035918295.1. Classification (GTDB taxonomy): domain Bacteria; phylum Actinomycetota; class Actinomycetes; order Mycobacteriales; family Pseudonocardiaceae; genus Amycolatopsis; species Amycolatopsis rhabdoformis. Next base: position 9,506,681 of record NZ_CP142149.1, read on the forward strand.
GGGTCTCGGCTCTCGGGGCTCGGCTGGCAGTGGGAAGTCGGGTGAGGTCTGGGCCCGTGGCCCGTGGCCCGTGGCCCGTGGCCCGTGGCCCGTGGCTCGCGGTCGGTGGCCGGCAGTCCGGCGGTGATCCGGGGTTGTTCGGTTGAGTGCCTCGCCGCTCGCCGCTCGCCGCTCGCCGCTCGCCGCTCGCCGCTCGCCGCTCGCCGCTCGCCGCTCGTCGCCCGCTGCCCGCTGCCCGCTGCCCGATGTCGGGCGAGGCCGGGGGCTCCTCGCCGAAACTCGCGGTTGCCTTTCATCTGCCGTACGTGAGTCGCTTTGTCGGCAACGTTGCGGGTGGATCGCTGCGACCGCTCGGGTTTCCCTGTGCGGTGGCGGCTCGGTGGTGCGGGTCCGGTCCATGGCCGATGAGTGAATCTCCCTGCGTGGGCAGCGATTCGACTGCCTGTCGTAGCGAGTTTTCGTGGTGTGATGGGAAAACACCGCGCCCCCGGTCGCTTTGTAAGCGGCCGGGGGCGCGGTGGTTTTCGTGGCGGTTCAGTGGCCGCCGTCTGCGGGGGGTTGGTCGCCGGTGCCGGGGTTGGCGTTGGCCCAACCGGTTTCGGCGGTCTTCTGGATGTCGAGCATCTGTTTCATGATCTCCTGGCCGCCCTTGACCGGCCACGCCCACATTTCCTTGGCGCTGTCGGAGTCGGCGACCCACTGCTTGAGGATCGAGAAGGCCTGCGGGTGGTTCGCCTTCAGCTGGTTCTCGAGGTACTTGTACTTCGCGTAGGCGTCCGGCTGGTGCTGCTTCAGCCAGTCCTCGTGCGCCTTCGTCCACGGCGTCTTCGGCGGCTGGTTCGCCGGGGGAGCCGGCGCGTCGTCTCCGTGGTGACTACCCGGCGGCGTGCCGTCGTCTCCGTGGTGGCTGCCTGGGGGCGTGCCATCGTCGCCATGGTGACTACCTGGCGGGGTGCCGTCGTCGCCATGGTGGCTGCCCGGGGGTGTGCCGTCGTCACCGTGGTGGCTGCCCGGCGGGGCGGCGTCGTCGCCGTGGCTGCCGTGGGACGCGCCGTGGCTGCTGTCGGAGGCGGCGTCGTCGCCGTGGTGGCTGCCGTGGGAAGCCGCGTCCGAAGCGGCGTCGTCGTCGGCGTGCGTCCCCGGCGGGGGCGCGTCGTCCTTGGGCGGCACGGGCGGCGGAGCGTCGTCACCTGAGTGGCTGCCCGGCGGGGGAGTGGCGGCGTCGTCGCCGGCATGGCTGGCCGAGGGTGGGACGTCGTCCTTCGGGGGCACCGGAGGCGGTGTGTCGTCGCCCGAGTGACTGCTCGGCGGCGGGGTCGCGGCGTCGTCCCCGGCGTGGGTGGCCGGGGGCGGGGTTGCCGTGTCGTCGCCTGCGTGGCTGGCGGGCGGCGGTGTGGCGGCGTCGTCGCCGGAGTGGGTTGGGGGTGGGACGTCGTCCTTCGGCGGGACCGGAGGCGGTGTGTCGTCGCCCGCGTGGCTGGCGGGTGGCGGGGTGGCGGTGTCGTCGCCCGCGTGGGTGGCGGGGGGTGGGGTTGCCGCGTCGTCGCCGGAGTGTGCGGGCGGTGGGACGTCGTCCTTCGGCGGGACCGGGGGCGGTGTGTCGTCGCCCGCGTGGCTGCTGGGCGGCGGAGTGGCCGCGTCGTCGCCTGCGTGGCTGGCGGGTGGCGGGGTCGCCGCGTCGTCGCCCGAGTGTGCGGGCGGTGGGACGTCGTCCTTCGGGGGCACCGGAGGTGGCGCATCGTCGTCCGCGTGGCTGGCCGGCGGGGGTGTCGCGGCGTCGTCGCCGGAGTGCGCCGGGGGCGGGACGTCGTCCTTCGGCGGGACGGGCGGCGGGGCGTCGTCGCCGGCGTGGCTGGCCGGAGGCGGAGTGGCCGCGTCGTCGCCCGCATGGGTGGCCGGGGGCGGAGTGGCGGCGTCGTCGCTCGAGTGTGCGGGCGGGGGGACGTCGTCCTTGGGTGGCACCGGGGGCGGTGTGTCGTCGCCCGCGTGGCTGGCGGGCGGCGGGGTTGCCGCGTCGTCGCCGGAGTGGGTGGCGGGTGGTGGGGTGGCGGCGTCGTCGCTGGAGTGGGTGGCCGAGCCGGAACCCGAGCCGCTGCCTGAACCACTGCCGCCGCCCGAGCCGCTGCCCGAGCCCGAGCCTGAGCCGGCGTTCGTGGGTGGGGGGACGTCGTCCTTCGGGGGACTGGGGGTGGGGTCGCGGCGTCGTCGCCGGAGTGGGTGCTGGGTGGTGGGGTGGCCGCGTCGTCGCCGGCGTGGGTGCCGCTGCCCGAACCGGAACCAGAACCCGAGCCGCTGCCTGACCCAGAACCGCTGCCCGAACCTGAGCCAGAACCACTACCCGAACCAGACCCAGAACCCGAGCCGCTGCCCGACCCAGAACCGCTGCCCGAACCTGAGCCAGAACCAGACCCAGAGCCCGAACCGCTACCCGAGCCGGAGCCACTACCCGAACCGGAGCCGGAGCCACTACCCGAGCCGGAACCAGAACCACTACCTGAGCCCGAATCCTTCGGCGGCACAGGCGGCGGAGTCGCGTCATCACCGCTGTGCGCGCCGGCCGACCCGGCGCCTCCGCCGGTCCCGCCGCCAGTCCCGCCACCAGTCCCACCGCCAGTCCCACCACCAGTGCCACCACCGGTCCCACCGGCACCGGCACCACCACGAGGCGGAACATTCGTCATCGGGATGTCATCCGCCGTGTGCGCCCCCGCGCCCGCAGCCCCGCTCGCGCCCGGCCGGGTCTTCAGGGCCTTCACGATGTCGCCGATGCGGCCGGCCGAGCGGGTGGCCTGGGCGACGACCGCGGCGAGCTTCGCGCCCAGCGACGTGGCCGTGAGGGTGGCCTGCGTGACGCACCAGCCGACGCCCGCGACGATCGAGGCGCCGAACGTCGGGATCGCGGCGGCGAGGGCGATGAGCATGGTGGAGATCATGTCGCCGAGGACGGTGGTGATGAGGTCGCGGAAGAGGCCCCGCACGGCGGCGATGATGGCCATGTTGGTCTGGATCAGGTAGGCCACGATGTCGGTGCCGTGGGCCTTGCTGTCCAGGTCGGCGGCGAGCTCCTGCATGCGCTGGCGGAAGGTGTCGCCGGCGTTGCCCTGCCACTCCTTGATGTCGCCGTCCAAAGAGGACTTCTGGTCCTCGCCGATCTGCCGGATGGTCTCGGCGATCGTGTGCACTTCCTGGCTCAGCAGCTGGATCTGGTCCGGGTCGCCCATCAGCATGTCGAGCGGCTCGCGCAGGAAGCTCACGTGCTCGATCAGCCAGCCGAGGCCGGCGGAGATCAGGCTGCCCAGCGGGTTGAGCGCGAACTTCACCGTGTCCACGGCCGAAGCCACCACGCCGAGGCCGATCGAGACGCCCAGCGCGGCCTTGTCGGAGGCGTCGGCGGTCTTGATGTCCTCGCAGCTCTTGATGAGGAACGAGTACGAGTCGAGCACACCCGCGCCGGAGAACTTGTTCGAGTCGGTGATCACCACGCCGGCGCCGAAGTCGGGCTTGGCGTTCGGGTCGAACGTCGTGGTCACGTCGGGGTCCCCGCTGTCGTGATGGCCTGCGCGTGGTTGGTTTCCGTGGTGCGGTACTGGTCCGCGGCCGTACGCGTGTTGTTCGCCTGGTCCGTGATCGCCTTCGCGGCGCTGTTCACCTGGTCGTGCAAGACCCCGAGCGCGATGCGCGTCGGAATCCCCAGCACCTGGCCCACGACGACACCGAACGCGTTGATGTCACCGCCGTTGACCTGCTGGATGCGGTTGGCCGAGGCCGTGACTTTGCCGCCGCGGTCGTCCAGACCGCTCGCGTACGTGGTCAGCACGTCGGGTTCGACCGTGTAGCCGTCCATCAGTCCTTCTCCCTCGTCACCACGGCTGCATCTCGTCGTCGTCGCCGTCCATCCGACGGCGGTGCGGGCCCGACGGGGGCCGCTGCTGCTCCTCCGGACGCGGCTGCGCGGGCGGCCCTGACTGCGGAGCGGGCGGAACAGGCGGAACCGGCGGCGCAGGCGGACCCTGCGGACGTGGCGGCGGCGGCATTCGAGGCGGCACGGGCGGCTGCATCGGCGGACCCTGGTGCTGCATCGGCGGAGGCGGCGGCATCCGCGGCGACGCGGGCGGGAGCGGAGTGCGGTCCTCGGCCTCCGGCTCACCGGGCTGGCGCGGCGCGTCCTGCGGCTCGTCGTCCTCGGGCTCCGGCTCGGGCAGGAAGGACCGGACCACGTTCATCATCTCGGTGCCGCCGGCCAGCGGCTCGATCGCGTCGGCGACGTCGCGCGACACCTGCCGCTGGGCCTTGCCGTAGGTCTCCATGATGGCGGCGGTGAGCTGGGCCCCAGCGCCCGAGCGCAGCGCCCGGTCGTCGATGTGCAGGTGTTTCAACGCGCCGCTCGGAGTCACGGTGACCGCGACCAATCCGTCCGCCGACCGCGCCTTGCCCTCCGCGACGGTCAGTTTCTCTTGCAACGCCACGCTTTTCGCGCGCATCTCGTCGACCCGACGCTGGAAATCGTCCAGCCACTCCTGCTCGTCCACCAGGAAAAAAATATCGAGATGTCCGGCCTGCCGGGGTGAACCACAGATGACGGGTCGACGACGAAACGAGGCGGCCCAGCCGACGCTCAGGCAGGTCAAGCGGTAAGAATGGGCACGTGCCGGAAGAAGTCGAGGTCAGCGCCGGGCGTACCCGCAACAGGTGGGGCGAGGGCGACCGGCTGCGCGGGGAGATCCTCGACGCGGCCAGCCGGCTGCTGTCCGAGCTCGGCGGCGAGGACGGGCTCACCATCCGCGGTGTCGCCCGCGCGGTCGGCATCGCGCCCGCGAGCATCTACCAGCACTTCACCGACCGCTCGGCGCTCGTCGCGGGCCTGCTCGACTACGAGTTCGCGCGGCTGCGCGCCGAGATGGAAGCAGCCGAGGCGAGCGAGGACCCCGCCGACGTGGTGGGCCGCGTGCGCGCGCTGATCCACGCGTACTGCCGCTTCGCCATGGACAACCCGGGCCACTACCGGCTGATGATGGCCAACGGCACCAGCCGCGCCACGCCCGACGCGTACCCGCAGGGTCCGCTGCCCGATCTCATCGAACTGCTCACCACCGGGTTCGCGCGCTGCGACGCCGCGGGCTTCTCGCTCAGAGTGCCCGCCGAACGGGCCGGCGTGATCGCGTTCGTGGGCGCCCACGGCCGGGTCGCGCTGTTCCACACCTCGCCCGCGCGCGGCGCGGCCGACTCGGTGGTGCCGTTCGTCGACGAGCTCGTTGCGCTCGTTTTCGCCTGAGCCACGGGCGTTTTCTCCCGTTTCCCCCGGCTGGTCTCGGCCGTCCCGGTGATCTTGTGCACGAAGGTGGCCAACTCTCCACGAGATTGCCTAACATGTGTTCGGTAAGTATCCGAACAATCGTTTGGTAACTCTCCGTAGGAGGGATTGTCGATGACGGAGGCCCTCTCGTCGAAGGCTGTGTCCGGCTCGAACACGCCTGAGGCCGAGTTCCCCATGTCGCGCGGGCGCTGCCCGTTCGACCCGCCGCCGGAGCTCGATCGGCGGCTGCACGACGAGCCGGTGTCCCGCGTGCGGATCTGGGACGGCAGCGAGCCGTGGCTGTTCACGCGGTACGAAGACGTGCGCGCGGTGCTTCGCGATTCACGCGTCAGCGCCGACAGTGACCTGCCGGGCTACCCGCCGCAGTCGCCGGGTGTCGCGGCGCGCCGCGAGCGCGCCAAGGCGTTCATCTCCATGGACGACCCCGACCACGCCGCCCAGCGCCGCCTGCTCACCGCCGACTTCATGGTCAAGAAGATCGAACGGATGCGGCCGGAGATCCAGCGGATCGTCGACGGCCTGATCGACGACATGCTGGCCGGCCCGAAGCCCACGGACCTGGTGCAGGCGTTCGCGCTTCCCCTGCCGTCGCTGGTGATCTGCGAGCTGCTCGGCGTGCCCTACGCCGACCGCGCGCTGTTCCACCGCCTCAGCAAGGTGCTGATCTCGCAGGAGGTCACGCCGCGGCAGTCGCTCGACGCGATCGAGGAACTGCTCGCCTACCTGCGTGATCTGGTCGAGCAGAAGCTGAAGGACCCGGGCGACGACGTGCTGAGCCGCCTCGCGACCGGCCAGGTCGCCACCGGCGCGATGACGGCCGACGAGGTCGCCGCGATGGGCCAGCTGCTGCTCGTGGCGGGCCACGAGACCACGGCCAACATGATCGCGCTCGGCACCGTGGCGCTGCTGGAGAACCCGGACCAGCTCGACCTCGTGCGCGAAGGCGACGACAAGCTGATCGCCAACGCCGTGGAGGAGCTGCTGCGCTACCTCACGATCGTCCACACCGGACGCCGCCGTGTCGCGCTGGAGGACCTGGAGGTGGCCGGGCAGCAGATCCGCAAGGGCGACGGCCTGATCGCCGCTTCCGACACCGCCAACCGCGACGCCGAAGCGTTCCCGGACCCGGACAAGCTCGACGTCACGCGCAAGGCCCGCCACCACGTGGCGTTCGGCTACGGCGTGCACCAGTGCCTCGGCCAGCCGCTCGCGCGGGTCGAGCTGCAGGTGGTCTACAGCACGCTCTACCGGCGGATTCCCACGCTCAAGCTGGCCGCGCCGTTGGCGGAGCTGGACTTCAAGAACGACATGCTGGTCTACGGCGTGCACTCGCTGCCCGTGACCTGGTGATCTCGCGCGAAAGGAGCTCGAAGATGAAGGTGGTCATCGACCAGGACCGGTGCGTCGGCGCGGGCCAGTGCGTGCTCGCGGCGCCGGAGGTGTTCGACCAGCGCGAGGACGACGGCATCGTGGTGCTGCTCGACGAGAACCCGCCCGAGGAGCTGCACGACCAGGTTCGCGAGGCGGCGCAGATCTGCCCGGCGCTCGCGATCGAGCTGGCGGGCTGATTCCGTCCGAAGTGGATACTGCGGAACCGGTCGGGCGCCACACGGTGGTGTGACGCCCGACCGGGGAATGTCGTGGTCGGCGCGGCGCTGGCTAGGGTGACTCGTCCTGGTTGCCGGGGAAGGGAAATCCGTCGTGTCGCTCCGCCGCTTCGTGTCCGTGCTGATCGCCGCGCCGGCCCTGCTCGCGGCGGCCGCCGTGCCGGCCTCGGCGTCGATCGCGCCGATCCCGCCGTCGCCGCTGCGGTGCGCGGCCGTGGGCGACGTCGCGGCCACGCTCGACTCCCGCGTCGAGGCCATCGTCGCCGGCATGGGCACGAACCCCAACGCCACGGCCAACCCTGTGGCCACGGCGTTCAACGACGCCACCGCGCACCTGCCCGCCGCTCCGGCCACGGGCTGCGCCACCGACTCCGCCGCGGCCGACACCGTGGTGCACTCCGTCTTCACCTACGTGCGCGCCGTGAACCGCTTCTCGCCCACGCTCACGCCCACCATCAGCCTGGTCGTGGACCCGAGCGTGAGCAGCTTCGTCTATGCCGTGCAGACCGCGTCGCCGGGCACCTACACCGACACGTCGAACGCCATCACGCCGGAGATGCGCGGTGAGCTGCTGCAGGGCAAGTACGTGCTCACGGTCACCGCGCTCGGTTTCTGACGTGGGCTTTATGCTGTAAGGAGTCGCCGTTCGAGGGGGTTCCTTGTGGTCGTCTTCGCCGGGCAGGGAGACGCCCGCCGCTCGCTGGAACTCCTGTGGCGCAAGCACGTCGCGGCTCGGCCCGGCGGCCCCGGGCCCAAGCCGGGCCTGAGTGTGGACGCGATCGTGGCGGCCGCCGTCGCGCTTGCCGACGCGGAAGGAATGGGCGCCCTGTCGATGCGCGCGGTCGGTGAACGCCTGGGCCGCACGGCGATGGCGCTCTACACCTACGTGCCCGGCAAGTCCGAGCTCGTCGACCTCATGTACGACCACACCCTCACCGAACTTCGCGACGACCACGACCTGTCGGCCGGCTGGCGTCCGGCGCTGCTGTCTCTGGGACGCGAACTGTGGGAGTTCCACCTGCGGCATCCGTGGCTGTTGCAGGTTTCCTACGCGCGCCCGGTGCTCGGCCCGGGGGAGTTCCGGTTGCAGCAGCTGGTGTTGCGGGTCCTGTTCGCCACCGGCCTGCCCGGCTCACGTGTGCGCTGGGTCGTGGGGGCGTTGCTCAACACGGTGCGCGGCTCGGTCCAGATCGCTGCTGAGTCGCGCCAGCTGTCGCGTGAGACGGGACTGTCCGAAGAGGACTGGTGGTACGCGCGCGCGGCGGTACTGGGGGAGCTGGTGCCGGATCTGGTGGAGCGGTACCCGTTGGTGGGGCAGTTGGGTTCTGAGCAACTTCCGCCGACCGGTGGCGGTTCCTACCTCGAACGCGAGGCGCGGCAGAGTCTGGAGGCGGGGCTGGATCTGCTGCTGGACGGGATCGAGACGGCGATCGCCCGGGAGGGCTGACTTCGCGGTACTTGCGGTCAAAGTCCCGGACCGGCGCTGTCGCCCCGTACCGCGAACCGCCTTGCCGGTGGAATGCTGGAGAGAGGGAGCGCCGGGACACGGTGATCCGGCGAACACGGGAGAGGGAGCAGGATGTTCTCGGGCCAGGCATGGCGTGTGGTGAGGTTCGGCGAGCCCGCGGACGCGGCCGAGCTGCGTGAGCTGACCTGGGCCGAGCCGTCGCCCGGACAGGTCCTCATCCGGGTGCGGGCCGCGGGAGCCGGGTACCCGGACCTGATGATGACGAGCGGGCACTACCCGCTGCTCGGGAACCCGCCGTTCGGCCTGGGGTCGGAGGCCGCGGGCGAGGTCGTCGCCGTGCCACCCGGCTCCCGATTCTCGGTCGGCGACCAGATCGCCGGCATCACCGACTTCCGGAACGGGTGGGGTGGCTACGCGGAGTACGCGTACGTCCGGGAGGGATCGGCGATGCCGATCCCGGCTGGCATGACCGACGAGCAGGCCGCCGGCTTCCCCATCGGCTTCCGCACAGCGCACGCGGGCCTGGTCGAACGTGCTCCGGTGCGTGCCGGGCAGACCGTTCTCGTGCTCGGTGCCGCGGGCAGTACCGGCCTCGCCGCCCTGCAACTCGGCAAAGCCCTTGGTGCCACCGTGATCGCCGTCGCGGGGAGCCGGGAGAAAACGGAGTTCTGCACGCGGTTCGGCGCGGACCACGTGGTCAACTACCGAACAGAGGACCTGCCCGCCCGGATCGCCGAGATCACCGGGCGTGGCGTGGACTTGATCTATGACCCCGTCGGGGGTGACACGGCGGCGGTCGCCCTGAAATCCGTCGCCCGCGGCGGACAGATCGCCATCGTCGGCCTGGCGAGCGGCACACCGGTCGCTCTCGACGCCACGGACCTGCTGCTGCGCAACTACTCGGCAGTCGGCGTGCTCGCGACTCCGGATGAGGACCCGCAGGTCGAAGCCGCGGTCTGGCGCCGGCTGGCGGGCTTGGTGGAGGCGGGAAAGATCACGACCCCGGTGGGCCGGGTGTACGGCTTCGACGAGGTGCCGCGGATGATCGAGGGCCACCGCGCGCCGGGGCCGGGAAAAACCGTGGTGCGGGTGGCTTTCTGAGCGTTAGGGCTTGCGCGCCTCGATCAGAAACCGGGTCGTGGTGGCGACGAACGGGCCGTCCCGCAGGCGTTCGTGAAGGGAGCGCAGCTGGGGCAGATACGCCTCCACCGTGAAGCCCGGGACCAGCCAGATCACCTTGCGCAAGAAGTAGATCACCGCACCGATGTCGAAGAACTCCGTGCGCAGCGCCTCGGATCGCAAGTCGACGATGTCCAGGCCGGCGGAAGTAGCGGCGGCGCGGGCGAGGTCCGGGTGGCGGCTGTGCCGGACGTCGGCGGGTTGCGGGCCGAGGAAGTACTCCACGAGTTCGAAGACGCTGGCCGGCCCGACCTGCTGGGACAGGTAGGTGCCACTCGGAGACAGCACTCGGGCGATCTCGGTCCACCACACCGTGACGGGATGGCGGCTCACGACCAGGTCGAACGAGCCGTCCCGAAACGGCAGCGGCGGCTCGTCGGTATCGGCGACCACGGTGGCGCCGCGGGGGTGCAGGAGGGTTGCGGCCTTCGTGAGGTTCGGCGGCCAGGATTCGGTGGCCACCATGAGCGGCGGCAGCGCCGGGACGCCCGCCAGTACCTCGCCGCCGCCGGTTTGGATGTCCAAAGCGGACTGGGCGTGGGCGAGACGGGTGCCGATGAGGTGCTGGTAGCCCCACGACGGGCGTTGTTCGGTCGCGCGGCCGTCGAGCCAGGAGAAGTCCCAGCCGGCGACGGAAACGGTCGAAGCTTCGGCTACCAGGTCGTCGAAAGACACCCGCTGATCGTCACAGGTCGGCCGGCGGAGGACCACTCGATTTGGGCCGACGCCGCTCCGGAGCCGGCGGTACGGGCTTGGCGGCGACCACCGCGTCGAGCGGCACCACCACCAGGCCGCGCCGAGTTTCCACCGTGCACGTGGTGGAATCCCGCGCCACCAACGGTCCCAGCGCGTCCGTGAAGCCGCCTTCGACGCGGTAGCGCACCACCACCCGCGTGCCCAGTGGCAATTCCCGCAGGATCACAGGCGCGCCGAGAGCTCGGCGTCGCTCGGTTCCACGAGGTGGCTGCCGTCGCCGAAGACGATGGTCGGGATGCGGCGGGCGCCGTGCTGCAGGGAGCGCACGAGGGCCTCGGCGGCGGGGTCGGCTTCGACGTCCACGTAGTCGTAGGCCACGCCCTGGGCGTCGAGGAGCGCGCGGCTGCGCTTGACGTCCGGGCACCAGCCCGCGCCGTACACGATCATGAAGCCACCTCCGAAACGGGGACCACGGATTCCTCGGCCGGCGCACCGTGGCCGAGGAAAGTGAGCCAGTCCTTGAAAACGTGGTGCACGGCCTCGGCGCCCACGGGTTCGCCGGGGGCCGGGAACGAGCGCGGGTGCAGGATGAAGCCGCGCTGCTGCGGGCCGCCGAGGGCGCCGTGGGAGCCGACGTGCCGTTCGAACGGCGACGACTGGTCGGACTCCGGGTCGTAGCGGCTGTTGATCATGATGTCGGCGCAGTGCGGGAACGTGTCGACGCGCTTCACCAGCTCGTCGGCGTACGGGCCGTAGTCCGCGAGCGGGTCCTCACCGATCACGACGCCCGTCGCGAGGCGCTTGAGGCCGTCGCGGCCGAGCACGACCGGGCCGAACTCCGAGCTGTGCACCAGCATGAAGCCCACGCCGTCGTGGTCGACGAGGGTGGGCAGCAGGTCCGGGTACTCGCGCTCGATGGTCTCGAGGTTCACGCGGCCCTCGTGCTCGGTGAACGACACCATCGCCAGGTGCCCGGACACCACGCACACCACCCCGGGCGCCACGCGCGTGACCTCGCCGGGCGAGCCGCTGGACGTGCGCGGCCGGTTCTCGGCGCACTCGGCGTCCTCGACGCGCGAGCGCAGCCGCCGCGCGATCAGGCCGCCGGTGGTGGTCGCCTCGGCCAGCGCCGCGTTGACCTGCCAGCTCTCGGCCTGCCGGCGCTTGCCGTGCTCGGCCACGGGCGCGCCGCCGCAGAGGCGCCCGACCAGGGCTTCCATGGTTTCGCCGAAGCGGTCGACGAAGGCCTGGCCCTGGGTCTGACCGTGGTCGGACAGCCCGACGATGTGGTAGCGGCGCGGCGCGATCCGGCTGGTGCGCAGCAGCCGCGCGAACTGCTGGTCGATCGAGCGCAGCACCTCGAGCGTGTCGAAGCGCTCGATGCCGGAGTGGTGCGCGACTTCGTCGTAGCCGAGGAAATCGGCGTACACCACGGGCCGGCCCGCGAGCATGTCGCCGATGATCGCCGACACGACCACGTCGCGCGCGATCACCGTGGTGCCCGGGCGCGCGAGCGGGTAGAAACCGCCGCGCGGGATCCGCGGCACCACACCGGCGCGGCGCTGCTTGGCCGCGGCCGACAGCTCACGGAACACGTCGATGAGCGCGACGCCGAACGTCCGCAGCACGTTCACCGGGTTCGCGAAGTACGCGCGGTAGCCGGCGCCGACGGAGTCGTGCCGCGGGCCGCGGACCTTGCGCGGCACGAGGACCGGGATCGAGCTCATGGTGAGGCTCACGTGCTCGGCGTCGCCGGAGAACAGGTTGCCGTGGCTCGCGCCGTCGCCGGCGAGCAGGCCGCGGCCGTTGGTGTGGCGCCGCTCGATCTCGGCCGCGTCGTTGGGGTGCGCGCACGCCATCACGTGGTCGCGGTCCTTCTCGTACCAGCGGAAACCGAGGATGTCGTGGTTGGAGCCGTGGAGGATGCCGCACACGCTGGCGCCGGTCTGCGAGCTCCAGTCGGTGTGCCAGCGGGTGAGCGCGTGGGTGCCGTCGTTGAGCCACGCCGCGAACGTCGGCATGTCCCCGTCGCGCACGGCGCGGCGCACGGTGTCGTAACCCAGGCCGTCGATCTGCAGGAAGACGACGCCGGGCGGCTCCTCGGTGAGGTCCTCACCGGGCGCGTGCTTGCGCCGGCGCCGCGCCGCGCGGCGGAAGAAGATCTCGTCCTCGTCCACGGCGAGCGCGCTCGAGATCAGCGCGCCGACGGCCGACATCACCACGGTGATGATCACCGCCGCACCGAAATCGGTGAGCTCCACGCCGGGCACGGCCTGCAGGATCGCCAGCGTCGCCGCGCCGAGCAGCAGGTAGGTGCCCACGCCGAGCGTGAAGTACGCGATCGGCCACGCGATGCGCACCACCCACGGCCACACCACCGACGTGAGCAGGCCCAGGATCAGCGCGCACACCGTCGGCTGCCACCACGACTGCATGCTGAACCCGTCGAGCCACATGTCCAGCAGCCGCAGCGCGCCCGTGACCGCGGCCCACACCAGCACCACGCGGGCGACGACCCGGCCGCCGCCCAGCAGGCGCCCCTTCGACGGAGCGGGTGTCGTCACTGATGTCCTCCAGTTCGTTCCGCCGCCCGCGCGCGCAGCTTGCTGATGACCGTCAACAACACGGTCACCACCAGCACGAGCACGGTGGCCAGCAACGTCGCGATCAGCGGCGAATCGAAGATCCCGCCGCTGAGGATGCCCAGCAGAGAATAAGCAACGGCCCACAACACGCAGGCCACGAGCCCGGCCGGCAGCATCTTGCGCCACGGGTAGCCCAGCGTCCCCGCGGCGAGCAGCACCGGAATCCGCCCCGCCGGCACCAGCCGCCCGATCACCACGAGCTGCCACCCACGCCGCGCGAACTGCTCCCGCCCCTTCGCGAGCCTCTCGGCCTGCTGCCGCTTCTCGACCCAGCGCAGCAACGGCTCACTCCCGAACCGCGGCACGGCGAACGTCAGCACATCCCCGAGGTACGCCCCCGCGATCGCCAGCAGGATGACCAACGGCAACGACAGGTGGTCCGTCGTGGTCGCCACCGCCGCCGCGGCGCCCACCAACGCCCCCGTCGGCACGATCGGGATCACCGACCCCAGCAACACCCCGCCGAACAGCGCCGGATACCCGATCGCCGACGGGTCCGTCCAGCTCACGCCCGTTCCTCGGGAGCGGGCAACGCGACCTCGGCTCCGGGGCGCGTGATCAGCACGTCGGTGGGCAGTCCCGCCGCGCCCACTTGGTCGGCGAAGATCCTCGGCGGGTCCACCAGCAGCTTCTTCATCTGCTTCGTGAGATGAATCCCGGGCACGGCCAACGTCCCCCAATGCACGGGCACGACCGCCGCTGCCTTCAGCAGCCCCGCCGCCACAGCCGCCCTCTCCGGCGTGAGGTGCCCCGGGCCGAGGTTCGGACCCCAACCCCACACCGGCAGCAGCGCCACATCCACCGGGCCGAGCTCCTTCATCCCGTCGAAGAGGTCCGTGTCACCGGCGGAGTAGACCCTGGTGCCGTCCGCCTCGAGCAAATGGCCGAGCGCCGGACTCTGCGGACCGTGCGTCAGCCTCGGCCCCCAACGATGGCCGGAATGCACGGCTTCGGTCGCCGTGATCGTCAGCCCACCGTCCTGCACCACCTCACCGGGCGCGATCTCTTCGACGTTCTTCATGCCCTGCTTTCGCACCCACCCACCGGCACCCTTCGGCACGACGATCCTCGCGCCCTTCAGGAGCCGCAGAGACGGAAAGTGCAGGTGATCGCCGTGCAGATGAGAGATCAGCACCGTGTCCACACCCGCCCACGCCTCCGCCCCCGGCAACGGCGCCACCCGCGTGAGCGGTCCGACACGTTTGGTGAGCACCGGATCCGTCAGGACCACCCGTCCACCGAGTTCCACCCGCGTCGTCGCATGGCCGAGGAAGTGCAGGTTCAAGCCTCTCACGCTTCGAGTATCACCTGATGAGGGCGAAAACGCCCGGAGGAGTGGCGGGTTGCACCCTGATCGGGTCGATCTTGAGGTGGGGGTGGGAGTGGCTGGGTGGGCGGTTGGTTCTTGTGGGCACGGACGGAGGTCCGGTTCTTGCGCAAGCGGCGAGGGGCTTGGCTCTTGCATCGGCGGCCAAGGTGGTTGGCTCTTGCGCCTGCGGTCAGGTAGTGGCGCTTGCACCTACCCGTCAGCGCGGGCCCTCGCCAACGCGATCACCTTGGGCGGCGGCTGCTTGACAACAGGGACACCCACCAAAGGGAACCGGCCCGTCAGGAACGATGACCAGGCCGAACATCTGACAAGGCTGCCGTTTCAAGCGGCTAAACTTTCCCCCGGCCGGCCCCCGACGGCGGTTCATCTTCTGCGGGACTCGGTTTGTGTCAAGGCATCTTTCCCGCCTTGACACAAAGCGAGGCCCGTAGAACGATTGAGAGCCCGGGTGCTAGCCATCTCGTTCTTTGGTCTTTTGCTGCGAAGCAGGTTGCTTGAGGCTCGAGTCTTTAGTCGTGAGTCTTGAGGCTTGAGGCTTGAGGCTATAACCCCACAGAACTCCCAGGCTGACGCCTGAACAGGCTGCGCCTGCAAAGATCAAAAGACTCAACCACGGCTTACGAGTCGCTCCCCGAACTTTCCATTGTTACGACGGTTCGGGTGGGCTTGTCAAGGCGGGAAAGAGTACCTTGACAAGCCCACCCGAACCGTGTCACTTACGTTCGTCGGGGGCCGGCCGGGGGAAAGGTCGGTATGGGGTTGAGGGGAAAGTGGGTTAGGTGGCCCGCTGGCTGTCTTGTAGATGGTGGTAGGTGCCGGTGTGTTGGGTGGTTGAGTTTCAGGCGGGGCGAGTCGGGCGGTGTCTTGAGTCTGGGTCGCCCGCCGTCGGTCTCGTGGATGGCGGTGGGTGCCGGTGTGTTCGGTGGCTGGGTTTCAGGCGGGACGAGTCCTGCAGTGTCTTGAGCCTGGTAGGCCCGCCGTCTGCCTGGCAGGCGAACCGGCGACCCCTACCGGCCCGACCCCTACCGAGCAGCAGTAAGGATCGAAGAGATCCTCAACGCCCCAGTCCCCAACCCCGTCGGTCCGCTCGAGAATCCCGGCACCGCCCCAGCAGGCTCCTCCGGAACCCCAGGCCGCCGCCGGATCTCTTCCTCCGTATACCTGGCACACCCAGCGTGCCAGTTCAGAATCCCCGCCATCCAATCCTTCAACTCATCCGCATAAGTACTCAGCGCCCTGCGGACATCCTCATCCAGTGAATAATCCGAGAACAACCCCGGCAACCCGACCTCGACAGCGTGCTGGAACTCCTTCATTCGAGCCGTCATCAGATCATTCACGATCTCCAACGCCGTCTGCTCGTCAACATCCAAGAAGTTTCGCACAACAAGCACCGCATTATGCAGCTCGCCCTCGTACTGAATCTCTTTCTTATACGAGAAAACATCATTCAACAAACAAGCATAATCCATCGCCGAATGCTCAATGGCCTGAATGGTCCGCGTTCGATAGATCTCCGGTGGCACCAGCCGCCCATGGGAGATTCGAGACAGGCTCATCGTGAGATCCGACCCAAAGGTCTTCCGCCGCATCTCAACATAATCGATCGGATCCGGAATTCGGTTGTCCGCCTGGTTCGCCAGTTCCCAGAGCCAGCTTTCGCACATGTCCACGATCGACTTGCGGAACGCGCGGCGGGAGTCCAGCGCCATCGGGCCGGCGGTGCGCTGCCAGAGGTCGGCCAGTGCCGCCTCCATCGGGCTCTCCGGGGCCGGCATCGGAACATCGTCATCAACGGGCATGAACAGCTTGAACCGTTCGGTGGCCAGTTTCGCGGCGGGGAGGTTGCGGCCGGCGCCGTAGACGACGGGGTAGTAGTCGTCGCCGTAGGTGCCCCAGGCGAGCCAGCCGCTGGTGAGGTCGAGTTGGTCCGGGGAGGCGTCCGGGTGGATGCCGGCGGAGCAGAGGGGGAGGTCCATGGCGCGCATCTTGTGGTCGTCCCAGACGATGCCGTCGATGAGGCCCATCGAGTGGCACCAGGTGGCGAGGTTCTCGCGCGCGGCGTCCAGGTGGGGGCTCAGGCGCAGGTCGTAGGGCATGTAGATGTCGGGGCGGACGATGGGGCCGACGGACTCGAAGGGCTGGTGGGAGAAGGCGCGCAGGCGTTGGGGCGCGGTGCTCACCAGGGACGAGAAGATGCGCGCGGCGGAGGTGCCCAGGCCGGTGGGGCCGCCGAGCAGCTCTGGGCCGCCGCGGGTGTCGAGGGCGCCTTCGTTCATGTAGCGGCTGGAGCGCAGGTGCCATTCGTGGCCGCCGGATTGCCAGTCCTGCAGGCCCTTCACGTAGGCGAAGGTCTCGGCGCGGCCCGAGAGGTCCACGCCGTGCTCGTCGAACAGGGCCGGGACCTCGGTCAGCGCGGTGTGTTCGAACTGGTGCAGGCGGGACGTGAGCAGGTCGTTGACCGCGTCGGCGGCTTCCTGGGTGGTGCAGCCGAGGAACTTCTCGAACACGAGCACGCCGTTGGAGAGCTCGCCCTCGTCCTCGACCTCGCGCTGGTAGGAGAACAGGTCGTTGCGCAGGTGGACGGCGTCGGCGAAGCAGTCGCGCAGGACCTCCATCGGGCGGGAGGCGGCGATGGTGTCGGGCACCTCCGCGTGCACCGAGTGCTCGATGAGGTTGGCCGACCAGGGAGCGCCGCCGACCTTGCGGCGCATCTCGATGTACTCGATGGGGTTCGAGACGCGGCCCTCGTTGATGTTCGCGAGCTCCCACAGGGACTCGTCCAGCAGATTGCGCGTGCTCTCCACGAAGCGGCGGCGCCAGCCTTCGGACCGATGCGGCACCGTGCGGTTCCACAGGTCCTCGAGCCCGCGCTCCACGGGGTTCTCCGCCGTCTCCGTGATCTCACCCGTCACCGGCATGAACAGCGCGATGCGGTCGAGGTAGGCGCGGGCGCTGTCGATGTCGCCGGTGCGCTTGAACAGCTCCAGGAAGTGGTCGTCGAAGTAGAAGACCCACACGTACCAGTCGGTGACGAGGTCGAGCTCCGTCGCGCCGGCGTCCGGGTGCGTGTAGGCGCACAGCAGCGCGTAGTCGTGGGAGTCGAAGTCGTGTTCGTCCCAGATCACGGTGCCGTGCTGCGGCACGTCGATCATGTCCATCGTGTACGCCCACGCCTTGCTGTGCTCCCGCGCACCCTCCAGATGCGGGTTCAGCCGGGCCGGGTAGGGCATGTAGAACTCGGGCAGAGCGAACGGCTGCACAGCGCGGTCCTGGCCTTCCCAGTGGTGGTCACCGACCCAGAGAGGCAACCAAAACGCCCCGCGCCCCGGAAGGTCCGCGCGGGCGTTCCACCCGATCGCCCCCACGGTGTCGCCCAGGCGGCCCAGCCCGGATCACCTCTGGGTCGTTTCCCGTGCCGTAGCGTCATTCTTCGGTGAAGATCAACGCCGGCCGGGGAAGTACGGCAGGGTGTCCGGCGTTCACCTGAATGCCCGAAAACTTCGAGGAGCGACGAATGAGCGACGAGACGCGCGTGGTGCGCAACGACGAGAAGCACCGCTACGAGGTGTACGCGGACGACCAGCTGGCCGGCTTCACCCAGTACCTCCTGCGCGACGACCAGACCGTGTTCACCCACACCGAGATCGACAAGGCCTTCGGCGGCCGGGGCCTCGGCACCGTCCTGGCCACCCAGGCCCTCGACGACGTCGTGAAGCGCGGCGGGGTGATCGTGCCGATTTGTCCGTTCATCGCGGCGTTCCTGAAGAAGCACGACGGCTACGCGGACCACGTCCGCTGGCCGGAGGGCACGTCCGCCGCGCAGTGAGCTCCGGTCCTTTATGGACCCAGCCGCTCCCGGAGCACGCCCGCGCGGGCCAGCTGCACCGCGCGGGCGCGGGAAGCGGCGAAGCGCAACAAGCCCGGCGGCGTGTGCAGCCGCAGCGTGTCGGTCACGCGCGTGCCGTCGCCGTCGGGCTCGAGGTCGAACCGGTACCCCATTCGTACGCCGCCCGGCGAAACCACGTCGCCGTGCACAGCCTGCTCACCGGAAATGCGCAGCGTCACGACGATCGGGTTGTCGTGGCGCAGGAAACCGAAGAAGCGGAACCGCTCCACCGCGGTGTACCGCGTGAGCCCCTCTTCGCGCGCCACGTCGCGCACTCGCACCACCAGCGGTGACAGGCCCACGTAGTTGGCCGGCTCGGCCAGGTGGGCGACGACGTCGGCCGGCGGCGCGGCCACGGTGAACGCGTGGCTCAGCTCGGTGTCGGGCACGCGCAGACCCTAACCGGAAGCTCCGCCCCGCGATTGCCGCGTGCCGTCGAGCGGGTACCCCATCCCGGTGAACGGAGCGGTCGCACGGCTGTTCGGACCAACCGGTGTGGGCCGAACGGGTGTGGGCAGCCCGATTTGCCCGGATGAATTGGTTATTAACCAACCTTCGTCGGTGGTGCGTTGGTTGCCTGGCAACAAAAGTGTGGGGAGTCCCACCGTGGTTGCGCGAATCGCTCGCGCAGGATCCGTCCAGCTCTACTGGAGGAAGATTCCATGACTTCCCGGAAAACGTTCGTCGCGGGATTCACCGTGTTCTCCGCGGCGGCGCTCACCGCCGGCCTTTGCGTGAATGCCGCTTCGGCCAGCCCTCTCGCCTTCGCGCAGATGCAGTCCCAGGCCATCACCCAGGCCACGCAGGTCGTCGACGGCCTCGGCCTTTCGGGCGGTGGCATCTACCTCGACAACGGCAAGGCGATCGTCAACGTCACCGACGCGGCCGCCCAGCAGAAGGCCGAAGCCGCCGGCTACGCCACGAAGCTCGTGAAGCACAGCTTCGCCGCGCTGACCAACGCCAAGAACTCGCTCGACGCCGTGAAGAACGTGCCGCAGACCGCGTGGGGCATCGACACCAAGAACAACCAGGTCGTGGTGAAGATCTACGACGCCGCCTCGCCGGCCACCGTCGCCAAGGTCACCGAAGCCGCCGCGAAGCTGGGCGATTCCGCCCGCATCGAGCACCGCGCCGGCAAGCTCTCGACCTACATCGCCGACGGCGACTCGATCAACAACGGCCAGTTCACCTGCTCGCTCGGCTTCAACGTGACCCGCGGCGGCGAGCCGATGATGCTCACGGCCGGCCACTGCACCAACGAAGGCGGCACCTGGTCGGGCGGCGACGTCTCCGGCGCCCGCGTGGTGGAGAGCGACTGCCCCGGTGCGGACTCCGGGCTGCTGACCCGCCCCAACGGCTCGGGTGACGGCGCCATCAACACCGGCCAGACGATCAGCAGCGCCGGCACGCCCACCGTCGGCGAGCGGATCCAGAAGCAGGGCCAGACCACCGGCGGCGGCAGCGGCGAGGTCACCTCGGTCGACGAGTCCGTGAACTTCGACGTGGGTGTGCTCAACCACGAGTTCGGCACCACCGCGCACACCGACCACGGCGACTCGGGCGGCCCGGCGTACGACGGCTCGAAGGGCCTCGGCACACTGTCCGGCGGCGACACCGTGACCAGCTACTTCTACCCGCTCACCCTCGAGCTGCAGTCCTACGGGCTCGAGCTCGCCTGATCGGATCGCCGAAAGGCCCCTCCGCCACCCGGTGGAGGGGCCTTTTCCGTGCGTACGCTGAGCGCCATGGAGCCGAATTCGAGCCTGGCCAGGCGGTTCTGGGTGGCGCTGGAGCCGCTGCACGCGGTGGTCTACTTCGCGCCGGAGCCCGCCGCGGCCGCGAAGGAAGCCGGCCTGCGCGGCTGGTGGATGGGCTACTTCGCGGGCCGCGCGGCACCGCTGGGGCCGATCGGGCCCGGACCCGTCACGTCGATGTTCTACGGCTTCGCCCCCGGCATGGTCGCGCGCGCCCTGCCCGACGCGTGGACCTTCGCGAAGCCGGAAGACGTGCTGCGCACCCGAATCCTCGCCGTGGAAGCCGCCCTCGCGCGCCTGCTGCCGGACGCCTCCGTCGACGAGCTCACCGAACTGCTGGAACGAGCCGTGGCCGGCTGTCGCTTCGACGGTCGTCCGCTGGCCGCCGCGTGGGCCTCGGCCGAGCGACCCGACCGGCCGCTGGCCCGGCTGTGGCTGGCCACCTGCGCGTTGCGCGAACACCGCGGCGACGGCCACGTGCTCGCCGGCGTCGCCGCCGGGTTGCGCGGCCTCGACGCGAGCCTCACCCACATCGCCGCCGGCGCCACCAACCGCGAGCTCGTGCAGCGCGCCCGCGGCTGGACCGACGACGAGTGGGACGCCTCCACCGCCCGCCTGCTCGCCCGCGGCCTGCTCGACTCCGCCGGCCGCCTCACCACGAGCGGCGCCGCCGTCCGCCGCGAGGTCGAGGAGATGACCGACCGCCTGGCCGCCGACCCGCTCGACGCGCTGGGCCCGGACGCGGTGGAGCGCGTGCTGACGCTCGCCGAACCGCTCAGCCGCACGATCGTCGACGCGGGTGGTCTGCCGATCCCGAACCCGATGGGCGCCGTGCGACCTTAGGTCCGGACAGGAAAAAACCCGCGCCTCGGTTCTCGAGTCGCGGGCCGTGCGGTGTCCGCCGAGAGCTCGCGGACACCGCCGTCCTCAGTCGGTGAGCGGTGCGGGCGCGTGGCGGCCCCGCAACAGGTCGTACTGGCAGCGCAGCTCGTGGGCCTCGTCCTCGTAGCGGCGCTTGGCCTGCAGGTACGGCCGCACGGTCTCGCTGTAGTGGCGCAGGTCGTCCTGCTCCAGCGAACCGTCGCGGAACGCGGTCCAGAACACGAGCGTCGCCGACACCACCATCACCAGCGCGACCAGCACCGCCAGCAGCACGGCGAGATCCGACAGTCCACTGAGGACACCCTCGGTGTACACGCGGACGAACATCACCACCCCCATCAGCGCCACGAGCAGCCCCACCGTGGCGAGGCTGAACTTCGCGCCCGGCGTGAGGTCGCGCCACACGAGCTGGCGGCGGTGGTTCTTGTGCTGGCGCTGGTTGTGGCCGAGGTGGTGCAGCGCCGTGGCCGCGCCGCCCGTGGCGAGGATCGAGATCACGACGCTGATCGCGAGCGGCAGGCCGAGCGGGTCGGTCCAGTCGACGTTGAATACCGAACTCGCCAGCCACAGCATGATCGGCAGGTCGACGATCGTCACCGCCAGCAGCGTCAGCACGCGCGTGAGGCGGTTCACGCGGCGGTGGCGCAGGCTGCCGCGCACCTGCTCGAGCTCGATCAGGTCGTCGATGAGGTCGGCTTTGCCCTGCGCCTCGGCCACGGTGAGGTTCTGGCCGTGGGGCCCGACCACGTGCTCGTCGAGGACCCGCGAGGTGAGGTAGCGCAGTTCGTGGATGCGCGCGAGCAGCCGATCGGCCGCGGCGGCGGTGCTGCCGAGGCGTCCTTCCGCGGGAGGCCGCGGCGTGGGCAGGTTGCGCGTCTGGTCTTCGATGGTCATGAGCCTTGCCTCCTTGGTCGGATCTTCAGTAGGTGATCTCGACCCGGCGGAGCCGGGCCGCGGTCGGTTCGTCGAACCGACCGCCGACGATGGCGGTCGCGCCGGGCTCGGTGCCGATCCCGGCGACGTCGAGGTGGTTGGTGACACCGGACGCGGTCAGCGCCCCGGCCACCACCCGCGCCCGCAGCGCGGCGAGCTCCTGGCGGCCCGCGGGCGTGGACCCGGGCGGGTCGGCCGCGTAGCCGCGCACGGTCACCGTGGCCTGCGGCCGGTCGGCCAGCCGCGCGGTGATGCTCTCCGCCAGCGAGCGCAGCAGGTCGCGCGCCGCGGGGGAGAGGCCGGCGGAGTCGCCCGCGAACCCGAGGGCGCTGTCGGACACGGTGGTGCTCACGCGCCCGCTCGGGCCCACCACCGACTGGACACCGGGCACCGGCACCACCGGCGTGGCCACCGTCGACTCGGGCCGGTGCGCAGGCACCCGCGTCTGGTCGAGGTCGCAGCTCGCGGCGTGCGCCGCCTGGCACAGGGCTTTCCAGTACGCGGCGAGCTTGTCGCGCGCCGGAGTCGGCAGCGGCGGCTGTGCCCCGGCGACGGCGCCGAGACCGGTGAACAGCACGTGCCAGCCGGTGAGGTCGGGCAACTGGCCGGCGGCCGCGAGCTGCCGCGAGATCGTGGCCGGGTCGGCGTTCCAGCCGACCTGGCGCAGGTCGAACGCGCCCGCGGTGGCGAGTCCGCTGCTGTCCACCACCAGCGTGCCCGGGTCGATCCCGCGCACGGCCAGGTCGATCCCGCCGAGCAGGTCGAGCCCGGCGCGGTGCGCGGCGGTGGCACCGATGACGTCGGCCGCCTTGCGCACGTTGTCGTCGATCAGCGTGGGCCGGTTGAGCCCGTGCTCCAGCGCCCCGTCGGCGCGGCGCGGGGTCAGGACGATGGCCGGGGTTTCGCTGCCGTCCGCGGCCGAGATCAGCGCGACGCTGCTCTTGCCCGAACCCTGCGCGGACACGTCGGTGCTGTTCGCGGCGTCGCGGAGGATCTTCTCCGCGGCCGGGGTGGCGAATGGCTTGGGCTCGTTGGCCGTGCCGCTCACGACCACGACCACCCGTTCGCCACCCGTCGGGGTGAAGCTGCGAGCGGGGATCGCGCAGCCGGCCAGGAGTACTGACAGGCCGCCGACGGCAATTGCCGCCTTGGTGACAATCGCGCGGCGCGCCTGCGCGCTTCTCACGGGAAACGACCGCACCATGGGAAAGGAGAGAGCTTCGACCAGTCGGGCCGGCGGAGCCGGCGTAACGATCCTGGGCTTCATGACGACCTCCCGAACGTCGATGAGCAGCCCTAGAATGACACTTGCCAGAGCTAAGCGTCAATTGCCGAACGCGGTTTGCCACCGGTGGTTTCCCAGGTGGCCCCATCCCTGGTGACAGCTGGTCACCATCAGCCTCCGAACGCGGGGAGGTGCACCCCCGAATGGTCCAGTCCGCTGCGGTTATTCAGTCCAGTTCAGTGAAACCCTGCTGCATCCGGGTGACGTGCGGGCACCTGATGCAAATGCCAGGGGTGGGGGAGGCAATTGCCACCAGAAGGGATACGCTGAGCTGATGGCGACGGTCGACGGCATCCTCGGTGCCTTCCTGGGCTTGCGCAAACGCAGCGGCCTCACGGTCGAGCGCCTCGGCTCGACCGAGGTCGATCTCAGCCGGCTCACCGCGCTGCCGGCCGTGCAGGCCGCCGTCGCCGCGGGGGCCGCCGAAGCGGAAGCGATCGTCCACGTGGTCGCCGACGCCGCGCGCCGGCTGCCCCCGACCGACCTGATCGTGGCCGACGCGGTGCTCGCGCTGGGCGTGCTGGCCGAACTTAAGCCCGGCGACCCGGCGTTGTCGGGGCTCTACGCCGATGACCTGGGCGAGCGCCGGGCTGCGCTGTCCGCGCACTGGAAGCAGTTGCACGCGGTCCTCAAGGCCGAACCCGTGCCGCCGACGATGACGGTGCGCAGCCTGCGGGGTTCGCAAGAGGCGCAGACGCTGGAGCGGTTGGCGCGGGAATGCGCTGCGGCGCAGACGCAAGCGCCCGCGCGGCCCGAGCGCGAGCGGCCCGAAGGCGCGAAGTCCGTGGTTGTCGTCGGTGGTGCGGTGATGGACCACGTGTGGGTGGTCGACGCGGTGCCGGACCCCGGCCGCTCCACGCAGGCGAAGTCGTTTCGCCGCCACCCTGGCGGCAAGGGCCTGAACCTCGCCGTTTCCCTGCACCGCCAAGGCCTCGACTCCCGCCTGATTGCCGCAGTCGGTGGCGATGACCTCGCGGACTCGATCGTCACCTATCTCGACAACGAGGGTCTGCCGACGGATCTGGTCAAGAAGACGCCTGGCGCGAAGACCCCCACGACGGCTGTGCTCGTCACTCAGAGTGGTGAGGCCGGTTACGTGGGCTGGATGAACGACACGCAGGTCGGACTGTCCATAGCGGACCTGCACGGCCGCCCGAACCGCGAAGCCCTTGCCAGCGCGGACGCCCTGCTCGTGACCTTCGAGCCGTCCGCCGAGGTCGTGAAGTGGTCATTGGCGTCGGCGGGGTCACAGAAGCACAAACCGTTGGTACTGCTGCAACCTTCGCCTCCGATGTCGACACCGCAGGGCGTGTACCGCTACCTCGGTGGCGTCGATTACGTCGTCGGGCGCGAGTGGGAGCTGCGTAGCCTGCTGTCCGATCCGGACGGTCCCGCGGATGTCGACGAGGTCGCCCAGCAGCTGCTGAATCTGGGTGTTCATGCGGTCTGTGTCGTGGAAGACTTCAGGTGTAGGCTCCGCACGGTCACCGTGAGCAAGGACATTCCGGCCCCGGCTGTCCCCCTCGATGACGCCCCTGCTTCGCGTGAAAAGTTTTCGGCAGCGCTGATACAACAACTTTTGAACGTAGGTCGCGACTTCACGGAACAAGCGCTGGATTACGCAGTGACCGCAATGACCACCAATCTCTCGATCGAAGAGTTCACCGACTCGGCACCCACCGACATCGAGGTGGGCCGGGCCTGGGAGCGACAGAGCCTGGAGTAGAACGTCGTGACCTCTGAAGGCGTGCGGACGCATGAGCTACACGGTGCCGAAGGAACGTTCACCGTGTACGTGCTCGACGACGTCCCCGGGCTCAACAAGCCTGCGGCCGCCGTGTTCGGCGAGCCTGCGGACGACTGTCTGGTGCGAGTGCATTCCCGTTGCCTGTACGGCGAAATTTTCGCCTCGGACGACTGCGACTGTCGCGCGCAGCTGCACAAGTCGCTTGAGCTGATCCGGGAAGCCGGTTCCGGCGTGTTGATCTACCTCGACCAGGAAGGCCGCGGTGCCGGTCTCGGCGTAAAGGCGCAGGGCTACGAGATCAGTCAATTGCTGGGCCTCGACACTTTCGAGAGCTACGCGCACATGAAGGTCGAAGCAGACACGCGGACGTATGGGCACGCCGTGCGCTTGCTCAACGAGCTGAAGCTCGACCAGGTCCGACTGCTCACCAACAACCCGGCCAAAGTCGAGGCGTTGCGCGACGCCGGGATCATCGTTGAACGCCAGGAGCTGGTCGTAGACCACCCTGGTGAGCAGGCCCAGCGCTATCTGCTGGCCAAGGAACGCCACGGCCACGCCATTTTTGCCTGAGTCTGTCGATCCGGGAGTTCTTCGTTCGACGCACGGGTAAGAGACCCGACGAACGGAGAACCCATGCTCCTCTCAGGCAAGAACGCGGTCGTCTACGGCGGTGGCGGATCAATCGGTGGCGCCATCGCGCGGGCGTTCGCCGAGGAGGGCGCCCGGGTCTTCCTCGCGGGGCGCACGCGCGCGAAGCTGGAGAAGGTCGCCGGCGACATTCGGGCCGGCGGCGGACAAGCCGAAGTCGACGAGCTGGACGCGCTCGACGAGCAGGCGGTCGACGCGCACGCCGACGCCGTGGTCGCTGCCGGCGGCAGCCTCGACATCTCGGTCAACGTGATCACCCACGGCGACGTGCAGGGCACCCCGATGCTGGAGATGTCGCTGGCCGACTACGAACAACCCGTGGTCGCCGCGGTGCGCACCACGTTCCTCACCATGCGCGCGGCCGGCCGGCACATGAAGCGGCAGGGCGGCGGCGTCGTGTTGGTGTTCGGCGGTGACGGCGACCCGGTGCGCAACCGCGCCGTGGGTGGGCTGCAGGTGGCGTTCAGCGCGCTCGAAGCCATGCGGCGGCAGCTCGCGGCCGAACTCGGGAGCCACGGCGTCCGTACGGTCACCCTGCGCACCGGCGGTGTGCCGGAGTCGCTGCCGGCGGATTTCGCCGGCGTCGGCGAGCTCGAAGCCGAACTCGCCGGGGCCACGATGCTCGGCCGCGCGGCGACGCTCCAGGACGTCGGCAGCGTCGCCGCCTTCGTGGCGTCCGACCGGGCGCGGACGATGACCGCCGCGACCGTGAACGTCAGCTGTGGGGCGCTGGTGGATTAGCGCGAGCCGAGATCTGCTGCACGGACCAGGCGTTGCCGTCGGGGTCGGCGAAGTGGAAGAAGCCGATGTTGTCGAGGTCCTCGGGCCGGCCGGTGCCCGGGTCCGGCCCGAAGAGCTCGATCTCCGTCACGTCGACGCCGGCCGACACCAGCGTGGAGCGGGCGAGCGGCAGGTCGGCGACCACGAGCTGCAGGCCTTTGAGCGAGCCGGGCGGCATCTTCGGCAACGCGCCCTCCCCGATCACGATCGAGCAGCCGGATCCCTTCGGGGTCAGCTGCACGAGCCGCTGCCCCGGCCCGACCACGACGTCGAAGTCGAGGTGGAAACCGATCTGGTCGGCGTAGAACGCCTTGGCGCGGTCCACATCGGACACGGGAACGACGACGACCTCGAGTGTCCAGTCCATCCCCGAGTTGTAATCGGGCGAAACGGGCGGGTCAAGCATCAGTGGTTCAACCGAGACCGTTCGACCCAGCCCGATCAACCGAGCGCGATCAACCGAGCGCGATCAACCCCGCCCGATCAACCGAGCCCGCTCAACCGCCCAGCAGCCGCGCCAACGCCTCCCGCGCCCGCGCGTCCCGCGACGCGAGCGCCTGCAGCTCCTCGGCCAGCACCGTCACCCATTCCTCGACGTCCGCGTCGCGCCGGCTGATCACCACCCCGCGCACCACCTGGCGGATCTCGCCCGTGACACCGCCGGTACGCCCGGCCGTGAGCACGAGCAGCTGGTGCGGCGTGGACACGCGCACCTCCACCGGCTGCCCGAGCCGGCCCGCCACGCGGTCGGCGAAGCTGCGCCGCCGGTCGATCTCGACCATGCCGGGCGGCAGCGCGTCGCCGAGGGTCTCGGAGAGCACGCGGGTGTAGGACTCCACGTCGGCGCGATCGGCGCGCAGGGCGGCCACCAGCAGGTGGAACTCGCCGGCCGGGCCGAGCTCTGACCCGGACATCAGTCGGTGAGCGGCAGTACGAGCTGCGGCTTGGTGATGTGGTGGTCGGGGCGCAGGGGCTTCACCGCGGTGCCGATCGCGAAGAACTCCGTGGTGTGCCCGCCCCAGCGGTGCGGCAGCGACAGCAACTGCACCCCCACGATGCCCTCGGCCTTGAGCTGCTCGGCCTCGGCCTGCATGCGCGACATCGCCAGCTCACGCGCGTCGTAGAGGGCCTCGGTGTACTGCGGGATCTCCACGTTCTGGCCGATGTTGCTCATCGCCTGGCGGAAGCGCTGGTGCGCGATGTGGTAGACGCAGGTGCCCATCACCATGCCCAGCGGCGCGTAGCCGGCCTGCACCAGCGTCCAGAAGTCCTGGCCGGACAGGTCGGACGTGAAAGGCTTGCCGGTGTTGTTGCGCCACTCGCCGGGCTCGTCGGCCTTCACCGCGGTGCCCACGGCGATGAACTCGGCCAGGTCGCTGCCGAACTCCTTGAACTCGATCTCCAGCCGCACGGCCACGATCCCGTCGGCGCCCAGCAGGTCGGCCTCGGTCTCCATGCGCGTCATCGCGAGCTCGCGCGCGTGGTACATCGCGGCCGAGAGCCGGTCCATCTCCTGGTTCTTGCTCCAGCGGCCCATCTGGAACCCGACGTGGTAGATGCTCGACCCGAGCACCAGCCCCAGCGGGCGGAACCCGGCTTCGCGCACGAGCAGGAACTCGTTCACGCTCAGGTCGGACGTGAACAGGCTCGTGGCCTGCCCGGGCCGCATCTCGGCGAGCCGGCGCATCGCGTCTTCGGGGATGTGCTGCGCGGCGGGGTCCGTGGTGGTCACAGGGCCTCCTTCAGGCTCGGTTCAGCGGCAGGATGGTGAGCGCGGACGTGGGCGCGGAGCTGCCGCTGTGGAACCGGGCGATGGCGGTGCCGAACACGCTCGCCACCCCGGCCACGGCCACCTCGCCCAGCTGCCAGGTGTCGAGCGACATCCGCGAGACGATCGCCCCGTCGGCGCCGGTGGTCTGCACGGTCTTGCGGAACTGGCTGCGCGCGTCGGCCCGCACCTCGGTGACGAGCCGCGTGTGGGCGTCGACCTCGACGTTCCCGGCCCACATCGTGGTCTGGTACTGCATGTTGTAGTCGAACGTGGTGTTCGCCGAGATGCCGATCGCCACGGCCGCGGGCACCCAGCCGGCCTGCATGAGCTTGCCGACGTCCTGGCCCGGCAGCTCGGTGGTGAACACCCGCCCCGGCCGTTGCCGCGACTCGGCGCGCACCGCGGTGCCCAGCGCCACGAACTCCTGCATGGTCTCGTCGAGCCTGGTCACGGACGTGGTGATGCCGAGGACCCCGTCGGCGCCGATCGCCTCGGCCTCGAGTCGCAGCCGGTCGAGCGCGATGCGGTAGCCCTGGCGCAGGGCGTCGGCGTAGATGGCGGCCTGCTGGGTGGGGGTGATGCCGAAGCCGGCCGTCCAGCCGAGGCGCTCGACCACGCACCCCATGACCTCCCCCACGGGGGTGAATCCGGCGACTTCCGCGCCGATCGCCCCCGGCACGCTGAGCAGGGAGGTGCGCAGGCCCGAGGACGCGAACCGGTCGACGCGCGCCCGCGCGACCGGCGGCAGTCCACGGCCATCCCAGTCGGGCACTCCGACCTCCTCGTAGGCCTCGGTGCGGCCCTCACCGTCCATCGTGGCACGCGGGGGAGGCGAAGTCGGAACGAGAAGGCGGGGTTGTCCGGAACGTCCTTCAGTGTGTGGCGAGCTCCACGCGGTTGCGGCCGGCCTGCTTCGCCCGGTAGAGCGCGGTGTCGGTGGCCACCAGCACGTCGTCGACGCCGGTGAGGTGCTCGGCCGGGTAGAGCGCGCAGCCGATGGACACGGTCAGGTCGCTGATCACCGTGTCGCGCTCCGGCAGCGGCACCACGACCTGCGGGATGCGGCGGCGGATGCGGTCGGCGAGCTGGCCGAGGTGCTCCATCGTGGCCACGTTGGGCAGCACGATCGCGAACTCCTCGCCGCCCCAGCGGCCGCACACGTCCTGCTCCCGGACCTCGCTGCGCAGCGCGATGGCGATCTCGCGCAGCACGACGTCGCCGGTCGGGTGGCCGTAGGTGTCGTTGATGGCCTTGAAGTGGTCGAGGTCGAGCAGCAGCACGCCGACGGTGCCGTTGCCGGTGCGGGCGCGCTCGAGGTACTGCTCGGCCAGGGTGCGCCACCAGCGTTTGGTGGCCAGGCCGGTGGTCACGTCGGTGCGCGCGTCGCGCTGGAACTGCGCCAGCAGCAGGCCCCGGTGCAGCGCTACCAGCGCCACGACCACGCCGGTGAGCACCAGCGGGTTGGCCAGCAGGAGCAGCACGGCGGTGACCAGGCCGAGGCCGATCGCGCCGGCCTCCAGCAGCTGGTCGCCGAACCCGGAGAACAGCTCGGACAGCGACCGCGGCGGGCTCGAAAGCGCGATGGCGACCATCACCAGCGCCGTGTTGATGGCCCAGCGCAGGGCGCAGGCGAACACGATCACGAGCAGATCGGTGAAACCGGGCAGGAAACCCGTGGCCGGCACACCGGGGTAGTGGTGCATGCCGAGCGCGAGCACGGCGACCGCCGCCTGCGTGCCGCACAGCACCGTGGCGGCGGAGAAGATCCAGCGGTGGGGCAGCACCGGCCGTTCGCGCGGCCACACGCGCCACCACGCCATCGCGTAGGTGAACAAGACCATCGCCGTGGCCAGCACGGCCGGCAGCGCCACCACGGCCGCGATGCTCCACACGGCCTTGGTGTCCACGTACGCGACCGTGGGCGCGCGGTTGTACTCGCGCTGCCGCTCGATGTGGCGCGTGGCCTCGATGGCGGCGGCCGCGCACACGGCCAGCACGCCGAAACGGATCAGGTCCTGCTCGTGCACCGGCACCAGCCAAGCGGTGCTCACCGACGCGAGCACCGCCAGGAAGTTGACGAGGAGCACATAAGTGCGGACATGAGAGGGCAACCGCCAAAGGCGCCAGCCCGTGAACCATCCGGCAGACCGGTTTGCTCGTCCGCGCACTCTTCACCTCACCCGGTTGGCTTCTACCGTAAACGACAGGGCGCGCCGTGTGCCGCCCGTGGTCCGGACTATGGGAGCGGGCCGGGGAATTTCGCCCGGACAGCCCAGCGTCCGGGCGGCACGGAGGGGAGGTGACCACTGAGCGTAGTGGTGACCCGTCGGGATTCCTTGGCGGACCAGGGAATCCGCGACCTCCGGCCACCGAGGCCACTGACGTGCGACAACCACGATCGGTGACCGGCGGGCCCCGTGAAACCGCCGGTCGCCGCGACCCCGGAAGGCGGTGACAACCGTGCGCGACAACAACTGGACCCGGTCGGCCTGAGTGGTCTGGACCGTTGAGCTCGACCTGAGGTCGAGAGTTGACCGCTTTTTGGTGCTCCTGGACGGAGGAGGTGTCCGCGGTGCGGGACAACAACTGGTGACCGGCGTGACGGGCGAAGCGGCGGAGGGAAAGGAGGTTCGGCGATGCGTGACAACAACTGGACCCGCTGAGGTCAGACCAACCGACGGTGACGGACAGCAGTGGATGGACGGCAGTGGATGGACAGAGAGGAGACGCCGGTGCGTGACAACAACTGGACCTGCTGAGGCAAGTGGTCAACGTCCATGACGACCGGAGAGGAGAGGCGCGTGCGCGACAACAACTGGACCCGCTGAGGCCCGCCCGGCACTACGACAACACCCGCGACGACCCGGAAGGAGCGCCCGGTGCGCGACAACAACTGGACCCGCTGAAGCAAGTGGTCAACGTCCATGACGACCCGGAGAGGAGAGGCGCGTGCGCGACAACAACTGGACCCGCTGAGGTCCACCCGGCACTACGACAACACCTGTGACGACCCGGAAGGAGCGCCCGGTGCGCGACAACAACTGGACTCGCTGAGGTCCACCTGGCACTACGACAACACCTGTGACGACCCGAAGGGAGCGCCCGGTGCGCGACAACAACTGGACCCGCTGAAGCCCCGACGACCCACCCCGCGACCGCGACGACCGGAGAGGAGGACCGCGTGCGTGACAACAACTGGACCTGCTGACCGAAGCCCGGCGAGCCATCCGCAGAGGGGGGTGAAAGGCATGTGTGACAACAACTGGACCTGAGTCCGGCCCGCGAGAGAACTCGGCCATGTGCGAGAACTACCAGCACCAGGAGCACCACCGGCACCGCACGGCCGTGCCGCGACCGCAGCACGGCAACGGCAGCACAGCAACGACGGCACAGCAACGACAGCACAGCGACAGCAAAGGAGGTGCGCCCGTCACCGGAGCGGAACCACCGCGAAATCAGGACGCCGCGGGCGGGGTGGCCTCGTCGAGGGGACTTCGGCGGGGCCACGCCGCGCGCAGCCAGGCCGTGGCGGCCAGGGAGGCGACCGTCGCGCCGGCGATCGCGGCGACGGCCACCACGGTCGTCGGCGCCAGCACCTGCGCGAGGGCGCCGGCGGCCGCGATGGCCAGGCCCTGGGCGGCCCGCAGCGCGGCGATCGCGACCCCGATCACCTGGCCGCGCTGCTCGGGCGGGGCCGCGAGGCTGTACTGCACCTGCGTGATCAGATCGTGCGCCGAGAACATTCCGGACAGCGTCCACAGGAGCACGATCACCACGAGCCCGGGCGTCCAGCCGGTCGGCAGCAGGACCAGGCTGGTCGCCACCGCGAGCGGCCCGAGCAGCCGCGCCTGGCGCACGCGGGGCACGCGGCTGAGCAGCACCGCGCCGAGCAGCGAGCCCACGGGATTGGCGATCAGCAGCCACGCCAGCACACCCGTGCCGCCGAGTTGCGCGGCGATCGGCACGGCCAGGCCTTCGGGCACCACGTAGAACCCGCTGCAGCACGCGATCAGCAGCAGCGACCGCAGCCGCCGGTCCCGCGCGACGAGCCGGCAGCCCGCCACGAGCGAGGTCCACTGGGCTTTCGCCGCGGCGCCCGCGCCGGCACCCGGCGTCACCTGCACCGGATGCGGCTTCAGTCCCCAGCGCAGCGCGATCGCGGACACGGCGAACGTGACCGCGTCCACCGCCAGCGCGCCCGCCACCCCGAGCCACGCGACCACCGCCGCGCCGGCGCCGAAGCCGATCACGAGCGCGGCCTGATAGGTCGAGGACAGCAGCGCCTGGCCGACGGGCAGCCGGTCCGGCCCGAGGATGTCCGGCAGCACGGCCTGGCGCGCCGACTGGAACGGCCCGGCCGCCAGCTGCACCACCACGAGCAGCGCCGCCGCCACCGGCCACGGCAGCCCCGGGATCGCCATCACGGCCACGAGTACGGCCCGCAGCACGTCGGCCACCACGAGCACCGCGCGGCGCGGGAACCGGTCGGCGAGGCCGCCGAGCGCGCCGCCGAGCAGATCGGGCAGGTAAGTCAGCGCGTAGGTGAGCGCCGCCCAGCCCGCGGATTCGGTACGGTCGAACACGAGGACCGTGAGCGCGACGCGAGCCAGCTGGTCACCGGCGACCGACAGCACGTGCGCGAGCCACAGGGCCCGGAATTCGGTCACGCCGAACACGTTTCGGAATGACGGGGCCCCGGCGCTCATATGATCAGAGTGTCCCGGTTCGGCCACGCGGAGCAACCCCCGGCACCACCGGTGGGGCGTCGGGACACTCGGGCGAGCGCCGTGAAAAACTTGGCGATCGCCGTCCGTGAACGTCGCACTGAGGGGTTTTCGTTGACCGAGGAGAGCCGGCAGATCGCCGGTCGCTACCAGCTCGTCGAGCTCATCGGCAGCGGCGCCATGGGCATGGTCTGGCGTGGTGAGGACAAGATCCTCGGCCGCGTGGTCGCGGTCAAAGAACTCCTCATGCCCATGAACCAGGGCCCGGAGAAGGTCGAGGAAGCGAAGAGCCGCGCCATGCGCGAGGCCCGCATCGCCGCGCGCCTGCAGCACCCCAACGCCATCTCCGTGTTCAACGTGGTCGAGTACGAAGACCGGCCGTGGCTGATCATGGAGTACCTGCCCTCGCGCAGCCTTTCCGCGAAGCTGCACGAAGACGGCCCGATCTCCGTGGACGAGGTCATCCCGATCGCCGTGCAGCTCGCCGGCGTGCTCGCCGCTGCGCACCGCGCCGGCATCGTGCACCGCGATGTGAAGCCCGGCAACGTCCTGCTCGGCGAAGACGGCACGGTGAAGGTCACCGACTTCGGCATCTCCCGCGCGGTCGGCGACGTCACGCTCACGGCCACGGGCGAAATCTCCGGTACGCCCGCCTTTCTCGCGCCGGAGGTCGCGCGCGGCGAGGAAGCCATGTTCGCTTCCGACGTCTTCGCGCTCGGCGCCACGCTGTACATGGCGGTGGAAGGCGCGCCGCCGTTCGGCACGGCCGACAACGCGATCGCCTTGCTGTACCGCGTGTCCAGCGGTTCGATCAACCCGCCGAAGCAGGCCGGCAAGCTGGAACCGCTGCTGCTGAAGCTGCTCGAGCTCAAGCCCGAGGACCGGCCGTCGATGGCCGAGGTGCTCACGGAGCTGCGCGAGCTCGACGGCGGCGTCACGCCCGTCGCGTCGGTGCCTATCCCGCTCACGGTGCCCGCGGTCCTGCCCGTGCCCGCTCCGGACGCGGCCGGCCCCGCCGCGGCCGCCCCGACCACCCCCGCACCGGCGCCGGTCGACCGAAGACGACGCTCGATGCTCCTCGCCGGTCTCGGCGCGGTGCTCGTGGTGGTGGCCGTGGTGGTGATCGTGCTGGTGAACCGCAACGACACCGGCACCCCGCCGGTCGCGAACGGCACGTCGCCCGTGGTCAACTCGTCGCCGGTGAACCCGCCGGCGCCGACCACGAACCCGCCGACCACGCCGACGACCCCGCCGCCGAGCAAGCCGTCGGTGCCCAGCAGCGCGCCGTCGTCGCCGAGCAGTCCGGCCGACTCACCGCAGGACGCGGCCGCCGCGCTCCAGCGCTACTTCACGCTCATCCCCGGCGACCTGAAGACGAGCTTCGGCCTCCTCACGGAGAACTTCAAAGCGACGGCCCACCAGAACTACACCAGCTACCAGGCTTTCTGGACCGGTCGCACGGCCAGCGCGAGTGACATCAAGCAGATCGGCCCGGACCTGTTCAGCGCCGAGATCACCTACGGCGGCCGGGTCAACTCGACGGAACGCCACACCTACCACATGGTCAACGACAACGGCGTGTGGAAGATCGACACCGAGAGCAAGGTCTAGCCCTTACTCCAGCAGCAGAGCGAGAGCCCCGGCCGCGTCGGCGACGACGTGGTCCGGGGCTTTTTCGTCACCGCTCCACGCCCGTCCGCGATCGATCCACACCGTGTGCAGCCCCGCGGCCCGGCCGCCGGCGACGTCGGTCGCCGCGCCGTCGCCGACCATCCAGCCGTCGCGCAGCGGTGCCTCGCAGCGTTCCGCCGCGATCTCGAACAGCCGCGGGTCGGGTTTGCCGACGCCTTCGTGCCCGGAGATCGCCCACCCGTCCACGAGGCCGGCCACGCCGGTGCACAGCAGCGTCGAGAGCTGCTGCTCGGCGTCGCCGTTGGTCACCACGCCGATCCGCCAGCCCGCCGCGCGCAGCCGCGGCAGGCCGGCGAGCACACCCGGCGCCGCCGGGATCAGGGCCGGGTGGCGGTGCCGGTAGGACTCGAGCAGCTCGGCGCCGGTCTCGCGCAAGGCGAACCGGTCGCGCACGCTCTTGAAGAACACGTCCCGCGGCGCGAGCCCGTCCTCGTCGGCGGAGGCGAGCCAGTCGGCGTCGCCGGGCGTGAGGTGGTGTTCCGCGCAGAACTCCCAAGCCCAGCGCCGGAAACCCTCCGCCCGGTCGACGAGGGTGTTGTCGAGGTCGAACAGCACGAGCCGCACCGAACGACCCTAAGCAGACACCGCGCGTGCTCGCACGCCGACCTGGCCCGAACGACCCGAGCGGCGCAGGCCGACCGGAGGGTCAGCGGGCGAGCAGGTCCAGCGAGACCTCCCACAGCAGAGTCGCGGCTTCGGGGTCGAGCGCGTGCGCCGCGACGCCGTCGCGTGAAGGTGCGACGTTGAGCTCGGCTTTGTTGTTGTCCTCGAAGTAGCGGCCGCCGACACCGGCCAGCAGAGGAGGCGCGGCGAGCAGCACCGACGTCGAGGCGCCCTGCTCGGTGGTCTTCCACGCGTAGGTCCTGGCGATCTCGGCGAACTCGGCGTCGTCGACCTGGTGGCGCTGCAGGTTGGTGCGGATGCCGCCGGGCATCAGCGCGTTGGCGGTGATGCCATCGGCAGCCCAGCGCGAGGCCGAAGTGGCCGAGGTGGTTGGTGGCGAACTGGTGCTCCCAGCCTTCCGGCGTGCGGTTGAGCGGTTCGGCCATCACGTGGTGTTGCGCACCGCCAGCGTGACCTCGGCCCGGGCCTGGGCGAGTGCGCGGGCCGTCTCGACGCCGATGCCGGACGCGCCCCCGGTCACGATCGCGCGGCGGCCGGTGAGGTCGACGCCCGCGCTCACGTCGGCGGCGGTGGACTCCCTGGTGCACGGGGTGGTGAGGCGCATGGTCGTCCTGTCTCGAACTCTATCCGGATTGTCCTCCGATTTATCTTGACGCTAACCGGAGAAACCTCCGGTCGCAAGTGTGCTTGAGTGGACCGCACCGGAAGGGGTGAGAGGTGACCAAGCCATTGCGCGCGGATGCCCGGCGCAACCGCGACCTCCTGCTCGCGTCCGCGGTGAAGCTGTTCTCCGGCAAGGGTCTCGACGCCACGCTCGACGCGATCGCCAAGGACGCCGGCGTCGGCATCGGCACGCTGTACCGCCACTTCCCGACGCGGGAGTCGCTGATCGAGGCCGCCTACCGCAACGAGCTGGACCAGCTGTGCGACGCCGGCCCGGAGCTGCTGAAGGAGCTGGCGCCGGACGAGGCGCTGCGCACGTGGATGGACCGGTTCGTGGACTACATGACCACGAAGATCGGCATGGGCGACGCCCTGCGCGCCGTGATCGCCTCCGGCGGCGACCCGTACGCCCACAGCCGCGAACGGCTCAACTCCACCATCGACCAGCTCGTCTCGCCGCTGATCGCCTCCGGCGCCCTGCGCGGCGACATCCCCGTGGACGACATCCTCATCAGTCTCAGCGGCATCGCCGTGGTGGCGGGGTCGCCGGGGCAGCGCGAGCAGGCCGGGCGGGTGCTCGACCTGCTGGTGGACGGGTTGCGCTACCGCCCCTGACCCGGCGTACTTGACCTTGACACCGTGACAAGGTCTTCACTGGGTCGCAGGAGGTGGTCCAGATGACTACGCCCCACCCGAACCCACCGGACCGGCGCCTGATCGCGGCGCTGGGCGCCGGCAACTCTTCGGTGCGGCTGAAGGCCGCGCTGACGGCCGGCACGGACGCCGACCCGGCGCTCGTCGAACCGCTGCTGGCGCGGTGCGCGGTCGAGCCGGACTTCTTTGTGCGCGACATGCTCACCTGGGCGCTCACGAGGCTGCCGGCGGAGATCACGGTGCCGCGGCTCGTGGCGCAGCTGCGGTCTACTCGGGCGCAGGCGCGCAGCCAGGCGCTGCACACGTTGTCGAAGATCGGCGACGGTCGCGTGTGGCCCGAGATCACCCGGTCGTTGCTGCGCGACACCGACGACGAGGTGGCGCGCAGTGCCTGGCGAGCGGCCGTGGTGCTCGTGCCCGCGGCGGACCGGCCCGCGCTGGCCGCCGAGCTGGCGACCCAGCTCGGGCGCGGCGACCGCGCCGTGAAGCTGAGCCTCAGCCGCGCGCTCGTGGCCCTCGGCGAGGTGGCCGAGCCCGTGCTGCGCCAGGGTTTCGCGAGTCCCGACCCGCTCGTGCGCGCCCATGCCCGCGCCACGGAACGGCTGCTGCGCGACCCGGACGCTTCGTTCGACCCGTCGCTGGAAGAGGCGAAGCGGATGGCCGCGCTCGGGCCGGAACGCGCGGCGGCAGTGGAAACAGCGGTGGAGTCAGCCGCGGACACAGCAGTGGAAGGAGCGGTGGCCGGTGCTGATCGGTGAGGTGGCGCGCCGCTCGGGGGTGAGCAGCCGGATGCTCCGGCACTACGACACCCTCGGGCTGGTGCGTCCCACCGGCCGCACCGTCGGCGGCTACCGCGAGTACTCCGCCGAGGACATCCGGCGCATTTTCCACGTGGAAAGCCTGCGGTCACTGGGTTTGTCGCTGCGCGAGATCGGCCGCGCGTTGGCGGACCCGGGCTTCACGCCGTCCACTTTGGTCGGTGACCTGATCCGGCGCACGGAGGACCGGCTCAAGCGCGAGCAGGAACTGCTCGACCGCCTGCGCCGGGTCGACGCCTCCGCGCCGCCGGCCTGGGACGACGTGCTGCGGCTCGTGGAGCTGCTCCACGGCCTCGACTCGCCGGACCCCGCGCGCCGCCAGCAAACCGCGCTCGGCCCGGCCGAGGACGTGCCCGCTGAGCTCCTGGCCGAGGCCGTGCTGACCGAGCCCGACCAGAACGTGGCGGGTGCGCTGCGGTGGGCGCTGGCCCGCTCCGGCGGCGACGCCCTGCCCAGCCTCACCGCCGGCCTGCGCTCACCCGAGGCCACCGTGCGCCTCCGCGCGATCCGCGCCATCGCAGATCTGCCGGGCGACGCCGCGACAGCCGCTTTGGCCGGCGCCCTCGACGACCCGGATCCGACCGTGCGCACGCGCGCCGCGCTCGCGTCGGGGGCGCGCGGCTCGACCGCCGCCGTGCCCACGCTCGTGGCCCTGGTGGTCGACGGTCCGAACGACGTCGAGGCGGCCGAGGTGCTGGCCGAGCTGTCCGCGGACGCCTCGACCGCAGACCGGATCAAGCGGGCGCTGGCCGAGGAACTGGCGGCCCACTCGGCGGATCAGGCCGTGCGGATCCGGCTCACGCAGGCCCTCGCGGAGCTCCCGGCGACCGAGGACCTCTTGCGGCAGCTGACTGCCGACGAGGATCCGGCGGTGGCGTTGATCGCATCGGCTTTGGCGGGGATGCGGCGCTCCGAGGGCTGATTTTAGGCCATCCGGGTGACAAGAGGGCTGGTTTTGACGGTGTTCGATGCGAACATGTGTTCGTGTCGACTGAAGGACCGATCCTCCACGCCGACCTCGACGCGTTCTACGCGTCGGTCGAGCAGCGCGACGATCCGCGGCTGCGCGGCCGGCCCGTGATCGTCGGGGGCGGGGTGGTGCTGGCGGCGAGTTACGAGGCGAAGGCGCTCGGCGTGCGCACGGCCATGGGCGGTGCGCAGGCCCTGCGGCTGTGTCCGCACGCGGTGGTGGTGCCGCCGCGGATGGCGGCGTACAGCGCGGCCAGCAAGGCCGTGTTCGAGGTCTTCCGGGACACCACGCCGGTGGTGGAGGGCCTGTCGATCGACGAGGCGTTCCTCGACGTGGGCGGGTTGCGGCGGATCGGCGGCAGCCCGTCGGAGATCGCGCGGCGGCTGCGGGCCGACGTGCTGGCGCGGGTCGGGCTGCCGATCACCGTGGGCGTGGCGCGCACGAAGTTCCTGGCGAAGGTGGCCAGTGCGGTGGCGAAGCCGGACGGGTTGCTGGTGGTGCCGCCGGACGAGGAGCTGGCGTTCCTGCACCCGTTGCCGGTGGAGCGGCTGTGGGGCGTGGGGAAGGTGACGTCGGAAAAGCTGCGCTCGCGCGGGATCCGCACGGTGCGGCAGGTGGCGGAGCTGCCCGAAGTGGACCTGGTGTCGATGCTCGGCCGAGGCGCGGGACACCACCTGCACGCGCTGTCCCACGGCCTTGATCCGCGGCCGGTGCGGGTGGGGCAGCGGCGGCGATCCATGGGCTCGCAACGGGCTTTGGGGCGTCGGCGGCGATCCATGGCGGAGCTCGACGAGCTTCTGGTGTCCATTGTGGACCGGCTGGCGCGGCGGCTGCGGTCGGCGTCGCGGCTCACGCGAACGGTGGTGCTGCGCCTGCGGTTCGCCGATTTCACCCGGGCCACGCGCTCGCGCACGGTGGCCGAGGCCACCGACCACACCGAGACGCTCCTGGTGGCGGCGCGGAAACTGCTGCTGGAGGCCCAATCGCTGGTCTACGACCGCGGGCTCACGCTGCTCGGCATCTCGTTCTCCAACCTCACCCCTCACGGGTCGGTGCAGCTGGCGCTGCCGTTCGAAGTGGAGGACGGCATCGCGGTCGACTCGGCCGTCGACGGCATCCGCGACCGCTTCGGCAGCGCGGCGATCACCCGCGGGTCGCTGCTGGGCCACGACCCCGGGATGGCGGTGCCGCTGCTGCCGGATTGATCTCCACCGGAGATCGCGGACATCCGGTGAGAAACTCACTGTGGATCAGCCGAGAGTGCGCCGAATGGCGGTGTAACGAACGCAGGGCTCCGGGCGACGGAGGGGCAGCTACGTTTTCCCGAGTCTTCCCGAAAATGCCAGAGCGGTACCCCTCGGACGAAATAGTGAGAAAGCATGGAC
This sequence comes from Amycolatopsis rhabdoformis, assembly GCF_035918295.1. Taxonomy (GTDB): domain Bacteria; phylum Actinomycetota; class Actinomycetes; order Mycobacteriales; family Pseudonocardiaceae; genus Amycolatopsis; species Amycolatopsis rhabdoformis. Next base: position 9,546,139 of record NZ_CP142149.1, read on the forward strand.
AAGCAAAGACGCCTGCGCGGTATCACCATTCTCTCGGTGGTGGCAGCCTCCGCCGGGATGCTGTTCGTGGCGCCCGGCGCGGCGCTCGCGGCCCCGCCGAGCAGCGACATCACCGTGAGCACCACGAGCCTGCAGCGCGGTGAGACCTTCACGGTCACCGAAACCCTGTACAACCCGCAGGACTTCACCGTCGTCGGCGCCAAGGCCGCGCTGTACGGCAAGGAGACGCCGATCACCGACGTCGTCGACGTCGTCTCCTGCGACGTCGCGTGCGGCGTGCTCGGCAGCAGCCTGCGCGCGGGCGTCGGCGACCTCGCCCCGGGCGCCAGCGCCACCGTCGCCTTCACCCTCAAGGTCAAGGACACCGCTCCGGCCGGCTCGGTCACGCTGCAGGACCAGTTCGTGGGCGACAACTTCTCCTTCGAGACTCTCGACGGCCCGGCCGTCACCGTCACGCCGGCCACGGACTCCGCCGACATCGGCGTTTCCCTCGCCGCGGCCCCGACGGGCGTGCTGAGCTCGGAGATCACCTACACGATCACCGCGAAGAACACCGGCCCGGCCACGGCCACCGGCGTGAAGCTCCAGGCCACGCTGCCCAGCGGTCTGCAGTACTCGAAGTCGTCCTCCTGCACGGCTTCCGGGCGCACCGTCACCTGCACCATCGCGTCGCTGCCGGCCAACGGCACGGCCAAGGCCAGCTTCTCCGCCCGCGCGGGCCTGCTGACCATCGGCACGCTCACCACCACGGCCCAGCGCCAGGCGAGCTCGCCGACCGACCCCAACGCGGCCAACGACAAGGCGTCGCGCTCCTGCCACGCCGTCACCAGCCTGCTCATCAGCTGCTGACCTCTCGGCCCCGGTGAACCGGCCCGGCACCCGTTCTCAGGGTGCCGGGCCGGTTCGCGTTCCGATTCGGCCACTTTCGGCGGAAAACCGGCGGTGGCTTTTTTTCCATTCTCACCCGATCGGGGGGACAGGACATTTTCGCCGAGTCCTGTCCACCCCGTCGGGATAACAATTCATCGTTTCTTCGTCACACTCGAATGGCCGAAAGGCTAGGCACTCGAGAACCCGGCGGTCGAGAACCCGGCGGTCGAGAACCCAACAGTGGAGAACCCGGCCGTCAGAAGCCCATCCGGCACCCTGACAGCACGATCTCCTGTCCGAGCAACGTCACCACCCGCACCGCGTACTGCGCGAGCTGACCGTTGGGCCCGGTCACCGTCTCGTTGAGGTGCACCGTCGCCACCCCGGGGATGCCGATGGTGGCCGGCCCGGTGCCGATCGGCTGGCCGTTGAGGGTGCCGACCCGCGAAGAACCGTGCAGGCCGGTCCCGTCGGCGACGCAGGACGTCTGGATGTCCTTCAGCGAGATCACCCCGCCCAGCAGCGAGGCACCCGACACGAGCGCGCCGGCGTTGGTGCGGCCGGTGGACGCGTCGAGCGTGCAGTCGGCGTGCAGGGCCTGGACCGAAGCCAGCCCGAGCACGTTGACCGTGGCCGTGGTGTGGTCGCTGTTCGGCGGGCAGCCGGCCAGCGGCGTCTTGCTCACGTTGATCAGGCCACTCGCGCTGAGCGACCAGGCCTCGGCCCGCACGTACGACACGATCTTGACCACTGCGGTCGCGGAGTCGCCGTCGTCGTCGGTCACCGTCACCAGCACGTTGTGCGCGCCCACGCCGGTGTACGTGTGCGAAGCGGTGCAGGTACCCGAACCCGGCGTCTCGGAAATCGCCCCCGTGGCCACGGGGGAGCCGTCAGCGAAGTCGACTGTGCACGTGTGCGTGTCGTGCGTGCCGATGTCGGTGAACGGCGCGGTGACGCCGATCGGCGCGCCGCGCAGCACGAGCTGCCCGTCGGCCGGTGCCGAGATGCTCACGTGCGGCGCGACGTTCGTGAGCGTGAGCGTGGTCGTCTTCAGCACGGCCGGGTGCAGGCTGTCGTCGGCCGAGAGCGTCAGTGTCCACACACCGTCGTCGTCACAGGTGACCGTGGTGGACAGCGCAGCGGGATTCCCGAAGGTGCACGAGGTCCCACTGTCCACACCGGACTGCGGGGTCGCGGTCCAGTGCGTGGCCAGGGAAGGACCGTCCGGGTCCGTGACCGTGCCGGCCAGCGACACCGCCGTGCCCTCCTGGCCCGCGTACGGGCCACCGGCCACGACCACCGGCGGGTCGTTCACGATGATCCGCACGATCGCGGTCGCCGCGCCCCCGTCGTCGTCGGTCACGCGCACGAGCACGTTGTACGTGCCCGAAACCGTGTACGCATGGGAAGCGGAGCAGTTGCCCGCACCCGCCGACTCCGTGACCGAACCCGTGACGAGGGCCGAACCGTCGGCGTAGTCCACGGTGCACGTGTGCGTGTCGTGGTGGCCGATGTCGGTGAACGGCGCGGTCACCGCCACCGCGGCACCGTGGTTGAACACGGTGTCGGTCGTCGGCGCCGTGATGTGCACGGCCGGCGCGACGTTCGTCAAGGTCAACGCGGCCGTGCGCGCCACCGGCGGGTTGATGCCGTCGTCGGCGGTCAGCGTGAGCGTGTACGTGCCGTCGTCGTCACAGGTCACGGTGGTGCTCAGCGCCGCGGCGTTGCCGAACGAACACGTCGCGCCCGCGTCGACCCCCGCACCCGGCGCGATGCTCCAGTGCCGCGAACCCGCCTGGCCGTCGGGGTCGGTCACCGTGCCGGCCAGCGACACCGCGGTGCCTTCCTGGCCCGCGTACGGACCGCCGGCCACCACGACCGGCGGCGCGTTCACGATCACGTGCGTGCAGTCGGCGACCGTGCCCGGGCCGCCGCCGTCGGTGCCGTGCGCGGTCACGCACAGCTCGTGGCGCCCCGGCGCGAGGTTGCCGGTGGCCACGGAGTACGTGACGGACGCGGGGCCCGTGCGCGGCAGCCCCGGGGTCACGTTCGTCACCGGGATCGCGCCGCCGCCGTCGACCGAGAGCGTGAGCGCGGTCAGCTGCGAGTCGATCACACCCGGCAGCACGTTGGGCAGGTTCGCCGGGTCGGGCACGGCGGTGCAGGTACCGCCGGTCAGGTCCGCGATGGCCTGCAGACTCGACTCGTACGAGCCGCCGGCGCAGCTCGAGCCGGCCCCGACCGCGAACGTGTAGTAGGTGACGTTCGCGGGCACCGTGCTCAGCGGCGGGCGCACGTCGCCGACCGCCGCGCCGTCGGAGAGGAACACCACGATCTTGCGGTTCTCGGTCTGCGCGTCGGTCACGGTCTTCGCCGCGCTGATGCCGGCGGTGAAGTCCGTGCCGCTGGGGAAGTTCTTCGCGGTGAACTTGCCGATCCCGCCGATCACGGCCGAGTCGAGCACCTCGTTGATGTCGCGGGCTCCGTTGCCGTTCGCGTCGGCGGTCGGGGTGGTCAGCGTCTGCTCACCGGCCGCCGGGCCCACGTCGGCCGTGGCGCTGCCGGTGCCGAACACGGCCGCGCCGACACTGCCGATCACGGTGTTCGGCACCGCGGCGTCGTTGTTGAGCGCCTTGGCCGCGGCGATCTCGCAGCCCAGCACGGTGGTGTTCGAGCAGCCGGAGCCGGTGCTGCCGGACACGTCGAGCACGTAGGTGAGCCCGGTGTCCTTCACCGCCGCTCCGGTGCCCACCGACGCGGTGCCGGTCACGGTCGCGGGTCCCTGGGGGATCACGGTGTCCTCGGCCGGGGAGGCCAAGGTCACCGACATGCTCGTGCCGCCCGGCAGGTTCCCGGTCACGGCGGCGGCCGGTATCGCACTCATGGCAAGGGCTGCCACGGCCAGCGGCACGGCGCCGGCCCACAGTCTCGGTCTCAAGGCTTCACTTCCCTTTCGTCGATCGGAATCAACGGTGGGAAAGTCGCCGCCACACCTCCGGAGTTACTCGGCCGATGCGGTGAGTCACGCAGGGTGGCCGTCACCGGAAGCGGTCGAAACCCATTCCCGGAGCCGGTCGAGATCCTTGCGGGCCGACGGTTTTCCGGGCCGGTCGCGGGCCGCCCGCAGATCGGCCAGGTACGAGAGCCCGGAAACGACGACGTCGAGCGGCGGCCCGCTCGCCGTGAGCTCCGAAAGCCGTTCCGGCGGCGCCGTTTTCGCCGGTTCCACGAGGAAGGGCAGCACGAGTTTGTGGTGGTGGTAGGTATACGCCGCGCCGTGCGCCCGGCACACGGCGAGGAACAGTTCCGCGTTCTTCCGAAGCCGCGGGTCCGGGGTCGCCTCGGCTTCGCGCAGGAATCGCGTGAGCAGCGGTTCCTCGTCCCCGATCGCGCGCAGCCGCACCTGGTCCGCGGGCGTGACGTACGGGTACTTTTCGGTCACCAGGTTCTGGTAGAAGGGATCCCGCGTGCTCGCGAGTCCCAGCAGGACGTCGAGCTCGTTGATCGCCGAGAAGTCGCCGGCGTTCGCGCCGCGGTATTCGGCGTTGCCCACCCGATAGGTCTTGAAGTACGGCCGCACGTTGAAGAAGAACCGCTCGACGTCCAGCGTCTTCGAAAGCGTGCGGTTGAACTGCAGCACGTCTTCCAACGCGGCCAATGCCGTTTCCAGCAAATACGCCGAGAGCGGGCTCGACACGCCGATCGGCGCGATCTGCCGGATCGCCTCGGCCGCGCGCTGGTAAGCGAACACGGCCAGCCCGTTGTTGGTCAGGAAAACTGCTTCGTCCTCGAGTGACGTAAAGGTCTGGAACTGCCCGCCACTGGCCGGGTTGTACATCGCCTGGTGCGCGAAAACGAACCGCGGCGCCACACCGAGCGAGGACCCGAGCAACGATGCCAGCGACCAGGCGGCCGAGAGCTGCTCGGCACCCGGCGCAACCGATTCGTGCCTCCGGCAGGCGGCGAGGTGATAGCCCACCAGGCCGAGCAGTTGGTACTTCTCCCGCTCTACCACGGGTAGCGCGCCTTCGGCCAGGATGCCGCCGATCAGGTGGTGGCCTTCGGCGACCAGGGCCTGCTTGAGCTCGTCGAGCCCGGGCCGGCCGTGGAGGATCTCCTGCCGCTCGGCGAAGTAAGCCTCTTCCAGCGCGGTGTTGTACTCGACGAACTCGTTCCTGATCCACCGGTCGAACCGGGCCGCCGCAGTCGTCACCGACCCGAGGGTATCCGCGGGACTAGAGCCGGTCGAGCCCGCCGAGCATGCGGCCCAGCACCTCCGTGCGGGCTTCCGAGTCGTACGCGCCGACCGGCGGGTGCACGTAGAGCAGCTCTTCGACCAGCAGCTCTTCCACGAGCTCGCGCGCGGTGCCGATGGAGAGGTTGAGGTACGCCGAGAGCTCGGCCACCGACACCGTGGACACGCACAGCTCGCACGCGCTGCCGTACGGCTCCCGCAGCATGCGGCTGAGCCGGCGGCCGAGCTCGGTGGTCGAGACCAGCGTCTCGAGGGCCAGCTCGTGGCTCACCTGAGCGGGCCCGCGGGTGCGCGCGTACGGCCGCACGAGCAGGCCGTCTTCCGGGAACCCACCGGGGTCGGACACGCGGTGCCGGCCCGGTGTCCCGTCCGGCTCGCTCATGCCGCCACCTCCTCGCGCTCTGAGGGCAGTACAGCACCGTGATCACCGGTGTGCCAACTCCGCGCGGAAAATTCTGTCCGAAGTGGACCCGAAGCGGACTTGACCGGGACCTGAAAACGGCGACGGCCGGGGCGCGCCGGGGTCACCCCGCCGCGCCCCGGCCGTCCGGGTCGGAAGATCAGGCCGCTTCGGCCTTGGTACCCGCGTTGTGGCGGCCGCGCAGGTCGAGCTCGATCTGCTCGAGCGTGCGGCCCTTGGTCTCGGGGACCAGCCACTTGGTGAGCGCGAAGAGCACCACGTTGATGCCCGCGAACAGGAACATCGAACCGCCGAGTCCCAGCGCGCCCGGATCGGAGATGATCGGGAAGACCGCGCTGACGATGCCGGTGGCGGCCCACAGCACCACGCTGCTGATGCCCATGCCCGCCGCGCGGACCTTGAGCGGGAACACCTCGGCCATCATCACCCACACGACCGCGCCCCAGCCGAGCTCGTAGCCCACCAGGTAGAGCACCATCGCCACGAGCATCAGGATGCCCTTGGTGGTCACGTCGTCCACCTCGATCACGATGAACCCGGCCGCGACGAGCGTGACCACCATGAGCACGTTGCCGATCAGCAGCAGCGGCTTGCGGCCCCAGCGGTCGACGACGAACACGACCCAGGCCGTGAACAGGAACTTCGTGACACCCAGCAGCACGCCGGACAGCAGCGCCGCCTGCGTGGCGAAGCCGAGGCCGATCAGCATCGTCGGGAAGTACGCGTTGATCGCGTTCACGCCGCTGAACTGCTGGCCCATGGCGAGCAGCAGGGCGACGATCAGCATCGGGCGGACCATCGGCGCCCACAGGTCGCGGAAGCGCGTCTTGGCCGTTTCGGTGTCGAGGCGGATGACCTCGCGGATGGTGGTGATCTCCTCGTCCACGTTCACCGCGTTGCCGTGGGAGCTCACGAGCACCGAGCGCGCTTGCTCCTCGTGGCCGTTGGCGACCAGCCAGCGTGGGGTCTCGGGCAGGAAGATCAGGCCCACCAGCAGGATCACGGCCGGCACGATGGCGCCCGCGAACATCAGCCGCCAGTTGGCGGACGGGCCGAGGCCGTAGCTCACGAGGAACGCGATCAGGATGCCGAGCACGATGAAGATCTGGTTGAGCGCGCCCATGGCACCGCGCAGGCGGGCCGGGGCCAGCTCGGACAGGTAGGTCGGCACCGTGGACGAGGAAAGCCCGATGCCGACACCGATCACGAGCCGCGAGACGATCAGCATCGCGAAGTTCGGCGAAGCGCTCGCCGCGATCGTGCCGATGATCACGATGACCGCGGCCACCATGATCGTGCGGCGCCGGCCGAGCTTCTCGTTCATCCGCGAGGAGAAGAGCGCGCCGACGATCGCACCGACCGAGAGGCTGGCGGTGATCACGCCCTTGTCCCACCCGGTCAGGCTCCAGGTCTTGCCGATGAACGGCAGAACACCGGAAATGACACCGAGGTCGTAACCGAACAGGATGCCGCCGAGGGCACCGAAGAAGTACAACGTGGTCCTGTTGATGGGCCGCCGCGCCGCGGCAGTTTGTGTCATAACCGAGCCGTCTCTTTCCGGTGCTGGCCGGCCGGTCCGGTTCGCCGGTGGGGACCAGCGCCGTTCGGCCGAGCATGGTGGGTCTCGAATAGCCGGTTTTTTCCTGGCTGGGCGCCGGACGCGTTCCGACGAACTTCGCCGTACACAGTCACACGCGGCTCACCGGTGGGCAATACACCGGCTGATAACTATTCAGTCACGTGACTGGCGTTCACATATGTGGACGAGATAAGGGCAAGAGTGCCCAGGTCAGACGCAGTGGTACAGACAATCCGGATTTCCGGTGTCTTCTCGGAACCCCGCGGACACGCCGATCGTCGTACGGTGACTTCTGGCTGCGGGGTGAAGTGAGGTACGCATGGGTGCGGGGTTCGAAGTCGTTCCGGCGACGGTGGCGGAGGCGGCCGGGCACGCCCACCGTGCGGCCGCGACCGTGCGCCCGGTCGACCTGGCCGGCTCGCTCGCCGGGGTCGCGACTGGGATGCCGGGCGGCACGAGTGTCGGGGCTGCGGCGCAGCTGGGCGACGTCTGGCACACGGCCGTGCCGCAGTGGGCGACCGACACCGAGGCCTACGGCACCCAGCTCGACGACGCCGCGCGCGGCTACCGCGGCGCCGAGCAGCAGGCCACCGACGACGTGACCGAGGCCGGCCGATGATCACCTGGGGTGCGGTGCGGAGCTGGAACCCCGCGGCCGTCGGCGCGGTCGCCGACACCGTGAGCCGACGCATCGAAGAGCTGCTCGCGGCCGACGCCGATGTCGACGGCATGACGCGCCTCGACGGCTGGACCGGCGATGCCGCGACGGCCGCGCAGGCCCGTGGCACCGCGTTGAGAACGCGGCTCGACCAGCTCGTGGCCGAGGCTTCGGCCGTGCGGCGCGCCGCGCACGAGGCGCAGGTGGCCGTGGAACGCCTCGCGGGCGAAGTCCGCGACACCGACGAAGTGGCCGCCCACAACGGATTCACCATCGACGACGGCGGCTGGATCACCGCCGTCCCCGGGCCGGGTGTGGTGCCGAACGACCGCGTGCGCGAGGAGCTTTCCGACCGGGTGGAGCAGATCCTGCGCCAGGCCACCGACGTCGACGCCGATTTCGCGGCCGTGCTCACCCGCGCGGCGAGCGGCGAGATCACCGACCAGGGCGCCACCACGCTCGCGCAGGCGGCCGCCGCCGGCACCGCGCAGAGCGGCCTGTCGACCCTCGGCCCGCCGCAAGGTGGCACCCCCGGCGACAACCGTGCGTGGTGGGACAGCCTCTCGACCACGGCGCAGGGCACGATCCTGCGCGACAACCCGGACCTCGTGCGCAACCTCGACGGCGTGCCGGTGAAGGATCGTGACGCCGCGAACCGCGTTGTCCTGCAACGGGAAATGGCTCGGCTGCGCAACGACCCGAGCGAGGCCGCGAAGACGAAGCTGCGCGGGCTCACCGACATCGGCAACCGGCTGGGTGACACCGGGCCCGGCAAACCGCAGGCGTACTTGATGCAGCTCGACACCAGCGGCGACGGCAAAGCCGTGGTGGCCGCCGGAAATCCCGACACGGCAACGGATGTGGCCACCTACGTGCCCGGCACCGGCAGCGAGCTCGGGAAGATCGGCGGCGACCTCGGACGCTCGGACAAGATGTGGCAGTCGGCCACGATGGCGGGCTCGCCCTCGCCGTCGGTGATCACCTGGGTCGGCTACGACGCGCCGGACGAGCTGTGGGACGCGGCCAGCGCGAGCTACGCGGACGGCGGAAAAGGCGACCTCTCGAAGTTCGAGGAGGGCCTGCGCGCCTCCCACGAGGGCGCGCCGTCGCACAACACCGTGCTCGGCCACAGCTACGGCACCACCGTGGTCGGCCACGCGGCGCGCGACGGTGGTCTCGACGCCGACGAGATCGTGTTCGTCGCGAGCCCGGGTGTCGGGGTGGACCACGCGAACCAGCTGCACCTCGACGGCGTGCCGCAGGATCAGGTGGCGCAGCACGTGCACTCGACCGTCGCCGAGCATGACATGATCAAGATCACCAACGTCGGCGTCGCCGGCCACGATCCGCTCGGGCCGGACCCGGCGGGGTCGGGCTTCGGCGGCCAGGTCTTCGACTCGGCGCCCGGTACGAAGGGGCCGTGGTACGAGGGTGGGCTTTCCGGTGCGGCGCACAGCCAGTACTGGGAGGACAACAACCCCTCGCTGCGCAGCTTCGGCCGCATCATCGCGGGGAGGCCGGGGTGAGGGCCCGGCGCGCCCTCGCCGCGCTCACCGTCCTGCTGACCTGTGTCGCCTGCTCCCCCGGAGGTGGGGCCATGGAAACCACGATGACCGAGAAACAGGCCCACGACCGGGTCGAGGACTACGTGCGCGCCGCGTTCGAGTCCCTGCCGCGCACGGCGGCGCGCACCTTGTTCTCGCAGAACCGGTCCGAGTGCACGGACCCGACGGACGACGGCCCGGCCGGACGCTTCGAGATCTCCGTGACCTACGAGATCACCGGCTTGGCGGTGGCCTCGTTCGGCGCGCACTTCGACGCCGTGGTGGCGTGGTGGCGCTCGCACGGGTTCACCGTGGTCGCCGACAAGCGGCCGGGTGACCAGTACGTGTTCGCGCGCAACGCCGCGGACAGTTTCGACATGTCCATTCAGGCCAACGAGCTGGGCAAGCTGTACCTGGGGTCGACCTCGCCGTGCGTGTGGCCGAACGGCGTGCCGGACGCGGCGGCCGCCGAGGACGAAACTCCGGCTGCGGTGGCCGAGCCGGTGGTCGAGCCGCCGACCCCGAAACCGCAGCCACGTCCTCGTCGTGCGGCGGTGGACGACGAGGACTTCGGCGACACGAGCTGGTCGGACGGCGGCACCGCCTACTGAGCCGCGGTCCTACGCGGTGCGCACCGACCGCACGGCGGAGTAGCCGCCGTCGACGCTGAGCGTGGTGCCGTGGATGTTCAGCGCGTCGTCGCTCACCAGGAACAGCACGGCGCCGGCGATCTCCTCGGGCGCGCTCGCCCGCCGCGACGGAACGGTGGCCACCAGCTCGCGGATCGGCGCCGAGTCCGCGAAGCGCTCGGTGAGCGTGGGCCCGGGCGCGATCGTGTTCACGCGCACGCCCGCGGGCCCGTACTCGGCGGCCCACGACTTGGTCAGCGAGTGCACGGCGGCCTTGGTGGTGCTGTAGAGCGCGGAGCCGGCCATGCCGTCGAGGCCGTTGATGGAGCCGAGGTTCACGATCGCGCCGCTGCCGCGCGCGGCCATGCCCGGCGCGAGCAGGCCGGTGAGCAGCATCGGTGCCTTGATGTTCACGGCGAGCAGCGCGTCGATCTCTTCGTCGCTCAGCTCGCCGGTGGGCTTCGGCGCGCTGAGCAGGGCGGCGTTGTTCACGAGGATGTCGAGCGCGCCGTCGGCCGCGTGTTCGGCGGCTCCGGCGAGCTCGCGCACGGCCGCGCCGGTGGTGAGGTCGGCGCGCAGGAACGTGGCTCGGCCGCCTGCTTCGGCGAGGCCGGCGGCCACCTTCTCGCCGCGTGCGGTGTCGCGGCCGCTCACCAGCACGTGGGCGCCTTCGGCGGCGAGCACGCGGGCGATGGCGACGCCGATCCCGCCGGTGGAACCGGTGACGAGCGCGGTGCGGCCTTCGAGACGTGAGGTCACGGTGGGTGTTCCCTTCTGGAATGGACTGGCGGGTTCAACCGTGCCTCGCGTAAAATGGACCCGCAAGTCCAGAAAGGTGGCGGTCGTGACGATCACCAGCAAGGGCGCCGCGACCCGGCAGCGCATCGTCGAGGGCGCGGCCGCGGAGATCCGCGAGCGCGGCGTGTTCGACACCACGCTCGACGACGTCCGCGCGCGCACCGGCACCAGCAAGAGCCAGCTGTTCCACTACTTTCCCGACGGCAAGGAGCAGCTGCTGCTGGCCGTGGCGGAGTTCGAGGCCGACCGCGTGCTGGGTTCGCAGCAGCCCTACCTCGGCGCGCTGCACACGTGGGACGCGTGGCAGGCATGGCGCGACACGGTGGTGGCGCACTACGTGGAGCAGGGGCAGCACTGCCCGCTCAACGTCGTGATGTCGCAGCTCGGCCGCAACACCCCGGGCGCGCAGGCCGTGTCCACGCGGCTGATGGAGCGCTGGCTCGCCGAGCTCGCGGCCGGCATCCGGCACCTGCAGGCGACCGGTGAGATCGGGGCGGCGGTCGATCCCGCACGGGCGGCGTCGGCGCTGCTGGCCGGGGTGCAGGGCGGGGTGGTGATGCTGCTGTCCACGGGGTCGTCGGCGCACCTGGAAGCCGCGCTGGACGTGGGGATCGAGAATCTGCGCCGGAGTTCGGCACCCGGCCGCGCGGTAGTCTGATCAGGTGGAAACCGTCGCGGATCCGGAGGTCGTGCGGGCCTTGCGGGCGCTGGCCAACCCGGTGCGGCTGCAGCTGCTCTCGTGGCTGCGCGAGCCCGCGCAGCACTTCCCGCTCGACGGCGGCGTGCTCGACGTCGGGGTGTGCGTGAGCCACCTGCAGGCGAAGGCGGGTTTGGCGCAGTCGACGGTGTCGGCGTATCTCGCGGAGCTCGAGCGCGCGGGTCTGGTGCGCTCCACGCGTGTGGGGAAGTGGACGCACTACCGGCGTGACGAGGAGCGCATCGCTTCGCTGGTTTCGGTGCTGGGGCAGACGTTGTAGGTCTTCGTGGTTCGAGCCCGGGCTGCTTGGTTGCACTTCATATCGTAAATCTGCGATACTTCGATACGTGATGAGTGACGACCTCGGGAAGTTCGGGATCTGGACGTTCGACTTCGAGCACCAGCCCGCCGCGTTGATGCGGGATTCGGTGCAGGAGCTGGAAGAGCAGGGCTGGCGCGCGTTCTGGATCCCGGAGCTGCTCGGTCGGGAAGCGCTTACGCACGCGGGGTTCCTGCTCGCGTCGACCGAGCGGCTGCACGTGGTCAACGGCATCGCGCAGATCTGGTCCCGCGAGGCCCGCTCGACCCAGGGTGCGGCCCACCTGCTCGCCGACGCCTACCCCGGCCGCCACGTGCTCGGCCTCGGCTTCGGCGGCACCGCGCGCCCGGACGTGAAACCCCTGGCCGCCATGGCGGCGTACCTGGACGAGATGGACGCGGTCCAGAGCCCCAACCCCGCGCCGGCCACGCCGATCCGCCGCATCCTCGCCGCCTACGGCCCGAAGATGCTGGAGCTGGCCCGCGACCGCGCATCCGGCGCGCACGCCTATCACGTCACCGTGGAGCACACCGCCGACGCTCGCGCGATCCTCGGTCCGGACACGTTCCTGGGCGTCGAGCACGCCGTCCTCTTCGACGCGGACCCGGCTTCGGCGCGCGCCACCGCGCGCGAGCACCTGGCGCGCTACCTCACGTCGAAGTACAACGTCGCCAAGTTCCGCCGCCTCGGCTACACCGACGCCGACCTGTCCGCCGGTGGCTCCGATCGCCTCATCGACGCCCTCGTCTTCTGGGGCGACGTGGACTCCGTCGTGGAGAAGCTGCGCGGCCACCTCACGGCCGGCGCGGACCACGTCGGCATCCAGGTGATCGGGACGCCGCCGGGGGAGTCGGCGATGCCGCACTGGCGCCGCCTGGGTGAGGCTCTGCTCGCGGACAACTGACCCCGGAAAACGCGAACGGGCCGGCTCATGTGGATGAGCCGGCCCTGCGCGACCCGGTTACCCGGGGTCTGAGGTGAGGTTCAGGCGCTCTTGATCGCCGAGACCTCGAACTCGAGGGTGACCTTGTCGGACACCAGCACGCCACCGGTCTCGAGGGCGGCGTTCCAGGTGATGCCGTAGTCCTTGCGGGAGATCACGGTGGAGCCTTCGAAGCCCACGCGCTCGTTGCCGAACGGGTCCTTCGCCGAGCCCTCGAACTCGAAGGGGATGGTGATGGACTTCGTGGCGTCCTTGATGGTGAGGTCGCCGGTCACGTCGAAGCTGCTGTCGCCGGTCTGGGTGATCCCGGTGGACACGAAGGTGATCTGCGGGTACTCGTCCATCGAGAGGAAGTCGTTGCTGCGGATGTGACCGTCGCGGTCGGCGTTGCGGGTGTCGATGCTGTGCGCCTGGATGGTGACCTTGGCGGACGAGTTGGCCGGGTTCTCACCGTCGACGGAGAAGGTGCCCTCGAACTCGTTGAACGAGCCGCGGACCTTCGTCACCATCGCGTGGCGGGCGACGAAGCCGATGCGGCTGTGGGCGGCGTCGATCGTGTAGTCGCCGGTCAGCTGGGGGTAAGTGGTGGTCGCGCTGGTCATGATGTTTTCTTCCTCCGGGTTCGCTCCCTCAGCCACTTGGTTGAGGGCTCAACGAGACTGTAGCCCACATAACCTGATTGCGCGAGCAAGTATTCCGGTAGACTGCCCATATGGTGGACAGAGTGCCGTTGAGCAGGGAAGAAGAGGCCGTGTGGCGGCCGTTGACGCGGATCATCACCGTGTTGCCCCGCGTGCTGGACGACCAGTTCGTGAACGAGACCGGCCTGTCGATGACCGACTACACCGTGCTCGTGACGCTGTCCGAGGCCGAGCAGGCGTGGCTGCGGCTCTCCGACCTGGCCAAGGCCACGGCGCTCTCGCTCAGCCGCATCAGCCGCGTGGTCGACAGCCTGGTGAAGCGCGGCCTGGTGGAGAAGGTCAAGTGCGAGAGCGACGGCCGCGCGGCCAACGCGTCGCTCACCGAAGCGGGCCGGGCGAAGCTCGCGGGCGCCTACCCGGGCCACCTCGCGCGCGTACGGTCGCACCTGTTCGACCACCTGACCCCCGACGAGATCCGCGGCGCGGGCCCCATCCTCGCGCGCGTGGCCGCCGCGCTGGAGCCCGACGGCGCCCAGCCGTGCCCCGAGTGACCTGCAACCCCTCGACGAAAGTGGTGTCATGACCGCCGACAAGGGCGAATTCAAGCGCGACCAGAACTACCTCCCCGACCGCATCACCGCCGACGGCCGCGACGGCTGGCCGGTGGAGCCTGGCCGCTACCGCCTCGTGATCGCCCGCGCGTGCCCGTGGGCCAACCGCGCGTCGATCGTGCGCCGGCTGCTGGGCCTCGAGGACGTGCTGTCCATGGGCATCTGCGGGCCCACGCACGACCAGCGCAGCTGGACCTTCGACCTCGACCCGGGCGGGCGCGACCCCGTACTCGGCATCGAGCGCCTGCAGGAGGCCTTCTTCAAGCGCGACCCGCAGTACCCGCGCGGCATCACCGTGCCGGCGATCGTCGACGTGCCCACCGGCAAGGTCGTGACCAACGACTTCAAGCAGATGACGCTCGACCTGTCGCTGGAATGGCGCGCCTACCACCGCGAAGGCGCGCCCGATCTGTACCCGGAGCCCCTGCGCGACGAGATCGACGACGTCGCCGACAAGGTGTTCCACGACGTGAACAACGGCGTCTACAAGGCCGGTTTCGCCGGTACGCAGGAGGCGTACGAGAAGGCGTACAACGCGCTCTTCGCCCGCCTCGACTGGCTCACCGAGCGCCTCGCGAACCAGCGTTTCCTCGTCGGCGACACCATCACCGAGGCCGACGTGCGCCTGTTCACCACGCTCGTGCGCTTCGACGCGGTGTACCACGGCCACTTCAAGTGCAACCGGCAGAAGCTCACCGAGATGCCGGTGCTGTGGGCCTACACCCGCGACCTGTTCCAGACGCCCGGGTTCGGCGACACGATCGACTTCGACCAGGTCAAGGAGCACTACTACGTGGTGCACCGCTCGATCAACCCGACCGGCGTGATCCCCGCCGGGCCCGACCTGTCGGGCTGGCTCACGCCGCACGGCCGCGAGGAACTCGGCGGCCGCCCGTTCGGCGACGGCACCCCGCCCGCCCCGCCGATCGAGGGCGAACGAGTGCCTTCCCTGGCCGCGTAACCGTTTTTCACCCGGCTGGGCCCGCGAGGGCAACAGCCTTACCCGAGGTTTCCCCGGCCCGCGCTCACCGCGCCGGCCGGGGAGACCTCGCCGGTAGCGTCGCCCGAATGACGAGGGTGGTGTTCCTGCTGGCTCCCGAGGCGTACCTGCTGGACATCGCGGGCGCGGCCGACGTGTTCCTCGCCGCGCGCTCGCTCGGCCTGCCGTACGAGCTGTCCTACTTCGCCGACGAACCCGACGTGCCCACCGCCGAGGGCCTGCCGGTGCGCGCCTCGACCCGCGTGCCCGTGCTAGGCCGCGACGACATCCTCCTGGTGCCTGGCGGAGCCGGCTTCACCCCGGGCGTGGCGCCGGAGATGCGGGGCGGGCTCGACCTGCTGCGCGTGCACCACTCCGCGGGTGGTCTCGTGGCGAGCGTCAGCGCCGGCACCGTCGCGCTCGCCGAGGCCGGCCTGCTTGACGGCCACCGCTGCACCACCCACCACGACCTGCAGGACGACCTCGCCCTGCAGTACCCGGCCACGACCGTGGTCCGCGACGTGCTCTACGTCGTCGACGGCCGCGTCGCGTCCTCCGCCGGCATGGCCAGCGGCATCGACCTGGCGCTGCAACTCGTCGCCTCCGCCCACGGCCCGGGTGTCGCCGGACGCATCGCGCGCTCGCTCGTGGTCTACGCGCGCCGCAACGGCCAGCAACCCGTGACCGGCCTGCTGCGCCACCGCAACCACCTGTCCGACCTCGTGCACCGCCTGCAGGACCTCCTCGAAACGCGCTACGCCGAACCGCTGCGCCTCTCGTCGCTGGCTCGTGAGCTCGGCTGCAGCGAGCGCACGGTCACGCGCCACTTCGTCGACGCCGTCGGCATGACTCCGCTGCGGTACCAGCAGATGCTGCGGCTGGAACACGCCGAGCACCTCCTGGCCGACGGTTCGACGCTGGAGGCCGCGGCGCGCAGCGCGGGGTTCGCGGACTCACGGGCGCTGCGGTCGTTGCGGAAATCCCGGGAACTCCAGCACCAGTAGCTCGATGCGCCGCCGAGGTGGGCCCGCGGGCCCACCTCGGAAACCCTTACACCGCAACCCGTCCGCCGTCCACGGGCAGGACCGCGCCGTGGATGAAGCTCGCGCCGCCGGTGACCAGGAAGACGATCGCCGCCGCGATCTCCTCCGGGCTCGCGGGGCGGCCGGCGGGCGCGAGAGACGCGAGCTGGTCGAGGTTCTCGCCCATCGAGGCCGTGCCGGCGGTGCGGGTCGGGCCGGGGCTCACGGCGTTCACGCGCACGCCCTGCGGGCCGAACTCCGCGGACCACGACTTGGTGAGCAGTTCGAGCGCCGCCTTGCTGGAGCCGTAGAGGCCCATGCCCGCGGCGCCGAACTCGGCGACCATGGTGGACACGTTCACGATCGAACCCGTGCCGCGCGCGGCCATCGCCGGGGCGAGAGCGGCCACGAGGAAGTACGGGGCCTTCACGTTCAGCGAGTACACCGCGTCGAAGTCCGGCTCCGTGGTGTTTTCCGTGGGGCCGAAGGGAAACATGCCGGCGCTGTTCACCAGCACGTCCACGCGTCCGGTCACCGCCAGCGCGCGCGAAGCGAGGTCGCGTGCCGAAGCCGCGTCGGCGAGGTCGGAGGCCAGGAAGGCGGCCTGCCCGCCGTCGGCCACGATCTCCTTCACCACCTGCTCGCCGCGGTCGGCGTCGCGGCCGCTCACCAGCACGTGGGCGCCGAGCTTCGCCAGCGCCACCGCCGTGGCGCGGCCGATGCCGCTGGTGGCGCCGGTGACCAGAGCGGTGGTGCCCGACAGTTCTGCGGTCATTTTCAGTCACTTCTTCCGGGTCCGGCCGCGCCGTGGTGCGCGGTCGTCCCGTACAAGCGAAATCCCCCGATCAGCCTTCCGACCTGGCGATACCGCTGCCTTATGCCCCCTATAAGACGTCCAGTGCGGCCACCAGGTGCCCGAGGTCACGCCGGTGCGAAGACGCCGGCCACACCGCCCACGTCCGGCGCACGAGGGGCGCGCCGACCAGCCGGCACCAGGCGAGGTGCCCGGGCACGGGCTGCGTCCAGTTCGGCGGCGCGAGCGTGAACGCGCCACCCGTGCTCACGGCGGCGAACTTCAGCTCGGAGATCAGCGAGTGGCCCGCGGTGGGGTCGGGGCCGATTTCGAGGCCGTGGGAGCGGAACACGGCGACGACCTCGTCGTACCAGGCCGGGCTGCCCTCGCGCGGGAACCCGATCCACTCGAGCCCGGCCAGCGCGTCGAGCCGCACGCCGTCGGGGCCGGCGAGCCGATCGGCCTGCTCCTTCGCCAGCAGCACGCCCAGCTTCTCCTCCAGCACGAGCATCGCGTCGAGTTCGGGGCCGACGGGGTGCTCACGCACCAGGCCGAGCTCCAGCTCACCCTTCTTCAGCAGCGCGAACTGCCCGGTGGTCGACGCGTGCACCACCTGCGCGCGCGTGTCCGGGAACGCCGTGGCTAGCTCGGCGAGCGCCCGCGACATGAGGTCCGGCGGCAGCTCCAGCGGCATGCCGACCCGGAGCACGCTGCCCGACGTGTGGCGCGCCACCGCGGCCACGGCCTGGTCGTGGCGCGCCAGCACGGCTCGTGCCTCGGCCGCCAGCGTCATCCCGGCGTCCGTCGGCTGCACGCCCGCGTTGCCGCGGACCAGCAGCTGCACGCCGAGCTGACGCTCCAGCGACTGCACCGTCTGCGTCACCGACGGCTGGCTCACGTGCAGCCGGCGAGCGGCCGCGGACAGCCCGCCTTCCTCGACCACCGCGACGAACGCGCGCATCTCCCTGATCTCCACGCCGCTATCGCACCATGGCCCGGGTCAGCCCGCGTCGAGCACGATGCGCAGCAGCTCGTCCGGCGCGTCGCGCATGAGGTCGTGTTTGCCGTCGAGGGCGTGCACGGTCCACAGTGGATCGTCGAGCAGCCGCTCGTACGTCGGCCGGAACGGCGAGCCACCGTCCCACTCCTTCGCGTACACGTAGTCGCGGCGGCGGAACCGGCTGAGGTCCGCGGAGAGCCGGATGCCCTGCAGGAACGACGCCAGCGGGTGCGCCGAGGCGCGCGGGTCGAAGAACGGCAGCGGCGGCACGGCGTACCCGGTCTCGGCGACGCCGAGGTACCACTCGCGCTGGCGGTCGTCGGTGAGCTGCCAGCAGGACTCGCCGTCGCGCGGCACGAAGGCGTCCACGTACACCAGTGCGTCGACCAGGTCCGGCACGCGATCGGCGGCGCCGGTGATCACCATGCCGCCGTAGCTGTGGCCCACCAGCACGGCGTTCTCCACGCGCTCGGCCTCCAGCGTGCCCACGAGGTCCTCGATGTGGGTGTCGAGGTTCACGCCCGCGTGCAGCAGGTGCCGGCGCTCGCTGAGCCCGGTGAGCGTGAGCGGCAGCACGCGGTGGCCGCCTTCGCGCAGCTGCGCCGTGAGCCGCTCGAAGCACCAGCCGCCGTGGCAGGCGCCGGGCACGAGCACGTAGGTCGTCATGGCGACCACGCTAAAGGCGGCCCGGACAGATGCCAAGCGGTCGTGTCAGCTCCGTGTCAGCGCGAGCGAAGGGCCGTGTCAGGCCGATCGGCGACGGTGGTCGCACCACGGAGAAAGAAGGGCCATGACCACCACCTCAGCCATCTCGGCGACCGGCTTGCGCAAGGCCTACGGCGACCAGACGGTGCTCGACGGCATCGACCTCGACGTCGCCGAGGGGAGTGTGTTCGCCCTGCTCGGACCCAACGGCGCCGGCAAGACCACCACCGTGCAGATCCTCTCCACGCTGCTCGACCCCGACGCCGGGCAGGTGCGCGTGGCCGGGCACGACCTCGCGACCGACGCCGACGGGGTGCGCACCGCGATCGGCGTGACGGGCCAGTTCTCGGCCGTCGACGAGCTGCTCACCGGCACCGAGAACCTGCGGCTCATGACCGACCTGCACCACCTGTCCCAGACCGCCGGCCGCCGGCGCGTGGCCGAGCTGCTGGAGCAGTTCGACCTGGTCGACGCCGGGCGCAAGCTCGTGTCCACCTATTCCGGCGGCATGCGCCGGCGCCTCGACCTGGCGATGAGCCTGGTCGGCGTGCCGCGCGTCATCTTCCTCGACGAGCCCACCACCGGCCTCGACCCGCGCAGCCGGCGCACGATGTGGACGATCATCCGGCAGCTCGTGGCCGGTGGCGTCACGGTTTTCCTCACCACGCAGTACCTGGAGGAAGCCGACCAGCTCGCCGACCGGATCGCCGTGCTCGACCACGGCCGGCTCGTCGCGCAGGGCACCGCCGACGAGCTCAAGCGCCTCATCCCGGGCGGCCACGTGCGGCTGCGCTTCGCCGACGGGACCACCCTGTCCTCGGCCGCGGTCCTCTTCCCGGACGGAACCCGCGACGACGACGCCCTCACCCTGCACGTCCCCAGCGACGGCGGCGTGCAGTCGCTGCGCGCCGTGCTGGACAAGCTCGACGCGGCCCAGCTCGACGTCGGTGAGCTGTCCGTGCACCTGCCCGACCTCGACGACGTGTTCCTCGCCCTCACCGAACGGAGCGGTCTCCGATGAGCTACGCCCTGCGTGATTCCTCGACCATGTTGCGCCGCAACCTCAAACACCTGCTGCGCTACCCGTCCATGACCATCCTGCTGCTGGTCATGCCGGTGATCTTCCTGCTGCTGTTCGTGTACGTGTTCGGCGGCACGCTCGGCGCCGGCCTCGGCACGCCGGCGGGCGGCCGCGAGGCCTACGTGAACTACGTGACGCCGGGCATCGTGATCATGGCCATCGCCGGTGCGGTGCAAGGCACCTCGATCGCCGTGGCGATGGACATGACCCAGGGCATCATCGCGCGGTTCCGCACCATGGCCATCAGCCGCGGTGCCGTGCTGACCGGGCACGTGCTCGCCAGTCTCATCCAGGCCATGTTGTGCGTGGCGGTGGTCTTCGGGCTGGCGTTCGCGATCGGCTTCCGCTCGGACGCGAGTTTCGTGGGCTGGCTGGGGATCGCCGGGATGTTGCTGCTGCTGTCCTTCGCGCTCACGTGGCTCACGGTCGCGCTCGGTCTGGTGACCAAGAGCGTGGAGAGCGCCAGCAACCTGCCGATGCCGTTGATCCTGCTGCCGTTCCTGGGCAGTGGGTTCGTGCCGACGGACTCGATGCCGGCCGCGCTGCGGTGGTTCGCCGAGTACCAGCCGTTCACCCCGGTGATGGAGACGATCCGGGCGCTCCTGCACGGCACCCCGGTCGGCTCCGAGGTCTACCTCGCCGTGGGGTGGTGCGTGCTCATCGCGGCGGGTGGGTACCTCTGGGCGCGGAAACTGTTCAGCCGCAACATCGTTCGCTGACCCGCTGCGGGCCCGGTTCTCGCCGGGCCCTCAGCCGAGCACGGACTCCACCACGGCCGTGAGTTCGGTCTCGTCGAACGCTTCCGCGCCCTCGACGTCCACGATCTTCAGCAGCCGCACCAGATCCGGCAGTGAACAGTCCGGCCCGCCACGCAATTCGTCGGCCGTCTTCAGCAGCCGGGCCGCATCGCCGGCGCGCCCGATCCGCACGGCCTGGTCCGCCACGCTCACCACGGCCTGGGCCAGGTACCCGGCGTCACCCGCGGCCAGCCGCACGGCCTCGCGCCGTTGGCGCGCCGCCGAAACCAGGTCACCGGCCTCGGCCGCCAAGTACGCCCGCGACAGCAGCACCGTCGCCTGGAACGAAGGGTGCACCGACAAGTGCCGCAGCAGCCCTTCGGCCCGGTCGAACTGGGCGCGCGCCTCGGCGGCGTCACCGCGCCAGCGCGCGATGTCCGCCTTGGCCTGCGCCAGCCCGGCGAGCGCGTCGGGATACACGACCACCGCCGCGTCACGATCGGCCTGGGCCAGCGCCGCGTCCGCGGCCTCGACGTCGCCGAGCAGCCAGTACAGCTGCGCCTGGCGCGCCCGCACCCACAGCACGTCTTCGAGCGTGCCGATCTCGGACACGACCGTGATGGCTTCGCCGTAGTGCTCGATCGCGAGCCGCAGGTCGCCGCGGCGGGCCACGAGGTCGGCGAGGGTGCCGAGCGCCAGCGACGTGCCCCAGCGTTCGCCGACGAGCCGGAACAGCCGCACGGACTCGGCGATGTCGACCTCCGCGGCCGCTTGCCCGCCACCGCCGGCCAGCATCAGCTGGGCCCGGTTCAGCCGCGCCTGCGCCCGCAGCCAGAGGTCGTCGTCCTCGATGAGCTCGGCCAGGCTGTCCAGGCTCGGGGGCGCCCCGGTTTTGAGGCCGGACAACAGTTCGTGGAGCGAAACCATGAACCGCAGCACGGGGTGGCGGGTGGTCCGGTCGCTCAGCTCCAGCGCGGCGTGCAGGTACTCGTCGGCCGAGTCGAACTCGGCGAGGCCGGCGGTCACGAACACGGCGGCGAGCGCGTTGGCGGCGGCCCGGTCCTCGGCGTCGACCTCACCCGGCACGGCCAGCGCCGCCGTGATGAGTTCCTCGCCTTCGGCCTTGTGCCCGGCCAGCAGCCAGAACCACGCGGTGGCGATCACGAGCCGCACTGCCATCGCCGCGGCGCCGGCGGCGATGCTGCCGCGCACGGCCGCGGTGAGGTTGCCGTGGTCGGCGGTGAGCCGGGCCAGCCACTCGAGCTGCTCGGCGGAGCGCAGGTGCGGATCGGCCGTCTCGGCGAACCGCGCGAACCACTCCGCGTGGGCGCGGCGCACGGCTTCGCGCTCGCCCGCCTCGTCGAGGCGTTCGGCGGCGTAGGCCTTGATCGTCTCGAGCATGCCGTAGCGCGGTTCTTCCGCGGGGGAGACGACGAGAAGCGATTTGTCGACGAGCGCGGCCAGCAGGTCGGCGGCGTCGCCGGTGTCCGCCACGGCGGCGGCCGCCTCGGCCGTGGCGCCGCCGGAGAACCCGGCGAGCCGGCGCAGCAGCGTGCGTTCGGCGTCGGAGAGCAGCTCCCAGCTCCAGTCGACGACCG
The DNA here is from genome assembly GCF_035918295.1 of Amycolatopsis rhabdoformis. Lineage (GTDB taxonomy): Bacteria > Actinomycetota > Actinomycetes > Mycobacteriales > Pseudonocardiaceae > Amycolatopsis > Amycolatopsis rhabdoformis. Next base: position 9,568,019 of record NZ_CP142149.1, read on the forward strand.
CGCGCAGCGTGCGGTGCTGCGGCATCGCGGTGCGGCTGCCGGCGTTGAGCAGGCGGAACCGGTCGTCGAGCCGCGCGGCCAGCTGCGCGACGGTGAGCGAGCGCAGGCGGGCCGCCGCCAGCTCCACGGCCAGCGGCATACCGTCGAGCGCGCGGCAGATGCGCGTGACGGCACCGACGGTGGTCTCGTCCACCTCGAACCCGGGCCGCACCGCGGCGGCCCGGTCGGCCAGCAGCCGAACCGCCGCGCACGACATGGCTTCCGGCACGCTCGCGCCTTCCGGCGGCAGCGCCAGCGGTTCCACCGGCCACAGCGCTTCGCCCGTCACGGCCAGTGGTTCCCGGCTCGTCGTGAGGATCCGCAGCCGCGGGCACTCGCCGAGCAGCCGGTCGGCCAGCTCGGCCGCGGCGTCGATCACGTGCTCGCAGTTGTCCAGCACCAGCAGCGTTTCTCGGTCGCGCAGCACACTCACGGCGCGGTCGGTGGCCGTCCCGCCGGCCACGAGGCCGAGCTGCCCCTGCTCCCGCAGGCCCAGCGCGCTGAGCACGGCCTGCGCCACGTCGGCGTCGGTGACCGTGGCGAGCGCGACGAACCAGACGTCACCGGGCGACCGGTCGAGCAGCGTGCGCGCGGTTTCCGTGGCCAGCCGCGTTTTCCCCGCGCCGCCCGGCCCGGTCAACGTGGTGAGCCGGTATTCGCCGACCAGCTTGCCGACCTGCCCCACGTCGGCGTCCCGGCCGACGAAACTGGTGAGCCCCGCGCGCAGGTTCGTGCGCACGTCGGCCGGCTCGTCCACAGTGGACTCGCGCAGGATCGCGGTGTGCAGCGCGGACAACGCCGGCGACGGATCGGCGCCGAGCTCTTCCACGAGCGTCTTGCGCAGCCGGTCGAACACCGTCAGCGCCTCCGCCGGCCGGCCCGCCGCGCAGAGCGCGCGCATCAACGCGCCGGCCAGCCGTTCGCGCAACGGGTGTTCGACCAGCAGCTCGGTGAGCTCCGCCGTGAGCTCTTCGCCTTCGATTCCGCTTCCGCCGAGCCGCAGCGCCGCCTCGGCGTGGTCTTCCACGGCCTTCAGGCGCAGCTCCGTGAGCCGCGTGACGGGGCCCTGGAAGTAGTCGCTGTCGGCGGCCAGCGGCCCGCGCCACAGGGCGAGGGCTTCGCGCAGGAGGACGACCGTTTCGGCGTCGGTCTTGTGCCGCGTCGTCGTCACGAGCTCTTCGAACCGCGTCGCGTCCACGCTCGCCGCCACCCGGTACCCGAGCGAGGTCGACTCGATCGCCACCCCGGCCCGGCGCAACCGCGACACGAGCGCCTGCAACGCGTTGGCCGTCGCCGGCGGCTGCTCACCCCACACCGCGTCGACCAACCTCGCCGCCGACACCTCACGGCCGGGCTCGAGCGCCAGCGCACTCAGCAGCGCCCGCAGCCGCGCACCGGCGATCTCGACGGGCGCGCCGTCGTCCGTCCGGACCTCCAGGGGGCCGAGCAAGCTGATCCGCACCGCTCGATTCTGCCCGGTCCCGGGCTCGGTCGCGTCGGGGAGATCCCGGATTTCCGGCTGCCGCTTTCCGGCCTTTCGCCCGGAACCACGAGCGGCCGCGCTCGGTGGTCGGTACCTTGCTCTGCGTGAGATTCCGAGGGCGACGATGACGCATCCACCGCAGCCGGGCGGGCCGTACCCCCAGCAGCCGTATCCGCAGCAGCCGTACCGGCAACCGCAGTATCCGCAGCAACAGCCGTACTCACAGCAGCAGTGGGCTCAGCCCGGCCATCCGCCGCCCGGCTACCCGCGGCAGCCCAAGAAGAAGAGCCTCTTGTGGCTCTGGATCTGCCTGGGCGTGGTGGTGGTGCTGGCGGCCGGCGTCGCGATCACGGGCTTCGTCGCGCCCGGGTTCTTCCTGAACAAGAACCACCCGGTCGGCGCGTCGCGCACGTTGCCGGAGCCGCAGTTCATGACCGAGTTGCTCGGCAAGCTCAACGTCCACGACCTCGACGGTGCCGCCGCGTACGTGTGCGAATCGGCGGACGAGAGCCCGGCGTCGCTGGTGCACGGCCACTTCGCGGATCCGCAGGCGGGGAACTATCGCGTCCGGGACGCCGAGCCGCTGCACGAGATCACGCAGTTCGTGCACGTCGACTCGGACCACTCCGGAAATTCGCTGCCGTTCAGCTCCACCTTCATGCTGCGAAAGGGGCCCGACGGCGGCTTCTGCCTCTTCGGCGTCATCTGACCGGCGGCGACACCCGGCGACAAGCCGCGTCGTTCCCGGGCGTTGGCGCGATTCGTACCTACAGTGGCCGAGTGACTACGCCAGCGCAGCACAAGCGCGAGCAGGCGACGGCGCGCGTCGCCCGGGTGCAGGAGAGCCTCCGGGCGGGGCTGGCCGCGCTGCCGGAAGCCGGGGACGAGCGCACGCGCGCCCTCGACGGCCTGGTCGACGCCGCCGAGGACCTGTTGCGCACGGAGCATGAGGTGGAGATCGCGACCGAGCAGGTGCGCGCCGCGAAGCTGGAGCAGCATCGCGCCGGCGCGCAACGGCTGGCGTTGTACCTGGCGGCGGCACCGGTCGCTGTCGGGATGGTCGCGGGTGCGCTCATGCTGTTCGGCGGGATCAGTGCGGTGTGGATCCTGCTCGCGGTGCCGCTGGTCGGCGCCGGGTTGCGGATCGCGCTCGGGCCGCTGGGGCCCACGCCACTGATGGTGGACCGGCGGCTGCGCGCGGCGTACACGGCGGCGGCCGGGGCGGGGCTCACGGCCGCGTCGCTGCTGGTCCCGGGCGCGGTGCAGGCGATCCTGGTGGTGCTGGCCGCGCTCGCCGCCGCGCTCACGGTCGTGTTCCTGGTGCAGGAGGTCCGATGACCTACTCCGAGTACTACCCCGACACCGAGTACTACGAGGAAACCGAGGAGCAGGACAGCGAGTTCGACGCGCTGTCCGACACCGTCGACGGCATGCAGGAGACCGTCGTCGACCTCGAGTCGCGCACCGGGCGTGAGCTCACCGAGCTGCGGGAGACGTTCGAGTCCTTCTCCGACGCCCAGGCCCGCCACGAATCGCGCCTCGACGTGGCCACGCGCCAGCTCGAACGGCTGCGCCAGCGGCTGCAGCTGCTCGAACGCGCGGTGCGGGTGTCGGAGAAGGTGCCGGTGGTGGACCTCGACGACGTCGGGCCCGCGTTGCGCAAGCTCGCCGCCGACGCCGAACGCCGCCACGCGCTGGCCGCGCAGCTGATGACGGCCACGCAGCGCCGGCCGTACGAAGAGGACCTCGCGCGGCTGCCGCAGGCGCGCGAAGCGTTGGCAGAGAGCGAATCCGCGCTCATCGACGTGCTCGGCGTGCTCGCGACCACGCAGCAGGGCGAGCCGCGCCGGGGCGAAGCGCAGGCGCGACTGTCCGAAGTGGTCGCCCACCGCCGCGGCGTGCTCGACCGCCGGCTGCCCGCCGCGGTGAAGGACGCCGAGGCCGCGCGCCAGATGCTCGACGCCGACGACGTCACCCGCACCCGCGTGCTGCCCCAGATCGAGAAGTCCGAACGCGACTGGGAAGAGCTGCACTCCAAGCTGCGCGAACGCATCACCGACGCCATCGGGTCCAGCGCGCTGCTGCCGGTGTGGTTCACGCACGCGTTCGGCGTCGCCCCGCCGTCCGGGGCGGCGGGGGACCGGTGGATCCGCGCGGCGACGTCGGCGCTGGCCTACCGCGTGACCCACGGCGTGGCCGACCAGGCGCTGCCGCTCGGCGAACCCCCGGCCGACGACACCGACTGGGCCCAGCCGCAGTGGTCCTGGCGCGCCCGCCTCGAGCAGGACATCGAAGAGCTCGACATCAGCGGCGACTGATCCGGCGTCGATCTGGCGTTACCCAGGCGCTTGGTCAGGCCTGGGCGATCCGGATCAGGTTGCCGGCCGGGTCGCGCACGGCGGCGTCGCGCACACCCCAGAACTGGTCGGTCGGCTCCTGCAGCACCTCGGCGCCCGGCGCGGCGGCGACCTTGGCGAACGTCTCGTCGAGGTTGTCGGTGCGCAGGTTGATCCCGCCGAGCTCGCCCTTGGCGAGCAGCGTGGCCACGGTGTCGCCGTCGGCCTTCGACCGGCCGGCGTGCGGCTGGGACAGCACGATCTCGATCTCGGGCTGGGTGTCGGTGGTGAGCGTGACCCAGCGGAAGCCGTCGTTGGCGACCTCCTTGCCGACCTTGAACCCCAGCGTGTCCCGGTAGAAGGCGACGGCCGCGTCGGGATCGTCGACGACCATGTGCACGGCGGCGATGGAAACAGTCATACCGTGAGATTAGGCGGGCGCGCCGACGGACGCTTCTCCGAAACTGCTCTCCCTCGGCGCGCCACCGGTCTTGCGCGGCCGCGAGGCCACCATCGTCTGGCACGGTGGCACCGCGGCGACGTGCCCGTGGTCGCGCGCGCGGTACGCCGAGGGCGTCTCGCCGACGAGCTCCGTGAACCGCGCCGAAAACGACCCCAGGCTCGTACACCCGACGGCGAAGCACGCTTCGGTGACGGTGTAACCGTTGCGCAGCAACGTTTTGGCGCGCTCGATGCGTCGCGTCATGAGGTAGGAGTAGGGCGTCTCGGAGTAGGCGTCGCGGAACCGGCGGCTGAAGTGCGCCGTCGACATCAGCGCGGTGCGCGCCAGCGCCGGCACGTCGAGCGGCTCGGCGTACTCGCGGTCCATGCGGTCACGGGCCCGGCGCAGTCTGCGCAGCTCGTCGAGGTCGGCGCTCATGGCACCCATTCTGCACCGCTCAGCGTGGTTCCTCCGGTGATTCGTCCGAATCGGCCACCAGCGAGCGCTGCGCCCACGCCACATCCCGCCACGCTCCGTGTTTCCACCCGATCCGCCGGTACGTGCCGATCGGCTCGAACCCGAGCGCCCGATGCAGCCCGACGCTGGGCTCGTTCGGCAACGTCATCCCCGCCACGGCCGTCCGGAACCCGCGCTCGGCCAGCCGTGCGAAGAGCGCTTCGTAGAGCGCCCGCCCGCCGCCGCTGCGTCGCCTCCCCAGCTCCAGGTACACGCTTACTTCGCACGACCAGCGATACGCCGCGCGCTCCTTGTACGGCCCGCCGTACGCGTACCCGGCCACGCGCCCGTCGATCTCCACCACGAGCCACGCGTGCGTCTTCGCGGCGCGGGTGATGCGTTCGGCCATCTGGGTGGCGGTCGGCGGCTCGGTCTCGAACGTGATGGTCGTGTTCTCGACGTACGGCGCATAGATCGCCGCGCAGGCTTCGGCGTCGCGCTCATCGGCGTCCCGGATCAGCATGAGCACTATAGTAGCGCTACTTGTTTGCTATAGTAGACTTTTGTGACGGACCCCTTGTCGACCTCGTTGGCCGAGACCCTGCGCGACGCACGCCTGGCCCACGCGCTGTCGGCGGGAACCCTGGCCGACCGCTCGGGCGTCTCCCGCGCGATGATCGGCAAGATCGAACGCGGCGAGGCGCAGCCCACGGCCGTGCTGCTGAGCCGCCTCGCCTCCGCCCTCGGCCTCACCCTCTCCGAACTCATCGCCCGCGCCGAAAGCGGCCCCGACCAGCACCTGGCCCGCCATGCCGACCAACCGACCTGGACCGACCCCGTCACCGGCTACGTCCGCCGCGCCGTCTCCCCACCCGCGCGCACCTCCACGGAACTCGTGGAGGTCTCCCTCCCGGCCGGCGCCTCGGTCAGCTTCCCGGCCGACGCGTACGCCTTCGCGGACCACCAGATCTGGGTCCTCTCCGGCCACCTCCGCTTCCTCGAAGGCGCCACCACCCACGACCTCTCCCCGGGCGACTGCCTGCAACTGGGCCGCCCGGTGGCGTGCACCTACGTGAACCCGACGGCGGAGGCCTGCCGGTACCTGGTGGTCTTGACCAAACGCTGACCTCGGGCCCTCCGCTGTCGGTACAGTCCGCACATGGGGGCCCCGACAACCGATACACCGACCCGCCGACCTCTCGGCCTGGGCGAAGCACTCGCCGTCCTCGGCGGACTCGCTTCAGGCGCCTTCGCCGCCGTCGCGTACTACACCGACCTGCGCATCCTCGCCCACTCGTTCCTGCTGTGGATCGTGCTGGTCGTCGCCGTCTCCGCCGGCTGCGGCCCGCGCCGCGCCTACGCCCGCACCGTCGCCGCCCTCCTGCCGGCCGTGGTGACCTTCTACGTCGGCAAGCAGGTCGTGTACGGCCTCAAGTACTCCGGCATGCCCTACTCGATCGACGCCCAGACGGTGCTCCTGTGGTGCACCCTCGCGCTCCTCGCGGGCACCCTCGGCCTCGCCTTCCGCTTCGTCGGCACCCCCACCCGCCCCGGCACCCTCGCCACGGCCTCCGCCCTGGGCCTGATCCTCGCGGACGCCGCCCGCGAATGGCCCCACTTCGGCACTCCCACGTTCGGGGTGTTGACGGTGCTCGCGCTCGGCGTCGTGGTGGGGCGGGGGTGCGTTCTTTGCGGCAGCTGGGGTTCGTCGCTTTGTGGACCGTGCCGTTCGCTGTGGTGGCGACGGTGTTGGTGGCTTTGCCGGATGTGCTGGAGGGCTTGGTCTGAGGGCCGGTCCGGGGTCTACAAGGGACGGTTCTTCGGCGCCCTTTCCGCTGCCACCTTGACCCGGCGAGGCACTCCTCGACGATCACGCGTGCGACGCAGACCGTGCCCACCCTATGCGAGGCCAGCCCCGCCCTGCCGAGACAAAACCCCCGCCCTCCCAGGAGGTGTCCCTAGAGTCTGTCCTGTAGGTCATCCGAGCCAGAGGATGATGGCGGCGATGGTGAGTTGGACTTGGTAGTGGGCTGCGCGTTTGGCGTAGCGGGTGGCCAGGTCGCGGAACTGTGTGAGCCTGTTGAAGCAGCGTTCGACCACGTTGGGCTGCTTGCGGGTCTCGGCGTCGAGGCCGGGTGGCCGCCCGCCGCGGGAGCCTATCGCGGCGCGGCGGGCGATTTGGTCGTCACGCTAGGGCCTGGCGAAGCGATCCGCCGTGTGCGCATCGCGTGGCGGGTGGAGGGGTGCGAGTAGGCCTTGTAAACGATCACCGTGGCGGGTCGGCATCGTGGCCGGCCCGTGCCACCTCGAGCGACCGCAATGGCCTCCAGCAGTGGACACAATTGCGGATTGTCACTGGCCTGGTCGCCGGTCAGCAACACGCGCGTCGGCAAGTCCCCGCCCGTCCACAGCAAGATGAATCTTGGTGCTTCAGCCGCCGCGGAAACGTCCGAGCCTCGTCCAAGATCCGCTGCCACGTCCCGTCAGCAGTCCACAACCGCGACCACTCGTGTGTGGTCTTCCACGGCCCATGCCGTTCCGGCAGGTCACGCCACGGTGCACGAGTGCGCAACTTCCGCGGAATCGCATTCGGGACCTGCCGATGACCCGCAACCGCCGATCCCGCTCCGACACCGGCAGCAACGGCTCAAGCCGCGCGACGCCCGATCCGTGACCTCGCCCGGCCCCGCCGAGACAAGACCCCCGCCCTCCCAAGGGGGGCGTCCCTAGTCCAGGATACCGCCCAGGGCCGACAATTTTGGCGAAACCACTCGGTAACCGGGTAGTTGTCCACAACTCGAGCTACCTGTGGACAACCCGTCCGATGCGGCTCATGAGAGCGCGCGCAAACGGGATTCTCCTGACCCGACAACCAAATAGATCGCCCAAGAGGCAACGGGCGTCAACCGGTGAACCGCACCCCCGCCAGCCGAACCGTACCCCACACGTGTGATTCCCAGCCCAGCGACGAAAACCCACAAACCAAGTCGACAGACGTCGCCAGCCGCAAAAAAACCGGCCGGCACCCCCAACAGGCACCGGCCGGCCACCAACCCCAAAAACCTCAGCTCAACTCCGGAATCACCTTCGAAGTGAACAACTCCACCCCAGACCGGTCATAAGCCGACTCCAGGAAATTGGCGATCGTGTACGTCATCCCCAACCCCTCGAGCTCCTTCAGCCGCTCCACGATCTTCTCCGGCGTACCCACCAGCAGGCCCTTGCGGTACCCGGCAACCGTGGACTCCAGAACGTCCGCAGGCAGATGCGGCTCGTAGTGCGACCGCACCCACGCGAGCCGATCCTCCACCTCCTTCTCGTTCTCGCCGATCACCACGTTGTAGTTCGCCGACCGCACGATCGATCCGAAGTCCGTGCCGACGTCCTTGCAGTGCGCCTCGAGCACGGACGACTTGTGCTTGAAGCCCTCGACGTCGCCGACGAAGTTGGTGTACTGGGCGTACTTCGCGGCGGTGCGCAGCGTCTTCTTCTCGCCGCCGCCGGCGATCCACAGGGGGATTCCGCCGTCCTGCAAGGGAAGGGGGCGGCAGATGGCGCCGTCGATCTGGTAGTGCTTGCCGTCGAGGGTGGCTTTGCCCTCGGTCCACAGCTGGCGCATGATCTGCACGCCCTCGTCGAGCATCGCGAGGCGCTCGCCGGCGCTCGGGAAGCCGTAGCCGTAGGCGAGCCACTCGTGCTCGTACCAGCCGGCGCCGATGCCCATTTCCACGCGGCCGCCGGAGATCACGTCGATGGTGGCGGCGACCTTCGCGAGGTAGGCCGGATTGCGGTAGCCCATGCAGGTGCACATCTGGCCGAGCCGCACGCGCGAAGTCGCGGCGCCGTAGGCCGCCATGAGGCTCCACGCTTCGTGCGTGGCTTCCACGTCACTCGGCACCGGCACGGTGTGGAAGTGGTCGAAAACCCAGATGGATTCGTACGGGCCCTCGTCCGCGAACCGGGCGAGGTCGAGCATGGTGGTCCAGTGGTCAGCCGGGTCGATGCCGACGAGGTCGTGGCGCCAACCCTGGGGAACGAAGAGTCCGAATCGCATGGCCCCGACCCTAGGCCTGGAGTGCGCTCCAGGTCCGGGTGAAACCGGGAAATGTCACAGCTCCGGCAGCTGCTGCTCCACACCCAGCAGCGTTTCGAACGGATCCCCGACGTCCTCGATCCGGTCGAGGACCGTCCGAATCGTCCAGTGGTCGGGCGTGAGTTCCGGATCGTCGAGCTCTTCCCAGCGCAGCGGCACGGAAACCGGCGCCCCCACGCGCGGGCGCACGCTGTAGGGCGCCACGAGCGTTTTGTTCAGCACGTTCTGCGTGTAGTCCAGCCGCGCCTTGCCGCCGCGGCGATCCTTGTGCCACGCCCAGCTCACGAGGTCCGGCAACGTGCGTCCGATCGTCTTCGACACGGTCTCGGCCCACTTGCGCGTCTCCGCATACGTGTAGCGCGGTTCCACCGGAACCCACACCTGGATCCCGCGCTGCCCCGTCACCTTCGGCAGCCCGACGAGCCCGAGGTGCTCCAGCGCGGTGCGGTGCAGGCGCGCGAGGGCGAGCACGTCGTCGAACGACGTCTCCGGCCCGGGGTCGATGTCGAACAGCGTCCACGTGGGGTGCTCGACGTCCTCGATCCGCGACGTCCACGCGTGCAGCTCGAGTGCGCCGAAGTTGGCCAGCCACGCCAGATCCGCGACGCCCTCGGGCACGAGGTACTGCTGCACGTCGTCGGCGTCGGCTTCCTCGTAGTGCCAGCGGTGCAGCCACTTCGGCGCGTGGTCGGGCACTTCCTTGTGCCAGAAGCCGGGTTTCTCGATGCCGCCGGGAAACCGGTTGGTGTTGAGCGCGCGGTTCGCGAGGTAGGGCAGCATCGTCGGGCCGACGCGCGTGTAGTAGCGGATCAGCTCGCGTTTGGTGATCGGGTCTTCGCCGTCCCGCCCGGGCACGAGCACCTTGTCGAGGTTGGTGAGCGCGAGCTTGCGGCCCGCGACGGCCCAGGAGCCCTTCATGCCCAGCTCGCCGAGCGCGTCGAGCTCGGCCTCGGACGCGGGCCGGAACACCGGCTTGAGCTTCTGCTCCGCCTCGGCGGCGGGCAGGTCGCCGCGCCACAACGCCGGGGGAGCGGCCTTGATCTCGTCGTTGGTGAGCCCGCTCTTCACCGACTTCGGGTGGTCCTCGGCGTCCCAGCCGGCAGTGGCGTGGTCGTCCTGCTTGTGCAGCAGCAGCCACTGCTTGCCGTCGCCGTCGCGGCTGGGGTGGATGAGCACGAACCGGCCGGCGAGCTTTTCGCCGAACAGGTCGAAGTGCAGGTTGCCGTCGGCCAGCGCCTGCTCGGGGTCGTCGGTGTCCACGGCCTCCCAGGTGCCGCGGTCCCACACGATCACGTCGCCGCCGCCGTACTCGCCGCGCGGGATCACGCCCTCGAAATCGGCGTATTCGAGCGGGTGGTCCTCCACGTGCACGGCCATGCGCCGCACCTTGGGGTCGAGCGTCGGACCCTTCGGCACGGCCCAGCTGATGAGCACACCGCTCAGTTCGAGCCGCAGGTCGTAGTGCCGGCGACGCGCGCGGTGGCGTTGCACCACGAAGCGGTTTCCCGGCGAGGCGGCCGCGTCGGCGCCCGCGGGCTCGGCGGTGCGCTCGAAGTCGCGCATCTCCCGGTACTTCTTGAGCCGCTGCGCCGCAGAGTCCATGGTCCGCCCTCCTCAAGGCAGCGTAGGACACTTTCGATCAGCGGTCCTGGTTACGCGGCGGGGTGAGGGCGTCGGTCGCGGCCTCGCTGGGCATCGAGCGGTGCCGGCCACCGCGTTTCACGTGGCCCTCTTCGCGCAGGCGCTCGACCATGTGCGGGTAGTGCAGCTCGAACGCGGGACGTTCGGACCGGATCCGCGGCAGCTCCAGGAAGTTGTGCCGCGGCGGCGGGCAGGTGGTGGCCCATTCGAGGGAGTTGCCGTAGCCCCAGGGGTCGTCGGTGTCGACGCGGGCGCCGAAGCGGTAGCTCTTCACCACGTTCCAGATGAACGGCAGCACCGAAGCACCCAGCATGAACGCCCCGATCGTGGAAATGGTGTGCATGAGGGTGAAGCCGTCGCTGGGCAGGTAGTCGGCGTAGCGGCGCGGCATGCCGGCGTCGCCGAGCCAGTGCTGGATCAGGAACGTGGTGTGGAAGCCGATGAACGTCGTCCAGAAGTGCCACTTGGCCAGCGGTTCGTCGAGCATGCGGCCGGTGATCTTGGGGAACCAGAAGTAGATGCCGGCGAACGTGGCGAACACGATGGTGCCGAACAGCACGTAGTGGAAGTGGGCGACGACGAAGTACGAGTCGTGCACGTGGAAGTCGAGTGCCGGCGCGGCCAGGATCACGCCCGTGAGGCCGCCGAGCAGGAACGTCACGAGGAAGCCGATGGACCACAGCATCGGCGATTCGAACGTGAGCTGGCCCCGCCACATCGTGCCGACCCAGTTGAAGAACTTGATTCCCGTGGGCACGGCGATGAGGAACGTCATGAACGAGAAGAACGGCAGCAGCACGGCACCGGTCGCGAACATGTGGTGCGCCCACACCGTGGCCGAGAGGCCGGTGATCGCGATCGTCGCGAACACCATCGTCCGGTAGCCGAACAGCGGTTTGCGGCTGAAGACCGGGATGATCTCCGTGACGATGCCGAAGTACGGCAGCGCGACGATGTAGACCTCGGGATGGCCGAAGAACCAGAAGAGGTGCTGCCAGAGGATGGCGCCGCCGTTGGCCGGGTCGAACACGTGCGCGCCGATATGTCGGTCGGCGAGCAGGCCGAACAGCGCGGCCGTGAGGATCGGGAACGCGAGCAGGATCAGTACGCCGGTGAGCAGGATGTTCCAGGTGAAGATGGGCATCCGCCACATCGTCATACCGGGGCAGCGCAGCGTGACGATGGTCGTCACCATGTTCACCGCGCCCAGGATCGTGCCGAGCCCCGACACGATCAGCCCGGCCACCCACAGGTCACCGCCGATACCGGGGGAGTGGATCGCGTTCGACAGCGGTGTGTAGGCGGTCCAGCCGAAGTCGGGCGGGCCGCCCGGCGTCACGTAGCTGCTGATCACGATCAACCCGCCGAACAAGTACAGCCAGTAGGAGAACGCGTTGAGCCGCGGGAACGCGACGTCCGGCGAGCCGATCTGCAGCGGCACGATGAAGTTGGCGAAGCCGAAGAGGTTCGGGGTCGCGTAGAGCAGCAGCATGATCGTGCCGTGCATGGTGAAGAGCTGGTTGTACTGCTCGGGTGACAGGAACTGCATGCCGGGCTGTGCGAGCTCCGCGCGCATCAGCAGCGCGGTGAGGCCGCCGACGAGGAAGAACGCGAACGACGTCGTGAGGTAGAGGACACCGATCGTCTTGTGGTCCGTGGTGCGGGCGAGCTGGACGATCAGGCCGCCCTTCGGGCCGCGCCACGCCGGCCGCAGCGGAACAGGAACGGGCCTGGTCACGGTGTCGGCCATCGATCCTCCCCTCGGGCGTACCCATTGTGGGCGCGCTCGGGGGGAACGGACGGGGCCGGTTTTTCAGCGGGCCTACCGCGCGCTGACGTCGCCCTTGACGCAGGACTGCACGAGCGTCTGGCCGGCCTCGTCGGCGCCGGCGCAGGCCTCGACGTCCGTGGTGGCGGTGGCCTGCTGGAGGAGGCAGTAGAGCTCTTCGCGCTGGTCGGGGGTGAGACCGCCGAGAACTTCGTCCTCCACCGCGGCCAAGGCGAACTCGGCCTTCGCCAGCTTCTTCGCGCCGACGTCGGTGAGCTCCACCACGTGCCGGCGCCGGTCCTCGGGCGATCGGCGGCGCTCCACGAGGTTGTCGGCTTCGAGGTCGTTGAGCAGGCCCACGAGGTTGGTGCTGTCGATGCCGAGGGTGGCCGCGAGCGCCTGCTGGGTGCTGCTGCCGTGGTCGCGCAGCACGGTGAGCGTGAGCAGGTGACGCGGCCGCAGGTTCATCGGCGTCAGCACCGACTCCGCCCGCGTCCGCACCCGCCGCGACAGGTGGTCGAGCAGGGCGCCGCACCGGTGGGGCGGCTGGTTGACGACCGGGAGCGAGGCCATGTGTCCAGTATACGAGAAGTCGCGAGTCGTCCATGTGCTATAAATGGTTTGCCTAACACCAACGATCTATGGACGGCGAACGAGATGCCTCACCTTCTCCACATCGACTCCAGCATCACCGGTGACCGCTCGGTCAGCCGAGCCCTCAGCGCCCGCGCGGCCGCCGCCTGGCGCGCCGCCCACCCCGGCGGCACGGTCACCTACCGCGACCTGGGCGCCAACCCCGTCCCGCACTTCGACTCCGCGTCCGGCCTCGCCCGCATGGTGGCCGCCGACGAGCGCACCCCGGAGCAGAACGAGTCCTGGAAGCTCACCGAAGAGCTCATCGCCGAGGTCCGCGACGCCTCGACGGTCCTGCTCGGCCTGCCCCTCTACAACTACGGCGCCCCGAGCGTCATCAAGTCCTGGGTCGACCACCTCATCGCCCCCGGCTTGTCCTTCGACCCCACCACGGGCACCGGCCTCCTCGACGGCCGCGAGTTCCTCGTCCTCGCCACCCGCGGCGGTGGCTACGCCGAAGGCACCCCCCGCTTCGGCTGGGACCACGCCGAACCCTGGCTCCCCCATGGCCTCGCCATCACCGGCCTGGAGCCCCGATTCATCGCGGCGGAACTGACGCTGGCGGACTCCAACCCGGCGATGGCGGATCTGCGCGATCTGGCGGCGGAGAGCCGGGCGGCGGCGGAGAGGGAGATCGATGAGCTTTGGGCGCCGGTGAAGGCGTAGGTTTTCGGGCTTCTTTGGGCTCTGGCTTGAGTTGCCGGGTTGCCGGGTTGCCGGGTTGCCGGGTTGCCGGGTTGCGGGCTGGTGGCTTGACTCAGGTCGCCTTGCCGCCTTGCCGCCTTGCCGCCTTGCCGCCTTGCCGCCTTGCCGCCTTGCCGCCTTGCCGCCTTGCCGCCTTGCCGCCTTGCCGCCTTGCCGCCTTGCCGCCTTGCCGCCTTGCCGCCTTGCCGCCTTGCCGCCTTGCCGCCTTGCCGCCTTGGCAGCGGTGGCCGCTGGACCGGCCGGGCGCGTTCCCTCGGGCGCGGCTGGTGCGGCCAGGATTGGTTCGACCCAGCTCGACGCAGCTCGGTCTGACCCGGCCCATGTCAATCTGGTCTGGCTTGGTGTGAGTGCCTCGGCCCGGGCTTGCTCGGCTCCGGCCGGCCTGGCTCGGCCCGGCTGCTTCGACACGGCTGGCCAGGTCGGTCTGGCCTACCCCGAGCCCGGGCAGCCCGACCTGACTGGCACTGCCGGCTCGAACGGTCGGCCAGGCCTGGCCGACTTGGCCCGACCAGGGCCGGCTCGGCCGAGTTCGGCCCGGCATGGCTTGGTCTGGCTTGGCTCGCCTGTCTCAGCCCGGCGGCCCAAGTCGACCGGGTCGAATTGGCGAGGCTCGGTCTGGCTGAGCCAGGCTGGGCATGCTCAGCCGCTTGGCCGGTCGGCTCGGCCTGCCTAGTTGGCCCGACCAGGGGTGACTCAGCGGAGCTCGGGCTGGCTCGGCTTGGCTTTAGCCGGGTGCCTCGACCTAGCTGGATCGGTCGGGCCAGCTCAGCCCGCCTGACTGAGCATGCTTAACCCGCCTGGCCGGCAGTATGGCCTGGCTGGTCCGACCAGTGCTGCCTCGGCCCGGCGGCCCGGGTCGAGGCAGGCCCATTCGGCGAGACTCCGCCAGGCCCCTCGGCCCCTCGGCCCCTCGGCCCCTCGGCCGGCCGGCCGAGGGGCTGGGCCTGGCCGGTTGGCCGAGGGGCTGGGCCTGGCCGGTTGGCCGAGGGGCTGGGCCTGGCCGAGTTCGGGTCTGGCTCGGCTTGACATGGCCCCGCCTGCCTCAGCCCGGCGGCCCGGCCCGACCTGGCTGCCTGCCGGGGCTCGGTCTGGCTTGGCCACGCCCGGGCTCGGCCGGCGTTCTGGCTCTGTCCAGCCCCAGCTCGGTCGGCGCCCAACTGGCCCATCTGGCTCGGCTTCAGCCGGTTCGGCTCGAGCTGCCGCGACCAGCTCGCCACGGTCCTCGCGGGGGAGACCGTGGCGAGCTTCTTTCACTCGGTCTGGGCATCCATAGTGGACATGCACCGAGGTCGGTACTTCGAGGCCTTCGTGGTTTGTCGTGAGAGCCGTCGCCTGGCCACTGGATCATCCGACACAGCTGAACACTTCAGTCCGCGCCGCAGGAGACGACGGCGTCTGCCGCTGCGGCACCGCGGGAGTCCGCACCGTCTGAACCTCGGCCTCTGTAGTGGTGCCGTGCCGCTTTGAGCTGCAGGCTGAAGCCGCAATTGTGCCCCGTGGCCTGTACCGGTGAGCCTCGATGTCTGCGCGTTGCGGCCGAGCTGGGCAGCCGCGCTGGCTCCCGTGCTGGCGAATGCGGGTTCGACCCGACCTCTTGACGAGCCTGCCTGGCCGGGGGCGGAAGTGCTTTCCCTTCCGTTCGCCCGGAATTCACCGAAGCGAACTCCGGAGCGAACGGGTCAGCGCGGGATCGGCTAGAGGATGTCGCTGTGGCGGATGCGGTACACCTGCAGCCGGAGGTCGTAGTACTTGGTGGTTTCGCCGACCCACTGCATGCCGAGGCGTTTGGCGGTGGCGATGGCGCGCGTGTTGGAGGGGCGGGCGACGGCGAAGAGTTCTTCGGTGTCCTGGGTGAAGGCCCACTCGATCAGCGCGCGCGCCGACTCCGTGGCGTAGCCCTGGCCCCAGGCGTCCGGGTGGAGCTGCCAGCTGAGCTCCAGGTCTTCCTGGAACGGCGGCAGCAACCGGATCCCGAGCCCACCCACGACGGCGCCGTCGGACGCGCGCTCGACGGCCCAGCGCCCGCGCGGCGGCGCGAGGTTCGGCTGGGCCTCCTGCCACGCGTGCAGCACCGATCGCATCGCGGCGACGTCGGTGACGCGGTCCATCGCGGGCGTGAGCCAGTGGGTGACCTCGTCAGTACCGTAAATCCGGAACGCGGCTTCGGCGTCGTCAGTCGACCAGTCCCGGATCACGAGGCGGTCGGTGGCCAGAGGCAAGTTCATGGCTGAACGGTACGCCGAAACGCCCCTCCACAGGCGGGTGATCCGCGGCACCCGGCACGGGCCGTGGACCGTCGGCGGTCCTCTGTTCTTCCCAGTCGGCTTCCTCGTCGGCTTCCTCTTCGCCTCCTGACTCGATCGTCACGGCTTCCTCACAACCTCCTGCCACGCTCGCAACGTGCGTTCAACCGTCTCCTTCCTCGTCGCCGGCGCCGCGTTCGTCCTGCTCAGCGCCTGTTCCGGCTCGCCCGCCGCCCCGCAGGTCGCCACGCTCGACACGGGCAGCGCCTCCGCGGGCGCTCCCGCTTCGTCAACCACCACGGCCAACACCGATGCCGACGCCGGCCGTCCGCAGCTGCGCCTCGACAGCTCGCCCGACGAGCGGCAGGCCTACTGGGACGCCTACGATTCCTGCCTCCGCACCAACGGCCACGCCGTCCTCAATGGACGGAGCACCCACTCCGGCCCTGTCGGTGGCCCGGGCAGCCAGCCCGCCCTCGACATGAACGACGACAGCCCACAGTCGAAGAAAGCCGAGGAGGTCTGCAAAGGCAAGTTGCCGCTGCAGCCGCCCGAGCTCTCGCCGCGGACCAACCCGAAGTTCAACGACCAGTTCCACGACATGGTCAAGTGCATGACCGACAAGGGCGCCCACGTGCACGTCGCCCCCGACACCAGCGTCGACCCGGACGGTCTCACCTGGCAGATCGACGACGGCTCGTCCGACACCTACGACAACCTCGACAAGCTCGCCGACGACTGCCAGCTGCAGGCGTTCTCGAAGTAGGTCGAGTACGGTTAGCCCGTGGAAATCTGGGTGAACCCGCGCTGCTCGAAGTGCCGCTCCGCCGTGTCGCTGCTGGACGAGGCCGGCGCCAGCTACACCGTGCGCCGGTACCTCGACGACCCGCCGACGCCCGCCGAGCTCGAGGCCGTGCTGGACCGGCTCGGGCTCGACCCGTGGGACATCACGCGCACCGGCGAGAAGGTGGCGACCGAACTCGACCTGAAGTCGTGGCCGCGCACGCCCGCCGACCGAGGCCGCTGGATCGAGGCGCTGTCGGCGAACCCGGCGCTCATCCAGCGTCCGATCATCACGGCCGACGATGGCACCACAGTCGTCGCCCGCGACGAGGAGACGGTGCGGTCCGTCTTGAGCTGACGCCTCGCCCTGCGTAGGTGTCGTGGTCCGTTTCGGTCATGCGCCTCCTGGTGTGGTCGGTGGTCTCGGTGCCGTGTCTCAGAACTGCCGTCTCACGGCCGCAGTGCCGGTGCCGTCGCGTGACGTGCTCTCTCGTGTCTTCTGATGTGTGCTGGTTGATGTGCGTCGCTTCGCTGGTGTCTCAAAAGTATCATAAAACGTCTCAATAATGCTAGGCCTTGAGGTGGCGGTAGACCGTGGCCCGGGAGACGCCCAGCTCGTCGGCGATCTTGGCGGCCGGGAACCCTTTGTCGTGCATCTCGCGGCACATCACGAGCAGGTTGCCGGTCATCACGGTCGGCCGGCCGCGCCCGGCGCTGGGTTCGACGTCGCCGAACAGGCGGTGGACACCGTCGAGCACCGCGGTGCGCACCTCGTGCGCGGGGCGGTCGGCGTGGAGGATCACCGGGTCGCTGAGCATGGCAATCGCCTGCGACGCGCGGATGTCCAGGGTGAGGTCGGGGTGCGGGCCCGCCACGATCAGGTTCGCGCGCAGCATGCTGTCGCGGAAGCGGTCGAACACCGACTGTGAAGCCGTAAGTCCCAGGTCACGCAGGTTGAGCTGCAAGAGATAGCGGTGCCGCAGCCAGACGTCGAGCAGGCCTTCGAAGATCGCTTCGCGGGCCGCGTGCGGGTCGTCGGCCAGGGCCTCCACCGCTTTGATCGTGGCCTCCAGGTCCACCAGCATCGGTTCGGCCAGGGCGGCGATGAGATCGGCCTTGCCCGGGAAGTGGTAGAGGACCGCGGCCTTGGTGACGCCGACCCGTTCGGCGATTTCCCGCACCGACGTCGCGTGATACCCCTTCTCGCCGAACAGCTCCATGGCGACCTCGAGGATGCGCGCACGGGTGTCGGGCGGCACTGCTTCGTTCATGCTTTCGAATCTACCCCCTTGCCTGACCGATGGACAGGAGCGTACGGTCGACCCTGACCGACGGTCAGTGGAACCGTCGCAGAAGGGGGAGACAGATCATGGCTGCGAAGACGGTGCTGATTTCCGGGGCCGGCGTCGCCGGGCCCACGCTCGCGTACTGGCTGGCCCGCGCGGGATACCGGCCGACGGTGGTCGAGCGGGCCGCGGGGCTGCGCTCGAGCGGGAGTCCGGTCGACGTTCGTGGGCCGGCCGCTGAGGTCATGCGGAAGATGGGCCTCACCGAGCGGGTGAGAGAGGCGGCCACGGAAGTCGCGAGCCTGCGGTTCGTGAACGACCGGGGCAAGCGCGTCGGCCGCGTGGCGATGAGCGATGGCGGGGGCACCGACGTCGAGCTGACGCGCACGGACCTCGCCCGCATCCTCTACGACGCGAGTGCCGAGGACGCCGAGTACGTGTTCCACGACTCGGTGATCGGGATCGAGCAGGACGCGGGCGGAGTCGACGTCACCTTCGACCGCGGCGCGCCCCGCCGGTTCGACCTCGTGGTGGGCACCGACGGACTGCACTCGGGCGTGCGCCGGCTGGCGTTCGGTCCGGAGCGGGAGTTCGTGGAGCACATGGGGGTGTACGTCGCGACCATGCCGTTCGACGGTCCGGTGCCGCACCGGAGCGAGATCGTCATGTACAACTCGCCGGGCCGGGCGGTGGCGGTGCATCCGTCGCGCGAACACGGGATCGTGGCGTTCATGTTCCGGCACGCGGCGGTGCCGGACTTCGACTACCGGAACGCGGAGCAGCACAAGCGTTTGCTGGAGACCGCGTACGCCGGGGCCGGATGGCGGGTGCCGGAGCTGCTCGAGCAGGTGCGCACGGCCGACGACCTCTACCTCGATTCGGTGTCGCGGGTGCGGCTGCCGAGCTGGGCCTCCGGTCGGGTGGTCTTGGCGGGTGACGCGGCTTCGTGTGTCTCGCTGTTCGGCGACGGCTCCACGCTGGCGATCGCCGGCGCGCACACGCTGGCCACGGAGCTGGCGGCCACGCCGGAGGACCCGGCGTCGGCGTTCCGGCGCTACGAGGCGACGCACCGGAAGCTGGTGAATCCGAGGCAGCGCAACGTTCCCATGGCGGCCGCGATGCTGATTCCCGCCACCCGGGCGGGGATGGCGGTGCGTAACTTCGGTACCCGGTTGGTGCCGTTGGTCAACGCCGCGCAGAAGCTGGCGTTGGCGAAGAGCGCCTGAGTGTCATGACGTTCGTTCTCGAGTCAGGAAAGGAGGTGAGGGAATTCGGTGGACAGGGGCTGAGCCGGTGGTTTGGATCTGAGACCACCGAGCAGGGGAGGCCTGTTGAGCGCAGGGGACATGTCGTCCGATGAAGTGACGATCACGGTGGAAGTGGTGCGGCGGCTGGTCGCCGGGCAATTTCCGGAGTGGGCGGAGCTTCCGGTAGTGCCGGTGCCGTCGCCGGGAGTGGACAACGCCACTTACCGGCTGGGCGACACGATGTCCGTGCGGCTGCCGCGGTTCGCGCGGTGGGAGGGACAGGTGGCGAGGGAGCAGCGTTGGCTGCCGTGGCTGGGGCCGCGCTTGCCGTTGCCGGTTCCGGTGCCGTTGGCGCAGGGGAAGGCGACCGAGGAGTATCCGTTCCCGTGGTCGATCTACCGCTGGCTCGACGGGCGGCGGCCCGACCCGGGCCGGCTGTCGGACCTCGGTGCGACGGCGACGGAGCTCGCGAAGTTTTTCCTTGCGCTGCAGGCGGTCGACGCCACCGGTGGGCCGCCGCCGGAGTGGAGCAACGGGTTCCGAGGGGTCGGCCTGGGTGACGAGCGTGATTCGGCCGTGGTCGAGGGTCGGGTGCGCCCGTGGCTCGCCGCGCTGGAGGGGCGGATCGACACGGCCGCCGCGACGGCGGTGTTCGACGCGGCGCTCGCGGCGCCGCCGTGGGACCGCCCGCCGGTGTGGGTGCACGGCGATCCCGCGCCCGGCAACCTGCTCGCCCGCGACGGTCGCCTCACCGCGGTCATCGACTTCGGCACACTGGCGATCGGCGACCCGGCCGTCGACCTGATCGCGGCGTGGACCCTGCTCGACGGCCCGTCCCGGGCGACGTTCCGCGCAGAACTCGCTGTCGACGACGCCACCTGGGCCCGCGGCCGAGCCTGGGGCCTCACCGCCCTGCTGCCCGACCCGAACCGCCCGGCCACCGACGCCAACGTCAAGGCCGCGCGGCTGGACGCACTGCTGGCTGATCTGGGGCGGTGAGGGCCGGTGAGGTCGGTTGGTCGGCTCGGCTGCCTGATCCGAACCGGCCCGGCGACCAAGGCCAGGGGTGCGGTCGGACGGGCTGCCTGCTGACGTGGAGCGGTGAGCAGCGGGCTTGCTTTGGTCGGATCGGCTCTGCGATTCGAACAGGCCCGGTGGCCAATGCCAGCGGTGTGGTCGGACACGCTGCCGGCTGGTCTGAGGCGGTGAGCAACGGGCCAGCTCGGCCGGGTCGAGTTCTCGGCTGGCGTAGGGGTTTGCTGCGTTCAGTCTGCGGCGCTGAGTGGCCGCGTGGGGTGCGGCATGCGAAGCAGCCGAGTCGAGCAGCCGAGTCGAGTAGCCGAGCCGGCCGAGTGGGGTCCGGGCAGGCGGGCCGAGCACCCAGGGCGGGTGGCCGAGCCGCGCAGCCGTGTCAACCGTGCGAGTTGGGCACAGGCGCGAGGCGGTGCGCCGCGCTGGGCGGTGCGGAGTGGGTGTCGGTCGTGGTTGTCAGCTGACTTTTTCGTGGGGGAGGGGGTCGGGGGGCCAGTCCGGGGGCCATTCGGTCGGCCACGCTGGTTCGGAGTCGGGTGTGGTGGGTGAGGCAGAGGTGGGTTGGGGGAGTGAGGGAGTTGTGGGCCTGAAGGTGCTGTGCTGAGTGTTGCGGTTGCGGGGGAAAGGTGAAGGGAGCAGCTGGGTGTCGGCGGAGGCGAGTCCGTTGCTGACTGCGGTGTCGGCCGCGGTGGGGGAGAGGCCGTTGCTGCGCGAGGTTTCAGCCGCAGCGATGGCGCCGACGGTGTCGACCGTGTCGATGTTGTCGCCGGGGGTGCTGTCCGTTGTGGGCACGGCGTGGTCCTCAGCGCGGGCAGCCGTCGTGATTGACGGTGAGCCAGGGGAGTTCGCTGCTGCGGTCGCGGCCGGGGTTGCGGCGGGCGATGGGCTGAGAGCAGGCAGCGGCGCAGACACCGGTGCCGGCGCCGCAACCGGCAACGCTGCAGACACCGGCGCTGGCGCAGACATCGGTGCTGGAGCCGAAACCGGCACTGGCGCCGAAACCGGCACTGCCGCGGACACCGGCACTGGCGCGGACACCGGCACCGGCACCGAAGCCGGCGCCGGCTCTGCTCCTCGACGGGTCGGGCTGGTCCAGCGGCCGGAGGAGCGGACGCGCCAGGCCTGGGGCAGCGTCCAGAGGGCGACGCACGCGTCGAGGCAGCGGAGGGGGAGGTAGAGGGGCGCCATGAGGAGGTAGCGGGCGCGGCGCTCGATGAGGGTGACCGCGACGGTGAGGAGGAGGTCGGGAAGGAGGATGCCGAAGGCGATGGTGGGGAGGTTGACGTAGTGGCCGATGGCGAGGGTCAGGTCGCCGGCGATGGGGACGGAGAGGAAGCCCGGGATGAGGGCCAGGAGGAGCAGCACCGTCATGAGCGGTAGCAGGGCCATGAAGAGGCTGGCGAGCACCAGTTCGACCACGTACAGGCCGAGCATGGCGCTGAAGAGGTCGGCGCGGGGGCGGTAGCGGCTGACGGTCTGCCAGAAGCCGAGTGCCCAGCGTCGGGTCTGGTGGAGGTAGTCGCGCAGGGCGTCCGGGTCCTGGGTGACGGCGATGGCGCGCAGGGAGAAGCCGACTTTGCCGAGGCGTTTGCGGTAGACCTCGAAGGTCATGTTGAAGTCCTCGATGACCAGGCCCGGCGGGTTGATGTCGATCAGCGGCAGGGTCTGCGCGCGGTAGAGGCTGGCGAAGCCGGGGACGATGAGGGCCGCGTTGGTGCGGTGCCAGGTTTGGCCGAACTTGAGGAGGCGTTGCAGCAGGGCGTAGATGCGGGCGCGGTGGGCCGTGAACAAGTACGGCAGGAAGCCGCGGCGGGCGGTGGTCCAGTCGGTGGCGGCGCAGCCGGCGACGGCGACCACGGTGGGGTCGTCGAATTCCGGGAGGGCGGCGTCGAAGTAGCCCGGGTCGAGGCGGGTGTCGGCGTCGAGAAGCAGGACCGCGTCGAAGCGGGTGGCGAGGGAGAAGTGGTGCACGCCGGCCTGGAGGGCGCCGGCTTTGCCGACGTTGGTGGGGGTCTCGGTGACGTTCACGCCGCACGCCAAGGCAAGCTCGACGGTGCGGTCGGTGGAACCGTCGGACACCACGTGGACGTTCTCGGCCGGCACGAGGCGTGTGATGGCGGCGAGCGAGTCGGCGATCACGACCTCCTCGTTGTGCGCGGCCATGAGCACGGCCACGCGCGAGCGGTGCACCCGGGCGGGCCGCGAGCGGGGCACCGGAGACGGCCGTGGTGGCGCCGCCGGCCGCAGGCGGTTCTCCACCGCGCGCGCCAAGCCGGCCATGCCCCACACGGTGAAGTTCACCCCGAAGACGAAAATGACCAGCAGCCACAGGGGAATCATCGTGCCTCCGCCGGAGTCCAGTAGGTGTCGAGCTTCGACCACACGAGGTCGTCCTCCGTGCCGAAGAGCCAGAGGTACACCCCGCCGATCCCGAATTGCCGGGCCTGGGTGAACTTGATCGACGCGCTGTACGCGTTTTCGAACCACACGTCGTGCCGCTGGCCCGCGGCGTCCACATAGGAGAAGTGAGGTGATTCGCTGAAGCCGTCCCACTCCACGGGCGCGCCGAACTCGCGCGAGCGGCCGTAGGCCTGCACCCAGGTGACCGGCACCGCGCTGTGCCCCACCCAGTCGTAGCCGTACATCGGCACGCCCAGCACGATCTTCGACCGCGGGATCTGCGACGTCGCATACGTGAGCACGTCGCGAACCCACCCCTCGGGCGCGATCGGGCCCGGCGCGGACGTCTGCCAGTGGTAGTCGTACGCCATCAGCCGCACCTGATCGGCGGCGCGGCCCAGCGCGGCGTAGTCCTGCGCGCGGTTGCGCTCGTCGTAGCCGGCGTCGGTGGTTTTCGCGAACACGTCCACCGAAAGCCGTTTGCCGTTGGCCCGCAACGCATCCGCCAGCCGCGTGATGAACGAGGTGAACACGAGCCGGTCCGTGGAGCGCAGCTCCTCGTAGTCGATGTCGACGCCGGCGAAATCACCGCCCACCACCAGCGCCACGATGTCGTCGATGTGCCGCCTGGTCGCCGCCGGATCGTGGAGGATGGACTGCACGATCTGCGGGTGCCAGCGCCCCTCGGTGACGTTCGCGATCGTCGGTGTGAGCTCCACGCCCGTGGCCCGCAGGCGCGCCAGATCCTGCGTGCGCGGCGACTGCGAGACGAGCCGGCCGCCCGCGTCGAGACCGTAGAGCCACGGCGACGCCTCCGTGACCTGCGAAGTGTGCGCCTGCACCGTCGACGTGCCCCCGGCCAGGTTCCAGTAGGGGAGCGACGCGATCGTGTGCGGCTGCACGGCCGCGCGCGCCCCGCCGTCGCGCAGCAACGTCAGCACCAGCAGCTCACAGACGAGAAGCACGGCGACCCGGCCGCGGTGACGCGACCGGGTCGACCGGCGCGTCGTCAACCGGCGACGGCGGTCCGCAGCTGCGCCCGCCGGTCGTCGATGACCGCGTCGATGGTCTCCCGCAGGCTGTGCGCCGCGCGGAACCCGACCTGCTGCGCCGCGCGCGCACAGTTCGGCACGCGCCGCTGCATGTCCTCGTACCCCGCGCCGTAGGCCTCCTTGTACGGCACCTTCACGATCGAACTGTCGGACCCGGTCGCCGCGATCACCAGCGCCGCCAGCTCTTCGATGCTCACCTGCTCCGGGCTGCCGAGGTTGTAGACCGAGCCGTGCGCCGACTCGTCGTCGAGCAGCGCCACGAGCGCCGGCACCACGTCGAGCACGTGGCAGAAGCACCGCGTCTGCCGGCCAGTGCCGAACACCGTGAGCGGCTCTCCCGTCAGCGCCTGGTCCACGAACCGCGGCACGACCATTCCGTAGTGGCCGCGCTGACGCGGGCCGACGGTGTTGAACAGCCGCACCAGCACCGTCCGCACCCCGAGCTCGGCGCCGTAGAGGTAGGTGAACGTCTCGTCGAGCGCCTTCGCCTCCGCGTACGACCACCGGTTCTTCAGCGGCGACCCGATCACGCGGTCGTCGTCCTCCCGCAGGCCGATCGAGGTGTTCTTGCCGTACACCTCGCTGGTGGAGGCCACGAGGATGCGCGCGTCGTGGCGCAGCGCCGCGTCGAGCACGACCTCGGTGCCCAGCAGGTTCGTGCGCAGGCTGTCGAGCGTCTTGCGCAGGATCGTGAACACGCCGACGGCCGCGGCCAGGTGGTACACCTGCTCGACCCCGTCCATGCAGGACTCCACGGCGCCCGGATCGCACACCGACCCCTGCACGATCCGCAGCCGCGGGTCGCCGGCGACGGCCGCGAGGTTCTGCGACGTGCCGGTGCTGAAGTCGTCCAGCACCACCACCTCGCGGTTCTCGCCGAGCAACCTTTCGGTCAGGTGGGAACCGATGAAGCCGGCCCCGCCGGTCACCAAGCACCGCATCACGTACGCCCTTTCACCGAAGGAAAAACTTCAGACCAGCTCGCGGTGCGCGGCCGCGTCGAACTTGTAGGTGGCGTCGAGCACCAAGGGACAGTGCTGGATCCAGTCGTAGGACTGTCCAGGGTGGACGGTGTGGATCAGCACCAGGTCGAAGTCGGTGCCGTGCGGGTCGGGGATGCTCTGGTACGAGCGCCCACCCAGCCGCAGCTCCGGCACGAGCGGGTCGTGGTACTCGACCTTCGCACCACCAGCGGCCAGCCGCTCGAGGATCTCCAACGCCGACGACTCGCGCAGATCGCGCACGCCGGGCTTGTACGTCACGCCCACCACCACGATCCGCGCGCCCGCGACCCCGCGTCCGGCGGCCGAAAGCGTGGCCGTGACACGGTCGGCGACCTGGCCGGGCCGGTGCGCGATCGACGTCATGGCCTGGTTGATCAGCGGCGCGTGGCCGTGGGCCTCGCGCAGCTGCCACAGCAGGTAGTGCGGGTCGCACGGGATGCAGTGCCCGCCGACGCCGGGGCCGGGGTAGAAGCTCATGAACCCGTACGGTTTCGTCGCCGCAGCCCGCGTGACCTCGATCGGGTCGAGCGAGAGCGTGGCGCAGATGCCGGCGAACTCGTTGGCCAGCGCGATGTTCACCGCGCGGAACGAGTTCTCGTACAGCTTCGTGAGCTCCGCCGCCTCGGCCGAGGACACCTCGTGCACGAGCGGGGTCAGGCGCTCCAGCACGCGCCGGGCGTGGCCGGTGCACGCGGCCGTGCAGCCGCCGACCACCCGTGGCGTGCTGAGCTGCGTGTGCTCGGGCACGCCGGGGTCGATGCGCTCGGGACTGAAGGCCACGAACACGTCCTCGCCGACCACGAGACCGCGGTCCCGCAACGGTTCCTCGAGCAGCTCCCGGGTCGTGCCGACGTAACTGGTGGACGTGAGCACCAGCGTCTGGCCCGGCCGCGCGTGCTCGACCACCGCGCGGCAGGCCGAGCGCAACGGGCCCAGGTCCGGTGTCAGGTACCGGTCGAGCGGCGTCGGGACGCAGACGATCACCGCGTCGGCCTCGGCCAGGCGCGCCGGGTCGCCGGTGAGGTCGAAGCGGTCGTCGCGCCGCGCCAGCACCAGGCGGGCGAGATCGGCTTCGACGAGGTCGGGCTCGCCGGCCAGGATCGTGTCGCGCCGTTCGGCGCTGGTGTCGAGACCCAGCACGCGCGCGCCGTCGGCGTGCAGGCCCAGTGCGGTCGGCAGGCCGACGTAGCCCATTCCTACGATGGCGACGGAGGCGAGGCCCTCGGCCTCGCTCAGAGGTGATTCGGCCATGAGGGTCAAGGGGTTTCCCCTTTCCATATCGGCATCTCGCCGTGGGGCTCGATGCCGGCGGCTCGGGCGATCTTCACGACTTCCAGTCCGCTGTGGACTTTCAGCTTGCGGAACAGGTTTCGGGTGTGCGTGCGCACGGTGTTGCGGGAAAGCTGGAGCCGAGCCGCGATCTGGTCGCTGCGGTCGCCGTCGACCATCGCCACCAGCACTTCGCGTTCACGCTCGCTCAGCACGTCGAGAGGGCTCGAAGCCGGCCGGTGCGGGGTCGCGGCATCGCGGCGCAGGCGGTCGAACAGCACGGTGAGCAGTTCGGGCGGGTACCACGCGTGCCCGGCGCGGGCGCGACGCACGTGGTCCAGCAGGTCTTCGAGCGAACTTTCCTTGGGGATCCAGATGTCGATCCCCGCGTGGGCCGCGCACACCGCGAGATCCCGGTCCCGGCTCGCGGTGAGGGCGACGAAGCGCGCCATCGGCACCGCCTCGCGCCAGCTGCGGACCCGCTCCCGCACGTCGGTGAGCGACTCCAGCTCCACGGTCACCACGTCCGGCTGCTGCGCGACGAGCGCGGAGCGCAGCGCCGGATCGGAGGTGGCGCGGGTGCCGACCACCCTGATCCAGGGCACCGCGGCGAGGCTCGACGTGAGCACGTCGGCCACCATGCGGTGATCCTCGATCAGGAACAGACGGGTGATGTCCACGCCGCACAGCAAACAGGCCGTGAAACGGGTTGTCCTCAGCCAGCTGTGCGAAAGACGGCTCATGCAGATGACGGAGATCCGGCATCTGCGGTAGGCCGCGTCATCCCGCATGGGGATCCGGCCGCCGGGCTCGGTCTTTACGGTCGGCTCAGGTATCCCCGATCATTTTGGTGGCCACCCATGGAACGAAGTAGGCGGAAACACCGCAAGGCCCGCAAGGGATTCGATTTCCGGCGGGCCCGCACACGGCTCGCGGTCTGCGCGGCCGCGCTGCTGTGCGTGCTGCCCGCCCTGGTGGTGGGCAGCTCCACAGCGGGTGCGTCACTGGCACGGCCGCTGGGCGTGGTGCTCACTTTCGACGACGGCAACGCCGATCAGATGACCGCGCTGCCGATCCTGCAGAAGTACAACATGAAGGGCACCTTCTACATCATCAGCGGTTCGGTCGGCGCCCCCAACTACCTCACGCAGGCCAACCTGAACACCATCAAGAACGCCGGGCACGAGATCGGTGGTCACACGGTGACGCACCCCGACCTCACCACGGTGCCCGCCGACGAGGCGAAGCGGCAGATCTGCAACGGCCGCGCCTCGCTGGCCGCGATGGGCTTCTCCGTGACGAGCTTCGCCTACCCGTACGCGGCGCTGAACACGTCGGTGAAAAACAACGTGAAGGCGTGCGGGTTCAACAGCGCCCGCGGTCTCGGTGACCTGGCTTCGGCGCACGGCTGCGCGGGCTGTCCCGCCGCCGAGACGACCAAGCCCGCCGACGCGTACGAGATCAAGGCGCTCGACGAGGACGACAACACCTGGACCCTGGCCCAGATGCAGAGCGCGGTCACCGCGGCCGAACGCAACGGCGGCCTGCTCACCTTCACCTTCCACCACATCTGCGCCGGCACCGGCTGCGACGAGCTGTCGATCACGCCCACGCGGCTCGACCAGTTCCTCTCGTGGCTCAACGCGCGCAAGGGCGTGGGCACCACGGTGAAGACGATGCAGCAGGCCATCGGCGGCGCGGTGAAGCCCGTGGTCACGGCACCGGCGTCGACGAACACCGGGCTCGTGAACACCTCGCTCGAGAGCTCGACGAGCGGCACCGGTTTCCCCGACTGCTACATGCCGGGCGGCTACGGCGGCAACACGCCGACGTGGACGAGAACCACGGACAAGCACACCGGCACGTACGCGCAGCGCCTCGACGTCGCCAACTACACCGACGGTGACGCGAAGCTCCTGCCGACGTTCGACCTCGGCGCCTGTACCCCGACGATCGCGGCGGGCAAGACCTACACCGTCGGCGTCTGGTACAAGTCCACGGCGATCACGCAGTTCTCGCTGTACTACCGCACCAGCCAGGGCTTCTGGACGTACTGGACGTCCGGCCCGTGGCTCGCGGCGGCGCCGAACTGGACGCAGGGCACGTTCACCACTCCTGCGGCGCCCGCGGGCGCGACCGGGCTGAGCTTCGGTCTCGCACTGATCGCCAACGGTTCGGTGACGACGGACGACTACTCCTTCGTCGCCGGCTCCGGAACGGCCGCGGCGGCCGCCGTGCAGGCGTCCACCTCGAGCCCGCAGCGGTTCAGCGTGACGAGCCGCAACTCCGTGAAGGCCGGTTCCTTCGGCCGCAACGCGAAGCCGCTCGTGCCGGCAACGCGCCCCGGACAGGTCATCGCTCCCGTGGAACCCGGTGACTGACGTCCGTTCACCGTCGCTGCCCGGCGCTCGCCGCCGGGCAGCGACCCGGATCAGATACGCGGTGTGGGGTCTGGCGGCCGTGATGACCACCGCGTCCTGCACCGGCGCGCCCGTCCACTCCCCTGGGGCGGGCGCGCCGGCGGGTCCGCCGGTGGCCTCGTCGACGACGCCGCCGAAGGAATACCCGTGGCACACGAACATCGTGGCCACCACGTTCTGGGTCGGGGAGATCTTCGACCCGAACGCCGAGGACGGCAGCCAGGTCGAGTCGGCCTACGACGACCGGTGGCTCGACCACTACGGCGGCTGCGACGGAGTGGTCACGGCCGCGAACTGCGAGACCGAACCACGAACGGCGGCCAACGGATTCTTTCCCACGCGCATGACACCACAGGAAAATCCGTTCTACCTCGACCTCCCTTTTGACGATGTGGGAGACGAGGTGGCAAATCGTCAACGCGCGAGCGTGGTGCCGTGGGCGGGGGAGGAACCGTATTCCTCGAAGGTTTCCGATCGTGGCTTCAGCTTCCTGAAAAATCGCTGGGTGCGAATCCGGCACGCGCGCAAGACTTGCTACGGGCAGATCCAGGACGCGGGCCCCGGCCGCTACGACGACGCGAAATACGTGTTCGGTGCCGATGACGCCCGGCCCGCGAATGATCGTTTCAACGGAGCCGGAATGGACGTGTCACCTGCGCTCAACGGCTGTCTCGGATTCACCGAACTCGACGGGGAGGATGATCGGGTCGACTGGCAGTTCATCGACGGCTCCGCAGTGCCACCGGGACCGTGGAAGATCATGGTGACCACCAGTGGCGTCACACACGAGAGCTGATTGCCCGCTATTCGCCGAAGCCTGGGTTATGCGCCAGTAACGCCCCCAAGATCGGGGACGACTCTCCTCGGTCGGGGAAGGTAAAGGCGAGGGAAAAAGCCATGGAAACCGTGCCGGAGCGCCGGGCGGCCACCGGGCGCCGCAGCGAAGATCGGACTGTTCGAGCTCTGTGGGGTGTGTTGCACGATCTCGGCCACGAGATCACGACGTTGGCCTACCTGGTCGAGTCGGAGCTGAAAGACGTGGCCGGCGTGGAGCTGATCGAAGAGCAGGTCTCGCGGGTGCGCACGATGGTCTCCCACGCGCTGGCCGCCGAAACGCACGACGAGATCGTGCCGTTGCGCCCGTTGCTGGCGCAGCTGGTGAAGCTGGCCGATCGGGTCAGCGAGCCTTCGGTGGTGCTCGCGGACGGCGCGGCCGCGGCCGTCCGCGCGGACGGCACGGTGCTGTGGCGCATCCTCGCCAACGTGCTGGGCAACGCGGTGCGTGCCGCGGGGCCCGATGGTCACGTGCGCGTGGAACTCACCGCGAACTCGCCGGTCACCGTGACGATCACGGACGACGGGCCCGGGTTCGGGCGCATTCCGCCGGGTACGGCCTCGCTCGGCCTGGTCACGGTCGCGCACCTGGCCGAGGCCACGGGTGCGCAGGCGCTGGTCGGGCCCGGTGAACCTGAGGGTACGTGCGTGCGGATCGTCTTCCCCAGCCATCTGAGTGAAGGGGAGCACGAATGACGAGCATCGTCCTGGGTGACGACCACAAGGTTTTTCTCGAAGCGCTGGCCGGGCTGCTGGAGCGGCACGGACTGCGGGTGGTGGGCACGGCCCGCACGCTCGAAGAGGTGGTGGACACGGTCCGTGAAGAACGGCCGGACATCTGCCTGCTCGACCGCAACTTCGGCGCGGGCCCGGTGGAAGACGGTGTCGCGGCCACGCTCGCGGCGAGCCCCGGCACGAAGGTCATCATGCTCACCGCCAGCCCCGGCAACGGCGCCGTGGCCGACGCCCTGCGCTCCGGCGCGGCCGGCTACGTGCACAAGACGCGCGGCGTCGAGCACCTCATCACCGCCATCGACCGCGTGATCGCCGGCGAAACCCTCATCGACGTGCCCGCCCGCACCGCGGCGCCGGTCGCGGACCGCTCCCGCGAAGTCGATTTGAGAGAACGCTTTCTCACCAGTCGCGAACGCCAATGCCTCGCCATGCTCATCGACGGCGACACCACCGAGACGATGGCCCGCCGTCTCGGCGTCTCCACGGCCACCGTGCGCAGCCACGTGCAGGGCGTGCTGGTGAAGCTCGGGGTGCACTCGCGCCTGGAGGCCGCCGCGCTGGCCGTGCGCCACGCACTGGTCCCGGCGGCGTCCGTCGGTCCACGGCCGGCTTGAGTCCTTTGTGGATCAGCTGTGGTAGGTGGTGAGGACTTCCCGCGGTGACCCGTGCGCGCATGCCGGCGGCTGTGCGTCGCGGGTCCTTCGGGGATCCCGACCACGCGTTTCTTCCTGAACCGGGCTCGGCCGAGCCCGGTTCTCGCCTGTCCGGGGTCCGAACGGGCGGCGAGGCGCTCGGCGGCGCCCTACCGGGGCGGGCCGCGAGTTCACTCTTCCGGTCCGGATCCGAGGCTGACCCCCAAGCGCCGCCACCATCGAAGTTATTCCAGATCTTACGATGATCTTTCACGCATCGCGCACAACTTGATTGCACGCAATCTAGTTGTAGTGTTCAGGGCAAGCGAAGCCCTGAACTTCCCGAGGAGCAAGAGATGCGCACACGTACTCGCCTGGCCCGGATCGCCGCCGCGACCGCCGCGGTGGCCGCAGCCGCCGTGTTCGTGGCGGTGCCGTCGTCGGCGGCGCCGCAGCAGGTGGACCACCATGCGCCGGCGAAGGCGAAGCCGACGATCGTGCTGGTGCACGGCGCGTTCGCCGACGCGTCGAGCTGGAACGGTGAGGTCGCGCGGCTCGAGCAGCGCGGCTATCCGGTGATCGCCGCGGCCAACCCGCTGCGGGGCGTGGCTTCCGACGCCGCCTCGATCAAGGCCCTGGTCGACAGCGTCGACGGGCCCGTCGTGCTGGTCGGGCACTCCTACGCCGGCGACGTGATCAGCGAGGCCGCGTACAACGACCCGAAGGTGCAGGCGCTGGTCTACATCGCGGCTTACCTGCCGGACAAGGGTGAGTCCGCCCTCGACCTCACGGGCAAGTTCCCGGGCAGCACGCTCGCCGACACGCTGCAGCAGGTCGCCCTGCCCGGTGGCGGGACCGACCTCTACGTGAAGCAGAACCTGTTCCCGAAGCAGTTCGCCGCGGACGTCCCGCTGTCGCAGGCCCGCCTGATGGCCGCCACCCAGCGCCCGGTCGCCATGGCCGCGCTGACCGAGGCCTCGACCGACCCCGCGTGGAAGCAGAAGCCGGTGTGGGACCTGATCCCGACCGGGGACAAGAACATCCCGCCGGCCGCGCAGGAGTGGATGGCCAAGCGCGCCCACGCGCACACCGTGGTGGTGCCGGGTGCTTCGCACGCCGTGCTGGTCTCGCGGCCCGACAAGGTCACCGACATCATCGTGAGCGCCGCCACGGCGACCACGAAGTAGCTCCGAGATCACCAGCCCCGGCCGGACTCCGGCCGGGGCTTTTTCATCGGCCCAGCATCCGCTCGACCAGCGCGGTGTACTGCGCCACGAGCGCTTCGCGCGTGAGCCGGCCGCTCGGCGTGAACCACTCGCGCAGGCCGTTGAGCATGTCGAGCACCGCCATCGTGGTCACGGTTACGTCGTCGATCCGGAATTCGCCGGCGGCCACGCCTTCGGCGAGGACATCGCGGAACGCGTCGTGGTAGGCGGTCTGCAGCTTGATCCCCTCGGCCTGCTGCGCGGGGTCGAGCGCGTAGCGGATGGGGTTGCCCACCAGCAGTTCCGGCCGCCGGTCGTCGCTCAGTTCGAGGTGCAGGCGCACCACGCGGCGCACGCGTTCGGCCGGGGGCAGCGCCGCGTCGCGCAGCACGGGCACGGTCGCGTCGACGAAGTCGGTCATGAACCGCGACACGATCGCGTGCAGCACCTCCTGCTTGTTGGTGAAGTGGTGGTACATCGTCGACGACGAGATGCCCACGGCGTCGGCCAGATCGCGGATCGAGGTGGCGCTGTAGCCGCGTTCGTGGAACAGCACGCTGGCGCGTTCGAGGATCAGGTCCCGGAGCACGGGGCCCTCGTCGAGCGACTTCTTCCTGGCCACGGTCCTCCTTCAGCCGAACGGGACAGGCGTACAGCGTAGGCGAGTACAAACGTCCCGATCGTACGATCGACATGTTGACGCACGCCGCGCGGCGTGGCTAGCCTGGGTGTCGATCAATCGATCGACACGAGCGAGCGACGGGGTCCTCATGGTGGAACACGACTGGTCGACGCAGCCGCGGCCGGGCAGCCGCGTGGTGGTCACGGGTGCGGCCGGCGGGCTGGGGCAGGCGCTGGTCGCCGCGCTCACGCAGGTCGGCGCCCGCGTGGTCGGCATCGACCGCGCCGCCGTGGGCCCCGAGAGCCTGGTCGCCGACCTCACCGACGAGACCGCGGCCGCCCAGGCCGTCACCGAAGCGACCGAGCGGCTCGGCGGCCTCGACGCCGTGGTCGGCGCCGCCGGGATCGTCGACACGATCCACCGCGCGAGCAGCTTCCCGATCGGCGAGTTCCGGTCCGATGTGGACGCCAACCTCGTCGCCCAGTTCGTGCTGGCCCGCGCGGCCTACCCGGCGTTGAAGGAATCGGCCGGCTCGATCGTGTTCCTCTCGTCGGTCGCGGCGGAAGACGGCCTGCCCGGCCAGGCGGCGTACGCGGCGGCGAAGGCCGGTGTGCTCGGTCTCACGCGGTCGCTGGCCGCCGAGTGGGGCGGCGACGGAGTGCGCGTGAACGCCGTCGAACCCGGCCTGTTCGCGACGCCCAAGGTGCTCGCGATGCCCGAGTCGGCCCGCGAGCGGCTGCTGGCCGGCGTGCCGATGGGCCGCGTCGCGACGCTGGGCGAGGTCGTCGGCTCGATCCTCTACCTGCTGTCCCCGGCCGCCGGTTACACCACGGGCCAGGCGCTGCGCCTCGACGGCGGCTCCGGCCTCACCCGCGGCGGCTTCTACCGCTGAGCACTCACCCCGAAGCACCTCCAGGAGAGTCCGTGTCCCCCAGCACCCTGCCCGCCATGCTGCTCGACATCGCCGGAAGACACGGCCCGAGCGAGGCCCTCGTCGACGGCGAGACCCGGATCTCCCACGCCGACCTGGTGCGCCGCTCCGCGGTGGTGGCCACGCGCTTGCGTGAGCTCGGCGTGGAACCCGGCGACCGCGTCGCGATCCTGCTGCCCAACGGCTGGCAGTACGCCGTGAGCTACTTCGGCGTGCAGCTCGCCGGGGCCATCGGCGTGCTCGTGAACACGCGCTTCGCCCGCCCCGAGATCGACCACGTGCTCGGCGATTCCGGCGCGAAGCTCGTGATCACCGACCGCGACCTGCCCGGCGCGATCGACGCGGCCGTGCTCACCGCCGACCACGGTGAGACCGCCGACGCCACCGTGTTGCCGGGGCAGCACACCGAGCCCGGCGCCGTCGCGCACCTGCTCTACACGTCCGGCACCACCGGCCGCCCCAAGGGCGCGATGCAGACCCACGCCAACCTGATGTTCAACGCCGGCACCGTGCGCGAACGCCTCGGCGCCGGCCCCGGCGAACGCACGCTCGTGGCCGCGCCGATGTTCCACGCCACCGCGATCGTGTCGCAGTTCATCGGCTTCCTCGCCAACGGCGCCTGCTGTGTGTTCACGCCCGCGTTCAAGGCGGAGACCACGGTGGCGCTCATGGCGTCCGAGCGGATCACGTTCTTCGCGGGTGTCGCGGCGATGCTGCGCTTGATCCTGCTGAAGGCGAAGGACGCGGGCGCGGACCTGTCGTCGCTGCGGCTGTTCGTGATGGGCGGCTCGCCGGTGCCCGAGTCGTTCCCGGCGCAGGTGCTCGCGCAGCTGCCGGATCTGGTGCTGGGCAACGTGTGGGGCCTCACCGAAGGCACGTCGATCGTCACCTTCACCGCCGGCGCCGAGTACCTGAGCCACGCGTGGAGCGTCGGCCCGGTCGTCGACGGGGTGGAGGTCGCGATCGCGCTGCCCGGCGAGCCGCCGCGCGACCTGCGCGACACCGTCGGCGAGCTGTGCGTGCGCGGTCCGGTGGTGGCCGCGGGTTACTGGGGCAACCCGGAGGCCACCGCGTCGACCTTCGTGGACGGCTGGTTGCACACCGGTGACGTCGGCTCCATCGACGGCGAAGGTTTCGTGCGGGTGCTCGACCGGCTCAAGGACATGATCATCCGCGGCGGCGAGAACATCTACAGCCTCGAGGTGGAAAGCGCGCTCGCGCAGCACCCCGACGTGGCCGAGGTCGCCGTGGTGGGGGTGCCCGACCCGATTTTCGACGAACGCGTGCGCGCGGTCGTCGTGCCGCGGCCCGGGCGCACGCCGACGGAGGAAAGCCTGCGGGCGCACGCCGCCGAGTTGCTGGCCGACTTCAAGGTGCCGGTGGAGTGGCGGTTCGTCACGGAGCTGCCGCGCAATCCGTCGGGCAAGGTCCTCAAGCGGGAGCTCACCGATGCCGGCTGAGCAGGTCGACGTGGTGGTGATCGGCTCGGGCTTCAGCGGCCTCGGCATCGCCGCGCGCCTGGACAAGGCCGGGTTCCGCTCGTTCCGCGTGCTCGAAGCGGCCGACGACCTCGGCGGCACCTGGCGCGACAACACCTATCCCGGCTGCGGCTGCGACATCCCGTCGCCGCTGTACTCGTACTCGTTCGCGCAGAAACCCGACTGGAGCCGGCTGTTCGCCGGCCAGCCGGAGATCCTGGAGTACCTGCGCGACGTCGCTCGCCGGCGCAAGCTGCTCGGCCGGCTGCGCTTCGGGCAACGCGTCACGCGCGCCGCGTGGGACGAAAGCGCCGGCCGGTGGGATGTGACCACGGCGACGGGGGACACCTATCGGGCGCGATTCGTGGTCTCCGCCGTCGGTCCGCTGCACTTTCCGGCGGTGCCGCAGCTGCCGGGTGCGGAATCGTTCGGCGGCGAGGTGTTCCACTCCGCGCAGTGGCGCCACGACGTGGATCTCACCGGCAAGCGCGTGGCCGTGATCGGCACGGGCGCGAGCGCGATCCAGTTCGTGCCGGCGATCGTGGACCGGGTGGCGGCGCTGACCGTGTTCCAGCGCACGCCGCCGTGGATCGTGCCGAAGGCCGACCGCGAGTTCGACGCCCGGCACAAGTTCTGGGCGCGCTGGTTTCCGCCCTACCGCTGGTACGTGCGGGATCGGCTGTACTGGATCCACGAGAAGCGCGCGGTCGGGTTCGTCGCCGACCCCGCGGCGATGGAGCAGACGGCCGGCCTCGCCCGGCGGCTGCTGCGCAAACAGGTGCCCGACGAGGACCTGCGCGCCCGGCTCACGCCGGACTACACGATCGGCTGCAAACGCCTGCTCATCTCCAGCACCTGGTACCCGGCGCTCACGAAACCGCACGTCGACGTGCGGTCCGGCGGCGTCGAGTCGGTGCGGCCCGGCGAGGTCGTGGGCGAGGACGGCGTGGCCGTGCCCGCCGACGTGATCATCTACGGCACGGGTTTCGACACGCAGGAGACCATCCGGTTCGAGGTGGAGGGCCGCGACGGGCGCACGCTCGCCGAGGCCTGGGGCAAGGGCAACGAGGCCTACCTCGGCACCACGGTGGCCGGGTTTCCGAACCTGTTCTTCATGGTCGGCCCGAACACCGGGCTGGGCCACAACTCCCAGGTGTTCATGATCGAGGCCCAGGCGTCCTATGTGGTCGCCGCGCTGCGCCGGCTGCGGCGCGCCAAGGCGTTCGAGGTGCGGGCCGAGGTGCAGAACGCGTTCAACGACTGGCTCGAGTCGCGGATGGCCGCCACCGTGTGGCAGACCGGCGGCTGCCGCAGCTGGTACCAGGACCCGAGATCGGGCCGCAACACGGTGCTCTGGCCGGCGGGCACGGTGGAGTTCTGGCGCCGGACGCGCCGCTTCCGGCCGCAGGACTACCTGGTCACCCCGGCCTGAGCACTGGGCTGAACGGGGCAATTCGGGCGCGCGGTGCAACTTTCACCGCACCCTTCGCGTAGGTAGCGGGTGATCCGTTGTCCACCGGAGGTGTGTGTGCGTAAACCTTTGACCGTGCTGGGGGTCGTGGCGCTCGTCGCGACAGGGGCAGGGGTCGCGGCCGCCGCGCCGCAGGTCAGCCGACCGCAAGCAGAGCCGACGAGCGACCGCACGGCGTTGCTGATCACCGGCGACGTGGTGCGTGTCCACGAGCTCGGCGGCGGCCGGGCGACCTACGACGTGGAGCCGGCCGCGGCCAGGGGGCCGGCGCGCTCGCTGGTGCACCTCGGGCTCGGCGGCCGGAACTACGAGATCCCCGCCACCGCCGTGCCCTACCTGGGCCGAGGGCTGGACCTCGGCCTGTTCGACGTCGACCGGGCGGCGAGCGACCACGTGACCACGCCGGCGCGCACGTTCGACCGCGCGGCGGCGAGGAGCTTCGGCGCGCAACTGGCGCAGCAGTACGCGCACGACCGGGCGCGGGGCAGCTTCGGCGGCTTGTTCGCCGACGTTTCCGGCCCGTCGGCGGAGAAACAGCCGCGCGGTGTGCTCAACACGCTCACGCTGGCGGCCGACGAAGTCGACGGAACGCCGTCCGACACCGGTATCTCCCTGCTCACCAACCTCGACGACTCGACGCTGGTCGACGAGAACGAGGCCCTGAACTTCTTCTACGACGGCACCGCGAAGTACAGCGTGCCGGCCGGGAACTACAGCGCCATCAGCGTTTTCTTCACCACGGCGGCCGACGGCAGCGTGTCCGGCGTGCGCGAGGTCGTGAACCCGGAGTTCACCGTGAAGGCCGACGCGACCGTGCGGATGGACGCCAGGAAGGCGACCAGCAAGGTCACCTGGGTCACGCCGCGCCCGGCGCTGCTGGACGACAACGGGTTCTTCCTCCGCCGCGCTCCGAAAACCGGCCCGGCGGTCACGTTCGACTACGACGCCGGACCCGGGGTGCCGATGTGGATCTCGCCGGTGGCCAAGGCCGTGCGCACCGGTGAGCTGCAGACCTACCCGTACGCACACCTCATCTCGCCGCCCGGCACAGGCTTGCCGTACGAGTACTGGCTGCAGAAAGCCAGCAGCGGCACCATTCCGAAGCAGCGCTACACGCCGACCGAGGCCGATTTCGCCACCGTCGACGCGAGTTACTACTCCGAGCTGCCCTCACTCGGGCGGCACCAGCGCAGTGGGATGTTCCCGTTCGAGACGGTGAGCAGCCGGCCGTCGGTCCCGATTCCGTTGCCCCGCCGCCAGATCGAGTACGTGCAGGCGGCACCGGGGCTGCTGTGGTTCGGCGGCTCGGCCAAGTACTTCCGCGCCGACGACGAGCTCGTGACCTGGTACGGCGACCAGCGCAGCACCAGCGAGAGCTATCGCGGTGGAGAGCACAAAACCGAGGGGTACAACAAGTTCCCGCTGCACCCCGCCGGCGCGACCGCGGTGGGCGCGGCCATCCCGTCGTCGTCGTTCGTGGTTCCCGGCGTGGTGCGCGACGGCGACGACGTGGCGATCGACCTGGTTCCCTTCACCGACAACGAACCCGGGCACACCGGCACGGGCACCTACGGCGAACCGGGTGACCTCCGCGACGGCCACTACCGGCTCACGCAGGACGGCGCGGTCGTCGAGGAGGGACCGTCGGGGGAGGACGTGCAGTTCACGCAGCCGGTCGGTGCCGCGCCGAGCGTGCTCGGGTTGACCGTGGACGCTACGCACAGCGGGCCGATGTTCCGGCTCTCGACCGCGACGCACACGGAATGGTCGTGGCGTTCGCAGCACGTCGACGGGCCGGTGCTGCCGGCGCCGTTGATCTGCCGGATCAGCAAGGGGCAAGCGCCGGACACGGCGTGTGGGGTGGAACCGCTGCTCATGCCGACGTACGCGGTCGGTGGCCTCGGCCTCGACGGCGCGACACCGCACGGCCCGCAGACGCTCGACGTCACCTTCGCGCGGATGCAGGCCGCCGCGAGCAGCACCGTGTCGTCGGCCACCGTGCAGTTCTCCACCGACGGTGGCTCGACCTGGCAGGACGCCCTCGTCACGCCCGGCGGCGGCGGCACCTTCCGCGCGGCCTACTCGGTGGTGCCCGAAAGTCCTGACGGGACGGACGTGGCGCTGCGTGTGACGGCCGCGGACGCCGGCGGGAGCACCGTCGACGAGACGCTCACCGCCGCCTACCACGTGAAGTTCTGAGGGGAGTGTCCACTGTGTCCACCAGAATCCTCGCGGTCACCGCGATCCTGGGCGCGGCTCTCGTGTCCGCCACCGGCACCGCGCACGCCACAACCGCGCCGCGGGCAGCGTGCGCGGCGGTCGGGCCGACCATGGCGCGCTGCCTGACCAGCTACGTCCCCGTGGCAACGGGGGTGGGCACCGGAGTGGCCGCCGACACCCCGGACGGCTGGGGCGCCACCGACCTGGCCGCGGCCTACCGGCTGCCCGCCGAGGCCGGGCCGGGTGACCTCGTGGCGATCTCGATCGCCTACGACTCGCCGTCGCTGGAGCAGGACCTCAACACCTACCGCACGCAGTACGGGCTGCCACCGTGCACTTCGGACACCGGCTGCTTCCGCAAGGTGAACCAGCGTGGCGAGGCGGCACCGTTGCCCGGCAGGGACTTCGGCTGGAACCTGGAGTCCACCTTGGACGTGTCGATGGTGTCGGCGGCTTGCCCGTCGTGCCGGATCCTGGTGGTGGAAGGCGACAGCCCGCTGTTCCCGGACCTGGCCGCCACCGAGGACACCGCCGTGCGACTCGGGGCGAAGATCGTGAGCAACAGCTACGGCGGCCGGGAGAGCGGTGTTTCGCTGGCGTACGCGAGCAGCTACCAGCACCCGGGCGTGACCACCGTCGTGTCGTCGGGCGACGCCGGTTACACCGCCGCCAACTACCCCGCGGTGCTGCCGAACGCGGTGGCCGTCGGCGGCACCGTGCTCGCGCGCGATTCGTCGCCGCGCGGCTTCGCGGAGTCGGCCTGGGCCTCCGGCGGCAGCGGCTGCTCGGCCTACCTCGCGAAACCCTGGTGGCAGAAGGACAAGCACTGCCGCAACCGCACGGTGGCCGACGTCTCCGCGGTCGCCGAGAACCTGTCGCTCTACTACGGCGCGGCGGGCGGCTGGTTCACGGTGAACGGCACCAGCGCTTCGGCGCCGTTCGTCGCCGGCCTGATCGCGCGGGCCGGCCACGCGGGCACCACCACCGCAGCCACCGTCTACGCGGGCGCGGCGCACTTCTCCGACGTGACCACGGGCTCCAACGACCTGCTCTCCGGCGGCCACAAGTGCGGTGGCGACTACCTGTGCGTCGCAGGTGCGGGGTATGACGCGCCGACGGGGCTCGGGTCACCGGACGGACTCGCGGGACTCTGAGCCGGTCGACGCGGCCGTGACCAGCGGGGTTCAGTCGGACCCGCGGCTCGCCGTGACGAGCCATGCCCGCGAGCCGAGCCACACGCCGTCGTCGTCCCGGTGTGTGGCCAGGACCGCGTGCAGCCGGTCGAGCGCCTGGTCGGTCTCGTCCGTGTCGAGCCGCGCGAGCGCGTCGATGACCAGGCGCAACGGCCGCACCGCGGCGACGGCGGTGGCGGGATCCGGCCCGTACCAGAGCGGTTCGGCCAGATCCGTGAACCGCACGTCGGTGAACCCCGCCGTGGTCAGCAAGGCGCCGACCACGGCGGGATCGCCGAGGGAAAACGGGCTGTCGTCCACCACGTCCGGCGTGCCGACGGCCCGGCCGATCTCCGCCACCCATTCCTGCCGGTCGCCGGGCTGCCACACGAGCTGCACCAGCCGGGCGCCCGGCCGCAGCGCGTGGGCGAGGTTCGTGAACGCCGCGAGCGGATCGGCGAAGAACATCGTGCCGAAGCGGCTGAACGCGAGGCTGAACTCGGTGCGCGCAAACGGATGCGTCGCGGCGTCGGCCCGCTCGAACCGGACGTTCGGCACGTTCTGCGCGGCGGCGAGCCGGCGGGCCAGTTCGAGTCGTGGCCCCGAGACGTCGATGCCGAGCGCGCTGCCCCGCGTGGCGAGACGCGCGGCTTCACACGTGGTCGAGCCGGCGCCGCAGCCGACGTCGAGCACCGTGTCGGCCGGGGCGACGGCGAGGGCCGAGCGCAGCCACGGCTGGTAGCGGCGCAGCTCGGCGTCGTAGTCGAAGGCGGGCGTGCTCACCACGCCATTCTGCCCGTCGCCGAGATGCGACGGCCGAAAGTCGCAGGTAGCGTGCGGTTCGTGATCTTGTCGGAAGTCGCTCATGCGTGAGGACGAGGTCCTCGCCCAGCTCACCACGCCCCTGGCCGCGCCGGCGTTTCCGCGCGGGCCCTACCGGTTCACCGACCGTGAATACCTGAACATCACCTATCGGACGGATCCGGCGGCCCTCAGCGCACTCGTGCCGGAACCGCTGGTGGTCGACGAGCCGCTGGTGCGGTTCGAGGTGATGCGCATGCCGGACGTGACCGGCCTCGGCGACTACACCGAGTCCGGCCAGGTCGCGATGGTGCGCCACGGCGACGAGGCCGGCGAGTTCACCCTCGGCATGTACGTGGACAGCCTGCCCGCCATCGCGAGCGGACGCGAGGTGGCCGCGTACCCGAAGAAGCTCGGCAAACCCAGGCTGTACACCGATTCCGACACGCTCGTGGGCACGCTCGACTACGGCTCGATCCAGGTCGCGCTGGCCACGATGGGCTACAAGCACCGCACGCTCGACGAAGCGCAGGCGCGGGCGGAGCTGACCGCGCCGACGTTCATGCTCAAGATCGTGCCCGGCTACGACGGCCGGCCGCGCATCTGCGAGCTCGCGCGCAGCCGGATCAGCGACGTGACGATCAAGGGTGCCTGGACCGGGCCCGCACGGCTGCACCTGGTGGCCCACGCGCTCGCGCCGCTGGCCGACCTGCCGGTGCTGGAGATCGTGTCGGCGAGCCACCTGCTCACCGACCTCACGCTCGGCCGGGCCGCGGCCGTGCACGACTACCTGGCTTGAGGGGAAACCATGAAGGCGACGATCGTCGGCGGCGGGGTCATCGGCGTGTCGTGGGCCGGGCTGATGGCCTCGCGCGGTCTCGACGTGACGGTGAGCGACCCGGCGCCGGGCATCGAGGACACCGTGCGCGCCGGGCTCGAGGAGCTGAAGCCGGCGTTGCGCGAGCTCGGCCTGCCGGCCGACGACCTCGCGGTGAGCTTCGAGCCGGATCTTGCGAAGGCCGTGGCGCAGGCGGACGTGGTGCAGGAGAACGGCCCCGAGCGGCTCGACCTCAAGCACCGGATCTTTCGCACCATCGAGGACCACGCGCCGGCGCACGCGCTGCTGCTCACGTCGACCTCGGGCATTCCGGCCACCGACATCGCCACCGCGCTGAAGCGGCCGGAGCGGCTCGTGGTCGGGCATCCGTTCAACCCGCCGCACCTGATTCCGCTGGTGGAGGTGGTGGCCGGGGAGAAGACGTCGCCGGAAAGCGTGGCGCGGGCCGTCGAGTTCTACGAAAGCCTCGGCAAGAAGCCGATCGTGCTGGCCAAGGAGGTGCCCGGGTTCGTCGCGAACCGGCTGCAGGCCGCGATCTTCCGCGAGTGCGTGCACCTGGTGGCCGAGGGGGTGGTCACCGAGCAGCAGCTCGACGAGGTGGTCACGTCTTCGCTCGGGCAGCGGTGGGCGGTGAGCGGGCCGTTCCTGAGCTTCCACCTCGGTGGCGGGTCCGGTGGGTTGCCGCACTTCCTCGAGCACCTCGGACCGGGCCTGCAGAAGCGCTGGGGCCAGCTCGGCACGCCGAACCTGGACGAGCCGACGGTCGCGCTGCTCTCGGCGCAGTCCGAGGACTTCGGCGCCACGATCGACGAGCTGGCTCACGCGCGCGACGAGAAGCAGCTCGCTGTGATGAAGGCGCTGGGCACGACACCGGGACAGGAGAAGCGATGACCGTCACCGACCGGATCCGGGCCGCGCTCGCGAACCCGATCGGCTCCGAAGCCGACGACCCCTTCGACATCCACGCCGCGCTCGCCGAGGTGCTGGCCGACGCCGGACTGTCCGAAAAGGACTGCGGCGGCACGGTCGAGTTCACCGGCGCCGATCCGATCGTGCCGAGCACGGTGCGGCTCGGTGCGGCACCGGCGATCGGGCTGGTCGCGAAGTCGGTGGCACTGGCCGCGTTGTGGCGCCACCGCGGTGGGCCGGGTCAGGACATCAGCATGGACG
This sequence comes from Amycolatopsis rhabdoformis, assembly GCF_035918295.1. Classification (GTDB taxonomy): domain Bacteria; phylum Actinomycetota; class Actinomycetes; order Mycobacteriales; family Pseudonocardiaceae; genus Amycolatopsis; species Amycolatopsis rhabdoformis. Next base: position 9,610,460 of record NZ_CP142149.1, read on the forward strand.
TGCGCACGGCGCCGCACCGGCTGTGCCCGTTCTACGACAAGAAGTGGGAGCTGATCAACGGCCTGCCGCCCACCAACACGGCCGATCCGGGCAGTCCGTTCACGCTCAAGTTCTACCGGGCCGGCGACGGCCGCTGGGTGATGCCGCTCGACATCTACCCCAAGCTGAAGTCGGCCACGCTCAAGCTCCTGCGCACCTACGACGACGAACCGGCCGTGGCCAACGCCATCGCGCGCTGGACCGCGGCCGAGCTGGAAGAAGCCGGGGCCGACGCGGGCCTGGTGATGCCGATGGTGCGCAGCACGGAGGAGTTCCTCGAAACCGCGCAGTACCGCGACGTGCTGGCGGACCTGCCGCTGATCGAGATCGAGAAGATCGGCGACTCCGACCCCGAACCGCTGCCCGAAGGCGCGCGCCAGCCGCTGGACGGCGTGCGCGCACTCGGGATGGGCCACGTGATCGCCGGCGCCGCCGTGGGCCGCGCGCTGGCGCAGCACGGCGCCGACGCGCTGAACCTCTGGCGCCCCACCGAGTGGGAGAACCCGGTCACGTACTCGACGGCGAACGTCGGCGTGCGATCGGCCACAGTGGACTACCTGCGGGACAAGACCGCGTTGGCGAAGGTGCACGAGCTGCTGCGCGGCGCCGACGTGTTCTTCGCCAACCGACGTCCGGGCCTCGTTTCCGGGCTCGGGCTTTCCGCGCAGCAGGCCGCGCTGCTGCGGCCCGGCATCATCCACACCACCGTTTCGCTGCACGGCGAACGCGGGCCGTGGGCGCAGCGCGTGGGTTTCGACCAGACGGCCGGGTGCGTCGCCGGGATGATGACGCTGGAGGGTTCGCCGGACCAGCCGGTGCTGCCGCACATCGGCGTGGTCAACGACTACCTCGTGCCGTGGCTGGCCACCACCGGGATCTGCGCGGCGCTGATGCGGCGCGCGACCGAGGGCGGCAGCTACCGCGTGCACATTTCGCTCACGCGCATCGCGCTGTGGATCATCAGTCTCGGCGTGTTCGACAAGGAGTACGCGCGCACGATCGCCGGCACCGGCGAGCGGCACGCGTATGTGGACCCGGAGACGTTCACGGCCGAGACGCCGCTGGGGCTCTACCAGGGCGTGACGGACCAGGTGCGGATGTCCGAGACACCGGGGGAGTTCTCGACGATCCTCGTGCCGCTCGGGTCCGGCCGAGCCGAGTGGCTGCCGCGCCGGGTCGGGTTAGGCTCATGATCATGATCCCGGAACTCGTTTCGCGCCTGCGTGCTTCGTTCGCCACCGGCCGCACCAAGCCGCTGTCGTGGCGGCGTGAGCAGCTGACGGCGCTCAAGCGGATGCTGCTGGAGCAGGAAGAAGACTTCCTCGCCGCGCTGTACACCGACCTCGCGAAGAACGCGACGGAGGCGCGGCGCACCGAGCTGATGTTCGTGGTCAACGAGGTCGACGACACGCTCGAGCACCTCGACGCCTGGCTCGCGCCGCAGCCCGCCGCGCTGCCCGAGCGGCTGCTGCCGGCCGAGGGCCGCGTGGTGCGGGAGCCGCTGGGCGTCGGGCTGGTCATCGGGCCCTGGAACTACCCGCTGCACCTCGCGCTGGCGCCGCTGGTCGGCCTGCTGGCCGCGGGCAACGCCGCCGTGGTGAAGCCGAGCGAGCTTTCGCCGACGGTGTCGGCCGCGATCGCGCGACACGTGCCGGCCTACCTCGACCCCGAGGCCGTGGCCGTGGTGGAGGGCGCGATCCCGGAGACGACGGAGCTGCTGGAACAGCACTTCGACCACATCTTCTACACCGGCAACGGGGTCGTCGGCCGGATCGTGATGACGGCCGCCGCGAAGCACCTCACCCCGGTGGCGCTGGAACTGGGTGGTAAGAGCCCGGTGATCGTGGACACCGACGTCGACCTCGGTGTGGTGGCGCAGCGGATCGTGGACACGAAGTTCATGAACGCGGGACAGACCTGCGTCGCGCCGGACTACGTGCTCGCGATCGGGGACACAGCGGCGAAACTCGAGCCGCTGCTGGCCGAGGCGCTGCGCACCAAGTTCGGTGACGACCCCGCGGCCAGCGCCGAGTACGGGCGGATCGTGAACTCCCGGCACTTCGACCGGTTGTCCGGATTGCTCGCGAGCGGCCGCGTGGTCACCGGCGGTCAGACCGACCGGGACACGAAGTTCATCGCGCCGACGGTGCTGGCGGAGGTCGCGCCGGACGCACCGGTGATGGGCGAGGAGATCTTCGGCCCCATCCTGCCGATCCTGGAGGTGGCGTCCCTCGACGAGGCCATCGCGTTCATCACCGGCCGCGACAAGCCGCTGGCGCTCTACGCTTTCGTCGGGTCGGAAGCGGCCAAACAGCGCATCCTCACCGAAACCTCCTCGGGGGCCGTGACGTTCGGGATGCCGGTGCTGCACCTCGTCGCGCCGGAGCTGCCGTTCGGGGGCGTCGGCGAGAGCGGGATGGGGCGCTACCACGGGAAGTACTCGATCGACACGTTCAGCAACCTCAAGGCCGTGCTCGACAAGCCGTTGTCCTGACAGCCCGGTGAACTTCGGCCGGGGCGGCTACGATCCTGGGTCATGAGTCACCCAGGGGGACAGCAGGGCGGGCCGCAGCAGGGATACGGCGGTCAGCCGGGGTATCCGCAGCAGGGCCAGCCGGGTTACCCGCAGCAGCCCGGCGGACCGGCGTATCCGCAGCAAGGTCAGCCGGGTTACCCGCAACAGGGCCAGCCGCAGGCGTACCCGCAGCAGGGCCAGCCGGGATTCCCCCAGCAGCCCGCTTTCCCTCAGCAGCCGGCGTACCCGCAGCCTGGTCACCCCGGTCAGCAGCCTCTTCCGCAGTACGGCCAGCCGCAGCAGTGGGGCGCGCCGCAGCAGCCGGTTGGGCAGCAGCCGCAGGGTTTCCCGGGTTCGCCGCAGGGCTTCCCGGGTGCGCCGCAACCGGGCCGGCCCGCCGGTCCGCTGACCCAGGCGGGCCTGGGCGCGATCCCGGCCGGGCTCGGGGTGGTGCTGGAGCTCCTCGCGCTGTTCGCCCTGCCGTGGATCACCTTCACCAGCGGCAGCCAGTCGGTGACGATGACGTTCCTCGACCTGCTCAAGGCCGTGAACGACAACTCGGCCGCCTCGGGGTTCGGCGCCACCTACGTGCAGTTCCTCGGCTTCCTCGGCACTGCCGCCACGGCCCTGTCGGTGCTGCCGTGGACGCTCGGAGCGCTGCGTGCGAAGCGCTCGGCGTTCCTGCTCAGCGGCATCCGCAGCCGTGAGCTGACCCGCGCGAACTTCTGGTGGTACCGCGCGGTGTTCAGCGGCCGCGCGGTCGTGATGCTGATCCTGCACGCCGCCGGCATCGCCACCGTGTACTGGGGCAACTTCGGCTCGCTGGGCCTCGGCCCGATCCTGATGCTCGTGGGCGCGTTGCTGGTCGTCGCCGGGGCGGCCGTGGGGCCGCGGCAGGCGCCGGCGATGCCTTGATCGTGCGGCGAGGAGCAGGTCAGGCGGGTTCGAGCACCAGCGTCGTGTGCTGCCCGCTCAACCCCTCGTTCATCACCACCGCGCACGCCACCACCGTGCCGAGCCAAACGGCCGACACCACCAGGTCCGCGCGGGGCACCACCGGGTAGAGCACCGGGGTGAACGTGTTGCCGCCGTTGCCGCTCGCCGACACGTGCACGTGGTTCAGGTACCGGATGCCCGTGGTGCGGTCGAGCAGCATCGGGTGCCGGAAGGCTTCGCTCATGTCGAAGCCGCGGCGCTTCTTCTCCGGGCGGGTGTCGGCGAACTCCGTGACCTCCACGACGTGGCCCACGGGGATCGGCGCGGGGTAGTTCACCGCGATCGTGCGATTCACGGCCTTCAGCGTAGCAAGCGCGGCGCGTTCCGCTGACGGGAAAATTGACACTCCACAGTGGACGCATTCTACGTCTGGTTCCGCCGCTTCGTCCGGTATTCGAGTTGCGCACGTCACTGTGCAAGACCGAGTTCGGCCGAAGTTCAGCCGCTGCTCATCAAGTCCTTCTCCCGTGGCTCACCGCGGCGGACGAGTGTCTCCCGTGGCTCCCACCCCGAAAGGACCTCGATGACCGACGACACGCAGCAGGGCAACGGTTTCACGCGCAGACGCCTCCTGGGTTCCGCCGCCGCGGCGGGCGGGCTCGCGGCCACCGCCATGGTGCTGCCGGAGAACGTGCGCAAGGCGATCGCCTCGCCGGCGCCGAAGAACGGCCGGATCTCCGACATCAAGCACGTCGTGATGCTGATGCAGGAGAACCGCAGCTTCGACCACTACTACGGCACGCTGTCCGGCGTGCGCGGTTTCGGCGACCCCCACGCCGCGCGCCAGGCCGACGGCCGCTCGGTCTTCTACCAGAAGGACGCGAAGAACCCCAAGGGTTACCTGCTGCCCTACCACCTCGACACGAAGTCGACCGCCGCGCAGGCGATCCCGTCGACGAGCCACGAGTGGGCCGTGCAGCACCAGGCCTGGAACGGCGGCAAGAACGACCAGTGGCTGCCCGCCCACCGTGCCGCCGACGGCGAGACCAACGGCCAGTACACCATGGGTTACTTCACCCGTGAGGACATCCCGTTCCAGTACGCGCTGGCCGACGCGTTCACGATCCTCGACTCCTACCACTGCTCGGTGCTCGGCCCCACGGGTCCGAACCGCCACATGTGGATGGCCGGCACGATCGACGCGGAAGGCCAGTTCGGCGGCCCGTCGCTCACCACCAGCGCGCCCAACGGCGCGTACTCCTTCAAGACCTACCCCGAGCGCCTCACCGAGGCCGGCGTGAGCTGGAAGGTCTACCACGCGCCGGGTTCGACCACGGGTCTCGCGTCGATCTCGCACATCGCCCAGTACTTCAACGCGAAGCCGGGCGACGACCTGTTCGAGAAGGCGATGAACCCGCAGCCGCTCGGCCAGTTCGAGTACGACGCGGCCCACGACCAGCTGCCCACCGTGAGCTGGATCCTGCCGCCGTCGGGCTTCGACGAGCACCCGGCCGGTCTGCCCGCGGCCGGCGCGACCTTCGTCGCCGGCAAGATCGACGCCATCGCGGCCAACCCCGACGTGTGGGCCAAGACGGCGTTCATCCTGTCCTACGACGAGAACGACGGCCTGTTCGACCACGTCGTGCCGCCCACCCCGCGGCCCGGCACGCCGGGTGAGTTCGTGACCAAGACGTCGGTGACCGGCGTCGCCGGCGGCGGCCTGCCGACCGGCCTCGGCTTCCGCGTGCCGTGCATCATCGTGTCGCCGTGGACGGTCGGCGGCTGGGTGTGCTCGGAGCTGTCGGACCACACGTCGCAGCTGCGCCTGCTGGAGCAGGTGACCGGCGTGCGCGAAACCAACATCACCGACTGGCGCCGCCGCACCGTCGGTGACCTCACCTCGGCGTTCCGCTTCCACGACGCGAGCAAGCACGCGCCGACGCTGCCCGACACCCAGGGGCAGTACAACCTCGCGCAGTACGAGGTGAGCCAGTTCAAGCTGCCGACCATCCCGACCACGCAGCAGAGCTTCCCGCACCAGGAGCCCGGCCACCGGCCGAAGACCTCCTGACCTCGGCGTTCGTCACCCGTCCGTCCATTCGCGACGGACGGGTGACGGCGCGCGGACGCGCCGGCTGGTAGGCTCGCGGCGCAAGTGCAGGACGAGTGAGCAGGGGAGCTGACCACCTCGATGGTGGCCGAGGACGACATCTCCGGGTGAATCCGGCGACGACAGCGGTGCGTTGGTATGCGGCACCGCCCTTTGTCGTCTCCTTCGACACCTGCCCTGTCGTTCTCCGGGCGGCTCACGCACGCCCGCTTCGCAGCTTGAGAGTCCTGCCATGTCCAAGAGTTCTGTCGTCGCCACCGGCCTGTCCTTTTCCTGGACCGACGGCACCCCGGTGTTCGACGACCTGTCCTTCGCCCTCGTGCCCGGCCGCACCGGTTTCGTCGCGCCCAACGGGGCCGGCAAGAGCACCCTGCTCAAGCTCATCGCCGGTGAGTACCGGCCGCTCGCCGGCTCCGTGACGGTCGAGGGCCTCCTCGGTTACCTGCCTCAGAGCCTGCCGCTGGCCGGCGAGCCGACCGTGGCCGAGGTGCTGGAGATCGCGCCGGTCGTGCGCGCCCTCGCGGCCATCGAAGGCGGCGACGCGAGTGAAGAGCACTTCACGACCGTCGGTGCCGACTGGGACATCGAGGAGCGCGCCCGCGCCGAGCTCGACGGGCTCGGTCTCGGCGACGTCGCGCTCGACCGCCGCCTCGACAGCCTGAGCGGCGGCCAGGTCGTGTCCCTCGGCCTCGCCGCGCAGCTGCTGAAACAACCCGATGTGCTGCTGCTCGACGAGCCCACCAACAACCTCGACCGCGAGGCCCGCCGGCGCCTGCACACCGTGCTCGGCGACTGGAAGGGCACGCTGCTGCTGGTGAGCCACGACCGCGACCTGCTCGATCGCATGGACCGCATCGCCGAGCTGGACCGGGGTTCGCTGCGGCTGTTCGGGGGCAGCTTCACCGAGTACGAGGCCGCGAAGAAGGCCGCACGCGAGGTCGCGGAGAAGAACGTGCGCTCGGCCGAGCAGGAGGTGAAGCGCGAGAAGCGCGAGCTGCAGCAGGCGCGCGAACGCGCGGCGCGGCGGGCGTCGAGCGGTGCCCGCAGCGGTGCCGACATCCCGCGCATCGCGCAGGGAAACCTGAAGCGCTGGGCGGAGGCGTCGGCCGGCAAGGCCAACGACATGCACGCCCAGCGCCTCGGCGCGGCGAAAGCGCGGCTCGACGAGGCCGACCGCGCCGCGCGCGAGGACGACACGATCGTGCTCGAGCTGCCCGACACCGCCGTGCCCGCCGGGCGCACGGTGTTCCACGGCGAGCGCCTGCGCGTGCGGGAGCTGTTCGCCGGCGAAGGGGCGACGCTGGCGATCCGCGGCCCGGAGCGCATCGCGCTGATCGGCGCCAACGGTGTCGGCAAGTCGACTTTGCTGCGGCTGGTGGCGGGGCTGCTCGAACCCGACAGTGGCTTGCTGACCAGGGCCGACGGCCGCGTCGCGTACCTCTCGCAGCGCCTCGACCTGCTCGACGACGACCGCACGGTGGCGGAGAACCTGCGCGCGGCCGCGCCGCAGCTGCCCGAGCCCGACCTGATGAACCTGCTCGCGCGGTTCCTCTTCCGCGGGCCGCGGGCGCACCTGCCGGTCGGCGTGCTCTCCGGCGGTGAACGGCTGCGGGCCACGCTGGTGTGCGTGCTGTGCGCGGAGCCGGCGCCGCAGCTGCTGCTGCTCGACGAGCCGACGAACAACCTCGACCTGGCCAGCGTCGACCAGCTGGTGAGCGCGCTGAACGCCTACCAGGGCGCGTTCGTGGTGGTGAGCCACGACGACCGGTTCCTCGCCGAGCTCGGGGTCGGCCGCTGGCTCACGCTGGCCGGTGGCGCGCTGACGGAAACAGGGCTGCCGTCGGGTTTCTGACAAATGTCATGGGCGAGTGGTGCGCCGCCTCACTGCTGGTGGGCGGCGTACTCGCCCACCATGGGTGGAGAACAAGGGGAGTTCCACTCGATCCGGAAACAGTCCGGAAAGGACAGTCATGAAACCCAGTCCCGCCACCGTGTCCTCCGAAGACCTCCAGCACCCGCGCAGCGTCTCGGCGTTTCGCACCGCGCGGCTGCTGGTCGTCGCCTACCTCACGCTCAGCGTGCTCACGGTCGTGGCCGTGGTGCTGCTGCGCAACAACGTCACGATGGTGACCGACGCCGTGTGGGTGCGCACGGTGATCGTGGTCGCCAGCGCCCTGCTCACGTTCTCGTTCACCGTCCGCGCGGCCCGCGGTTCGCGCCGCGCGTTCCTGCGGCTACGGCTCACGTCCGGGATCATGCTGGTGGCGATCGTCGTGATCGCCTCGCTGCCAGGTGCGTTCCCGGTGTGGCTGCGCATCGAGCAGGGCGCGTGCGGCCTGATCCTGCTAGGGGTGGTCCTGATCGTGAACGGGCGGCACCTCCGCTCGTTGTTCGCGCGATCCTGACCCGGTGGCCGGTAGCGTGCCGGGCGTGGACCACAACGCGGATCGCTGGGTGCTCGGGTGGCGCCGGTTCGTGCTCGACGCCGGCATGCTCGTGTACCCGGCGGTGACCGTGGTCGGCCTGGTGCAGGCCGGCGGCACCACCGGAGTGGTGGGGTGCCTGCTCGTGGCGGTGTTCTGCAGCTGCTACGTGGCCGCCGCGATCGCCGCCGACCGCCGCGCTGTGCAGGTGTTCGGCTGGCTGCTCGCAGCGTTGGGCGTGCTGTTCCTGGCCACCCTGCCCTTCGCTCACGCGGACGCGTTTTTCCTGGCCATCGTGGTCGTGGCGTTCGTGGTGCCGCGCCTGGACGGCCGATGGGCGGTGCTCGTGGTGGTGCTCGCGGGGCTGGCGGCCGTGCTCGTGCCGTGGGCGGTGCCGGCGTGGCACAGCGGACCGGGGTGGACGCAGGCCGTGGCGCTGGTGTTCACCACGCTGATGGTCTACGCCTTCGCCGAAGCGATCCGGGCGAACCGGGAGCTGGTGCAGGCCCGCGCGGAGGTGCAGCGCCTCGCGGCCGAGGGCGAGCGGGCCCGCATCTCGCGCGACCTGCACGACCTGCTGGGCCACTCGCTCACCGCGATCACCGTGAAGAGCCAGCTCGCGCGCCGGCTCAGCGCGCACGACCCGGCGCGCACGCTCGACGAGATCACCGAGGTCGAGCGCCTGTCACGCCAGGCCCTCGCCGACGTGCGCGCGGCCGTGTCGGGCAGCACCGAGGTGACGCTGGCCGGCGAGCTGGCGCGGGGACGCGAGCTGCTGCGCGCGGCGGGCGTGACGGCCGACCTGCCGACCGCGATCGACGTGGTCGACGGGCCGCACCGGGAACTGTTCGGCTGGGTCGTGCGGGAGGGCCTGACCAACGTGGCGCGCCACGCCCGCGCGACGAGGTGCACGGTGCGGCTTTCGGCTTCGGAGGTGGAAGTGCGCGACGACGGAGTGGGTGCGGCGGCGACCGGGGGCAACGGCCTGGCCGGGCTGCGCTCGCGCGTGGCCGAGGCCGGTGGCCGGATGGAAGCGGGGCCGGTGCAGCCGCGCGGGTGGCGGCTGTGCGTGGCCATGGACCTGGGGACGCCGGCATGACGATCCGCTTGCTGCTCGCCGACGACCAGGCGCTGGTGCGTCAGGCGTTGTGCGCCTTGCTGGAGCTCGAAGACGACTTCGCGGTCGTCGCGTCGGTGGGCCGCGGTGACCAGGTGGTGGACGCGGCGCTGGCCGAGAAGCCGGACGTCGCGTTGCTGGACATCGAGATGCCCGGCCTCGACGGGTTGGCCGCGGCGGCCGTGCTAGCGAAACAGGCGCCGGGCTGTCGAGTCGTCATGCTCACCACGTTCGGGCGCGCCGGGTACCTGCGGCGCGCGATGGAGGCGGGCGCGGTGGGGTTCGTGGTGAAGGACGCGCCGGCCGAGACACTGGCCGACGCGATCCGCCGCGTGGTCGCCGGCGAGCGCGTGGTGGATCCGGCCCTGGCCGTCGCGACACTCGCGGCAGGCGAGTCGCCGCTGACCGCGCGGGAACGCGACGTGCTGATCGCCGCCCGATCGGGTGTCTCGGTGGCCGAGATCGCGGGCACGCTGTACCTCTCGGAGGGAACGGTGCGCAACTACCTGTCGGCGGCGATCGCCAAAACGGGGACCCGCAACCGGATGGAGGCGCTGCGGGTCGCCGACGAGCGCGGCTGGCTCTGACCCTCCCTGCCGTGGGTACCCACGGTGTGGCGAGGTGCCGTCCGGCCGAGAGGGACACCCTGGAACTCGTTGGAAAGATCCGACGAGAAGGGCAGGAACCCGATGACCGACAAGAAGATCATTGCCGTGGTGGGGGCGACCGGTTCGCAAGGCGGTGGTCTGGCTCGCGCGATCCTCGACGATCCGCAGGGACCGTTCAGCCTGCGCGCGCTGACCCGCGACGCCGAGTCCCCGGCGGCCAAGGAGCTGGCGGCGCGCGGCGCGGAGGTCGTGGAAGCCGATCTCGACGACGAGGCCAGCGTGGAGCGCGCGTTCGACGGCGCGTACGGCGCGTTCGTGGTCACGAACTTCTGGGTCCAGCGCACGCCCGAGGAAGAGGCGGCGCGCACGCGGGCGCAGATGGAGCTCGACCAGGCGGAGACCGCGGCCCGCGCGGCGAAGAAGACCGGCCTGAAGCACGTGGTCTGGTCCACTCTGGAGGACACGCGCCCGCACTTCGAGCACCAGGGCCTCGAACTGCCGACGCTGCTCGAGAAGTACACGGTGCCGCACTTCGACGCGAAGGGTGAGGCCAACCGGTTCTTCACCGACCTCGGCGTGCCCACCACGTTCCTGGAGACCACCTTCTACTACGAGTCGCTGCTGCAGGGCCAGGGCGTGCACCGCGGCGCCGACGGCAAGCTCACGCTGACCAACCCGATGGGCGACTCGGTGTTCGCGCTCGTCGCGGCGGAGGACATCGGCCGCACCGCCTTCGGCATCTTCCTGGCGGGCCCCACGTACATCGGCCGCACCGTCGGCCTCGCCGGCGCGCACTACACCGGAGACGAGCTGGCGCAGCTGTTCACGAAGGTGCTCGGCGACGAGGTCGTGTACCGCCCGCAGACCCACGACGAGGTCCGCGCCGCCGGGTTCCCGGGTGCGGTCGAGGTCGCCAACATGTACCAGTTCTACGCCGACGCCGCCGACTCGTTCATCGAGTCGCGTGACCTGGCGCGGGTGCGCCGCATCAACCCCCGGCTCAAGCCGTTGGAGGAGTGGTTGCAGGAGCACAAGTCCGAGCTGGTCACGGACTGAGTTCCGGCCCCGGTCACCGCGCACCGCCGTCGGGGGACGGCGCGCGGCGATCGGGGCTCGGTGGTCGGGGCGCAGCGTGGTGTCGTGAGGGGCACCGCGAGGGGGACGCTCGTCGGCGGGGCTGGTCGCGCCGTGCCGCTGACGAGCACCCCCGCTGCCGGCGAGCACTCTGCCGCCGACAAGCACTCTGCCGCCGGTGCGGTCCACTGTGGTCAGTCGTCCCAGGCGGCGGTGGTCGGGTCGACGCCGTGGGCGCGGGCGTTGGCGTCGATCACCTCGCGCAGCCACGAAGCGAGGCCGGGGGAGAGGGTGGCGTAGTAACCGGCGAAGCCCTCGTCCTGCGAGAGGAGGCGGCCGAGGCAGACGTGGCGGGTGTGGGGGCAGTCGAAGTACGTGGTCATCGAGGTGCGGTGGCGTTCGGCCAGGGCGTTGGCCTCGGGGGAGCCGGGGGTCACGCCGGTGCGGTGCGCCGTGGCCAGGTCGGCGTTCAGCTTTTCGACCTGGGCCGTGACCTCGCGCCAGTCGTCCGGGGTCAGGGCGGCGGCGCGTTCCGCGTACTGGGTCCATTGAGGACTCTCACCCCAGCGGGTTTCGGCCTCGCCGACCCATTCGGGACGCCAGTCGGCGCCGAAGATCTCCACCTGCTGCTCGGGGGTGAGCTGGAGGCCGGTGCGGGTCGCGGTGAGCATGCGGTCCACGGCCGAGACCATGGTCTCCAGCCGCGTGATGCGGTCCACGAGCTCGGTGCGCTGGCGGCGCAGGTGCTCGCGCGCGTCCACGGCCGGGTCGTCGAGGAGGCGGCCGATCTCGGCGAGCGGGAAGCCCAGCTCGCGGTACACGAGGACCCGGTGCACCCGGGCGATGTCCTCGCCCGAGTACACCCGGTACCCCGCGTACGTGCGTTCACTGGGCCGCACGAGCCCGATCGCGTCCCAGTGGTGCAGCGTCTTCACGCTGACCCCGACGAGCGCGGCCGCGCGGCCGACGGTGAGGCCTTCGCTCATCAGGCCAGTGTGGCTCACCCGCGTGGAATGTCGAATCCGACGGCCCGCAGGCTCGCGGCCTGCGCGCTGTCCGGGTCGATCGGCCGCGCCGCGGTGAACACGACCCGCACGTGCTCGGGGGTTTCGATCGTGAGCTCGAGCGAGTTCCACGGCTTCTCCTCCGGGCCGCTGGTGCAGCCCGGCCGCAGCTCCTCGCAGCGCGCCACCACCTCGTCGAGCTGAGCGGGCACGCACGAGAAGCTGAGCGTGAGCGCCGTGGTGGGCCCGGGCTCGCCGGGCACGAGCAGCACGTCCTGGAACGCCCACCGCCGCAGGTGCGTGAGGCGCTCCGGGATCGAGAAGAGGTCGATGAACCCCAGGCCGTGCAGCCAGAAGTCCTTCGACTCCGCGAGGTCGGCCGTGGGGATCGTCGGGAACATGGGCATGCCGTAGATGCCGCGGTAGGGCTCGGGCGCGATCGCGTCGAGGGCCGGCATCGGGACGGGGCTGGTGTACTCGGTCATGTCCTCGATGCTCGACCCTCCTGCGACGTCAGGGTCAAGGCCGAAGCAGCACCCGGATCGGGTCGCCGTCGTGTTCGCGCAGCCGCCGCACGCCTTCCGCTGCCTCTTCCAGCGGCAGGATCGCGCTCACCGAGCCCGACACGTCGAGCCGGCCGCGGGCGACCAGCTCCACCAGGTCGGACAGGTGCTTCATGCGGTAGCCGAGGTGCCCGACCACGGCGTGGCGCCTGCGGACGAAGTTGAACTCGGCTCCCAGCGTGAGCGGATCGGGCGACATGCCGACGAGCACGAGCCGGCCGCGGTGGCCCAGAGCGCGATCGGCCTGCTTCACGCTCGAACCGCGCCCGACGCAGTCGAACGCGACGTCGAGGCCGTGGCCGCCGGTGATTTCCGCGAGCTTCTCCGGCGTGGTTTCGTCGAGCGGGTCGAGGGCGAAGTCGGCACCGAGGCCGAGCGCGCGTTCGCGGGCCGCGGGCAGCGGGTCCAGCGCGACGATCGGCGACGCGCCGCAGATGCGCGCGAGCTGCACGAGGTGCGTGCCCAGCCCGCCGAGACCCCAGATGCCCACGGCCTCCGCCGCCCGCAGCCCGGCCGTGTCGATGGCGCCGTACGGGGTCGACACGGCGTCGGCCAGCACCGCGGCCTGCTCGAGCGGCACGTGCTCCGGCACGGCGACGAGCGTGGTCGCGGGCGTGACCACGTACTCGGCCCACGCGCCGTCGTAGTCGAAGGCCATGATCTCGAGCTGCTCGCACGCGTCCATGCCGCCGCCGCGACGGCATTCGCGGCACGTGCCGCACGCCCGGCCCGCGGCCACGACCACGCGGTCGCCCGGTGACCAGGCGTCGACGTCTTCGCCGAGCGCCGCGACCGTGCCGGCGGTCTCGTGCCCGGGCGTGATGACCGGCAGCTTCGGGGTGAAGTGCCCGTCGAGCTGGGTCAGGTCCGAGTGGCAGATGCCGCACGCCGCGACCTTCACCACGACCTCACCGCGCCCCGGCTCGGGCACGGGCACCGTCTCCACGCTCAGCTTCTTCGACGCCGCGTCGAAGCGCGCCGCTCGCATCGTGGCCGGCAGGCCGCTCATGGGTGTTCCTCCTCGGTCGACGTATGCGCCGACCCTAATGAGCGGCGGGCGCCAAGATCAACGGCCGTCCGTACCGCGATCCGTGCCCCGAGCTGTCCTGAGTGGACTATTCGAGGGCGGCGGTGAGCTCCAGGTGGATGCCGTCGGGGTCGTCGATCGAGAGGATCGCGATGCCGAACGCCGGCAGCTCGCGGATCGTGCCGTGCACCACGTCGGTGGCGTCGAGGCGTTCCTCGGCTTCGCGCAGCTGGGCCATCGAGCCGAGCTGGAAGCTCAGGTGGTCGAGGCCCACGCGCTCGGACTCGAACCGGTCGGCGGGGTCGGCCACCGGCCGCAGGCCGAGGATGAGGTTGTCGTTGGCGAGCACGACCCCGCCGTAGAGCGCGTCGCGGTCGGCCCGGATGGCCGGGTCGTCCGGGCTGCCCGGCGACTCGGCCGCGACGCCGAAGCCGAGGATCTCGGTGTAGAAGGTGCGCGAACGCTCGATGTCGGTCACGGTGAGCCGCACGTGGTGGACGCCGCCCAGGGCGCTGAGGATCGGCATGTCGGCCGCCTTCCGGTTCGGTCCGCCACGCCTTCGGTGGCGGTGCCGGTTCGAACGCTAGGTGCGTGGCGCGTTTGTCGTAAGTGCCGGATCGGGGGAGTTCTGCGCGGTTCCCGCCCCGCTCGGCCCGGGCGCGGAACTCGGGTCGAACGTCGCGAATGGTCCCGGCAACCCCACGAGCACCAGCAGCCCCGCGCCGCCGCGGTCACGGCGCCGGGCCTGGATCCCGCGCGCAGTGTTCCCCCGGAAGCCACCACGGCGTCACCCGGCCCTGGTCCGCCTTGCCGTCGTGGGCGATCCGTCGTATGCGAACTGTCTATTGTGGACGAAAACGGGTGACTACTGGTTCGTAGCAGCGCAACCACGCGGTGTCACGGGAAAAGTTTCGCGATGTGATCCGGCAGGGATGTCGGAATAGCCGAGTCCCGTTCGTCGTAGTTGTGAGGTGGCTACCGACTGAGGGAGATGCTGTGACGAACAGGCTGGAAGCCGCACCTGCCGCGGAGGTGTCCGCGCCGGGCGGACAGCTGAAGCTGGTGCTGATCCTGGGTGTGCTCGTGGCGCTCGGGCCGCTGTCCATCGACATGTACCTGCCTGCGCTGCCGACCATCGCGCAGGACCTCTTGACCTCCGAATCCACGATCCAGCTCACGATCACCGGCACCGTGCTCGGCCTCGGTCTGGGCCAGCTGCTGGTGGGGCCCCTGTCCGACGCGTTCGGCCGCCGGATCCCGTTGATCACGGGCAGTGTCATCCACGTCTTGGCCTCGCTGCTCTGCCTGGTCGCGCCCAACGTCGAGCTGCTCACCGGCGCCCGCGTGCTGCAGGGCCTCGGCGCCTCCGCGGGTGCGGTGCTGGCGCTGGCCGTGGTGCGTGACCTCTACAGCGACCGAGGTGCCGCGAAGCTGCTTTCGCGCCTGATCCTCGTGATGGGTGTTTCTCCGGTGCTCGCGCCGACGCTCGGCAGCGCGCTGCTGAGCTGGACCGAGTGGCGCGGGGTGTTCGTGGTGCTCGCCGCCATCGGGCTCGCGAGCGCGATCGCCGCGGCGCTGGCCCTGCCCGAGACGCTGCCGAAGCAGCGCCGCCAGCCGTGGGAGCTGAAGGCCACGGCGCGCTCGTACCGTGGGCTGCTCACGGACCGGTCGTTCATCGGTCTGGTGATCGTGGCCGGTCTCGCGATGGCCGGGTTGTTCGCGTTCATCAGCGGCGGTTCGTTCGTGTTCCAGCAGCAGTTCGGTCTCGACCAGCAGCAGTTCGGGCTGCTCTTCGGCGCCAGCGCCATCTGGCTGATCGCCGCGACGCAGGTCAACGCACGGCTGATGAACCGCTACGAGCCGGCCCAGGTGCTGCTCGTCGCGAGCGTGGCGGCCGTGGTGGCCGCGGCCGTTCTGGTGGTCACGGCGCTCAGCGGCTTCGGCGGGATGTTCGGCGTCGCGGTGCCGGTGTGGGCGGTGCTGTTCTTCGCCGGCCTGATCCTGCCCAACGCCCCGGCCGTCGCCCTCAACGCGCACGGCTCGAACGCCGGCACCGCGGCTTCGCTGCTCGGCGCCGTGCAGTTCGGCATCGGCGCGGCCGTGTCGCCGGTCGTGGGCCTGCTCGGCAACAACGCGGCGGCCATGGCCGTGGTGATGTTCAGCGGCATCCTGCTGGCCGGGGTGGTGCTGTGGGTCGTGGCCCGGCCGTGGCGCCTCATCGTGCCCGACGACCTGGCCGAGAACCTGGCCGACGAGCCGGTGCCCGCGGCCCAGCCCGAGGCCGTGGCCTGCGCCGACGCCGGCTGACGCGTCCCGGTGGCCGGGACGACCTGCCCACGCTGTCCACTGGGGGAGTAGCAAAGGGCGACCACCGCGTCAATCGCCCATCTCGGGAACGATCACTGTGATCCGCGCTGCTAGCTTCATCGGGTGAGCAACCCGTTGATCGCCCAGGCCCAGGACTCGACGAAGGCCTACTCGGGCATTTCGCTGCTCGAATCGGCCAACGATCTGTCCACGGCCATCGAGTCGGGCGATTGGGCGTCGGTGGCGATGGGTGCGGTCGGCACGGCGCTGGACGCGTTGTCGATGGCGATGGACCCGTTCGGGGCGATCCTCGCGGCGGGTGTGTCGTGGCTGATGGAGCATGTCGGCCCGCTCAAGGACGCGCTCAACGGGCTCACCGGCAATGCCGATCAGATCAAGGCGCAGTCGGAGACGTGGGCCAATGTGGCCAAGGAGCTCGGCAGCGTCGCGTCCGATCTCAACGACGCGATCAGCGCCGATCTGCAGTCGTGGTCCGGCGCGGCCTCGGACGCGTATCGGCAGCGGGCGCAGGACCTGAGCACGTCGTTGCAGGCGGCGCAGAAGGGCTGTGAAGGCGCCTCGTCCGGAGTCAAAACGGCCGGTGAGGTGGTCGCCGCGGTCCGGACGCTGGTGCGGGACATCATCTCCGAGCTGATCGGGCACATGATCAGCTGGGCGTTGCAGGTCATCTTCACCCTCGGTATCGGCCTGACCTGGGTCGTGCCGCAGGTCGTGAGCGCGGTCGCGAAGACGGCGTCGCAGATCACCGGTCTGGTGACGAAGCTGGTGAAGGCGCTCAAGGCGCTGGTGCCGTTGTTGAAGAAGGCCGGCACGCTGTTCGAAGACGCCGGCAAGGCGTTCAAGGGCCTCAAGGGCGGCAAGGTCACCCCGCCGCCCGGCACCAAGGGCCTCTCCGACACCCCGAAGGCCCCGCCGGTGAAGACCCCCGGTGGCGACGGGGGTGGCACGCCCCAGGGCGGCGGTTACGAAGGCGCGCCGAAGGATTACACGCCCCCACCCGGCAAATCGGGTGGCGACGACACCACGAAGTCTTCCGGTTACGAAGGCGACCCCCAGGACTACACACCCCCGCCGGGGAAATCGGGCGGCGACGACGGCACGTCGGCCTCGGGTTACAGCGGCGGTGACGCCAAGGACTACACCCCGCCCCCGGCCGGCAAGGGCGGCGGCGACGACGCCACCCACGCCTCCAGCTCGGGCGGCTCCTCCAATGGTGGTGGCGGCACGCCGCCACCGGTCAAGAGCGACCCACCACCCCTCAACACCGACCCCGAACCGTTGCCGGCCAACACCGGCGGCGGCACGCCCAAGGGCGGCACACCGAAGAGCGCCCCGCCGCCCAACAAGCCGGACAACCCGCGCGACACGGCCGTGGACAAGGACAGCCGGTTCTGCGCGTCCGATCCGGTCGACGTCGCCACCGGCGAGATGATCCTCGACCAGACCGACCTGGTGCTGCCGCTGGACCTCGCGCTGACGATCGAGCGCACGCACGTGTCCTCCTACCACGCCGGCCGCTGGTTCGGCCGGTCCTGGGCGTCCACAGTGGACCAGCGCCTCGAGGTCGACGCCGACGACGTCTGCTACTTCGCGCCCGACGGCATGGTGCTCGTGTACCCGCTGCCGGCGCCGGGCACCACCGGCCTGCCGGTGGAGGGGCCGCGGCTGCCGCTGACCCGGCGGCTCGACGGCACCTACGTGCTGGAAGAACCGTTGCGGGGCAGGAGTCTTCGCTTCGAACCGGTGGCCGGTGAAGCGGCCGGCATCCTGCCGCTCACCACCGTGACCGGGGCCGGGCAGCGGTACGACATCGACTACGACCGCACGGGCCGCCCGGTGCGGATCCGCCACTCCGACGGTTACGAAGTCTCCTTCGGCGTGACCCGCGACCGCATCACCGCGATGTCGGTGGTGAACCCGCAGTCCGGCGAAAGCGTGCTCGTCACGCGCTACGGCTACGACCCCGACGGCCGGCTCGCGCAGGTCGTGAATTCCACCGGCCGCCCGATGGTGTTCGACTACGACCTGCAGGGTCGCATCACCGGCTGGCAGGACCGCACCGGAACCTGGTACCGCTACGTGTACGACGCGGCCGGCCGCTGCGTGAAAACGGTGGGGGACCGGGGTTTCCGCGACGGCAGCTTCACCTACGACCGCGAGCGCCTCGTCACCACCTACGCCGACTCGCTCGGCCACCGCACCGAGTACCACCTCAACGAGGCCGGCCAGATCGTGCGCGAGGTCGACGCCGCGGGACACGCCACGGTGTCCACTTGGGACCGGTACGACCGCCTGCTCCTGCGCACCGACAAGCTCGGGCACACCACGTCGTACGAGTACGACGACGCCGGCGCGCTGACCCGCGTGGTCCGGCCCGACGGCAGCGTCGCGCAGGTCGCGCTGAGCGGTGGCCTCGTCGCCGCCATCGCCGTGCGCGACGGTGAGCGCACCTGGACCCGCACCTTCGACGAACCGCTCGACCCGTTCACCACGCGGCTCGGCGTTTCCGGGGAGTTCCGTCACGACAACGTGGCCAGCGCGGCCGTGCTGCCCGACGCGGTCGCGGAGGCCGAGCGGACCGCGAAGGGCTACGTGCCCGACCTGTTCGGCCGGCCGGCGCTCGTCGACACACCCGGCGGACAGGTGCGACTCGACTGGACCGTGGAAGGCATGCGGGCCGCGCGCACCGGCCCGGCCGGCGGACGCGAGCAGTGGTCCTACGACGGCGAAGGCAACGACGTCGCGCACGTGAGCGAGACCGGCGCCGTGACGCGGCGCGAGTACGGCCCGTTCGACGTGGTCGTGGCCGAGACCGACGAGACCGGCGGCGGCACCGCCTACACCTACGACACCGAGCTGCGTCTGCTCTCGGTGACCAATCCGATCGGCCTGACCTGGCGTTACGTCTACGACCACGCCGGCCGCGTGACCGAAGAGCGCGACTTCGACGGCCGCACCCTGCGCTTCGAGTACGACCCCGCGGGCCGGCTCGCCCGCGCGTACAACGGCCTCGGCGAGCTCACGGAATTCGGCTACGACACGCTGGGCAACATCGTCGAGCGGCGCACGCCCCACGGGTTCACCACGTACTCCTACGACCCGGTCGGCCGGCTCCGCCGCGCGGAAAACGGCGACGCGGTGATCGAGTACGAGCGCGACGAGCGCGGCCGCGTGATCGCGCAGACGACCAACGGCCGCACCACCACGTTCTCCTACGCGCCCGACGGCAGCCGCGTGCAGCGCCGCACTCCGTCCGGAGTGGACAGTGCGTGGTCCTTCGGCGAGCACGGTGCGGCGGTGGGGCTGGTGGGCGGCGGCCATGTGGTGGCCTTCGACCGCGACCCGGCGGGCAAGGAGACGGGCCGCTCGGTCGACGGCACGCGAGTGCTGACGCAGGGCTACGACGCCGAGCAGCGGCTCACCGCGCAGGAGGGTCCGAACCTGCGCCGGCGCTACGACTACCGCGCCGACGGCCACCTCGTCCGCACCGCCGACAGCTTCTCCGGCACGGCGGAGTTCCGGCTCGACCCGGCCGGGCGTGTGCTCGAAGTGATCGCGGCGGACCGGCGGGAGGGCTTCCGCTACGACATCGCGGGCAACGTCGTCTTCAGCGGCACGGCGGGGCAGGCGGCGCCCGAAAGCGGCCCGCGCACCTACTCCGGCAACACCCTCGTTTCGGCCGGCGCGATCTCCTACGTGCACGACGCGCAGGGCCGGGTCGTGCAGCGGCGGGTCGGCGACCTGGTGTGGCACTTCGGCTGGGACGGCCAGGACCGGCTCACCGGCGTGACCACCCCCGACGGCACCCGGTGGCGCTACCGCTACGACCCCGTCGGCCGGCGCATCGCCAAGCAGCGCCTGGCCCCGAGCGGCGATCTCGCCGAACAGGTCGACTTCGTGTGGGACGGCGGACAGCTCGTCGAAGAGGTGCACCGCCTCGCCGACGGCACCACCCGCGTGCGCACGTGGGACTACGACCCGGACACCGACGTGCCGGTGGCGCAGCACGAGAAGACCGGCGGGGCCCGGCTGTTCCACACCATCGTGACCGACCCCGTCGGCCGCCCGGCCGAGCTGCTCGACCCCTCCGGCCGACCGGCCTGGTCGGGTCGCACCACGGTGTGGGGCCGCGATCTGCCGGCCGGCGGCGGCGCCACGGCCACGCCGCTGCGGTTCCCCGGCCAGTACCTCGACGCGGAAACCGGCCTGCACTACAACGTCTACCGCTACTACGACCCCGCGGCGGGCCGGTACGTGAGCCAGGACCCGCTGGGCCTCGCGCCCGCGCCCAACCCGGCGGCGTACGTGAACAACCCGCTGCGTGTGGCCGACCCGCTGGGCCTGGCGCCGTCGAGCTGCAAGTCGGGCAGCGGCAACGGCGACTCACCGAGCCGCGCCGGCAGCACGGACGAACCGGCGCACGTCGGCGACACCGGCAGCACCCCGAACCCGTCACGCGAGCCGTCGCCGGAGCCGGGACCGTCGCACACCACCGGCGACACGGACCGGTCGCTCGACGCCGGCCCGTCGAACACCACGGCGGACGGCAAGAAGCACCAGTCGGCACCGGACTTCTCGCACAACCCGGCGGACCCGCCGAAGTTCGTCTACCACGGTTCGGGCGCGCCGCCGGACGTCATCTTCAAGCAGGGCCTCACCTCCGACGCGATCCGGCAGGGCCACGGCCCGCTGGGGCCCAACTACGACATCGCCGGCCACCAGCACCGGTCCTACGGCTCGGGCAGCGGGTACGTCTCGACGTCGGGCGACGTCGAGACCGGGTACCAGTTCGTGCCGCAGAAGGTGGGCGGGGAGATCACCCAGTCGACCAAAACCGGGTTCTGGGGCAAGTCCGAGGACACGATGTTCTTCAAGCACGAGGGCTACATCTACGAGATCGAGAACGATCCTTCGAAGATGGTCCACCTGCCCTCGCACCCGGACCACGTGCCGACCATGGACGGCCAGAACGAGTGGGCCGGGGTCGACCGGATCCCGGGTTCGCAGATCTCCGGTGCCTACAAGGTCGAGGGCTACTACAACGTCGGCGCCGGGCAGCCGGGCGCGCACCCGAACATCATCTACCCGAACGACCACAAGCTGGTGCCGCAGCTGCAATATGAGCCGAATCCCGACTTCGTGCCGCGGCCCCAGAGCCCGCCCCCGCCTGTGCCGCCCAAGGATTGAGCACCCCGAGCCGGCCTGAGCCGGAAAACGGATCGGAGACTGTTGTGGATACCACCCCGGACCCGCTGCCCGCGGAGCTGCGCGAGCGCGCGCGGCAAGCGCCGGACAGCTGGCTCTACGTGGTGGACCCGGCACTCGAGGGTGCCGAGGACGTGCCGGGCGTGGCGATCGCCGGCGCGTACCGGGTCGACGAGCACGGCGAGATCGCCGGTGCCTTCGTGCCCAACCCGGACTACCGGCCGAGCCCGCTGGCGCTGGGCATTCCGCGGCCCGTCAACGAGCTCGAGGCCGCGCTGCAGGCGGTGATCGCCGGCAGCGGCGACAACGCCGGCGTCCACTCGGCGCTGCTCGAAGCCACCGTCTACGTGGTCAGCGAACCGGATCGCCCGGTGGTCGCGGTGCCGCAGGAGGACGGTGAGGTCGTGCCGGCCTACACGTCCGAGGGGTACCTGCCCGAACCGCAGCCGGGCCAGGAGTTCCGGGCGGTCGCGGTGCGGGAGCTCGTCGACGCGCTGGCCGGGCGGGACCTGTTGCTGAACCCGGGCAGTGCGTTCAAGGTGCAGGTGCCCGGGGCGAGCCTGGCCGGCTGAGGGCCCGCGTCACAGGCCCAGCTGCGCGAGCCGCTGCGGGTCGGCGAGGATGTTGATCTCCACGATCCGGCCGGCACGCACGGTCGGGCAGAACACGGCCCGCGGCGTGCCGTCGAGGATCGCGAGCAGGCCGGGCGCACCGTTCACGAGCACGGGCCGGCTCTCGGCGCCGAGCTGCTCGAACAGCACCGCCTGGCTCGCCACCTGGGCCGCGCCGCGGATGAGCCGCGAGCCGCCGGTCACGCCGGCGTCGGCGCGCAGCACCACGTCCGGGTCGAGCACGGCCAGCAGCGCGTCGAAATCACCCGAGCGCGAGGCGGCCAGGAACGCGTCGAGCACCTCGCGCTGCGCGGCGACGCCGGCGTCGGGCAGCGCGGCGCCCCGGACCCGGCGGCGGGCGCGGCTGGCCAGCTGCGCGGCGGTGGTGGGCGTGCGGTCCACGATCGGCGCGATCTCGGCGAACGGCACGCCGAACAGGTCGTGGAGCACGAAGGCGAGCCGCTCGGCCGGCGACAGCGTCTCCAGCACCACGAGCAGCGCGAGCCCGATCGAATCGGCGAGCACGGCCTCCTCGGCGGGGTCCGGGTCGGCGACGATCGTGTCCGGCACGTGGATGTCCAGCGGCTCCTCGCGGCGTGACTTGCGGGAGCGCAGCACGTCGAGGCACACGCGGCTGACCACGGTGGTCAGCCAGCCGCCGAGGTTCGCCACCCCGTCCGCGTCGGTGCGCGAAAGGCGCAGCCACGCTTCCTGCACGGCGTCTTCGGCCTCGGGCACCGAGCCCAGCATCCGGTAGGCGACCCCGCGCAGGCGGTCGCGGTGCGTTTCGAACTGCTCGACCAGCATCGTGTCCACGGTCAGGTTCCTCCGTTGTCATCCGTCAGTGCGTTGACGGAATCCGAGCGAAGGATGTGACAGGAGAACCATGACCGACTTCCAGGCCATCGCCGACCGCGTCGAGATCGGCGCGCTGTGCGCGGAGTTCACCGACGCGGGCATGATGCGCGACTTCGACCGCCTCGCGTCGCTGTTCGCCGAGGACGGGGTGCTGCGCATCGGCGACGCCGGCATCGAGTTCGCGAGCCGCGCCGAGATCCGCACCGGCATCGAGCGGGCGCGGCAGTTCTGGCAGTACTTCCTGCAGACCGCCCACCCCGGCGTGATCGAGCTGGACGGCGACACCGCCACCGGCCGCACCTACATCGTCGAGTTCGGCCGGCTGCGCGACGGCAGCTCGCACCTCAACCACTCCGTGTACCACGACCGGTTCCGCCGCACCGCCGACGGCTGGAAGTTCACACGGCGCTCATATGAGATGCACTACGTGGACAGCACACCACTGACCGGCAAGCCCTCACCCGCGCTGGGTGAGGTCTTGCCGGACGCGGTGTCGCCGGGTGAGTTCTCGCTCGGCGCCGTTTCAGAGTGACGGTTCGGGCTCGTTCGAGTGCGCGATCACCGCCCAGATCACCAGCACGTCCATCACGATCACGATCAGCCCCCACGCCGGGGCGGCCGAGATGAACGCGAGCATCGCCAGCGCGTTGAAGCCGGCGAGGACGACCACGACGATCTTCGCCCAGCCGGCGCCGCTGAACAGCGCGGCGCCGGCCGCGGCGGCCAGTGCGCCGACGATGAGGTGCAGCCAGCCCCAGCCTGTGAGGTTCATGACGAGGTAGCCGCCGGGTGTGGACACGTAGTAGTTGTTCTTGAACAGCGCCACGAGCCCCACGATGATGTTGAAGAAGCCCACCAGGATCGCCATCGTGCCGGCGAACGCGATCCACCCGCTCGCCGCGCGCGGTTCGGCGAACCCCGGCCGCGCCGAGTCCATCGCACGCGGGTCGGATCCCTGCATCCGGATGTAGTCAGACATGACCGTGCCTCCCGTCGGTTCCCCGTTCGCCTCACGGTGGTCCGACGGAGCGCGCGAGTCCTCGCCCGCGCGGGATGAGGTGGGGTGCGCGTGGGTGAGTTTCCGCCAATGTATCGATCGTAACGGTATTGACTGATACGATCTTGGTGGCCGGGACCGCCGTGGGAAGTGGGTTCGATGTCCGAGGGGTGCTGCAGGATCGCCGTCGTGTACTACTCGGCGACGGGAACGGTGTTCACGCTGGCCGAGGCGGTGCGCGCGGGTGCGCTGGCGGCCGGCGCACAGGTACGGCTGCGGCGCGTGGCGGAGCTCGCGCCGGCGAGCGCGATCGCGCGCAACCGCGACTGGCGTGAACACTTGGCCGCGACCGCGCACGTTCCCGTTGCCACGCACGAAGATCTGCTGTGGGCCGACGGGATCGTGTTCGGCACACCCGCGCGGTTCGGCAACATCGCGAGCCAGCTCAAGCAGTTCTTCGACACGCTGACCGGCCTGTGGGCGCGCGACCTGCTGGTGGACAAGGTCTACAGCGGGTTCGCCTCGAGTGCCTCGGCGCACGGCGGGCAGGAGACGACGCTGCTCGCCCTCTACAACTCCGTGTACCACTTCGGCGGTGTGCTCGTGCCGCCCGGGTTCAAGGGGCACGTGAACGACTCGGGCGGAAACCCCTACGGCGCAAGCCACAGCACGGGTGAGGACGGCTCGCTCGCCGTCGACGAGGTGGCGCTCGCGGCGGCCCGAGCGCAGGGTCGCCGGGTGGCGACGATGGCGGCGGCGTTGAAAACCGGCCTCGCCGCGCGGTCGCGTGCCGAGCCGGCCGTTCCGTGAAGGGCGCCTCGAGGCAACCGGAGTCCCTCGAGGCGCCCTTCACGGCACCGTGACCGCGAGTCAGTCCATCGTCGAGTTCTTCGTTTCCGGTGCCCACAACAGCGACGCGCCCAGCCCGAGCACCAGCACCAGCGTGAGGATGAGCATCGTCGGGGAGAACCCGATGCTGTCCAGCGCCAGCGGCAGCAGGAACGTGCCGATGGCGGAGCCGACGCGGCTGAGGCCGTTGAGCAGGCCGACGCCCGAGCTGCGCAGGTCGGTGGGGAAGAGTTCGGGTGGGTAGACCTGGTCGAGGTTCACGGCCGCGGACATGGTGAACGTGAACACCAGAAACAGCGGGAACAGCAGTGCCGTGGGCGCGTCGGGCCAGATGGCCATCGGGGCCATGCTGGCGATGAGGACCACAAACGACCAGATCGTGAGGCCACGGCGCGACATCTTCGCCACCAGCCACAGGCCGCCGAGGCTGCCGGCGAGCAGGAAGAGGTTCAGCAGGCCGTCGCTGGTCGTGTCTTCCTCGCCCACGCCCATCTTCAGCAGCACCAGCGGCAGGAACGTGTAGATGGCGAAGTAGGGCACCACCTGGGCGTTGTAGAAGATCGTGCCGAACGCCGTGTTGCGCCAGTACTTCTTGCCGAACAGCTCGCGGTAGCGCACGCGCCGCTGCGCCACGTGGTTGCGCACCAGGTCCTCGAACGCCTCGACGTCGCCGCGCAGCCGGCCCACCACCGCGCGAGCCTGCTCCACGCGGCCCTGCGAGAGCAGCCAGCGCGGCGATTCCGGCACGCCGATGCGCAGCAGCACCACGGCGATGGCGGGAATGCAGCTCGACGCCAGCAGCCAGCGCCACGATTCGCCGCCGAGGCTCACCACGTAGTTGCCGAGGAAGAACGCCGCGACGTAACCCACGGTCCACAGCACGGTGAGCGAAGCCAGCAGGCCACCGCGGTACTTGCGCGGCACGAACTCCGCCACGAGGGTGGGGCCGAGTGCGTAGTCGGCGCCGATCCCGATGCCGATCAGCAGTCTGAGGATGAACAGCTGGGTCGGGCTGGTCACGAAGAACTCGGCCGCCGACGCCCCGGCGATCAGCAGGAAGTCCACTGTGTACAGCCGTTGCCGGCCGATCTTGTCCGCGGCCCAGCCGACGACGATGCTGCCGAGGAAGATCCCGATCAGCGCCGACGCGCCCAGCAGCCCCTCCCACACCGTGCCGAAACCGAGCTGCGCCGCGATCAGCGGCAGGGCGATGCTGATGATGCCGAGCTCGTAGCCGTCGGAGTAGTTGGCGCAGAACGTCAGTGCGGTGATGCGGAGGTGGAAGCGGTTGAGCGGGACGTCGTCGAACGCAGTCGCGCTTCCTCCCGTCTCACTCGGGGAGGAAGAGGTCTTGCTCTGCGGCATAGTCTTCGAAACCTTCCAGTCGTTGCCGGGCCAGGGCGCCGGCCGCGTCGGCCATCGCCTCGACCAGCGCCACGGTCAGCGACGCGACCGCGGCGTGGGAGTCGAACACGAACTCGGAGGCGACGCCCGCGTTCAGCACGTCGTCGGCGAGCGGGGTGAGCGCCGAGACGGACCGGTCCGTGATCAGGAGGGTGCGCAGGCCCAGTGCGCGAGCCTGCTCGAGGGCCGCGGCGCTCTCCCGGGGGTAGCGGGGGAGTGCGACGAGGACGAGCGTCCGCGCGCCACGCCGGTGGGCGTGGCGCAGGGCGTCGCCGAAGACGCTGCCGGAGTCCGTGAGCAGGCGGACGTCCGGGTGGATCTTGGTGGCCAGGTAGGCGAACGACGCGGCCTGCGCGGCCGAGACTCGGTAGCCGGTGACGACGAGCGGCACGGAGTCCATGAGGCTCGCGGCGATCGATCTCAGGCGCGTGTCGTCGGTCAGTTGGGCGCGCAGGGCGGTGAGGTTGCGCAGGTCGGCGTCGATGGCGTCCTGGAACTTGTTGCCGCCGCACTCGGGCTCGGGCTCGGCGGCGGCTTCGCGCAGGTAGCGGCGGAAGCCGGCGTAGCCGTCGAAGCCGAGCAACGCGACGAACCGCGTGACGGACGGCTGGCTGACCTGCGCGTATTCCGCGAGCTCGGCGCTGGTGAGCGCGGCCGCCTCGGCCGCGTGGTCGGTGAGGTAGCTGGCGATGCGGCGCTGCGCCGGGGTCAGCCGGTGGGCGGTGAGCAGCTCGTGCAGCGACCGGGACAACCCGGGCCTCCCGTCCTTGCAGAGTTCACGAATGAATAGTTTCATGTCACCATAGGAATGAATGAAAACTTGTCAAGAGGGGTGGCGATGACCGACACCAGCCGCATCGAGATCAGCGGCTCCGGCCTCCGCTGCGCCGACGTGGTCCGCGTGGCGCGTCGCAGCGCGTGGACGGAGCTGGCGCCCGAGGCCGTGACCGGCGCGGAACGCAGCTACGAGCTGGCCGTGGAGCTGGGTGCCAAGCGCGCGGTCTACGGCCGCACGACCGGCGTCGGCGCCAACCGGCACACCGTGGTCGATCCGGAGTCCGCCGACCACCACGGCCTGCGCCTGCTGCGCAGCCACGCCGGCGGCACCGGCGAACCGCTGGCCGACGAGGTCGTGCGTGCCGTGATGGCCATCCGCCTCAACCAGCTCGCGGCCGGCGGCAGCGGCGTGCACCCCCGGCTGCTGCGCGCGTTGGAGACCGCGCTGCGCGTGGGCGCGCTGCCGTTGGTGCACTCGCGCGGCGCCATTGGCACCGGTGATCTGACGGCGCTGGCCGAGGTCGCGTTGACCTTGGCCGGCGAACTCCCGTGGGCCGCCGGCGACCTCGACCCGCTCTCGATCAGCCCCGGCGACGCGCTCGCCTTCATCTCCAGCAACGCCGCCACCCTCGCCGAGGCCGTGCTGGCCTGGCACGACCTGCGCCGGCTGCTGTCCGCGTCGCACGTGGTCACGGCGCTCACCTTCTGCGCCCTCGGCGGCTCGGCCGAGGCGTACTCGCAACGCGTGCACGCCGCCCGCCCCCACCCCGGCGCGGTCTATTGCGCCGCCGAACTCCGCCGTCTGCTCCTGGAAGGCGACGAGGTCCTCGACGGCCGGCGCCTCCAAGACCCCTTCGGCCTGCGCGCCTTCCCCCAGGTCCAGGGCCCGGCGCTGGACGCCGCAGCCTCCGTGGAACGCGTGCTCGACATCGACATCAACGCCGCGGCCGAAAACCCGCTCATCGACGTGGAAACCGAGCAGGCCTACCACCACGGCCAGTTCTCCACCGCGCACGTCGCCCTCGCCTTCGACCACCTGCGCGCCGCCCTGCACCACGTCGCCGAACTCTCCACGGCCCGCCTCGGCGACCTCGTGGAGCCGGACCTCTCCGGGCTGCCACCGTTCCTCGCCCAGGGCCCCGCGGGCAGCTCCGGCATCATGATCTTGGAATACGTCGCCCACGACGCCCTGGGTACCCTGCGCCACGCCTCGTCCCCCGTGACCCTCGGCACGGCCGTCATCTCCCGCGGCCTGGAGGACCACGCGAGCTTCTCCACGCACGCCGTCCGCAGCACCGTCACCGCCACAGCCGCCTACCGCACGGTGCTCGCCTGCGAACTCCTCGGCGCGGTGCGGGCTCTGCGGCTCTCCGGCGTGGCTCTGCCGAACACCCCGCTGCGCGAGGCCTTCCGGCTGGCGGAGGGCGCGTTGCCGTACATCGCGGAGGACCACCCGCTGTCGGCGGAGATCAGCCTGGCGGAACGGTTGCTGGATCGGCTCGCTGTGCTGTGATGTCCGGTGTGGATGCCTTGTCGCGGTGGCCGACCCCGGCTCGAGGCGCCGGATGAGCCGGCCGTTCGGGGAGCAGCTGGCCGCGCTCGCGGCCCGGCTCGAGAT
The DNA here is from genome assembly GCF_035918295.1 of Amycolatopsis rhabdoformis. Taxonomy (GTDB): domain Bacteria; phylum Actinomycetota; class Actinomycetes; order Mycobacteriales; family Pseudonocardiaceae; genus Amycolatopsis; species Amycolatopsis rhabdoformis. The sequence continues at coordinate 9,638,523 of NZ_CP142149.1, forward strand.
CGCACGGCCCGACCTGGGTGACGAGCACGCCCGGTGGGCGCTGTACGCCGCGGCGCTGGGCCGCGCCGAGGAATGGCCGGTGGTGCTGGAACTGCTCGGGAGCGAGCCCGTGCAGCCGGTCGTGGCCGCGGTCGTGGTGCGAGCGCTGGAGGTGGTTCCGCCGGCGCGGCGGCCGGACTTCGTGGCGGCGCTGCCCGAAGGGCGCGACCGCCGATACGCCGCGACCCGCGCCCGCGAGCTCGCGATCCTCGACGCGTTCGCGGCCGGCGACGGCCCCGAGTTCGCCGAGCACTGGTCGACCTGGTTGCAGCTTCGCGCGGCGACCACCATCGGCGTTCCTGCGACACTCGAAGCCCTGGCCACGGCGGGTGCCACCAAGCGGATCAGGGCCGCGGCCGGGGATCGGCTGCGAAACATCCGGCCCGGTTGAGACGCTGACACAAGCGGACCGCTATCTGGCACAATATCCCTAACCGTGCCAATTCCGCCGAGGAGGCCACCCATGTCCACCGCGCTCACCGCGTTGCGGGTGCTTGACGAGGTCGCGAAGCTGCAGCCGGTCGGGGTCACGGCGTTGGCCGAGCGGATGGATCTGCCGAAGAGCTCGGCGCAGCGCGCGCTCAAGGCGTTGGAGACGGCGGGCTGGATCAGGCAGGCCGCGTTGCCCAAGAAGGGCTGGGTGCTGACCACCAAGGCGATCGACGTGGCGCAGCGCGTGGCAGCGGAGGTGGGCGTGCGCGAGGCGGCGCGCGACGTGCTCACGCGGCTGCGCGACGCGACCGGTGAGTCGGTGCACCTGACGATCCGCGAGGGGCGCGAGGTGGTGATCATCGACGTCGTCGAGACGGTGAACCCCACGCGGATCTACATCCCGCTCGGCACGCGGTCGCCGTTGCACGCGACGGCGACGGGCAAGGTGCTGCTGGCACACCTCGAACCCGGGCAGCGCGACGAGATCATCGACGCCGGGCTGGAGCAGCTCACCGACGCGACGGTCACCGACGCCGCGCAACTGCGCGCGGAGCTGGACGGGATTCGCGAAGGCCGCTGTGCCATGGTCAAAGGCGAGTTGCGCGACGACATCGCGTCGTTCGCGGTGCCGGTGTTTTCGCGCAGCGGGCCGGTGCTCGGCGCGATCAGCGTGTTCGTGCCGCGCTACCGCTTCCCGGACGACGACGGCGCGGCCTTCTGCCGGGAGCTCAAGAAGGCTGCGGCCGTCATCTCCGAACGGCTCTAAACCCCGCCGTCGATGGTCAGCACCGTGCCGCTCGTGTACGAAGACCGCGGCGACACCAGGAACGCGGCCGAATCAGCGATCTCCTGCGGGCTGCACGCGCGCCCGAACGGCAGGGAGCTGTCGAGCTCGGCCCAGCGGTCGGCCGAGCCCAGGCGTTCCGCGGCGGCCGCACGCTGCAGCCGCTCGTGCCGGTCGGTGGCCGTGGGGCCGGGGTTGATGCCGACCACGCGCAGGCCGTCGCGTTGGGCGGATTTCGCGAGCGTCTTCGTGAACGCCACCAGCGCGGAGTTCCCGACGGCGCCGGTAACGTAGCCCGACGGCAGGTCGTCGGCCGCGACGCCGATGATGTTCAGCACCACACCGTGCACGGATTTCGCCAGCTGCGGGTACAGGCTCTGGGTGAGGAACACGTAGCCGTACACCTTGAGGTCCCACGCCTCCCGCCACTCGGCCTCGCCCACGTCCTGCAGTGAACCCGGCGGAATGGCCCCGGCGTTGTTCACCAGGATGTCCACCGAGTCGACCGCGCGCAGCAGCTCCTCGCGACCGTCCGCAGTGGACAGATCGGCGGCCACCGTCCGCACCTCGACCCCGTACCGCTCGGCCAGCGCGGCACCGTCCACTGCGGACCGGGCCACCAGGACCAGATCGACGCCCTCGGCGGCCAGCGTTTCCGCGATGGCCGCGCCGATGCCCTTGCTCGCCCCGGTCACCACGGCCCGCAGGCCACGAAGCTGAAGATCCATCTCAACCCTCTCCTTCTCAGTCGAAACTCGGTGGTCGTTTTTCCAGGAACGCGGCGACGCCCTCGGCGTAGTCCGCACCGCTGTACGCCTGGTCGTACAACGCGGCCGTAGCGGCATCCGGCACGGCACTCCGCGCCAGCCGCTCGACCAGGAACTTGGCTCCGGTCACGGAAGTCCGCGCGCCGTGCCGAATCGAGGCGGCCAGCGCCGAGACGCGGTCCGCGAGCCGGTCGTCGGGCACGACCTCGTTCACCAGCCCGATCCGTTCCGCCGTGCTCGCGGAGATCTGCTCCGCGGTGAACAGCAGCTGCTTGGCCCACGCCGGCCCGACCGTGTCGACCAGCCGCTGCACGCCGGTGAGCGAATACACGAGCCCCACCTTTGCCGGCGTGATCGCGAAGCGCGCCCCGGCCGCGGCCACGCGCAGGTCGCACGCCAGCGCGAGCTCACACCCACCGCCGATGCAGTAGCCGCGCACCGCGGCGATCGTGGGTTTCCCCAGCCGTGTCAACGCTTGCTCGGCCTCCTCGACCACGGCGTCGTACGCCCGCCCGCGGGCCGGATCCGAGCGCACCCGGCCGAACTCGCCGATGTCGGCGCCCGCGCTGAAGTGCGGCTCACCGGTCAGCACCAGCACGCGGACCGCATCGTCGGCCGCGACCGAGGCGATCAGCGACGGCACCTGCCGCCACATCTCGGACGTCATCGCGTTGCGCTTCTCCGGGCGGTTGATCCGCAGCGTCGCCACACCGCCGGACACCGTCAGCTCGAGCGCGCTCACCGCGGCAATTCCAGCTCGCGCACCACTTCCTGGGTGTGCTGCCCGAGATCCGGCGGCGGCCGGGTCACGCCGGGCGCCGCGCCGTCGAACCGCCACGGCGACCCGACCGACCGCAGCGCACCCAGGCGCGGGTGCGTCACCTCGCGCACGAGGTGACTGTCCGAAACGGACTCGGCCACGGTCGAGATCCGGCCCGCCGGCACCCCGGCCGCCAACGCGCACGCCAGCACTTCGGCGGCCGGTCGGGTCCTGAGCAGACTGTCCAAAGTGGCGTACAGCACCGCGCGGTTCACCGACCGCGCCGGGTTCGTCGCGAACCGCGCGTCCGTTGCCAGCTCGGTGCGGCCCAGCTCGGCGCACAAGCGCTGCCACTGCCGGTCGTTGCCCACGGCCAGGTTCACGTACCCGTCCGCCACCTCGAACGTGCCGTACGGCGCCACCGTGCTGTGCTCGTTCCCGTTGCGGTGCGGCGATTCGCCGGTGGTGAGGAACGCGCCGGCGTGGTACACGAGCATCGCCACCAGCGAATCCTGCATGGCCACCTCCAGGTGCGCGCCGGCGCCCGTGCGTTCCCGCCGCACCAGCGCCGCCACGATCGCCTGCGTCGCGAACATCCCCGTCGCCACATCACCGACCGGCACGCCGATCTTGGTCGGCGGCCCGTCCGGTGCGCCCGTGAGGCTCATCCAGCCCGACGTGCCCTGCACCACCTGGTCGTACCCGGGCAGCGCGATTTCGGGGCCATAACCGGAAATCGCGCAGTACACGATGTCCGCCGCCCGCTCCGACACCGCGGCGTACCCGAGGCCGAGGCGCTCGGCCGTGCCCGGCAGCCAGTTCTGCACCACGACATCCGACCGCGCCGCCAGCGCGAGCGCGGCCGCGACACCGTCGTCGGTCTTCAGATCGAGCACCACGCTGCGCTTGTTCCGGTTCACCGACAGGAAGTACGCCGCGGTGTCCCCGACGAACGGCGGCCCCCACGTGCGCGAGTCGTCACCGTGTCCGGGCCGCTCGACCTTGACCACGTCGGCGCCGAGGTCGGCCAGCTGCATCGTGCAGTACGGCCCCGACAGCGCCTGCGTGAAGTCGGCGACGCGGAGGCCGCTCAAGGGAAGCATCTCAGAACACCTCCTGTGCCGTTATTCGGCACAAATCTAAAACTTGTGCCGCGATGAGAACCACCGTATGGTCGACAGGGCCAGGTCGTCAACCGACCGTGAGCGGCCCCTCACCGGCGCGAGACCGCGAGCAGCACCAGAAACTCCGGTCACCGCGCGAACTTCCCGAGTGGAGGCGACATCCCGTGCTGGTCCACCTCATCGGCCTCGCCGTTTTCGTCCTGATGTTCGTGCTCTCGGCCCTGCGCTCGGTCAGCATGGGCATCCTGGGCTTCGCCGCGGCCTTCGTCGTCGGGCTCACCGTCGTGCACCAGTCGGCCGCCACGACCATCGCCGGCTTCCCGGTCGACCTGCTGGTGATCGTCGTCGGCGTCACGCTGCTGTTCGGCATCGCGCAGGCCAACGGCACGGTGCAGCTGCTCGTCGACGCGAGTGTGCGGCTGATCCGCGGCCGCGTGGCGCTGCTGCCGTGGCTGCTGTTCGCGTTGTCGGCGATCCTGTGCGGGATCGGCGCGCTCGGGCCGGCCGTGATCTCGATCCTGTTCCCGGTCGGCATGGCGTTCGCGGCCACCCACGGGATCCGGCCGACGCTCATCGCCACGATGGTCGGCTTCGGCGCGGTCGCCGGCGGCTTCGCGCCGCTGGGCATCTACGGCATCATCGTGAAGCAGGCGTTGAAGAACGAGGCCATCGCGGTCGACAGCCGTCAGCTCGCCCTCGTGGTGTTCCTCGCCGCGCTGCTCGCCGGTGTGATCGCCTACCTCACGGCCGGCGGCCTGCAGTTGCGCCGCGTGCGCTGCGAAGTCGACAAGACGAAGCTCGGCACCACGCTCGAACAGAAGTGCACGGTCGTCGCCCTCGTGGCGCTCGTGACCGGCGCCGTCGGCTTCGACCTCGACATCGGCCTGCTCGCGATCAGCCTCGCCGCCGTGCTGGGCCTCGTGTTCTCCGCCTCGCTGGTGAAGGCGCAACACCACATCAGCTGGAACGTGGTGCTGCTGCTCGGCGGCGTGATCACCTACGTCGGGGTGCTGGACAAGGCCGGCACCATCGACTGGCTCGGCCAGCGCGCGGGCGGCATCGGCTCACCGCTGCTCGCGGCGCTGGTCATCTGCTACATCGCGGGCGCGGTTTCCGCGTTCGCCTCGACCACCGGCATGCTCGGCGCGCTCGTGCCGCTGTGCGTCCCGCTGCTGCGCACCGGCGGGATCGAGGTGCTGGGGTTCGCCGCGGCGCTCTCGCTCTCGGCCGCGCTCGTGGACACCTCGCCGTTTTCCACGGTCGGGGCGGTCGCGATCGCCAGTGCACCCGAGGAGCAGCGCCCGGCGACCTATCGAAGCCTGCTGCGTGTGGGCTTCACGCTGGTGGTTCTCGCCCCACTCCTGTCCTGGGCGGTGCTCGTGGCACCGCGATGGCTCTGAAGGAACGTCATGCCCTTGCACTCGTTGTCCCTGCTCCTCGGCCTGGCCCTCACGGCCGCGGCCACGCCGGCCGAAGCCGCGCCCGCCCCGCCGCCCGATTTCCAGGGCCGCGCGCTCGTGGTGATCTCCGACGCCGACCAGGTGCCTTCGGCCTATGTGGACGGACTCCTCGGCCCCCGCGAAGGCCACGACGCGTTGTCCACCATCGCGCTGGCGACCGGCCGCACGCACCACACCGAGGTCAGCAACTCCGTGGCCGGCGCCCCCGCCGCGCTCGCGGTGTCACCCGACGGCCACTACGCCTTCGTCGCCGAAACCTTCGGCCAGGCCGGGCCGGCCGCCACGCGCTCGAGCGACCTCGCGCCGGGCACCACCCTGAGCCTCGTCGACCTCACCGCGCCGCGGATCGTGCAGCAGGTCCAGGTCGGGAAACGCCTGGAGACCGCCGACCTCGACCCGGCCGGTGACCTGCTCGCCGTGGGCCTCAACCCCGCCGACGGCCGCGGCGTCGCCTTCGTCCCGTTCCACGACGGCCGGCTCGGCACACCGACGTACGCGCAGCTTCCCGGCGTCGCTCCCGGCACCCGCATCTGCGACGTCACCTGGCACCCGAGCGGCGAGTTCCTCGGCGCGACGCTCTGCGACGCCGGTCAGGTCGTGTTCGCCCGAGTGCAGCGGCAGGCCGGTGCCGTCACCCTGCAGCCCTGGGGCCCTCAGCCGGCGGTGGGGAAGTACCCGTTCAAGCTCGTCTGGGCTCGCGACGGTCACCACGCCCTGGTCAACAACCTCCAGTGGGGCCCCGACGTCGAGGGGTTCTGGACCGAGGCCCCGCAGGGGGAGGTCGCGAGCGTTCGGTTCGACGAAAGCCCCGCGCAGCACCACGAAGTCGTCGACCGCGCGCCCACGGGCGTCTCGCCGGAAGGCCTTGTCCTCGGCCCGGACGGGCGCTCGGTCGTCACCACGAACCTCGAACGCAGCTACGTGCCGGCCGGCGACCCGCGCAAGACCTGGTACTCGTCGCTGTCGCTGCTCACCTTCGACCCCGGCACCGGCCGGCTCGGCCACGCCGGCGAGTTCCCGTTCGACGGTGTGCTGCCCGAATCCGCCGTGTTCGACGCGTCCGGGCGCTACCTGGCGGTGACGGACTTCGACCACTTCGACGACCGGGTGCCCGGCGGTAGCGTCGACTTCTGGCGCGTGACGGCCGACCCGCTCGACTCGCGCCCGGTCCTGGTTCGCACGGGCGCGAGCATCCCCGTGCAACGCGGTCCGCACACGATCGTGCTGGTGCCCTGATGGCTTCGTCCGAACAGGACGGTCCGGCCCGTGATCTGTCCACGATGAAGCGCGCCACGCCGGTGAAGGCCTTACCGCAGAGCGGTTTCCGGGCGTCTCGCGCGCCGCCGCGCCGGAGCGCGTCGAGTCGGGACGGGCACCTGCCCGAACGTCATCACGACCGGCGCCGACCTTGAGTCGGCCGGTGCCGGTGGTTAGCCTGACCGCACCTGAGTCACGTGGACCGGCGCCCGCCGGTCTTCGCGGTGCGGCGCCGGTGAAGACGGGAAAGTCAACTTCAAGCTGTACCGCGGAAGAGGAAGAAGAGCATGGAACTGCAGCCGAAGCAGCCGTCGACCAAGGGACCGGCGGACATGTTCACCGGCGACGTGTGGTTCGACGTGGTCGCGAACGGGCAGGAGCCATCCCGCTTGCGGGTGAACCTGGTGCGCTTCGCGCCCGGCGCCCGCACGGCGTGGCACTCGCACGCCGTCGGCCAGACCCTGCACGTGACGGAAGGGCGCGGGCTGGTGCAGGCGCGCGGTGGCGAGGTCGTGGAACTGCGGCCCGGCGACACCGTGCACACGCCGCCCGGAGAATGGCACTGGCACGGCGCCGCGCCGGCGAACTTCATGTCGCACCTGGCGATGTGGGAGGGCGTCGGTGAGAGCGGCGGTCCCGAGTCGTCGTGGGGCGAGCTCGTGACCGACGAGGAGTACGGCTCGCGGTGACCGGCAGACCCGGCCGAGCAGGGGGCGGAACCGCGCAGGCGGCCCCGCCCCACCCGGCGATCAGCCGTCGCGAACGGCACCGCAGAGCCGACCCGCACGGGCCCGGCACTCCGTGGTGGTCGCGGCAGCCGGGGCTCGGCGTGGCCGGGTTGGTTCCGGTGCTCGTGGTCGCGGTCCTGATCGGGATCGGGGCCGGTGGCGCGGAGCCGTCACTGCTGGTGCTCGCGCCGCTGGTCACGTTCGCCCTGCCGATGGTCTCGATGATCGCGTTCTGGTGGGAGGACTGGCCGGGAACGCGGCTCGGGCCCGACTGGTCGGGCTGGGCGGACACGGCGTTGATCGTGGCCGGCGGGATCGTGTTCGCGCTCTTCGGCCAGGCCGTGGTGGGCCACGCGTCGTTCGGCGCGATCTTCGACCCGACACCGGACAACGTGGAGCTGAGCACGTTCCCCGTGACCATGCCGCTCGCGGGCGCGGCGTTCGTGGTGATGCTCGAGCTCACGCTGGTGAGCGAGCACTGGCCGCTGCGGCTGTGGCTCAAGCCGATCCCGGCCGGGCTCTGCGCGGTGGTGATCTCGTGGGCGGTCTCGATCCTGCTCTACGTGGTGCTGCTCGGCGGAACCCCGTTCCGCGGCGGTGGCCAGGGCCTGGTCGACCCCGGGAAGTTCGGCGCGGCGCTCACGTTTATCGGCGCCTGGCAGGTGCTGCTGTTCGTGATGTGGCGCGGCTGGCCGTTCAACCTCGTCGGCCGGCAGTGGGTGCGGTTCGTGTGCGCCAACGTCGGCACGATCGGCGCGGGCCTGCTCACCTACGTGATCCTGGGCGACGGGTTCGGCCTGGCCGTGCCCACGCTCACCGCGATCGCCGGCGACTTCGTGGCCGCCGGCCTCGTGGTCGGGATGCTCTTCGAGGACGCGCTGCCGGCGCGCTGGCCGGCGTGGCTCGAAAGAACCGTGTCGCTGCTGCTCACGCTCGTGCTCGGCGCGGTGCTGCACGTGCTGCTGCTGGCGCTGGCGAACTCGTTGCACTGGGATCGCGGCACGCCGATCGACTGGGTCGGCCACGCCACCCTCAACGCCCTCGGCGTGTCGGTGATCCTGCACGTCGCGATCGGCCGCCGCTGGCCGTTCGCGCGCAAGAACTGAGCTCCGGTCCCCTCCGGTCCCCTCCGGTCACGACGGTGTCTCCGTCGTGCCCTCGCAGCTCAGTCTTGAAAAAGGAGGCGGACGCATGACGTCCGAAACCCCGTTCGGCACGCTGAACCGCCGGCAGTTCGTGGCGGCCGCGGCCGCGGTGGGCGGCGCGGTGGCGGCGCCCGGGTTGGCCGGTGCACCCGAAGCCGAGGCCGCCGAGAACACGCGGCCGATCCGGCTCACCATCAACGGCGCGGTCCACGAGCTCAAGGTGGATCCCCGCACCTCGATCCTCGACCTGCTGCGCGAACGGCTGCACCTCACCGGCACGAAAAAGGGCTGTGACCAGGGTGCTTGCGGAGCCTGCACGGTGCTGCTCGACGGCCGCCGCGTGGTCTCCTGCCTCACGCTGGCCGTGATGCACTCGGGCGCGGAGATCACCACGATCGAGGGCCTGGCCGACGGCGACCGGCTGCACCCGTTGCAGCAGGCGTTCATCGACGAGGACGCGTTCCAGTGCGGCTACTGCACGTCCGGCCAGATCATGTCCGGCGTCGGCTGCATCCGCGAGGGGCACACGGGCTCGCGCGACGAGATCCGCGAGTGGATGAGCGGCAACATCTGCCGGTGCGGCGCGTACCGCAACATCGTCACGGCGATCGAGCACACCGCGGCTGCTGCACCAGATGGCCGGCGGTGACGGATGTTCCCCTTCGCTTTCACCACTGCCACTTCGGAGCACCACGCGTTGGCCGCCGGGGCCACCGGCTCGCGGTACATCGCCGGCGGCACCACGCTCGTGGACCTCATGCGGGAAACGGTCGAACGGCCACCGGCGCTCGTGGACATCAACCCGTTGCCGTACCGGGAGATCCGGGTCGACGACCACGCGCTGGTCGTCGGCGCGCTGGTGCGGATGAGTGATCTCGCGGCGCACCCGGCCGTGCGAGCGCGGTTCCCGGTGATTTCGCAGGCGCTCGAACTGAGTCCTCGGGCCAGATCCGGAACATGGCGTCGATCGGCGGCAACCTGATGCAACGGCCGAGGTGCGGGTACTTCCGTGACGTCACTTCGCCGTGCAACCGGCGCGACCCGGGATCGGGTTGTGCCGCACGGGAAGGTGTGAACCGCACGCACGCGATCCTCGGCGCGAGTCCGGATTGCGCGGCGACGCACCCGTCGGACCTCGCGGTGGCGCTGGTCGCGCTCGACGCTTCGATCGTGCTGCGTTCGCGCGCCGGTGACCGCCGGGTGCCGGCCGCGCGGTTCTTCCGGCAGCCGGGGTCGACGCCGCAGGTGGAACACGACCTGCGGCCCGGTGAGCTGATCCGGGCCGTCGAGGTGCCGGCGGGCCCGCACACGGCGCGATCGGGCTATCTGAAGGTGCGCGACCGGCAGCCGTACGAGTTCGCGCTCACCTCGGCGGCGGTCGCGCTCGATGTGCGCGGCGGCGTGATCCGCGACGCCCGCGTGGCGGCCGGGGGAGTGGGCACGGTGCCCTGGCGGCTGCCGTCGGTCGAGCGTGCGTTGATCGGGCAGGCGCCGTCGGCCCGGCTGTGGCCGGCCGCGGCGGCGACGGCGGCCGACGGGGCGCAACCGTGGTCGAACTGCTGAGGCGCACCATCGCACGTCAGCTCGCGGTGATCGGAGGCCGATCGTGACGGAGGTGGTGGGACAGCCTCGCTCGCGCGTCGACGGCCGGCTCAAGGTCACGGGCGGCGCGACGTATTCGGCCGAGCACCAGGTCCCGGGCCTGGTGCACGCGGTGCTGGTGAACAGCGCCATCACGCGGGGCAGAATCTCCACAGTGGACCCTCGGAAGGCCCTCGCCCAGCCCGGTGTGTTGCGGGTGCTGCACGACTTCACCGGCGTGCGGCTCACCTTCGATCCGGCCGAGGTGCATTTCGCGGGCCAGCCCGTGGCGGTGGTCGTCGCGACCACTCTGGAGCAGGCGATGCACGCGGCCTCGCTGGTCGAGATCACCTATGAAGCACAGGCGCCGCTCACCGACTTCACCGTGACCCAGGGCGTGCCGGCGAAACAGAGCCCCGACTACCACCGCGGCGACGCCGACGCGGCTCTGCGCACGGCTCACCACGCCGTCGACCTCACCTACACGATCCCGCGCGAGCACCACAACCCGATGGAACTGCCGGCGATGATCGCGGTGTGGCAAGGAGATCGGCTCACCGTCTACGACAAGACCCAGTGGGTGCAGGGCACCGCGGCCGATCTGGAGAAGGCGTTCGGCCTGCCCGCCGGCCACGTGCGGGTGCTCTCGCCGTTCGTCGGCGGCGCGTTCGGCAACGCCGGTGTGACGTGGCCGCACGAGGTGCTCACCGCGTTCACCGCGCGGGAGCTGCAACGGCCGGTGAAGCTGGTGCTCACGCGCAAGCAGATGTACAGCGGCGTCGGCTTCCGGCCCGCCAGCCGGCAACGCCTGGCGCTGGCCGCCGACGCCGACGGCCGCCTGACCGGCCTGGTGCACGAACCGCACACCGAGACCTCGCGCTACGAGCAGTACGAGGACCGGGTGGTCGACGTGCCGAGATTCCTCTACCAGGTCCCGAATCTGCGCTCGGAGTACCGCATCCACGCGATCGACACGAACACGCCGACGTTCATGCGCGGGCCCGGTGAGGTGTCCGGTGCGTTCGTGCTCGAGTCCACGATGGACCAGCTGGCCCACGACCTCGGGCTCGACCCGATCGAGCTGCGGCGCCGCAACGAACCGGCGCTGGACCAGTCGACCGGGCAGCCGTTCAGCACCCGGCGCCTGCTCGACTGCTACGCCGACGGCGCCCGCCGCTTCGGCTGGAACCGGCGCGCACCCCGCCCGCGCGGCCGGCGCGACGGCGACTGGCTGCTCGGCATGGGCGTGGCCGCGGCGGCGTACCACAACAACCGGCGCGACGCGTCGGCCTCGGCGCGGGTGAACGCCGACGGCACGGCCGTGGTGGCCAGCGCGTCCAGCGACATGGGTCCCGGCACCTACACGTCGATGACGCAGGTCGCGGCCGACGCGCTGGGCCTGCGGATGGACCACGTCACGTTCCTGCTCGGTGATTCCACGCTGCCGAAAGCACCGCTGCACTCGGGTTCCCGCACCATGGCCAGCGTGGGCTCGGCGGTGCTCACCGCGTGCGCGAGCCTCCGCGACCGGCTGGTGCGCCTGGCGGTGGTCGATCCGGCTTCTCCTTTGCACGGCGCGAAACCCGAGGAGGTGACGGTGGCCGAAGGACGGCTGTTCGTCACGCGGCAGCCGAGCCGCTGGGACACCTTCGCGCGGATCCTGGGCCGTCGTGGACTGTCGTTTGTGGACACCGAGCAGACCTGGTCGCCCGGTGACGTCGACGACCACTACTCGTCCTATGCCTACGGCGCCGTGTTCGCCGAGGTGGCGGTGGACGAGTCGCTCGGGCTCGTGCGCGTGCGACGGATGACCGCGACGTATGACGTCGGCCGCGTGGTGAACCCGAAACTCGCGCAGAGCCAGGCGATCGGCGGGCTGGTGGCCGGGATCGGCATGGCGCTGCTGGAACACAGCACGGTCGACGCCCGCGACGGCCGGGTCGTGAACGCGAACCTGGCCGACTACCTCGTGCCGGTGAACGCCGACGTGCCCGAACTCGACGCCGTGTTCCTCGACGGCGCCGACCCGCTCACGGACCCGCTCGGCGTGAAGGGCCTCGGTGAGGTGGTGATCGTCGGAGTGCCGGCGGCGATCGCCAACGCGGTGTTCAACGCGACCGGCGTGCGCGCCACCGACCTGCCGATCACCCTCGACACGTTCTTGTGAATCACGGTCCGGCGAATCACGGCCGGTGAGTCACGTCGAGGAGAGCTTCTTCGTGAGCGCGTGGGCTTCCCGCAGCAGTAGCGCGCCCAGCTCGGCCCGGCGTTCGGCCGGGAAGCGGAACTCCACGCCCGTGAGGGAAAGCGCCCACGCCGGGGCGCCTGACCGGCCGAACACGGCGGAGGCGAGCCCCCAGCTGCCTTCCACGACCAGGCCCGGGTTGAGCGAGTAGCCGGCCTCGCGGGTGCGCGTGATGCGGTCACGGATCGCGGCCGTGCTGTGCGCCTGGCCCCACTTGTCGGTGAGGTCGACGCGGCCGAGGTACTCGTCGATGTCGCGGTCGGGCAGGAAGGACAGCACCACGAGCCCGGCCGAGACCACGCCGAGCGGGAAGCGCGCGCCCTCGTACAGCACGAACGACCGGATCGGGAAGCTGCCGTCCTCGCGCAGCAGGCACACGGTTTCGTCACCGCGGCGGGCGGAGAAGAACGCGCTCTCGCCGGTGGCTTCGGCCAGCCGGTGCACGCTGGCGCGAGCGTGTTCGGTCACGTCGTAGCGCTGGGCCGCGACCTCGCCGAGCAGGTACAGCTCGGGGCCGAGGTGCCACTGGCCGGTGCGCTGGTCGCGGTCCACGAAGCCCTCGTCGCCCAGCGCGGTGAGCAGCCGGTGCGCGGTCGGGCGCGCGAGGCCGGCGGCCCGGGCGACCTCCGTGGTCGTGGAGCCCTGGCCGTGGGACAGCGCGCGCAGCACCGCGGCCGCGCGGCCGACGAGGTGGTCCGGAGCGCTGGTCATCCTCGCAGCCTACGTTCACTGAGTGAACGCGGCAACGATCCGCCGGTCGGCAGCCGAGAGGTCGTCTTCGGGCCGTTGACCAGGCGTGGGCCGTTGACGTTGAGTGAGCCGGTCCGATCGTTGAGTGGACGGGAGAACACCTTGCCGACGATCTACCCCAGCGCCGTGGCGGCTCTGGCCGACGTGCTCACCGACGGCTGCACCCTCGCCGTGGGCGGGTTCGGCCTGAGCGGCAACCCGACGGACCTCATCGAGGCCGTGCGCGACTCGGGAGTGCGCGACCTGACCGTGGTGTCCAACAACATGGGCGTGGACGGCCAGGGGCTCGGCATCCTGCTCGAGAACCGCCAGGTGTCCAAAGTGGTCGCTTCCTACGTCGGTGAGAACAAGCTCTTCGCGCGCCAGCTGCTCGCCGGCGAGCTCGACGTGGAGCTCGTGCCGCAGGGCACGCTCGCCGAGCGGCTGCGGGCCGGCGGTGCCGGCATTCCGGCGTTCTACACGCCGACCGGCGTCGGTACGCCGGTGGCCGACGGCAAGCCGCACGCCGAGTTCGACGGCCGCACGTACGTGCTCGAGCGCGGGATCGTCGCCGACGTGGCGCTGGTCCACGCCCACACGGCCGACCGCGCCGGCAACCTCGGTTATCGCCTGGCCGCGCGCAACTTCAACCCGCTCGTGGCCGCGTGCGGCCGCGTGTGCGTGACGGAGGCCGAGATCCTGACCGACGACTTCGCCGATCCGGAACACGTGATGACGCCGGGCGTATTCGTGCAACGGCTGGTGCTCGCGCGCGAGAGGGAAAAGGCGATCGAGAAGCGCACCGTGCGCCCGAAAGAGGTGGCCCACGCATGAGCTGGACCCGTGACGAAATGGCCGCCGTCGCCGCCCGCGAGCTGCGCGACGGCGACTACGTGAACCTCGGCATCGGCATCCCGACGCTCGTGGCGAACCACGTGCCCGACGGCGTGCGCGTGACGCTGCAGAGCGAAAACGGCATCCTCGGACTGGGCCCGTTCCCGGTCGAGGGCGAGGAGGACGCCGACCTCATCAACGCCGGCAAGCAGACCGTCACCGTCGCGCCGGGGGCGAGCTTCTTCGACTCGGCCACGTCGTTCGCCATGATCCGCGGCGGCCACATCGACCTGGCGCTGCTGGGCGCGCTGCAGGTCGCGGCCAACGGAGACCTCGCCAACTGGAGCGTGCCCGGCACGCTGGTGAAGGGCATGGGCGGCGCGATGGACCTGGTCGCCGGCACGAAGCGCGTGGTGGTGCTCACCGACCACGTCGCGAAGGACGGTTCGCCGAAGCTCGTGTCCGAGTGCACCTTGCCGCTCACCGGCGCCGGCGTGGTCGACCGCATCATCACCGACCTCGCCGTGCTCGACGTGACCCCGGACGGCCTGCGGCTCGTGGAAGTGGCTCCGGGTGAGGACGCCGCGGGCGTTCGCGCGCGGACCGGTGCGCCGGTGGGGTGAGACAGCGCCGCGGTTCTTCGCGGGAAGCGAGCCCCGGTGTCGCGGTTCAGAAAGCCAGCGACACCGGGTACGCCGCCGCGAGGAGCACGATCACCACGCCGTTGAGGATCCGGTAGTCGCGCAGGATGCCGATGAACTCGCGGATCGTGGCGCTCGGCACGTAGTACCAGGCGGTGTGGGAGCCGACGACCTGGCCGTTGACCTTGAGCCGGCGCGCCAGCATCGCGGTGCGGAAGGCGTGGAAGTTGTTGGTGATGAGCAGGCAGCGGTAGCCCGGTTTGCGCTCGGTCATCAACTCGCGGCTGTAGAGCAGGTTCTCGCGGGTGGTCGTGGACCGGTCCTCCAGCACGATCTCCTCGCGCGGGATGCCCTGGGCCACCAGGTAATCGGCCATCGCCTCGGCTTCCGGCTGCGTCTCGTCCGCACCCTGGCCACCGGACGTGACGAGCGTGGGCGCCGTTCCTCGGGTGACCTCCGCGTCGTACAGCGCTCGCCCCCGGTCGAGCCGGCTGGCCAGCAACGGCGGCACCGCACCCCGGATCAGCCGCGACCCGTGCACCACGATGAAGTCCGCGCCCTTCGGCGGCCGCAGCAGCCCGTAGCCCACGGAGCACAACACGAACGCGGCGAACGCGAGGCTGAGGTAACCGAGCACCAGGGACACGCTGATGATCACCACCTCCACCGCACGCGGCACCGCGTTCTTCCCCAGCACCAGCAACGCGGGCGCGAAGGCGAACATCGCCAGCCCCGCCAGCAGCGACAGCAGGTTCCCCAGCCGCCGTCCCTCGCGCCGCACCATCTGCAGGCCGTTGAGCACCAGGAACGCCGGCAGCAACACCGCGATCACCAGGAAGAACGCGATCCCCAGCACGGTGCCGTCCACCACGTCGTGCACCGCGGGAATGTCGAGCAGCGCGAAGATCACGCCGACCGCGACGAACAACAGCGCCACCAGCAGCAACACGCCGTTCAGCAACCGGCGCCGCTCGAAGCGGAAGCTGATCGCGAATCCGGCGAAGAACGGGATCGACGTGAGCAGGTAGGCCACGCTCCGAAGATAAAGCGATCACGACCGGGCAGGCGCGCGGTGCGCCTTCCCGTTCGAGTGAACCGCGTCCGCCGCGACGCGGTGGCCGTTTCTACGCCTTGGCAGGCGCGGTGCTCGGCGGCGTTTCGTAGAAGTTCAGGAACATCGCCACCCCGGATTCGATCACGTCCGGCGAACCGGGCTGCACGCACAGCGCGTACAGCTGGCTCACCGCCGCGGCCGGGTCGGGAATGCGGATCCCCGGCAACGCGCGCACCGCGATTTCGAGCACGCGCCGCAGCTCCGCCGGCACGCGGCCGAGCCACGCGGCGGTGTCCTCGGGGAACCGCTTCGATTCCGCCTCCAGCACGGAGTGCAGGTTGACCATCGCGGGTGAGGTGAGCACGTCGACGCACGCTTCGCACAACGTGCGCAGATCGACCTCGCCCGGCGAGAGCTCGCGGGCCGCCGCCACGGCCTCGTCGAGCTGCTCGGTGATCACCGTGCGGAACAGGGCTTCCTTGCTGGTGAAATGGCTGTAGATGGTCACTTTCGACACGCCGGCGCGCTCGGCGATCTCGTCGAGGCTCACGCGGAACCCGTGCTCGGCGAACGCCGCGAAGGCCGCGCGCACCACCGCGTCGCGCTTGCCCTGCTGCGGCGCGGGCTCGACCACGGCACCCCGCCGCCCGGCGGTGCCGAACGCGAGCGCGGACATCAGCTCCACGGCGACGTCGTCGCTGAGCCCACCGCGGTCCACGAGCGAGCGCCACGTGCCGAACTCCAGCGCGTGCCGAGCCGTCGCCCGGGTCGGCTGGTCTTCGCCCGCGATGTGGGCGATGCCCGTGAGCAGCGCCCGGTACTCCTCCAGCGACCGCTCGACGACCGGCATGAACTCGGCGTCGCGGGTCAGGTTCGCGAGGACGTCGGTGGTCTCGGCGTAGTACGCGTACACGGCGCTGAGCGCTTCCTCGAACCGGCACTGCGGTTCCTCCACCTGCCGCCACCGCGCGGGGTCGGGCAGCGGGTGCAGCGACCAGAAGTGCTCGGAGCACGCGGCGAAGAGCTCGTCCTCGGTCGGGAAGTGGCGGTACAGCGTGTTGCGCCGCACGCCGGCGAGGTCGGCGACGGCGGAGATCGTGGTGCGGGACGGGCCGACGCTGCCGTAGAGCTGCATGCCGGCCTCGGCGATGCGCGTGCGGGTCGCCAGCACGTCGTCGGCGCGCTTGCCGAGGTCGTAGTTGCGCGACCGCACTACTTGAGACATCGCTGTTAGTCCAAATCCTTGACTATCGCCGCCGGTCCTGGTCGGGTTCCGCATTCACTATACGCAAGTGATCCGCGAAATCCGGAGCCAGGAGCAGGTGGCCTCAGTCCATCGGCCGAATCAGCTCACCTGCCTGGAACGCGGCGATGTCCTCCACGGCGTCGCGATAGAAGGTCGTGTACAGCTCCTTCGCGACATACCCGATGTGCGGCGTGAGGATGGCGTTGTCGAGGCCGCGCAGCGGGTGGTCGGCGGGCAGCGGCTCGAGGTCGAACACGTCGAGCGCGGCGGCCGCGATCACCTTGCGGCGCAGCGCGTCGAGCAGCGCCGCCTCGTCGACGATCGGGCCGCGCGAGGTGTTCACCAGCAGCGCGGACGGCTTCATCCGCGCCAGTTCGCCGGCGCCGATCAGCCCGCGCGTCTGGCGGGAGAGCACCACGTGGATCGACAGGACGTCGGCCCGTTCGAGCAGCTCTTCCCTGGTCACGGCGGTGGCGCCGTGGGCCGTGGCTCGCTCCGGGGTGAGGCTGCGGCTCCACGCGAGGATGTTCATGCCGAACGCCTGGCCGATGCGCGCGACGGCCGCCCCAACGTCGCCGAGTCCGAGCACGCCGAGCGTCTTGCCCTGCAGCGTCGTGCCGACCCCGACCTGCCAGCCGCCTTCGCGCGTCGAGCGGAACTCGGCCGGCAGGTTGCGCGCGGCGGCGAGGATCAACGCCCAGGTCAGCTCCACCGTCGAGCGCCCGTCGTAGCCGGTGCCGGACACCACCACGCCGGCTCGCCGGGCTGCCGCGAGGTCGATGGCGGCGTTGCGAAGACCGGTGCTGACCAGCAGTTTCAGGTCCGGCAGGGCGTCGAGCACCTCGGCGGGGAACCGGGTCCGCTCGCGCATCGCGACCACGACGTCGAAGCCGGCCAGGCCGCGCACCACGTCGTCCGGCCCGGTGAAAGGCCGGTCGAAGACCCGCACCTCGGCGCCGAGGGAGTCCCAGTCCGCGAAGGTCAGGGCGACCTGCTGGTAGTCGTCGAGGATCGCGATCTTCATCGGGCTCTCCTTCATCGGGTGTGACGCGACGGGGCGTAGCGCTGAGCGTAGATCGACTGTACGGTGCAGTACATGCCCGACGGGATGAGTCCCCTCACACCGGGTGGAGCACCTCCTCCGCCCTCGTCCGCCACCGCCTTGCTGGCCGCCTTCCGCGCCGGTCACCTGTCCCCGGTCGACGTCGTCGAAACCCTCGCCCGCCGTGCGGAGGAGTGGGAACCGACGCTGAACGCCTTGACCACGAACAACTTCGACGCCGCGGCACGCCAAGCCGCAAAAGCGCGGGAGCGGTGGTCGCGGGGCACCGCGCGGCCGCTCGAAGGCGTTCCCGTGCTCGTGAAGGACCTGATCGACACCGCGGGCCTGCGCACCACGTACGGATCAGCGATGTTCGCCGACCACGTGCCGACCGCCGACGCCGAGGTGGTGGCGGCGATCCGCCGCGCCGGCGCCATCGTGCTCGGCAAAACGGCCACGCACGAGTTCGCGTGGGGCGTGACCACCGACAACCCGCACTTCGGCCCGACCCGCAACCCGTGGGACCCCTCGCGCACCCCGGGCGGTTCGAGCGGCGGCTCGGCGGCGGCGCTCGCGGCCGGGTACGCGCCGCTCGCCCTCGGCACCGACACCGCGGGGTCCGTCCGCCTGCCCTCGGCGTTCTGCGGCCTCACCGGGTTGCGGCCGACGTTCGGCGCGGTCCCCGTGACCGGCGTCCGGCCGCTGGCGCCCTCGGCCGACGTGGTGGGTCCGATGGCGCGGACGGTCGAGGACCTCCGTCTGCTGTGGACAGTCATGGGCCCGGCCGCACCACCCACCCCCACGACCGTGCGCGTCGGACTGCTGATCGACGACCCCGCCACCGAAGCCGCGCGGGTGTGCACCACCATCGCGGACCTGCTGGCGAACGCCGGCCTGCCCGTCGTCGAGCTCGACGCGAGCACGCTCCCGGCCGCGAACCCGTTGCTGGGCACGACGATCCTCGCCGAAGGTCGCCTCGGTCACCGGCGTGAGGGGCTCTGGCCGGATCGCGCCGACGAGTACGGCGCCGACGTCCGCGCGCGGCTCGAGCTGGCTGACGCGGCCGACCCGGCGGAGTACCTCGACGCGCAGGAAGGCCGCGCCTCCCTGCGGTCGACGTGGGCCGAGTTGTTCACCCGCGTGGACCTCGTGCTCTCGCCCGCCGTCCCGATCGCGCCACCGCCGATCGACGCCGTCCCGGCCGATTTCCGCGCGCACATCCTCCCCGGCATCGCCGCGCAGAGCCTCGCCGGATTGCCCGCCCTCGTCGTCCGCGGTGGTTTCGACGCCGCCGGGCTGCCCGTCGGCGTCCAGCTCACCGCCGCGCCGTGGCGCGAGCACCTGCTGCTGGACACCGGCGAACTCGTGCACCGGCTCACCGGCTCCGTGCCGGACTGGTGGCCGGACCTCGTGAACACCCCGGAAAAGGAGAGCCTGAATGTCGTACCTCAACGGTAGCCACCACATCACCATGTCGGTGGCCGGGGCGCAGGAGGACGTCGACTTCCACGTGAACGTCCTCGGCCTCCGCCTGATCAAGCGGACCGTGCTGTTCGACGGCAAGATCCCGATCTACCACCTCTACTACAGCAACGCCGACGGCGACCCGAGCGCCGTGCTCACCACGTTCCCGTTCGGGCAGGCCGGGGTCAACGGCCGCCGCGGCACCAACCAGGCGCGTGAGGTGCTGCTCGCCGTGCCGTCGGGTTCGCTGAACTACTGGGCCGACCGGCTGAAGGACCGCGTGGCCGACGTGCACGACGCGACCGTGTTCGACCGCCGCCGCGTGCTGTTGCGCCACCCGTGCGGCATCGAGTACCAGCTCGTGGAGGTCGACGACGACCCGCGGCGCGGCTTCACCGGCGCCGGCGTGCCGCAGGAGTACGCGATCCACGGCATCTACGGCGTCGGCGTGCACGTGACCGGGCCGGACACCGCCGTCGAGTTCGCCGCCAACCACCTGGGCGCGCGCGAGGGCCTGGCCGAAGGTGACCGGTTCGCGCTGGAGGCGGGCCGATCCGGGCTCGGCGGCGCGGTCGAGCTCGTGGTCAACCGCACCGACGGCCCCGGCACGTGGATCTACGGCGCCGGCACCATCCACCACTTCGCCTGGAACGCCGACAACCTCAAGAACCAGGACGAGCTGAAGTTCGAGATCGAGGGCGCCGGCTACACGGACCTGTCGGAACTGCGGGACCGCAAGTACTTCAAGTCCATCTACGTGCGGTCGCCGGGCGGTGCGCTGTTCGAGCTCGCCGTGACGCACAACGAAGGCGGCTGGGACTGCGACGAGTCACCGCAGGAGCTCGGTAAGCGCTTCCAGCTGCCGGAGCAGTTCGAGTCCCGCCGCGACGAGATCCTCGGCCGGCTCGAACCGATCGACATCTGACGGCGGCGGGGCCGGGCCCGCGCCCGGCCCCGGGCCGCTCACTCGCGGTGGCGGCTCGGTCCGGGCCGGCAGCTCCGGGTGAGCACGCCGGGCGCGGCCCGATGCACCGTGATCTCACCGCGAATTCCCGCGGAGTGACCGAATTTCCGGGTGAACGTGCCTCTTTGTCCGGTGGTAATCGGCGTTTTCGATCTTAAAGTGGGTTACCGGTAGTGACCACTTTGAGAACAAGGGGAACCACGGTGCACAAGTACAGACCGGCAAGCCTGCTCGGCCGTTCGATCGCCGCCGCCGGCGCGCTGTCGCTGCTCGCGCTCGCGACGGCCGCGCCGGCGAACGCCGACACGGCGCCCTCGCCAGCGGACCAGGACGTGACGCGGCTGTCGCAGGAGGTCAACGACCTGGCCTCCATCGTCTACGGGTCGAGCCTGCGCGCCGCCGACACGCACTTCGACTCCCCGGCCGGGCCCGCCGCGGCCCAGCGGGGCTTCGCGGGCAGCGACCCGGCCACCTGCACCGACGGCGCGCTGGTGACCTACGCGCGCGGCCTCGAGGCGCAGCTGACGCCGACGGAAGACGAAGCGTTCAACACGTTGTCGCTGCTCGGTGAGATCTACGCCGAGGGCGTGGAGACGGAGAAGACGGCCGAGCCGTTCGGCACCGACGGCCAGTACACCGCGCGCGCCATGGCCACCATCACGAAGCTGCGGGCCTTCTGGGACATCGACAGCGCGGACATCCAGCTCGTGCCGTGGAAGGGCACCGACCTGGCCGATCGGCGCAAGATGACCAAGGCGTTCGCGCTCGGGTTCTCGCCGCTGCGGGCGGAGCAGGCGACCGTGCTCACCGAAAAGGTGCTCGCCGAGCTGCCGGTGTTCCAGGGCGGCCGCGCCCCGCTGCTCACGCTGAACTCCTACTCCGTGCCCGCCGGGTCGATGGGCGGCCGGCGCGTGGTCCTCGGCGACGGGGAACTCGACACGACGCGGATGCTCGGCGCCGACGAGGTGGCCGTGGAGACGATCGTCGGGCACGAGTTCGGCCACCAGGTCAACTACGCGAACGACAACTTCCCGGCCGACGAGTCGAGCGAGATGGGCCCTGACGCCTACGGCGGCTACTTCGTCGCCCACACCCGGGGCGCCGCCTTCGACGCCCGCCTCCGGCAGCAGGTCGGCGATCTCAACGCCGACCGCGGCTCCTGCAACCGCGGCCACGGCACCCCCGAGCAGCGCCGCGCCGCGGGCCAGTGGGGTGAGGACCAGGCCTTGGGCCAGGCCGACCCGTACGCGATCGTCCCGTCCGCGAAGATGATCGCCGACTTCAAGGTCGAGTTCACCGAGATCATGGCGGGCTGACTCCCGCGTGGCGCCGGGGCCCGGGCGAGCCGGCCCGGCCCCGGCCCGCGCTCAGTGGTGGTGGCGCGTCGCGGCTTCGTCGACCTCACGCCAGATGGTGGGCGCCGTCGGCGTCCGGATCTCTTCCAGCACGTGGCCGACGAGACCCACGGCCCGCGCCATCACGCCGATGCCGCGTGCGGCCCGCCAGTCGATGCCGAGGCGCGACGCGATGGCGCCGATCGCGCCGGTCACGTTCACCGGCAGCTCCTTGCCCAGCGCCTCGCCGGCCTGCCGCGCGACCTCGCGGATCAACGTGACCTGCGGCCCGGTGAGACCGGCCTCGTCGAGCAGCGTGAACAGGCGTTCCGCGCGCGGGTCGAGCGGCTTGTGGATGGGATGGCCGATGCCGGGGACGAGCGTTTTCGCCGCCACGAACCGCTTCACGATCGCGGCGGCCTCCGCGGTGAGGTCACCGTCGAGGTCGGCTTCCTGCACGTACCGCGCCGCGCCTTCGATGGAGCCGACGAACGTGGAGCCGAGGCCGAGCAGCCCGGCCGCGACCGCGCTCTGCAGCGAATCCGGCGCGCCGTAGTGGGTGAGGCGGGTGGCGATCGCACTCGGGGTCAGGCCGTGTTCGACGAGGCTCACGGTGAGCGCGTTGAACACCGTCGACTCGCCCGGGGTCGGCAGCCGGCCGGTGAGCTCGAGGAAGCCCATGTCGCCGAGGTTGACCTGGCCCACGAGGTCGTCGACCAGGTCGTGGCCGAAGATCGTGATGCTCTTCGAGGTGCTCCAGCTGATGTCGGAGCGGAACTCCGGTGACTCGCCCAGCATGCTTGTTCCTTTCGGCCGTCAGGCTTGGTTTTCGAGCTCGCCGCGCACGACTTTCCCGGACGCGTTGCGCGGCAACGTCTCCGGTGCGACGAACCGGATCTCGCGTGGCCGCTTGAACTTCGCCAGCCGCGCCACGCACAGCTCGATCAGCTCCTCGGCCGACACGGTGTTCCCGGCGCGGGCCACGAACGCCACCGGCACCTCGCCCCACGTCGGGTCGGGGCGGCGCACGACCACGGCTTCGAGCACGTCGGGGTGGCGCAGCAGCGCGCGTTCGATCTCGGCGGGGTAGATGTTCTCGCCGCCGCTCTTGATCAGGTACTTGGCGCGGTCGACGAAATCGAGCGTGCCGTCGGGGTTGCGCACGAACACGTCGCCGAGGTGGAACCAGCCGCCGCGGAAGTCGTGCGCGGTGGTGGCGGGGTCGTTCCAGTAGCCGCTGAACACCGTGGGCCCGCGTAGGCAGATCTCCCCGGGCTCGCCCTCGGCGACGTCGGTGTCGTCGGGCGCGACGAGCCGGATTTCGCAGTAGCCGCTCTGCACCTTGCTCAGCGACGCCGGTTCGAGGCCCACGGCCAGTGTGTCACCGGAACACGGCGGGCAGCCGGTTTCGGTGGTGCCGAAGGTGTTCGCGAACGGCGCGCCCAGCAGCGTGGTGATCTCGGCGATCTCGTCGGGGCCGATGAGGTCCGGCATCACGCCGCACAGGCGCACCCCGGCCGGCGTGATCTGTTTGGCGCGCAAGACTTCCGCGAAGCGCCGGACGGTGCCGGGCATGAGCAGCAGCCAGCCGATTCGCTCCGTGGCCACCACGTGGGCCAGCTCGGCCGCGTCGAAGCCGTCGACCACCACGACCTTGCCGCCGCTGATGAGCGTGCTCACCGAGTTGTCGAACGCACCCATGTGGCTCAGCGGTGACCACGCGACGAACGCGTCGTCGCCCGCCAGCCCGTACTCGGCGCGGGTGGCGGCGCTGCGCGCGATCTCGGCGCGGTGGCTGATGGCCGCGCCCTTCGGCACGCCCGTGGTGCCGCTGGTGTACATGATCACCAGCACGTCCTCGGGCCTGGCCGCCGACGGCTCGGCCCACGGTGTGGTCGTGGCGAGCTCCGCTTCGAACGGCTCGCCGAGCAGCAGCCGCGGCCGGGTACCGAGTGGCGCGGTGAACTTCTCGTCCGCTCGCGGCGACGTGATCAGCACCTTCGGTTCCACCAGGTCCAGGCACGCCACGAGTTCGTCCGCGCCGGCGCGCATGCCGGGGCACGCCACGATCGCGCCCAGCAGAGCCGCGGCGAGCGTGATCTCCAGGTACTCCACGCGGTTCTCCGACACCAGCGCCACGCGGTCGCCGCGTTTCACACCCCGGCCGGCGAGCTGCGCGGCCACGCGGCGGGCGCGGTCGGCCAGCTCGCCGTAGGTCACCTGCCGTTCGCCGGCCTGCAGCGCGACACGGCCGGGGTGCGTGCGGGCGCGGTCTTCGAAGAGCGTGCCGAGCGTGCTGGCCGCGGCATCGAGCACGAGGTTTCCGGAAGTCATCGGCGGTTCCCGTCAGATCAGGGCCGAACCGGTCCGGCCGGACTCGGCCACCACGGTTTCGGTTTCGTGGTGAGGACGCACCAGCAGCACCCCGACGATGCCGATCAGGCTCGTCAGCGCCATCCAGCCGGCGATCGCCCACGGGCTGCCGTGCTGCCAGCCCAGCAACGCCGTGGCGATCAGCGGCGCCAGGCCACCGCCCACCACGGTGCCGCCCTCGCGGCCCACGGAGATCGCGCTGTAGCGGCTGCGCGTGCTGAACAGCCCGGCGAAGTAGCCGGCCTGGATGGCGTCCGTGGCCGCACCGGCGCCCGCGATGCCGACCGTGACGGCGATGATCACCGGGGCGACGCCCTTGCTGTCCACGAGCAGGAAAAACGGGAAGGCGAACACGGCCTGGAACGCGAGGCTCACGATCATCACGCGGCCGAAGCCGAAGCGGTCGCCGAGGTGGCCGTAGACCGGGCACAGCACGCAGGCGACGGCGGCGCCGATCACCGTGGCCCACAGGATCTGCGACTTGCCGAGCCCGAGCTGTGTGGTCGCGTAGGTGAGGATGAAGACCGAGACGATGTTGAACGTCGCGTTCTGGCCCACGCGCATGAGGAAGATCGCGAGCATGTTGCGCGGCTGCTGGAACGCCTTCACCAGCGGTGCGCGTTCCTGGTCGCCGGCCTGCTTGATGCGGGTGAACTCGCGCGTCTCCGGCAGGCCGCGCCGCACCCACAGGCCGATGCCGACCAGGACCACGCTGAGCAGGAACGGGATGCGCCAGGCCCAGGAGTGCAGCTGGTCGTTGCTCACCAGCGCGCCGATGATCACGTAGACCACGGACGCGAGGATCAGGCCCACGAACACCGCGCTGGAGAGGAACCCGCCCCAGAACCCGGGCCGGGCGCTGCCGTTCTCCTTGGTCAGCAGCGCGGCGCCGCCCCATTCGCCGCCGGTGCCGATGCCCTGCACGATCCGCAGCACCACCAGCAGCACCGGCGCGGCGGCGCCGATCTGTGCGTAGGTGGGCAGGAGGCCGACCGCCAGCGTCGCGATGCCCATGGCCAGCAGGGTCACGACCAGCGCGTTCTTGCGCCCGATGCGGTCGCCGACGTGGCCGAAGATCGCGCCGCCGAGCGGCCGCGCGACGAAGCCGGTGGCGAACGTGGCGAACGACAGCAGCGACCCGTTGAGCGAGCTGGCCGACGGGAAGAACAGGCTCGGGAAGATCAAGGCCGAAGCGGTGCCGTACAGGAAGAAGTCGTACCACTCGACCACGGTGCCGAACGACGCGGCGATGGTCGCTCGTCTGGTCAGGTGTGTCCACTGTGCACTGTCAGGTCGCTGGTCTCGCACGCCGAGCCTCCTCGTTGAGCCGGAGCAGTGCTAGTATTTCGCCTAGCGAATAATTTTCCGCTAGGCGGTAAACGGAGATTAGGAAGGGCATCGCGACGATGTCAAGCGCGGACAAGGAACAGTTCGTCACCTCGCTGGCCAGGGGATTGACGGTGTTACGGGCCTTCGGTCCCGATCAGCCCGAAATGTCCCTCAGCCAGGTCGCCACCGCCACCGGCCTCAGCCCGGCCGCCGCGCGCCGCTTCCTGCTCACGCTCGTGGAGCTCGGCTACCTCGCGCAGGTGGACAAGCGGTTCGTGCTCACGCCGCGCGTGCTCGAGCTCTCGGCGGGCTACACGCGGGCCATGAACCTGAGCAGCCTGGCGCAGCCGCTGCTGCAGCGCGTGCGCGACGAAACCGGCGACAGCGTCTCCCTCACGGCCCTGGCGGGCACCGACATCCTGCACGTCTGCCACGTGCAGACCGACCGGCTGATGCGCTTCGCCATCACCCCGGGCGCGCGGGTGCCGGCCTACGTCAGCGCCTCCGGCCGCGCGATCCTGGCCCACGAACGTCCGGCCGTGGTGGACGCCTTCCTCGCCGCGGCCACGCTCGCGCCGCGCACCGCGTCCACGGTCACTTCTCCGGACGACCTGCGCACCCGGCTTTCCGAGGCTCGCCAGGCCGGCTACGCGGTGGTCGTGGACGAACTGGACGTCGGCATCACCGCCTTGGGCTGCCCCGTTTTCGGCGGCTCGGTGATCGCGGGCGTGAGCTGTTCCACGGTTTCGGGCTATCTGCCGGTGGCGGAGTTCGTCTCCACGCGGCTGCCGTTGCTGAAGGAACTGGCCGCGAGGCTGGGGGAGGCGTTCGAACGTTTTCCGGCGTTGTTGCACTCGTTCGAAATGCACTGAGAAGGGGGCGTTCGATGTTGTCCACGAGCAGAGGATCGGCTGCGCAGGATCTGCTGGAATACGGGGAAGCGGCCACGGCCGAATGGGTCGTCTCGTGCAGCGAGGACGACTTCATGAAGGTGTGCGCCGCCGCGGACTGGATTCTCTTGTACGGCCCCACGACGCCCTCGGGGGCCAGCATGATGGTGGCCCGCGCGATCGCCTCGGCCGCCGTGTTCGTCCACGACGGCCGGCCACGAGACCTCGCCCGGAAGCGGCGCCGGAAACTCCCGGAGCTCACGCCCGAGGAACGCCGGCGAGTCGCGTTCGATCGGGCGCCGGACCACCGCGCGCAGCGGGCGAAAGGCGAGTTCTACGGCGTCACCGACGAGCTGAAGGAATTCTGGGCCGCCGACACCGGCCGGTGACGCGCTGCGGCAAAGGGTTTCCC
Organism: Amycolatopsis rhabdoformis; assembly: GCF_035918295.1. Lineage (GTDB taxonomy): Bacteria > Actinomycetota > Actinomycetes > Mycobacteriales > Pseudonocardiaceae > Amycolatopsis > Amycolatopsis rhabdoformis. Next base: position 9,665,157 of record NZ_CP142149.1, read on the forward strand.
GCTGAGCGGAAACTGCGCCACCCTTCCGCCGGAATTGCCGAAGCCCGAAAAAGTTGAGTCCAGGACGCGATTTCCCCTGTCCGGCCCAGCACTTTCGTCGGTTTTCGCCGCAGGCCCACTGAGCGGTACAGACTAAAGAACTGCCGAACCGCCGAATGGTGTAGGCCATCTCGGGGGTATTCGGCACGTGCCCGTTTCGCGGCCTGAGTCCGTCCTAGGGTGATCTTGCTTAGTGATCTTGATCCCGGGTCTTTTCTCAGGAGGGGAACACCTGTGCCCAAACTTCCACGCTCGCTCAGCAGAACCCTGGCCGCCGCCGGTACTTTGTGTGCGCTCACGGTGGCGACGGCGGTGCCGGCGTTCGCGGCCGAGCCCGCGCCGTCCACGGTCGAGCAGGACGTGACGCAGCTGTACCAGGATGTGATCGACCTTTACGGCGGCATTCCCGCGAGCGCGCGGGCCGGGGTCGATTCGCTGATCGACTCGCCGATCGACCACATCGGCCGTAAGCAGGGCAACGCGAAGCAGGCGCCGGCCGCGGATTGCACCGAGGGCTCCCTGCTCACGTATGCGAACCAGCTCGCCTCGCAGCTCACGCCGGTCGAAGGCCAGGCGTTCGACGCGCTTTCCGCGCTGGGTCAGCTTTACGCGCAAGGTGTCGCCACCGACAAGCAGCCGCAGGTGTTCGGCACCGACGGGCAGTACAGTTCCCGCGCCACGTCGGCCATTTCGAAGCTGCGCGGCTTCTGGGACATCGAGAGCTGGAATGTGCAGCTCGTCGCGTGGAAGGGCACCGATCTCGGCAGCCCCACGAAGATGGCGCAGACCTTCGGCCTCGGCCTCGCGCCGGCGCGCGTGAAGGACGCGGCCGCGCTCGCCAACAAGGTGCTGTTCGAGCTGCCGGTGCTGCAGGGCGGGCGCAACGCGCTGCTCACCCTCAACGCGTTTTCGGCGCCCGCCGACAGCTTCGGCGGCAAGCGCGTGATGCTCGGTGACGGCATCCTCGACGTGACCAACCTGCTCGGCTTCGACGACGTCGCCGTGGAAGCCGTGCTGGGCCACGAATACGGCCACCAGGTCGACTTCGCCCACGACAACTTCCCGCGCAACGAGTCCGGCGAAATGGGCCCCGACGCCTACGGCGGCTACTTCGTCGCCCACGCCAAGGGCGAGGCCTGGGACTCCCGCACGCAGCAGGAAGTGACCTACCTCAACGCTTCCATCGGCGACTGCCAGCACAGCCACGGCACTCCCGACCAGCGCAAGGCCGCCGGTGCCTGGGGTGAGAAGCAGGCCACGGGCCAGGCCAACCCCAACCGCATCGTCCCGTCGGCGACGATGATCACCAAGTTCCAGAAGGAGTACCCGAAGCTCGTTCCGCCGACGGCCGCGCAGGCCGCCCTGGCGCACAGCTGATCTCCCGCCGAGACGGGCCGCCTCCGGTCACCGGGGGCGGCCCGCCTCGGCGCGCTCCACGGCGTAGCGCAGGTGCGTGACGCCTTGATCGGTCAGCTGCCGGACCTGGCGCAGCTCGACGCGGGTCTCGTCGAACAGCCGCCTTCCCTTGCCCAGCACCACGGGGACGAGGTGGATCTCCAGCTCGTCCAGCAAACCCGCGCGCAGCAACGCCTGCGCCGCACCCGCGCCGTGCACCAGCACCGCGCGTCCGCCGGCCGCGGCCCTCGCCTCGGCCGCGCACACGCCGACATCGGTGAAGAACCGCGCGCTGCCGGGCGGCCGGTCGTCCGGATCGAGGTGGTGCGTGAGGACGTTGATCGCCACACCGTCGTGGTGATCACCCTGCCACCGACCGGCGAGCTCGAAGGTGCGCCGGCCCGAGATCACCGCGCCGGTCGCCGTGGCTTCGCGGTAGACCTGGCCGCTGGCTCCGTCGCCGTGGCGGTGGTCGAGCCAGTCGAAGAGCCGCCAGCCACCGGCGCCGAGCTCCTGCCCGCGCCGGTCGTCGGGCCCGGTGATGAACCCGTCCAGAGACATCGACATGTAGAGCCTGATGGGCCCGAACGCGTCGTCGGCGGCCATGTGGTCCTCCTCGATCGGTGTGGTCACGAGTGCGTCGATCGGCGCCGGCCGAAATCGACAGCCGCGGTGCCCCTCTGCGTGGGCAGCACTTCCGATTCAGCTCTCCGGCAGCTGAATCTCAGCAAAAAACTGCGTTGGACCGACCGGCCCGGCGCGGCGAATACTCGACGGCATGGACACCGAGACCACGGACCTCGTCCGCCTGCTGCGGCGCTTCGGCGTGCGCGCGCTGGCGCTCGCGGCCGTCGCGGCGCTGGTCGGCTACCCGACCGTGGCCATGGCGCTCGGGCTGGTCGGGTGCGCGCTGCTGTTCGCGCGGCCGCGGGAGCGGGTCAGGTCAGCAGGTGAGCCAGCAGGGCCCGGGCCGCGGGGTTCGTCGGAGCCGGACCCCGGCCCGCCAGGTGGATCGAGCGGCTGAACGCGGGCTGTTCGAGGCGCGCGAACGGCAGGCCGGAGCGTTCGGCCACCGGCTCCGGCACGATGCTGACGCCGAGGCCGGCGGCGATGAGGTCCACCAACAGGGGCATGTGCGTGGCCTCGCAGACGCGGTTGTGGCGCAGCCCGGCGTCGGCGAAGCGGCGCGCGACCATGGCCTGGATGCCGCTGCCGCTGAAGTCGAGGAACGGTTCGTCGTCGAGTTCGGCGAGGCGCACGCGGCGGCGCCGGGCCAGGCGGTGGGCGGAGTGGCAGAGCAGCACGAGGTGCTGCGTCCATTCGGCGAACCCGGTCAGCTCGCCGGCCAAGGGCTCCTCGCCGGCGAGGAACGACAGGTCGAGCTCACCACGGGCCACCGCGACCGCGAGGTCGGGCACCAGGCCCTCCCGCACCTGGATGCGCACGCCCGGGTAGCGCGTGCGGAACACGCCGAGCTTGGCCGGCAGGTCGACGACCGTGAGCGTCTGGATGGTGCCGATCGACACGCGTCCGCTCGACAACCCCGCGACCGCCGCCACTTCGCCGCGCGCGGCCACCACGTCGGCCACGATCCGGTGCGCCGCGGGCACCAGCGCGCGCCCGGCCTCGGTCAGCTCGACGCGGCGCGTGGTGCGCTCGAACAGCGGCGTGCCCAGCTCGCCTTCCAGCTTGCGGATCGACGCGCTCAGCGCGGACTGCACCACGTGCACTTCCTGCGCCGCCGCGGTGAAGCTCCCGCACCGCACCACCGCGAGGAAGTGCTCGACCTGCCTCAGCTCCATTCAGCGATCTTAGTGCTGGATCGATGATTGATGATCACCAGGTGCGCCCGCATCCGCACAAAAAATCCCGGTGGGGTGCCCCGGCGTGCCGCGCGTTTTCCCTGCTGACGCGACGTACCGTCGAGGCCCAAGGGGAGGGAACCAGGATGCGGAGACCCACCAGAGCCCAGGTCAGACGGCGAAGAACGGTGCTGGCGCTGTCCGTCGCACTGGTCTTGACCGTGGTATCCCTCCTGCTCTTCGACAACGCCCCGGCGGAAACCGGCGGCGGCGCCAGCCCGGCGCAGGCCGCCACCGGCCCCGCGCCGGCCCCCGAACCTTGGCTGCACAAGCTGAAACCAGGCGAGAAACCTCCGCAGTTCGTGCTCTTTTCCTTCGACGGCGCCGGTTCCCATGAACATTGGCAGCGCGTCCTCCCGTTGGCCCAGCGCGTGCACGCGCACTTCAGCGGGTTCCTCTCGGGCATCTACCTGCTCACCGACGATCAGCGCGGCCAGTACCAGGGGCCCGGCCACAAGGCGGGCAAGGCGTCCATCGGTTTCGGCGGTTCGGACCAGGACGTGCGTACGCTCGTCGCCGACCTCAACACCGCCGTGGCGCAGGGCCAGGAGATCGGCACGCACTACAACGGCCACTTCTGCACCGGCGCCGAACCCAGCGTCGGACACTGGACGAGCGCCGCGTGGAGCGACGAGCTGGCCCAGTTCTTCCAATTCGTCGACCAGGCCCGCACGCAGCGTGGCCTCAAGGTCGACCCCGCAACGATTCGCGGCGGCCGCACACCGTGCCTCGAAGGCGACTGGAAGCAGGCGCTGCCGGCGATGCGCCAGGCCGGCCTGCGCTACGACTCGAGCCGGCCGTCGGAAGGCGTGCGCTGGCCCGAACAGACCGACGGGATCTGGGAGTTCTGGATGCCGTACGTGAAAGTGCCCGCGCTGGGCAAAAAAGTGATCATGATGGACTACAACCTGTGGTTCCAGTACAACCACGCCCGCGACGACACCTCGCGCACCGCCGAGTTCCGCGCCGACACACTCGCGACCTACCGCGGCGCGTACCAGGCCGCGTTCACCGGCAACCGCGCACCGCTGGTGGTGGCCAACCACTTCAACGACTGGGCCGGCGGCGCGTTCGCCGGGGCGACGGAAGACTTCATGGGGGAGGTCTGCGTGAAGCCGGACACGGTGTGCGCGACCTACAGTGAAGTGATCCGCTGGCTGGAACTGCAGGATCCGGCCGAGCTGGAGAAGCTGCGGCAGCTGCCGCCCGCGCAGCCCTGACGCAACCAGTCCCTGTCGTGGAGTGGTTCGGACCTCTCGCGCGGGGTCACCGTGGTGATCATGACGGACAACAACGTTCTGCAGGGCCGCGTCGCTCTTGTCACCGGTGGTTCGCGCGGTGTCGGCCGGGGTGTCGTGCTGCGGCTCGCGCGTGAAGGCGCCGACGTCGCTTTCAGTTACGTCAACTCGAAGGACAAGGCTGAGGCGCTCGTTGGCGAACTGACCGCGCTCGGCGTGCGGGCCCAAGCGTTCCGCGCCGACGCGGGCAACGCGGACGAAGCGGCGGCGCTGGTCGAGGACACTGTCGCCGAATTCGGCCGGCTCGACATCCTGGTGCACAACGCGGCGGTTTTCGTCACCGGTTCCCTCGGCGCACCCGACCGCGACGAAGCGGCGCACCGCCGCCAATTCGCCGTGAACACCCACGCCGTGGTCGCCGGCACCCGCGCGGCCGCCGCGCACCTGGGCGAGGGCGGGCGGGTGATCCTCATCAGCTCGACGGGCGCCGTTTCCAGCGGCGGCAGCGCGGACTACGGCGACTACGCCGCCACCAAGGCGGCCATCGAGGCGTACGCCCGGTCGTGGACCCACGAGTTCGGCCCGCGCGGTGTCACGGTCAACGTCCTGCAGCTCGGCGCGATCGCCACGGACATGCTGAACCGCGACCCGGCCGAGTTCGCCGAGTCCGTGCCGGTGCGCCGCGTGGGCACGCCGGCGGACGTCGCCGCCGCCGTGGCCTTCCTCGCCGGTCCCGAAGCCGGCTACGTCTCCGGGGCGACCCTGCGCATGGACGGCGGTTCGCACGCCTGATCTTTCGGTGCACACAGGTGTGCTGCGGAATTCGACGGTATCCTCGACCGGCGGTGGGGTCAACTTCACTGCACACGGTTGTGTTTTCAAACTCGAACACCTTGGCGGACAACCACGTTCACCCGGTTGGCGTCAGTTTTATTGCTTGTCGTTGACGATCGTCGCGAGAGGGTCATATGGTGTCCGGCACCACGAAAGCCCGGTCGGCACGAAGTTCCGTGCCGCGGTCAGTCACACCACCACCTCTCACCTCGCTCCGGCGGCCACACCGACAGGGACGGCTCATGACGGCTTCGACGACGATTCCGCAGACCCTCACCGTGATGGAGGCGTGTTTCACGCTCAATCCCGGAGTGGACGATCAATTCTGGGCAGCACAGGACAAGTTCGGCCCGGTGGCGGCCGCGTCGCCGGGCTTCCGGGCGGTGATCGGCGGCCCCATCGCCAACTCGCCGTGGCTCTACTTCTGCGGCAAGTGGTCCACGCCCGCCGCGATGGACGACTGGTACCACGACCGCGCGCACCTGGCCGTGCAGAACAAGGCGCACCGCACGTGGTTCAAGTCGGTGTACCTGCGCAAGTGGCGCCTGCCCGCCGAGGACGAGACGGTGGCGGGCCGCGTGTTCTCGGAGATCGCGCTCGCACGGGAGACGCCGCTGCCGGAAACCACGGTCGCGCAGGTGCTCGGTGACCTCCGGGAAACCTTGCCTTCTTTCGGCGTGCGCCCGTTCGAGACGGTGATCGGCGAGTTCGAAGCCCAGCCGTTCCAGTTCGTCGGCCCGCTGCAGGAATTCCCGGAACTCGCGCCGGCCCGCTACCTGCTCCTCACGCACTGGGACTCCCCGGCCGCCCTGGACGCCTGGTTGGCGTCCCCGGGGGTCGCCGCGCTGAAAGACCTGGGTGCCTTCGAGGAACACCGCTACCTGCCGATCTACCACGCCCCGGGCGAACGCGAGGGCCTCACCTCGGACGGCTTCCAGCGCGGCTGGGGCAGCGAAGCCTGAACCCCCGGTGACGCGGCCGGTGGTGGTGTCTGCCGGTCGCGTCGCCGGGTTTGGGCCAGGTCGCGCTGAGTTGGCCGCGGCGGTTCGGGTTGCGGCCTCGGGTGGTTGGCATCGAGCCAACACTGCGCGGCCGGTGGTGCTGGTCGCGTCACCGCGTGTGGGTCACAGCGGGCTGAAGCAACTCGCCAACTTGTGCCAGTTGGCACCGAGCCCGGCGACGCAGTCGAGGGTGTGCCTGCCGGCTGCGTCGCCGGGTCCGCAACGGGCCGGGGCGAACCGCCGCGCCGGCCCGGCCTCCAGTTCCTGCTGGCCGGCGCCGAGGCGCGCGACGCAGCCGGCGGCAGCGTCACGAGGCGTGCATCAGGACGAGCCGAACCACCGTGCCAGCCCGGCTTCCAGTTCCTGCTGGTCGGCGCCGAGCCAGACCACGTGGCCGTCCGGGCGGAGCAGGGCGGCGGGCGCGTCGAGTTCCTCGCTCACGTCCACCACGTGGTCCACGCGGTCGGCCCAGCCGGCCACGGACAGGGCGCCGGTTTGGTCGAGCAGGAGGCCGCGGCCGGCGTGCAACTGGGTGTAGAGCGGGCCGCGCTTGAGGGTGATGTTGCGGAGGCGCCGGCCGAGCAGTTCGGGGCCTTCGCCGAAGTCGTAGCGGATGCCGATCGCGGTCACCTTTTCGATCAGGAAGCGGCGCACCTCCTCGAAGTCCATCAGCTCCGACACCAGCTGTCGCACGGCCTGGGGGCCCGGTTCCAGGGCCATCAGTTCGGCTTGCGCGCGCGTGTTGTTCAGTACGGACGCGGCCACGGGATGCCGTTCGGTCTCGTAGGTGTCGAGTAGGTCGGCCGGGGCCCACCCGTGGACCGCGGCCGCGAGTTTCCAGCCCAGGTTGAACGCGTCCTGGATGCCGAGGTTGAGGCCCTGCCCGCCCATCGGCGGGTGGATGTGGGCCGCGTCGCCGGCCAGGAGCACGCGGCCGGAGCGGTAGTGCTCGGCCAGGCGCGTGGCGTCGCCGAAGCGGGAGAGCCAGTGTGGTGAGTGCATGCCGAAATCGGTTCCGGCGGTGGCGAGCGTGGCTTCCTTCAGCTCGTCGAGCGTCGGCGGGCGGGTGCGGTCCTCGGCCACTTCGAGGGCGGGCGTCACGAGCCGGTAGCCGCCGTCGGGCAGCGGGCCGGCGCCGAAGCCGAGCTGGGTTTTGCGGACCCGCGTCATCACGGCGAGCACCTCGTCGGCGGGCGCGGTGAGCTCCACCTCGCCGAGTAGCCACTCGCGGCGCGACGGCTCGCCGGCGAACTCGATGCCGAGCAGCTTGCGCACGGTGCTGCGGCCGCCGTCGCAGCCCACGAGGTAGCGCGCCTGCAGCCGGCTGCCGTCGGCCAGGTCCACGGTCACGCCGTCGTCGTCCTGGCTCAGCCCGACCAGCTCGACGCCGCGCCGCAGGTCGGTGCCGACTTCGAGCGCGTGCTCGGTCAGCAACCGCTCGACCACGGTCTGCGCCAGGCCGAGCGTGTGCGGGAACGCGGTGTCGAGGTTCGGCGGGATCGGCTTGGCGATCCCCGCGAATCCCCCGATCGGGTACTGCGTGCCGAGCTCCAGGAAGCGCTCCAGCAGCCCGCGCTGATCCAGCACCTCCAGGCTGCGCGTGTGCAGACCCAGCCCGCGCACGATCTTGCTGGGCTCCGCGTCACGCTCCAGCACCACCACACCCACGCCCTGCAGCCGCAGCTCGGCCGCGAGCATCACGCCGGTCGGTCCCGCACCGGCGATGATCACATCGATCACGAAAACTTCCCCCGATTCCCGTTCGTCTCCGGGCCGGACACCAGCGCTTCCGGCCACGGTGGACGATTGTGCGGCACCACCGGGGTCTTGCCGCAAGCCCTGGGGTGCGGTATACGTTGGAAGTGGCAGGGGAAGTATTCCCTGCCTTTGTCATGTCCGGCGTGGCTCCCAGTCCGCAGTGGACGGATATCAAAGCCGGTCGTGCTCAATCTCGTACCGAACGGTCCGCATCGCGTCCATCACAGCCACACCCACCACGACCGTCCACAGTGGGCATTTCGAGGTTGACCACGAGCAACGGCTTCCGGCTCACCCCTTCGCGAGTTCCTCGGCCGAATCCCCACCCGCCGTCGACGTCCGGCGCAGAAAATCCGTGATCACTTCCAATTCCGCATCGGTGTAGCGGTCGCACAGCTCGTCCATGCGGGAGTTCATACCGGCGAAGACCTCGAACAGCTCGGCGTTGCGTTCGCGCACCGCGCGCAGCGTCACGGCGCGGCGGTCGGAGGATTCGGGGTCACGTTCGCGCACGAGCCAGCCGGCCTTCTGCAGCCGGTCGAGGATGCCGGTGAGCGTGGCGGGGTGCAGGCCGGCGCGCCGGGCCAGCTCGGTGGGCGACAGCGGTCCGTGGCGGTTCACCAGGTCCAGGCACGTCCAGTCGACGTCCCGCAGCTCCACGCGGCTGCCGAAGCGCCGGTTGAGCAGCGCGAGCTGGATGTTCAGGTCGCGGACCGCGTCCTTGACCGCGGTCGTCAGCTGCCGGCGCCGGCGCGCGGTGGCGCGGTCGGGGGCTGGGCTCATGCCGCTGTCTCCTCGTTCGTCCGGAAACCCGATGGTAGCGAGGCCCGCATAATATACGTAACAGATATTATATGAGTCTCGTAGAACTTGAGGTACGCTCGGCGACATGAGCGCAGACAGCTATCGCCGGATGACCAACACCATCAACAAGATCATCGTGGGCCTGCAGCGCCGGGGGATCGCGTTCGGGCCGATGCAGCTGCTCACCGTGAAGGGCCGCCGCACCGGGCAGCCGCGCACCTTCCCGATCGCCGTGAACGAGCTCGACGGCGGCCGCTACATCTTCCAGGCGTTCCCGAAAGCGGCCTGGGTCGTGAACGCGCGGGCCGCCGACACGGTCACGCTCACGAGAGGCCGCAAGACGCGCACCGCGCGGCTGGTGGAGGTGCCCGTGGAGGACCGGCGGCCGCTGCTGCGGGAGCTGGTGGCCACGAGTCCAGCGAGCGTGGGCAAGCGGTTCGTGACCACGGGGCTGGCCGGGGCGGCGTCGCCGGACGCGGTGGCCGACTCGGCCGAGCGGATCGCGGTGTTCCGCGTGGAGCCGGCCTGACCCTCCGGGGTGGTCTGTCCGATGAGGACGGGCCGCCCCGGTGGCTCCCGTTTTGTCGGTGACCCCGGGTAGCGTCCTCGACGTGAAGGCTCGAGAGCGGATTCAGGAACTCGCCGACCAGGTCGTGGTGCTGCGCGACGCCTACTACCGGGGCTCCCCGGTGGTGGCCGACGCGGAGTACGACGTGGTCGAGGACGAGTTGCGGGGGTTGATCGAAGCCAACCCCGAGCTGGCACCGGACCCCAACCCGCTGGAGCAGGTGGGGGCGCCGGCGGTGCTCCACGCGCCGATCCGGCATTCGCGGCCGATGCTGTCGCTGGAGAAGGCGACGCGGCCCGAGCAGGTGGCGGCGTTCTTCGACCGCTTCCCGGGGCAGCCGGTGGTGGTGATGCCGAAGCTCGACGGCCTGTCGCTGGCGCTGGTCTACGAGCAGGGCCGGCTGGCCCGCGCGATCACCCGCGGTGACGGCACCACGGGCGACGACGTCACCGTGCTGGTGCGCGCGCTCACCGACGGCGTGCCGGAGCGCGTCGACGCACCGGGGCGCGTGGAGGTGCGTGGTGAGGCCGTGATGCTGCGGTCCACGTTCGCGGCCTACAACGTCGCGCACCCGGACAAGCCACTGATCAACCCGCGCAACGCCGCGGCCGGCACCCTGCGCGCGAAGGACCCGGCCACGGTCGCCGAGCGTCGGCTGCGGTTCTTCGCCTTCGACCTGGACACCGAGCCGGACAGCGCCGACACCGACCTCGATCGCGCGTTGCAGACGCTCGGGTTCACCGCCGCCGACATGCGGCGCTGCACCGACGCCGAGGCCGCGCAGGCCGTGATCACCACGATCGAGCAGCAGCGCAACGACCTCGACTACGACCTCGACGGCGCGGTGCTGCGCCTGGCCGACCGCGCCGCCTACGCGGCGGCGGGCACGCGGTCGAGCTCACCGCGCGGCGCGCTCGCGTTCAAGTTCGCCGCCGAGGAGAAGACCACGGTGCTGGCCGACGTGGTGTGGGACGTCGGCAAGACCGGCAAGATCGCGCCGGTCGCGTGGCTGGAGCCGGTGTTCGTGGGCGGCACCACGGTCACGCGCGCGACCCTGGCCAACCAGGAGGTGATCCGCGCGCGGGGCATCAAGATCGGCGACACGGTGCTGGTGCGCCGAGCCGGCGACGTGATCCCGTTCGTGGCCGGGGTGCTCGACGCGTCGAAGCGCACCGGCGCCGAGCGCGACATCGTGCCGCCCACCACGTGCCCGTCGTGCGAGCAGCCGCTCACCGAGCAGGGCAACAGCCGGGAACTGTTCTGTACCAACGTCGCCTGCCCCGCCCAGACCGTCCGGCGGCTCATCCACTGGGCCTCCCGCGCGGCCGCGGACATCGACGCCATCGGTGGCGTCTGGATCGAACGGCTCGCGGAGATGGGGATCCTCGAGCACCCGTCGGACTTCTACCGCCTCACCAAGGAGCGGCTGCTGGAGTTCGACCGCATCGGTGAGGTCTCGGCCACGCGCATGATCGAATCGATCGACGCCAGCCGCCGCGTGGGGTTGCGGCGGGCGCTGATCGGGCTCGCCATCCCGATGGCCTCGGAGGGCACGGCCGCCCGGCTGTGCCGCGCGGGGTTCCCCTCGCTGGAAGCGGTCGTCGAGGCGGGCGTCGACGGTCTGGTGGCGGTGGAGGACATCGGCCCGAAGGTCGCCGCGTCGCTCATCGAACACCTCACCCGCCTGCAGCCCGAACTCGAACGGCTGCGCGAGCGCGGCGTTTCCCTCGACGTGCTGGAGGAAGACCTGCCTCCCGTTGTCGCCGCGGGTGCGCCCCTGGCGGGCAAGACCGTGGTGATCACCGGTGGCATCAACGACCCGCGCTCCGGCGAAAAGGTGCCCCGCCCCACCTTCCAACGGCTGTGCGAACAGGCCGGCGCCACCACCGCGTCGTCGGTGTCGGCCAGCACCGACTTCCTCATCACCGGCGCCGACGTCGGCGCGAGCAAACTCACCAAGGCGGAGAAACTCGGTGTCGAAGTCGTCGACCAAGGCGTGATCTGGCAACAACTCATCGACGCCGGCGTCGTCTGACCCGCGACCCGGCCGCGCCGCACGCGTACCCCGAGAACTCGTGCGGTGCGGTCGAATCGTCGGCTGGGAGAACCGGCTAGTCGTTGCAGTTGTCGCCGGTGGGCACGGGCTTGGCGGGGTCGAAGCGTCCCGGTTCGGGGGAGAGGGAGGCGGCGGTGTAGTCCTCGCTGGTGAACGCGGGCGCGAGCAGGTGGTCCTTCCGGCACGCGATGCCGGTCAGGTAGCGGTTCATCTGTTCGACCCACAGACCACGGCTTCCCGATCGCCAGCTCGAGCCACTGCGCACCACGTAGTCGGCCTCCACGCGGACGAAGGGTTCGAGGTCGCCGGGGCCGTAGATCACGCGGGTGCCGGGGTCGAAGGCGTAGGCCACCACGTAGGACGTGTGGAGCACCAGCTCGCCGGCCTTGCGCGGCTTCGCGGTCATCGTGCCGGTCATCCGGGGCGGCACGGGCAGCAGGTGGAGGCCGTCGGCCAGGTAGGTCACGTACCCGCCGGGGTCGGTCTGCACGTTGCCCTTGTCGTCGGGGGCGAGCAGGGCGACGTACTTGTCCGGGTGGTGGCCGTCCAAAGTGTCCGGATCGAACTGCGCGGCGGTGATCGCCTGCTTCACCTGGTCCTCGGCCTGCTTCACCTGCGCCGCCGAGAACGCGCCGACCTTCGTGGCCGGCGCGACGGTGAGGCCGGCGATGCCCGCGGTCCAGTTCTGCGCCGGTGTGTTGTCGAACGGCCGCGTGAGGTCCACGTGCGCGTAGTCCGGCAGGTCGGTGGGTGCGGTCGTGGTGGTCGCGACCGAAGTGGACACGGCGGCCACCGCATCGGGCCCGGCCTCGCCCGTCGACTGCTCGACGCCCGATCGGCCCCACAGGTAGAGCCCGACTCCCGCGCCGGCCACGACCACGACCACGACGGCCGACATCGTCACCCACTTGCGCCGGTGCGCGCGGCGGCGGTCCTGCCGGAAGCCGACCCAGGCCTCCTTTTCGGCGTGCCGCTGCCAATCCGGGTCCATCAGGTCCGGGTGGTTCTCGATGCCGTCTTCGTCCACTGTGCGCCCATCCCGGATTCCGTTGACCTGACGAGGAATCATCGGCACCAGGAGCCGGTCGTTACGGGGCACGGGCGAACACGAGGTCACAAATTGGCACAGCGCACCGAAAACGGTGAACCGGTCGCGCACGCCCCGGTTTTGTCGGACCGAGCCGCTAGGGTCACCCCGTGAGCGATTTGCCCGAGATTCAGCAGCGCGAGCTGGCCGCGCTCGTGGCCGACCTGAGTGCCCTCGAGCCGGCGCAGTGGCGGGCCGCCACGCTGTGCGCCGACTGGGACGTCGAAGAAGTCGTCGCGCACCTCGGCGGCGCCGCGGCTACGAGCCGGCCCGCCTGGTTCCGCAGCATGTTCGCCGCGCATTTCGACGCGAGCCTCCACAACCGCCGCCGCCTCGAAGACTTCCGCGGCTCCACCCCGCAGGAAACGCTCGAACGGTTCCGCCACACCGGACCCATCGACTCGCCGATCAAGCCCTCCCCAGCCGGTCTCGGCGAGATCATCGTGCACTCCGAGGACATCCGCCGGCCCCTGGGTCTGCACCACGCGCCCGACCCCGCGGGGCTCCTCGAGGTGGCGAAGTTCTTCGTGGCGAAGAACTTCGCCGTCAACAGCAAAACCCTCGCCAAGGGCCTCACCCTCCACGCGACCGACGCCGACTTCCACGAGGGCGTCGGCCCCGAAGTTCGCGGCCCGCTGCTGTCGCTGGTCATGGCCATCGCCGGCCGCGCCACGTTCTTGCCGGACCTGAGCGGCGACGGCGTCGCCGAGCTGACCACGCGCCTGGCCGTCTGAATCCGGTTGCTTTCCGACCGGAACTTCGTTTCCTCGGAAGGAAAGTAACCAGGTTCAGGCCCGCGTCTCCGAGTTTCCTGGCTCCCGTGGTCTCCATGGGCCGGCCTGAGGTCCACAGAGGACCAATGGCCCCAGCCTGTCGGCGGAGACGGGAACGGCGAGGACGTCGGACCCGCTCGATCGGCCCGAGCTTGCCACCGCCGCTATTCTCTGACTAAGGTCAGAGAATGAACGACCAGATCCAGGCCATCCGGCGCTTCAACCGGGTGGTCACCCAACGGGTCGGCGCACTGGAGGACGAGTACCTCTCCCGCGAGCGTTCCCTGGGCCTCTCCCGGCTGCTCTGGGAAATCGGCCCCGACGGCGCCGAAGTGCGGCTTCTGCGCGCCCGCCTGGGGTTGGACTCCGGGCACGTCAGCCGGCAGCTCCGGGCGCTCGAGCAGCAGGGCCTGGTGACCACCGACCCCGGCGACAAGGACGGCCGGGTGCGCACCGCGCGGCTCACCGAGCAGGGCCGCGCCGAACGGGACGTGCTCGATCGGGCCTCCGACGAGCTCGCCGAGTCCATGCTGGGCCCGTTGACCGACAAGCAGCGCGAACGCCTCCTCTCGGCGATGGCCGACGTCGAGAAGCTGGTCGTCGCGTCGCTCGTGCGGGTCGAGGTGATGGATCCGCGCAGCCAGGACGCGCGGTACTGCCTGCGGTCCTACTTCGAGGAGCTCGGCCGGCGCTTCGACGCCGGTTTCGACCCCGCGCAGAGCATCTCGGCCGGCGACAGCGAGATGACCTTGCCCGAAGGACTCCTCCTCGTCGCCACGCTGCAGGGCTCGCCGGTGGGTTGCGGCGCGCTCAAGCTCCACGCCGAAACCGGCATCGCGGAGATCAAGCGGATGTGGGTCTCGCACACCGTCCGCGGGCTGGGCCTCGGCCGGCGGCTGCTCGACCAGCTGGCCGAAGAGGCGGCACAACGCGGTACGCACACGCTGCGTCTCGAGACCAACAAGGCCCTCGTCGAAGCCCGGCGGCTCTACGAAACCGCCGGCTTCACCGAGGTCGACGCGTTCAACGACGAGTCCTACGCCCACCACTGGTTCCAGCGAGATCTGCCGCGAGATCCCGCAGCGTGACCACGCTCGGGTGCCACGGCCGCGTCGTCGGGCCGGTGAGCACCAGGCGGCGTTCGAGCCGCGGCCGCAGCGGCACCAGCGTGAGCGCGTCGGGCAGCATGGCGGCGGCCAGCGACGGCAGGATCGCCACGCCGAGGCCGGCTTCCACCATGGACAGCACCGTCGCCAGCTCCCGGATGTGCCGCGCGGGCCGGTAGGGCACGCCGGCCGTCGCGTGCAGGTGCTCCAGCGGGGCGACGAAGCCGGAGGTGGTCACGAGCAGCGGGTCGTCCAGCAGGTCGGCCAGGTCGACCTGAGGTTCGCCCGCCAGCGGGTGGTCGGTGCGCACCACGGCCTCGTACGCGTCGGTCGCCACGTGCAGGCCGCCCACGGGAAACGGGTCCGGGTCGATCAGGAACGACGCGTCCACGGTGCCGGATTCCAGCCACTGCGCGATTTCGTCGTCGACGGCCTCGAACACGGTGATCTCGACCTGGGGGAGCCGCTCGTGCCACAGCCGCAGCAGGCCGGGCAGCAGACCGCGCGCGACGGTCGGCGGCACGGACAGGCTGATCGTCGCGGTGGCGGCCGTGCCGGCGTAGGTCGTGGCCGCGGCGTCGAAGCCGCGAGCGGCGGTGAGCGTGGCGCGCGCGTGGGGCAGCAGGAGCTCGCCGAGCGGCGTGAGACGCACGGGCGTGGCGCGCCGGACGACCTCGCCGTGCACCGCGGTTTCCAGTGCGGCCAGCGAATGCGACACCGACGACTGGCCCAGCCCGAGCGCGGTGGCGGCGGCGCCGAACCCGCCGTGCTCGGCGACGGCCGCGAACACGGCCAGCTGCCGCAGCGTCACAGCCATCGAATCTCCCGATCGGCGGATGAAAACAATCGATTTGCTTCATCTTAGCGCCGTTCAGCACACTGGAAACCAGCCGAAGCCCGGGAGTACTGGCCATGACCACGATTTCGCCGCAGACCCAGGACCCGTCGATGCTCACCAACGTCGTGTTCGAGGCACTGCGCACCCGCCACGCGCACCTGGCCGAGCGTGAGGGTGGCGCGCTGCGGTACCTCGACGCGGTGGCGCCGTTCGCGGCCGTGCCGGCCCAACCGTCCGAACAGGACTGGCGCGACCTCGCCACGCTGGCGCACCGCACGGGCGGCGCCGCACTGCACCGTGAGCCGGGCGCGCTGCCGGCGGGCTGGGCGGCCGAACACGACCTCGAACCGCACCGCATGACCGTGCTGCAGTTCTCCGGCGCCGGGTTCGCCGCGGCCGACGACGCCGAGGTGCGCGAGCTCACGCCGGCCGACGTGCCCGCCATGCGTGCGCTCGCCGACCTCACGAAACCCGGCCCGTTTCGCGAACGCACCATCGAGTTCGGCGGCTACCTCGGTCTGTGGCGCGACGGCGTGCTGGCCGCCATGGCCGGCCGGCGTTTTTCCGCGCCGCCGGGCTGGACCGAGATCAGCGCGGTGTGCACGGACCCGGCCTTCCGCGGACAGGGCCTGGCCACCCGCCTGATGCGCGCTGTCGCCGCGCGCATCCGAGCCGACGGCGACGAGGTGTTCCTGCACGTCATCGCCACCAACACCGGCGCGATCGCGCTCTACGAACGCCTCGGCTTCACCCGCCTGGCGACCGTCGAGGTCACCGTGCTCACGCCGTCGGGCACCGACGGCGGCTTCCTGCACTGACGCGGGCTCGAGGACCGGCTGTCCCAGCGCTCATCCCGCCGGCCAGGTCGAACGTCCGCGCGTCAGCCCATCACCCGCGGCCCGAGCGCAGACGGTGCGCACCGGGCTACCGGCGCCGGGAAAACGAACACCGACGCCGGTTCCCGAACTCATCCCACCAAATCGGGCCGCCCCAACGCCTCGCCCGCGATCCAGGTCACGACCTCGAACAGCTCCGCGTCCCGGTCGGTGCGCCCCATCACCTGCAGCCCGAGCGGCAGACCTTCATCGGTCAGCACCGGGATGCTCACCGCGGGACAACCGAGCAGCGACGCGGTCACGTTCATCGCGACGTTGCCCGTGGACTCCAGCCCGACCGGCGCCGCACCGCAGGCAGCGAGCGTGATCACCGCGTCGTAGTTCGCGGCAGCGCTCTCGTAGGTCGAACGCGCCGCGGCGCGCCGGGTCAGCAACTCGGCGTACTCCTGCCGGGTCATGGCCTCGGCGGTCTTCAGTCGATCGCGCGCGTCGAGGCTGAGCTGGCCGGCGTCGATGTCGGAGTAGGTGTTGACCGGCCAGCGGCCCTCCCACGCGACGATCGCCACGGTCAGCGCGTGGGCGTCGGCCACCGCGGTTTCGACGGCCTCGAGCGCGGGGTCCTCCGCCCGGCCGACGACCTCCACGCCCTGGTCGCGCAGCTGCTGCTTCACCGCGTCGAACGCCTGGCGCGCGCCTTCGGAGGTGAAGCTCCACCCGCCCGTCTCCAGCACGGCGAGCTTCACCGGCTTGGTGCGCCGGCTGAAGTCCACGTCACCGGCCAGCCCCGGGTACCCCGGATCGCCGCCGGCGCGGTCCGCGATCGCGCGCAGCACCGTCCACGTGTCGGCCAGCGTCGCGCCGATCGAGCCCTGGCAGCTCTGGCTGTAGTGGTCGTGCGAGCCGCTGCGGTTCACGGCCCCGACGCTCGGCTTGAACCCCACGGCCCCGCAGAAACTCGCCGGCCGCAGCGTCGACCCGAGCAGCTGCGTCGCCAGCCCCACCGGCACCATCCCGGCGCCGACGGCCGCCGCCGTGCCGCTCGACGAGCCGCCGGGCGTCCGCGCTGGATCGTGCGGGTTCTTGGTGTCGTGCCAAGGGTGTTTCGAGGCGAACTCGGTCGTGGTCGTTTTGCCCAGAATGACCGCACCCGCCTCGCGCAACGCGTGCACGCTCGCGGAATCCCGCTTCCAGTCGGTGCCCTCCCACATCGGGGAGCCTTGCCCCGTGGGCATGTCCGCGGTCTCGATGATGTCCTTGATCGCCACCGGCATCCCATCGATCGCCGACAGCTGCTCGCCGGCGGCCCACCGCTTGGCCGATTCGTCCGCCGCGCGCCGCGCTCCTTCGCTGTTCACCACCACGAAGGCCTTCAGCTCGCCGTCGAGCTCGGCGATGCGCTTCAGCGTCTCTTCGAGGTAGTCACGCGGGCTGACCTCGCCGGACCGCAGCTGTTCCTGGTTCGAGACGTAACCCCGCAGCGTCACGCCGGCACCCCCGCGATCTCGACGTTCTTTTCCTGCCGGCGCACCATCGGATTCGAAAGCATGCCCACATCCTGCGCTACGGAAGGAGAAGACGCCACGATCGCGCGGAAATCACTGACTGGTCACCACGATCGCCGTGCCGTGGGTGCCGCGGCGCACGTGGGCGAGCGCGGCGGCCGCTTGATCGAGGGAGTACCGCGCGCCGACCTCGAGCGGCAAGGTGCCCGCGGCGAGCAATCCGAGGAGCCGCGCCAGCCGAGGTCCGTCGGGCGCGACGTACACCTCCACGGGCGTGATGCCGCGCGTCGCGGCGGGCGGGTCGGACGTGATGGTGGCCAGGCGGCCGCCGTCGCGCAGCGTGGTGAGGACGAGCTCGGCCTGGCCCGGCACGGCGTTCACCGCGCAGTCGACGCCCAGCTCCCGCGCGGTGTCCGGCCAGGAGGTGTCCGAATAGGACAGCACCTGCGCGGCTCCCAGCGCGGTCAGGGTTTCGACCCCGGCCGGGCCGCCGGTGGCGATCACGCGGGCACCGTAGTGCGCGCCCAGCGCCACCAGCAGCCGGCCGGTCACGCCGCCGGCGCCGTGGACGAGCAGGGTCTCCCCGGCCCGCACGTCCACGGCGTCGCGCAGCGTCTGGTCGGCCGTGAGCGCCGGCACCGCGAAAGCCGCGGCCGCGTCGAAACGCAGCTCTTCCGGCACCACGGCGACCTCGGCGGCGCCGACCAGGAACCGCTCGGCCCACGCACCCTGCGTGCGCAGCGGCGCCGAGTGCACGCTCACGCGGTCACCCACAGCGACCTCGCGCACCGCGCTGCCCACCGCCGTCACGACCCCGGCCGCCTCCACGCCGAGCACCATCGGCGGCCGGACGCCCAGGTCCCACTCGCCGTTTCGGGCGATGTCGTCCCAATTGCCGACCCCGGCCGCGCGCACCTCCACGAGCACCTCGTCCGGACCCGGACCGCGCGGCGCGTCGAGTTCGAGCGGCCCGACGTCGCCGCCGAAGCGGCTGATGCCGGCGGCCCGCATGGTGTCCGTCATGCGAGGTTCCTTTCGGCCTGGGTGATGCCGATCGCGCTGTAGCGAGCTTTCCACGCGGGTATCAGCTCTTCTTCCGTTGCCTCGCCGAAGGTGTACGCGGGGGAGAGGACCGGGCGGATCTCGTCGACGTGGATCACCACGGCGTGGTGGAACGGGTAACCCGGGCCGTTGGCGGCGAGCAGCCAGTCGGCGAGCCAGGTGTGCACGGCGTCGCCCGGGTCGCGCACCTCGGCGGTGCCGCGGAAGCGGTAGCCGCGTCGGCGGACGACGTCGATGGAGTTGACCTCGACACGCGGGTCGCGGCGCAGGTTCGCCACGGTGCCGGGTGAGGCCATGTCCATGAACGCGAGGTGCTCGTCGTCGTACACCCGCACAGATCCCTTGGGTGACAGGTTCGGTGCGCCGTCGGGGCGCACGGTGGCCACATAGGACAGCATCGCGTCCTCGACGATCCGGCGCATGTCTTCGGTGATCAGGGCCATGGTTACCTCGTTTCGAGCGAGGGGGCGAGCAGCCGGTCGACGCTGAGGGCGAAGGTGCGCACGGGCGACAGCGCCAGCAGCAGCGCCGCGGCGCCCGCGCCGAACACCGACGCGCTCAACGGCGCCTCCCAGCCGACGAACAGCGCCATCGACAGCGCGAACACCAGGAGTAACCCCGCCGCCGCCCACGCCGACCAGCGCACCGCGACGCCGGAGAGCAACGTGAGGCCCAGCCCGAGCTCCGCGATGGTCGCGGCCCATGCGGCCACGTCAAGCAGTCCGTCGGGCAGGTAGGGCGCGAGCTGGTGCGTGTACGCGGTGTAGGCCGCGAAGCCGCCCCACGTGACCGAGCCGGTGTGCGCGTCACCCCACCAGCCGAAGCGGTCCGCCACCGCGGACAGGAACCCGGCCGCCAGCGCCAGCCGGGCGACCACCGTCGCGACCGGCCACACCCGGTCCTGCTCGACCTTGGGTGACACCACCATCTGCCCTCCCCTGAGTGCGTGTGAACAAGATCAACGCTACGACCGGCCACGCCGCCGGGGGAAAGACCGATCGCCGGGGATTCAGTAGCGTGGGGTTATGGATCTCGAGGCCCGGCACCTGCGGTACGTCGTCGCGTTGGCCGAGACGCTGCACTTCTCCCGCGCCGCCGAGCGCCTCCACATGTCGCAGCCGGCGCTGTCCGCGCGGATCAAGGCGATCGAAAAGCACCTCGGCGTGCCGCTCTTCCAGCGCACCACCCGCTCCGTGACCTGCACCGACGCGGGCCACCGCTTCGTCGACCACGCTCGCGAAATCCTCCGCCTCCTCGGCGACGCCGAACGCGAAGCCCGCGATTCCGCGCTCGGCCGCGTGGTGCCGATCGGCTTCTACGGCGTCGCCGCCGGTGACCTCACGGCCGCCATCATCGACCGCTTCCGCGACCACAACCCGGGCGTCGAGATCGAGCTGAAACGCCACGGCTGGGAAGACCCGTCCGCGGGCCTGCACGACCGCAAGGTGCCGCTGGCGTTCGTGCGCCCGCCCTTCCACACCCGGGGCTTGCGCATGCTCACGCTGCTCTCCGAAGCCCGCGTCGTTGGCCTGCCGTCCTCCCATCCGCTGGCCCACCGCGACACCGTGGACGTCACGGAACTCCTCACGGACCCCATCGCGGTCCGGCGCACCCCCGACGAGCTCTGGTCCGCCTTCTGGTCCGCCGGCGACCTCCTCGCCTCCGTCCCGGCGCCCCGCCTCTTCGAAGTCCGCGACGTCGACGAGGAACTCCAAGCGGTAGCACTGGGCCGTGCCATCACCTTCACCACCACGGCGGCGCAGGAGTACTTCCCGCGCCCGGGCGTGACGTACGTACCGTTGACGGGTTTGCCCCCGAGCCCGATCGCCCTGGCCTGGCACGCGAACGAAACGGACCCGGCCTGCCACGCCTTCGTTGATGCGGCGCGGTATGTGCTGGCGCAGCAACGGAAGAAGAAGAGAAAGTGAACCTCGTCATCGAGGACTGACCGCGCGCTACAGCACCACGGCGAACATGATCGCCATCCCCGCCGCCATGGCCGTCTGTGCCGCGGCACCAAGGTGTTCGCGGACGGACGGCACCGGTGAAGCTCGGCGCCGGACGAACAACGACGTCGACCACCACGCCACCGCCACCGCGAAAAAGATGGTGCACAACCAGTTCAGCCCGGCAGTGACCAGCCCCGGCGAAGCATCCACAGTGGACATCCCCGGCATCGACATCCCCGGCATCGACATCGCACCGTGCTCACCACCGGCGACACCAAGGCCACCGGCACCACCGCGCGGCACCGCGAACACACCACCGGCCATCGACGCATACATCCACGCCGTCGCCAGCATCGTCAACGCGTAGTAGAGATTGGTCTCCCGTCGCACCCGCTGGCCCAGCGTCAACGCCACGAACCACAAAGTCGCCAGCGCGAACACCACCAACGGCACCGCCGTCGGCAGCTCCGCACCCCGCGGCCAAGCCAGCACCGCCATCGCCACGGCCATCAGCCCGTGCAGCAGACCGCCGACGACCGCGGGCCACGAAAGCCGGCCGACGAAAACCCGGTACCCGCATTCGCCGGCGCCGAGCAGGAACAGCGCCGTGACCAGCCAGCGCACCACCGGATCCGCGATCATTCAGGCGATCGCACGCTTGACGTGGGCCGTGATCACCTCGTACATGCGGCGGATCACGTCGGTCTTGTCGGTCATGATGTCGTAGCCGTGGTCGACGTCGCGGACCTCGATGTACTCGGCGAGCGCGCCCGCGGCCGACAGCTTGTCCGCGTACCGGCGGGCCTCGGCGCGCAGCCGGTCGAACTCCGCGGTGATCACCAACGCCGGCGCGATGCCCGCGATGTCGTCGGCGTTCGTGCCCCAGGCCGGCGACACGAAGCGGTGGCGACGCTGCGCGCGCTCCGGCACGTAGGCCGTGTCGAAGACCTCGCACAGCCACGGTTGCAGCACGGCCTTCGAACCCAGCGGTGAGGGCTTCCGCGACGGAGGCGTCGCGATGTCGAGCGGCGGGTAGTGCAGGATCTGCAACGAAATCGCGGGCCCCTTGTCCTCCAGCGCCATCCGCGAAACGGCCGCCGACAGGTTACCGCCCGCGCTCTGTCCGCCGACGCACAACCTCGAGCCGTCCCAGTCGCGCTCCTGCTGCGACGCCCACTGAACCACGTCGTAATACTGTTCGACCGGAGTCGGAAACCGCGTGGCCGGGGCCAAGGCGTAGTCCGTGTTGATCACCACGACTCCGGCGTGGGCGGCGAGGAAGCGGCACCAGGCGTCATCCTGTTCTCGGTTGCCCACCACGAAACCGCCGCCGTGCGCGTTCACGTAGACGCCGGGCGTGCCGGTGGGTGCGGGCGGGTGGTAGAGCGTCGCGGCCACGGCACCGTGGCGCGTGTCGATGCTGATTTCGGTGGTGCGCACGGTGATCTCGGGGAAGCGCGGTTCGCTCTCCGGGTGGATCGCCGCGTTGATCTTGGCCGCGAACCTGCGGGCGACGATGTCGGCCACCGGCCGTACCGACAGTACTGACATGAGTCCTCGTTTCGATTCGCACGGCGGGGGTTTCGGGGTGGAACAACGGCGTCGGTGCCGGCCGGCACCGACGCCGCGGCGGGGCTCAGCCCTGGTGCTGACGCGCGCTCGGGTGGCGCAGGTGATCGCGGGCCACGATCTCCTCCGGCTCGAGCATGGTGATCATTTCGACGCCCGGCGCGCAGATGCACACCGCGACGAACCGGCTCCACGCGTTCGGGTCCGGGTTGGACACCTGGTAGTGCACGACGTCACCGCCGGGCTCCCAGAACGCCTCGCCCGCCACGATTTCGCGCGGCTCCTCACCTTCCAGCTCGAAGAAGATCTTGCCCTCGGTCACGTAGCCGAAGACCGGACCGGAGTGGCGGTGCGGCGCGAGACCCGGGTCGGCCGGCGGGAGTTCCACGAGCTGCGTCATGGCGTGCGAACCGTCGGGGATCGCCGGCGGGGCGGCGGTGAGCAGGTCGGTGACCTTGACGTTTCCCTTGGCCAACATGGCTTGTGTGTCCTTTCGTTGTGGTGGTTCAGTTCTCGCCCAGCAGTTCACCTGCGGCACCGAAGGTGAGCTGGGTCGGTCCTTCGTCCAGTCCGAACACGGCCCCGTACGATCGCAGCGCCGCGGAGTCGCGGTGATCGATGACGGAGACCGATGCGGACGGAGCTGATTTCTCCCGCGCCGCGAAGACCGAGATCCCCGGGCGCAGTTGATAAGTCGTGCAGTGGTCGGTGGCGCCGGCCGAACACCGCCATGTGTAGGAACCGGCCGAGTGGTAGTCGTGCTCGCACCGGTGCGCACCCGAGGTCCAGCGCACCCGGCGGCCCACGAGCGCCGTGGAGTGCGCCGGCTGCGGCCCCAGCGTCGCGAAGCCCTCGATGCGTCCCGGCAGGAATGCCTGCTGCACCTGGGTTTCCTCGATCCGGCTCACCACCGCGAGGCTGCGGCCGTGGGTGAAGTCGAGCACCAGGCTCACGGCCGCGTTCGGCACGGCTTCACGGTGGTGGAACTGCGTGTACACCAGGCCTTCCGCGACGTCGAACGCCTCGTAGTCGTCGCGACCGGAGATCACCGGGTGCGGGTCGTCGCCGGCAGGCTCGTAACTCCAGTCGACGGTGGTGTCGGCGAAGCGGTGGGCCACCCGGCTGCCGTGGGAGTTCGTGAACACGATCTCGCGGCCGGCCACACTGGTCGACGGGGCGGCTTTCACCCCGTCGGCGAAATGGAGAGGCACTTTTTCTCCGATCGTCGGCGTCAGGAAAACACGGGGTTCTTCGTCACGTCCCAGCTCACGTGCAGCGCCTCCGGACCCCGGAACGACGTGTTCGGCACGTAGTGGAACTCCTGCTCGTCGAGCGTCATGTGCGGCACGCGCCGCGTGAGCTCTTCGAGGTAGATCACCATCTCGAGCCGCGCCAGGTGGTTGCCGAGGCACATGTGCGTGCCGGCGCCGAACGCGATGTGCGCCTTGGCATCGCGTTCGATGTCGAAGCGCTCGGGCTCGTCGAACACGGCGTCGTCCTGGTTCGCCGACGCGATCACCATGAGGATCTTCCCGCCGGCGGGAATCGTCACGTCGCCCACCTGCACGTCTTCCTTCGCGACCCGGCGCCACGCGGCCACGGAAGGGTTGAGCCGCAAGCATTCCTCGACCGCGCCGGGGATCAGCGCCGGGTTCGCGCACAGGCGATCCCACTGTTCGCGGTTGCGCATCAGGGTCATGACCGCGTTCGCCGTGGCGTTCGTGGTGGTTTCGTGCGCCGCCATCGCGCCGCCCATCACGTTCGTCTGCAACCACGTGTCGGAGATGACGTCCGGGTTCTCACGCTGCATCTTGATCGCGTGGCCGAGCCAGCCCGGCGGATCGTCGAGTTCCTTGAGCTTCGCGATCACGCGCTCACCCATGGCCCAGAACTGGCCCAGTCCGTCGGCGGCGCGCACCTGCTCCTCGGGAGTCGGGCGGCCCCACACGAACTCGGTCATGGACATCGCCAGCTTGCGCACGGTGTCCACGTCCTCTTCGGGAATCCCCAGGAACTGCAGCGCGACCAGGCACGGGATGTCCCAGAGCATGTCGGCGACGAGATCGGCGTGACCCTGGTCGATGAACCGGTCGATGTACTTGTTCGTGGTGTCGCGGATGTAGGGCGCCAACGGGTCGATCCGGTCGGGCATGAACGCCGGGGCGTTGAGGCGACGGTACTTCCGGTGGTCGGGCGGGTCGGAGTCCGCGAGCACGGGGCAGGGCGCGAAATCGTACTTGCCGAGCTGCGCGCCGGCCTCCTCCGACGGCGGGGTGACCGGCGTGAGCGTGATGGCCGCGGAGAACCGGTTGAACTGGCTGAAGACCGATTTCACGTCCTCGTGCCGCGTGACGACCCAGTAGTCCGAGTCGTCGTTGTAGAACACCGGCTGGCTCTCGCGTGCCCACGCCAATGAGGCTCCCGGGTTCTCCTGGTATTCCCGGTCGAAGAACGAGAAACCGGCGGCGGTGTGGGCGACGGGACACCCGGTCACCGATTCGGTTGTGCTGGCAGCGCCATCCATGGACATTGATCCCTCTCTTCGACGGCTGATCAGAGGTCGAGCGTGAGTTTGGGGCAGGCGGCTCTGCTGATGCAGATCATCAGCGTGCTGTTCTCTTCCCGCTCGGCCGGGCTGAGCACCGAATCGCGGTGGTCGGCCCGGCCGGAAACAATGGTGGTCTCGCACGTTCCGCACGTGCCTTCCGAGCACGAAAACGGCGCGAGCACGCCGACCGCACGCGCGGCTTCGAGAATGGACTCGTCCGGCCCCACGGAAATGGTGACGCCGCTGCGTGCGAACTCGACCTCGAAGTTGTCGCGCACCGGTGCGTCGGTCTGCTCCTTGGGGGTGAAGCGCTCCACGTGGATCTGGTCGAGGATGCCGAGCTCCGCGGCCAGCGCTTCCACCGCGCACAGCAGACCTTCGGGCCCGCACACGTACACCGCGGTACCGGGTGTCACGTCGGTGAGCAGCCCGGCGAGATCGATGCGGCCGTGCGTGTCCTCGGGAACGAGGGTCACGCCGTCGCCGTGAGTCTGGTGCAGCTCGACGGCATAGGCCATGTTGCCCCGGCTGCGGCCACCGTAGGTCAAGGACCACTCGGCGCCGGCCTGGTCCACCGACTCGATCATCGGGAGGATGGGCGTGATGCCGATCCCGCCGGCGATGAACAGGTACCGCGGCGCGTCCACGAGGCGGAAGTTGTTGCGGGGCCCGCGAACGGCGATGCGTTCGCCTTCGCTCAGCTCCTGGTGCACATGGGCGGAGCCGCCCCGGCCGTCGGGCTGGTGCAGCACGCTCACTTGCCACGACCGGGTGTCGGCGGGTTTGCCGCACAACGAGTACTGCCGGACGAGGTCCGGTCCGAGCACGAGGTCGATGTGGGAACCGGGCGTCCACGCGGGGAGGTCGCGGCCGTCGGCGGGCACGAGGGTGAGCTGGGTGATGGTGTCGGTGATCGACGTCTTCGCCTTGATCTCCACCGCGAGGTCCGCGTCGGCCCCGTGCCCGGTGTCCACGCGCTGACCGGCTTCGGGATGCGATGCCATGGGGACTCCTTCGGATTTCGCCGGATGCCGGGACGTGGTGCACCGACCCAAGTCGGCGACTCGTCGGCCGTCGCCCGCCGGCGGTCTAGGTAATCTGGGTCACTGTGCGGGCGGGCACATGGGGGAGATCACGGGGTGGGGTACGGAAGCTACGGATGCCCGTACCGGAGAACGCCCGGAAGCGGGCACGATTCAGTGCCGCTGAGCTGCGGAGTCCGTTACCGCAACGGAGGTGAGCTCAACGGGCGTGGCGTTGGGCCGTCAGAGTGACTGGCCGGCGTGCCAGGAGGCGATCTGGCTGCGCGAGACGAATCCCAGGCGCGTCATGATGTTCTCGATGTGGCTCTCCACGGTGCGCGCGGAGATCACCAGATCCGCCGCGATCTGCCGGCTCGTGAGGCCTTTGGAGATCAACGCGGCGATCTCCTGCTGGCGGCTGGTGAGCGCGGGCGGTATGTCGGTGGAACCGGTCTCGTCGGCTTCCGCCAGCGCGTAGGCGATGATCGCCGCCGGCGTGCGTTTCGTTCCGGCGTGCAGCGCGGTCGACAGCGCGCGCGGTGGCATGGCCTGTTCGAGCCGGGCGTGGCAGGCCGAGTGGTAGCCGGTGAGTTTCGGCCCGAACGCCGCCAGTTCCGTTCCCGTGCGCCGCCAGAGGCTGCGCGACGCGCCGAGGAGCTGCGCCGCTCGCTCGCACTGGCCGGTCGAACCCGCGATCCAGGCGAGGAGCTCGGTCATCAAAGCGGTGCCCAGGGACGGATCGAAGGCGCGGTGTTCCCGAAGCGCGTCGAGTGCCGTCGCTTGCGCCGCGGTGAAATCACCGCGCAGCCAGTGGTCCAGGCCCTGGCTCCACTTCAAGTAGGCGCGAGCCCAGCGTTCGTCCTGCTCCTCGCACACGGCGAGCGCCGACGTGCTCACGGCCGTCGAGTCCGCGCTGCGGCCACCGAGCGACAGCGTGACGGCGTACTCGAAGCTCGCCATCAGCCACTCGGGCGTCTCGCCGACGTCGGCCAGCTCCCGCAAGGCGACGCCGAAGTGCTTCTCCGCCTCGGAAAGATCACCGCGAAGCTGCGCGGCGAGCCCGCGCAGGCCGAGGCAGTGGGCGGCCGCGTCGGCGAGGTTCAGCCGCGCGGCCGCTGCTTCGCATTCTTCGAGACGCTGTGCTGCGGCCTGGTGGTCGCCCTGCAGGAGGCACACGCGGGCCGCGACCCACAGCGCCTTCGCCCGAGCCGGAGTCGGCTGCCGGCCGCTTTCGGGCGCGTCGAGTGCTTCGTCGGCCCATCGGCGGCCTTCGGCGAGGTAACCGTCGGCGTACCAGCGGTACCGCAGTCCGCCGAGCAGCTGGAGCTGGTACTCACCGCCCGGCGCCGCGGTTTCGAAGGCGGTGCGGAGGTTCTCCCGCTCGACGCGCATCCACTGCGCCGAGGTGGCCTGGCCGGGCCCGCACCAGGAGCGTTCCAGGTCCTTGACCGCGGTGAGGAAGTACTGGCGGTGGCGCGTCCGGAAGGTCGCCTCGTGGCCGGTCCGCGTGAGCACCTCGGCGCCGTACGCGCGGATGGTCTCCAGCATCCGGAAGCGCATCGAGGACTCCTGGTCCTCGACGTCGAGGATGGACTGGTTCACCAGGGAGCTCAGGAGATCCACCGTTCCACCGCCCGCGCCGCACACGCCCTCGACGGCCGTGAGGTCGAAGCTGCCGGCGAACACGGACAGGCGAGCCCACAGGTCGCGCTCGGGTTCGGTGCAGAGGTCGAAGCTCCAGTCCACAAGGGACCGCAGCGTCTGTTGGCGCGGTGCGGCCGAACGGCTGCCCATGGTGAGCAGGGCGAACCGGTCGGTGAGGCGCTCGAGGATCTGGTCGAGCGAGAGGATGCGCATGCGCGCGACGGCCAGCTCGATGGCCAGCGGGATTCCTTCCAGCTGGATGCACAGGCGCGCGGCCGCGGCGGCGTTGTGCTCGTCGAGGACGAAGCCGGGGGAGGCGGCGGCCGCGCGTTCCTGCAGCAGCCGCAGCGATTCGAACTGTGCCAGCGATTCCGCGCTCACGGGTTGGCTGTCGTCGGGCACGGTCAGCGGCGGCACCGGGTACAGGAACTCTTCCGTGACGGTCAGCGACGTGCGGGTGGTCACGAGGATCCGCGTCGAGGGCGCGTACCGCAGGACTTCGCTCACCAGCTCGGCGGCGCCGGTGAGGACGTGTTCGCAGTTGTCGAGGATGAGCAGGATCTCGCGGTCGCGCAGGTACTCGACGAGCTTCGCCGTGGCGTCGCGGTTCGACTGGTCCGCGATGCCCAGCGCGTGGACGGCCGCGGTCGCCACGTCTCCGCCCTCGGACACCGAGGCCAGCTCGACGAAGTACACGCCGTTGTCGAAGAGGTGGTTCATCTCGTCGGCGACGTGCAGCGCGAGCCGCGTCTTGCCGACGCCGCCGGGCCCGATCAGGCTCACCAGCCGTCCGTCCGCCAGCCGGTCGCGGATCTCCTTGCGCTGCCGGCGCCGGCCGATGAAGCTGGTGGCGGTGAACGGGACGTTCCCGCTGCGCGCCCTCGCCTTGGACAAGACACCTCCTTGTGTCTGCCGGTCGATCACGCTGCGGTGCCTGGTCGGCGGCCTTGCCCATGATGCGGGGGGACCGGTGGGGGGTCAACCTGTTCCCGCTGTCAACGGGGGTCGCCACCCGGTGCCGTTCGGGTTTTCCGGAGGGCTGATCCGGCGGCCGGCCCGGTGGTTCGCGCGGTGGTGGCGCAGGAGGCTTGCGGTGTCCTGGTGTCGCAGGTGAAGGAACCTCGTATGCGCTGCTCTCGTCTTGTCGCCGTCTCGCTGGTGGGGGTCGTGGCCTCCGGTTTTGTCGGTTCGGTCGCGGTGCCGGCGGCCGCTGCTTCTTTGGGCGCTGATTCTTTCGGCGCTGTGTCGTTGGGCGCGGTGTCTTCTGGTGCCGTGTCTTCAGGCGCTGTCTCCGTGTCTTCGCCCGCGGCGACCTTGACGCTGCCCGCGCCACGCGGCCGTTACGCCACGGGGGAGTCGGCGTTCCGGCTCGTGGACAACCACCGGCCGGATCCCTGGGTTCCCGACCGGCCCTACCGGGAGTTGATGGTGAGCGTGTTCTACCCGGCGATCGGCGGCGGGCCGGTCACGCACCAGTTCCCGCCCGCGGTGGCCGCGGCCGTCGGTGCGTCCGTGGAGAGCAGCGACGACCTGCCCGCCGGCCTCGTGAACTGGGCCGCGACCAGGACCCACTCGGTGAAGGACGCCCCGACGGCTCCCGGCCGCTTCCCGGTCGTCCTCTACTCACCGGGCGCCGGCGACGCGCGCGATTGGAACGTTTCGCTCGTCGAAGACCTCGCCTCCCGCGGCTACGTGGTGGTCACCATCGACCACACCGGCGACGGCCCGGCGGTCCAATTCCCCGACGGCCACGTGGTCGGCAACGGTCCACTTCTCGCGGCCTGGGCCCAGGCCTTCCAGGACGGCACCACGTTCGCCTTCTTCACCAAGCTCATGTCCGCGCGCACGGCCGACACGTCGCTCGTGCTCGACCGGTTGCCGACCCTGCCGTCGCGCCTGACCCGCGCCATGGACCTGCACCGCATCGGCATGTTCGGCCACTCCGCCGGCGGCTTCACCACGGCCGACATGATGGCCGCCGACCCCCGCATCCAGGCCGGCATCAACCTGGACGGCACCCTCGAGTACACCGCCCAGCCCGACGGCACCCACCTCAGTGACGTCGCCCTCCACGGCCTGGACCGCCCGTTCCTGCTGGTCGGCAGCAGCTCGGCCGACGGCAGCGACATCCACCGGGAGCCTTCGTGGGCGTCGTTCTGGCAGCACCAGCGCGGCTGGAAGGCCGACGTGACGCTCGTGGACTCGGCGCACGCGTCTTTCACGGACGCCGAGGCGCTGCTGCCGCAGCTGGCTCTTCCGGCGTCAACGCTGGCGGCCGCCGTGGGGACGGTGCCGTCGGCTCGTGCCGTGGCGGCGAACCGGGCGGTGGTCGGGTCGTTCTTCGACCGCTTCCTGAAGGGGCGTAACGATCACCTGCTGGACGGGGCAGGACCGGGGTATCCGATCTCGGTCGAGCACTAGCCTGCGAAAGGTGCTGGCGGAAGGTGCGTGATCGGATGTCGTTCACCGACGAGGAGCTCGCCGAGATCGGGGAGAACAAACCGAGCGCGACTCGTCCCGACGCGCTCGGCTGGGCGCGGGCCTGGGTTCTCCACGTCGAGAAGATCGACCAGGGCCGCGCGCTGCCGCAGAGCGATCGCTCGGTCTGGACCGAGCACGACTTCGCCGCCGCGCTCTTCATCCGCGACTTCGTCGAAGCCGCGCTCGGCCGGCTGAGGCCGGCGTTGGCGGACAAGGTGCGTGAGTGCTTCACGGCGGCCGACGACCTGTTCCGGTCCTTCACCGTCGCCGACTCGGGTGACCGCATCGCGACGATCGCCGGAGTCGACCTCGAAGGGCGCGGATGGTGGTGGTTTCGCGTGCCCGCGAGTGGCCCGATCGCGCGGGACCTGGCTACCTACTCGCCATAAACGAGAAGCGCCGCCGGGCGGCCGTGCGCGACACTCACCTCGTGCTCACCATGCAGCCCGTCCTGGAGGTCCGCCCTCTCGCCGGCTTCGCACTCTGGCCGGTGGCCCCCGCCGAGCCGTTCGGCTACCTGGCGCTCGGCAGCGACCTCACGCCGCTCGAAGTAGGGGCGGCGGTGATGTCCCTCGCCGGCGTCAACGACCTCGACCTTGACCCCGAGCACGACGATCGCCCGCCTCGCCCCGCCGACGCACTGGGAGCGTTCCTCCACGGCCTGCTCACCGTCGACAGCCTCTACGCGCCCGGCGGCCTGCGCGTCACCGACACCACCACGGGTGTGGTCTTCCAGCCGGGCTGCTGCACCGGCCTGGAGGACCGGCGCGACTGGCACCTGGTCTTCGAGCCCGGCAGCGAGACCTTCTTCGGTCACGACCCGTGGCCGCGCGCCGAACGCGACGGCGAAACCGTCCGGCTCACCCTCGACGCGGAGCAAACCGACAGCCCGCTGATCGACGTCCCGGCAGCGGACCTCGTGAAACTCCTCGCCGACGCCGAGCGCGACCTTCTCGGCTTCCTCGTGTTGGCCGCCGAGTGGGCCGCCCGGCAGCTGCCGCACTACGCGACCGCGGTCACCGCGGCCCTGGGCCGCGCCCTCGATGTTCCCGGAGCCGAGCGCGTCAGCGGACCAGCGCGCGGCTGAGGAGGTCCTTCAGCACGCTCTTGTCCTCAAGGGACAACGGCGTGAGGGGAGACCCCTCGGCGAGCAGCTCGAGCAGGCGGGCCCGGAGTTCGGTGCCCTCGGGGGTGAGCACGAGCTGCTTCGCGCGGCGGTCGTCGGGGTGGGGGTGGCGTTCGAGGTAACCCTGTTCTTCGAGGCGGTCGGCGACGAAGGTGATGTTGGACGGCTCGCAGCTCATCCGCTCGGCGAGCTCGCGCAGGGTCAGCGGGCCGGTCAGCTCGCGCAGCGCGGTGCCCTGGGACGCGGTGAGGCCGAGGGTGGCCGCGCGCACCCGGAGGTGGGCTTCGATCTGGCTGGCCAGCCCGTTGACCAATCCGCAGAGCACACGGTCGGCTTGGGCTCGGGTTTCGCGCTTGGTGGCCACGTCACCAGCATACAACTCGGATGATGTCAACTTGAACTGTCTGCGCGCAGGACTCACCGCTCCAGCAGGCGCAGGCTCGCTTCGTCGTGCGTTTCGCCGACGGCGAGCGGCAGGTTGTCGAGCTTGCGGAGCTGGTCCGCGGTCAGTTCGAGGGCGTCGGCGGCGGTGTTCTCCTCCACGCGCGCCACGCGTTTGGTGCCGGGGATGGGGGCGATGTCGTCGCCCCGGCTCAGCAGCCAGGCCAGCGCGACCTGGGCCGGGGTGGCGTTCGCTTCGGCGGCGATGGCTTGGACCTCGTCGGCGATGCGGAGGTTGCGCTGGAAGTTCTCGCCCATGAAGCGGGGGTTGTTCTTGCGCAGGTCGGTGTCGTCGAAGTCACTGGTGGAGCGGATCTGCCCGGTGAGGAAGCCGCGGCCCAGGGGCGAGTAGGGCACGAAGCCGATGTTCAGCTCACGCAGCAGGGGCAGCACCTGGTCCTCCGCGTGCCGCGTCCACAGCGAGTACTCCGACTGCACGGCGGCGACGGGGTGCACGGCGTGGGCGCGCCGGATCGTCTCCAACCCGGCCTCGGACAGGCCGATGTGCCGGATCTTGCCCTCGGCGACCAGCTCGGCGAGCGTGCCGACGGTGTCTTCGATGGGCGTGTCCGGGTCGACCCGGTGCTGGAAGTAGAGGTCGAGGTAGTCGGTGCCCAGCCGCTTGAGCGAGCCCTCGACGGAGGCGCGGATGTTGGCCGGGGTGCTGTCGAGGCCTTTCGCCTCGCCGCGCACGTGCGAGATCATGCCGAACTTGGTCGCAATCACGGCCTGGTCCCGGCGGCCCTTGAGCGCTTGGCCGAGCAGCTCCTCGTTCACGTACGGGCCGTACACCTCGGCGGTGTCGAGCAACGTCACACCCAGGTCCAGCGCCCGGTGGATGGCGCGGATCGACTCGGCGTCGTCCGTGCCGGCTCCCGTGTAGGCGTAGGACATCGACACCAGGCCGAGGCCGATCCGGGCGACGTCGAGGTCGCCCAGCTTGAGGTGCTTCATCGTGGTTCTCCGATTCCGGTGCCGGGCCGAGCTTTCTCGTGCCCTACGGTCACTTCGAGACTTTACTACAACTCATATGATTGCAACTAGCACTATTCTAGTTGTAGCTTAACTACGAGCCGCCGTCCGGCGGTTCCTCTCCGAGCACGAGGCAGGACCATGGCCACGACCGATTTCGACCGCACCCGGCTCACGCGCGTATCGCCCGCTCGATCGCTGCGCCTGGGCGATCTGACGATCACGCACGTCCCGGACGGACTGGCCCGGCTCCGGCCCCGCGGCTGGCTGGCCGGCACCACCGAAGCCGACTGGGCGGCCAACGCCGACCACGTCGACGAAGACGGTTTCCTCGCCGCGGGCATCGGCGCCCTCCTGGTCGAACGCGGCGACCGCGCGCTGCTCATCGACACCGGGTTCGGCCCCGAGTCCTTTCCGGACGATCCCGCCAACCCGCTGCTGGGCATCATCCGCGGCGGCGACCTGGTGAACAGCCTGCGCGCACTGGGCCGCGAGCCGCACCAGATCGAGGCCGTCGCCCTCACCCACCTGCACGGCGACCACCTCGGCTGGTCCTGGGGCACCGAACCCGGCTCCGACACGCCGCCGTTCGCCCACGCCCCCCACTTCGTCGCCGCATCCGAATGGGCCCGGCGCGACCTGGCCGTCGCGAGCGGCGTTCCCGAGGAACGCCTCGCCGCCTTCGCCCCCCTCGTCCACCCGACCGACGACGGCACCGAAATCTTCCCCGGCGTCCGCCTCTCCCTCTCTTCCGGCCACACCGCCGGCCACGCCACCTACACCATCACCGCGGGCCCCCACCGCCTCCTCGCCTTCGGCGACGCCATGCACGCCCCCATCCAGGTCACCCACCCCGACTGGGCCTGCGGCATCGACCACGACCGGGTGGAGTCGGAAAAGAGCCGGCGTCTGCTGATCGAGGAACTCAGCCGTCCCGACACGATTGGCTACGGGGCGCACTTTGCGGATGTGGTGTTCGGTCGGGCGGAGCGGTTGGCGGATGGTCGGTTCACTTGGGTTCCGGTCGTGTGAGCTTCGACCCGTTGCCGCCGGTGAACCCGGTCATCGACGACCGGTCATCGGGTTCCGGCGGCACGCGCTCGCTCAGAAGGCTATGCCACCAAACGCTTTCTTCGCTGGTGCTCAGCGCCGTTTCAGCGGATGGCGGCAGTCCTCGCTGAACAAGGCGACCACGATCTCGTCCCGCAGCGTGGTGGGGTCGGTATAGCCCGGCTGTCCAAGAGGGACGGTGCAGAACGTCGCGTTGCCCGTGAATTGGTCCGGTTCCAGCATGATCGGTGAAACGGAGACGTAGGCGGCCATGCGGACGTTCGGCAGATCTTTGCTCTGCCGAACCAGAGCGGCCCAAGCGAACGAGATGCCTCGGCGGAGCAAGCGGGAGACTCGCGGTTCGCCCTCTTCGGTCAGGTGGAGATCGGGGATGCCGCGCCCGTTGACCGCTACCTCGTAGTCCATGACGGAAAGGAACCGGCGCCGGTCGCCGAAGTAGGATTTGTAGCGCGCCTTGAGCAGGTGCGCGCCGTCGACGGTGATCCAACCGCGCCTGATCGTTGAGCGAGCGCCCGCGCCCAGGTCCTTGCGACTGACCGTGTCGAGAAGATCCGCACCGGCGATGCGGGCGGCTTCCGGGCTCATCCATGCCACTGGAGTCTCCTGCACAGCCGAACGAACATCACCTTCGCCGGATGGTAGTCCGCCGCGGGAGTGATGTCGTGCGGGTTTGGTGATGCCCCTGATCAGTCGCACCTTCGGCGCTTCGGTCGTTTTCGGTCGATCGACTTCGATACCATGGAGGACGGGGCACAGAGCGGGAACATTGAGGGCAGGCGATGGTCAAAAACGGACACCCGGAGATCGCGACGCTGCCCTACCGCGCCGATGTCGGAGTGCCGCCCGGGGTGGAGGTGTTCGACTTCCGGCGCCTTGTGGCCAGAGCCGCCGGGCATGGCGTTGACCCGTATCACGTGAGGCGGCCCGAGTTCCACAAGCTGATCGCGGTGCGGGCGGGGAGTCTGCGGTGCTCGGTCGACTTCACCGACTACGAGCTCGGCCCCGGGGGCTGGCTGTGGATCCGCCCCGGGCAAGTGCACCGGTACGACTCCGAACTCCGCGGTGTCCGAGGCCGGCTCGTGTTGTTCGTGCCGGGTTTTCTCGGTGGCGCCACGGCGGAGATCGCCGGGGTCGACCGGGCCGGCCGGCGGCTGACGCCGGTGTCGGCGGATGTCGGCACTGACACGCTCTGGCGTGTGCTGGAGCTGCTGGAACACGAGTACGCCGGGTGGCGTGACCGGCCGTCCGACGCGCAGCTGGAAGTGCTCCGCAATCTGCTCGCGGTTCTCGTGGTGCGGCTCGCCGAGCGGGGGAGTGAGGACAGGCCGGCCGAGCGTGTCAGCGAGACGTTCACGCGCTTCCAGGCGGCCGTCGAGCAAGGCTTCGGTCGCACCCATCGAGTCGAGGATTTCGCCGGGCAGCTCGGTTACAGCGTGCGCACCCTCACCAGGGCGACCCAGACCGCGGTGGGCTTCGGCGCGAAACGGTTCATCGACGAGCGGGTTCTCCTCGAAGCGAAGCGCCTCCTCGTGCACACGGACAAGCCGGTCGCGGCGGTGGCCCGACAGTTGGGCTTCCCCGGGGCGGGAGTGTTCACGAAGTTCTTCAGGCAACGCACCGAGCAGACGCCGATGGAGTTCCGTGTTCACAGCGGCAGCGCGGACTTCGGCTCCTCCTCCGGGACACCGGCGTCACCGTAGCCCAGAGGACGACAACGGAACATCACCGCGACCGGCCCCGGAAACTTCCGGTCGCGGCGACGTCGAACCGCCGATCAGGCGAGAATCGGCACCCGCCAAGCGTCGTAGCCGTACACGTCCTCGCTGCTCAGCCCCGAGCTCGTCCCGCGCAGGAAGTCGTTGGCACGAGACCCGCCCTGCACGGCGCTCGTGCGAGGACTGCGCACTTCGGCGTAGCGGCGTAGCGCGGGCTCGACTTCCTCTGCGGACACGCCGTCCAGGCATCGGCCGAGCACCACCGCGTCCTCGATCGCCATGCCCGCGCCCTGGGCCATGAACGGCAGCATCGGGTGGCAGGCGTCGCCGAGGAGCGCGAGGCGGCCCTCACCCCACGTCCGCAGGGGCTCGCGGTCGTAGAGGGCGGAGCGCATCAGCGAGGCCGCGGCTCCGGCTACGCGCCGGGCGGGTTCGGCGAACCCGGACAGGGCTTCGAGGAGGTCGCCGACCTTGCCCTCGGCCGCCCAGGACTCCTCGGTCCACGTCTCCTCCGGCACCGGCGCCACGAAGTTCAGCTCGCGGCCGCTGGACACCCAGTAGTGCACGAGGTGCCGATCACCGCCCCACCACTTCGCCGAAACCAGCGGGGTGTCGGCCACGCGGTCGCCCGGCACGATCCCCCGGTAGGCGACCAGACCGGAGAAGACCGCCGCCATGGGCCCGAAGAGGGCCGCCCGGACCGTGGAGTGGATGCCGTCGGCACCGATCACCACGTCCGCGGCGGCACTGCTGCCGTCGCCGAACCGGACCTCCAGGTGATCGCCGGTCTGGTCGAAGCCCACTGCCCGGTGTCCCAGGTGGACATTCCCGACGGCGTCGAGCAACACGTCGTGCAGGTCGCCGCGGTGCACGTGCAGGTAGGGCGCGCCGAACTTGTCCTCGACCTCGTCACCCAGCGGCAGCCGGAGCGACATCTCGCCGTCCCCGGCGTCGAAGCTGCACCAGGACTCGGGGCGGCAGGCGATCGACGAGACCTTGTCCAGCAGGCCGAGCCCGCGCAGCGCCGCGGTCGCGTTGGGCGCCAGTTGCAGACCGGCCCCCACCCTGGCGAACGCGGAGACTTGCTCGTGCACCTCGACCTGCGCGCCGATCCGGCGGAGCGCGACGGCGGCCGCCAGCCCTCCGATGCCGGCACCCACCACCACGACGCGCAACGGAGCGTCCCTTCGGATCATGCGAACCTCCCGATCAGCGAGGAATGAGCAAACTCGGTCAGGGCGAGCTCGGCCTGCCGCCGACCGGCCTGCACCGCGGGCTCGGTGAGATCGGCTCGGAGAAGGCCGGCGAGGCCCTGCTCGAACGCGCCGTCCAGATCGCCGCGTGCCGGGGTGATGACCCGGACCGAGCAGCCCAGTCCGCGCAGGACTTCGACTTCCCGGGTGAGGGCGGCGGTGAAAATCGGGGCGAGAACAAGAACTTCCGCCTCGTCGTTGTCGATCCGGGTGGCCGCGACGTCGGCGTTCGTCATCGAGCGAACGCCGCCGTCGACGTAAAGCCGGCCAGCGATCTTCACCGGTGGGGCCACGCCGGGGGCCGCGGTCGAGGCGGCGACTGCGGCCCCGAGAGGCACGCCGTCGTCCGCCGACCAGACGCCGATGCGCTTGTCCGGCAACGCGACGGCGGTGACGCGCAGCATCTTCGGCCAGTCGCCGGGCGGCAGCCAACGCGACCAC
The DNA here is from genome assembly GCF_035918295.1 of Amycolatopsis rhabdoformis. Lineage (GTDB taxonomy): Bacteria > Actinomycetota > Actinomycetes > Mycobacteriales > Pseudonocardiaceae > Amycolatopsis > Amycolatopsis rhabdoformis. The sequence goes on from NZ_CP142149.1 coordinate 9,702,148, forward strand.
AGTTCACCGGCGACGTCCGCGTCCAGGTGGTCGGCGGCCGGTTCGTGGCCGCGGGCGTGCCAGGCGGCGCGGTCCGCGATCGCGGACGTCGCGTCGTCGAGGCTCGCTCCGGCGCCGAGCCAAGCACCGATGACCGCGCCGGCGGAAGTGCCGACGATCTGGGGCACCTCGGCGAGCGAAAGGCCGCCGGCGACCAGGCCGGACACCGCTCCGCTGAGCCAAGCCCCGCCCACCGGCCCACCCGCACCGAGAACCAGCGTGTGCACAGCCAATCCGGTCATCTGGGGGCCTCACCATTCATCGCGCGGCGCAAAACAGCCTCGAGTGCGGGGGTGTCGACGGGGACGGGGTTCGGTGTGCCGGCCACTTCTTCGGCCACCTCGCGCAAGGTCCGGCTGCTCGCACCGAGACTCGCCAGGTCCGTGGGCAGGCCGGATCCGCGAGCGAGCTCCCACAGCCCGACTGCCGGATCAGGCCCGAGGAACGGGTGCAGGCGCGGCGCCCAGTCGGCCCCCGCCGGCGCGTTGAGCGCGACGATGTGTGGGAGCACGACAGCGTGGGTGTCGGCGTGCGAGAGGCCCAGCCGGCCGCCCAGCTCGTGGCAGATCTTGTGCTGCAGGCCGGTTCCCGTTCGGCCGAGCGCCGTCCCGGCGAGGAAAGCCGCGTACTGCAACCCGGAACGGGCCGCGACGTTCGAAGGATCGCCCATCAGCACCGGCAGGCTCTCGGTCGCCGAACGCACCGCATCGACGGCGAGCGCGGAGGTGAGTGGGTCGCGCCGCGGCGACCAGAGCGCGGCGAAGCAGTGCGCCATGGCGTTGAACGCGCTGGGGCCCGTCACTTCCGGCGGCAGGCCGAAGGTCAGTTCCGGGTCGTAGACCACGACGGCGGGCCGGACGCGCTCGTCGGTGCCGGTGCGTTTGCGGTGCGCCCCGGTCATGCCGTAGACGGGGGTGAGCTCGGAGCCGGCGTACGTGGTGGGCACCGCGAGGATGGGCAGTCCGGTGTCCAGCGCGATCGCCTTGGCCAGGCCGGTGGCCGAGCCGCCACCGAGGCTGATGAGCCCGTCCACGTCGTTCGCCGCCGCGGCCTCGACCGCGCGCTCGGCCAGCTCGATCGGTACGTGCTGGGCGATTTCGTGCCAGCGCAAGGAAATCCGGTGGCCCAGGGCTTCGAGCAGGACTGCCGCACCGGGGGCGCGCGAGTCCGCGATCACCATGATCCGGTGCAGCCCCAACCGGTCGGCTTCGGCGGGCACCTCGGTGATCCGGCCGGGGCCGAACACCACGCGCACCGGCCGCGCCTCGTAGTCGAAGGGCTCGACGCGCAGCGGCGGCGCAGGAGACTTCGTTGTCATCGCAGTACTTCTTTCGGCAGCGTCGCCATCGAGACGGGATCGATCCGACGAGATCGGTGAAGCCCGGGTGGCGCGGGCGGCGAGTGCGTCCACGTCACCCGGGGGTCCGAGCCGGCAGGAAAACCACGGGCTTCGGCGAACCGTCTCGACAGGACGTCGCCGGAAAGGCCTCGATGGCGATATCGATCAGCGCGGCAGGGGCCGGCGCTTGTGCGCGAACTCGGAATTGTTTTTCACGAGAGCCTGGCCGGGGAATCAGTCGTGATTCTCGCGGCTGACGGCAATTAGAGGAAGCGCTTTCACTCGACGCAGTCCCGGACAGATTCCAGGAATGATCAGTTTTGCGGAGAGCGCGCCCGCGATGGTGATTTCACTTCGGCTGGGAAGGCGTCAGCCGACTGGTCGACGCCGGTGTCTCGACGAGACTGACGGTCAGCGGGGGCCTTCGCCGCCGTGTCCGTCGGGGCTGTAGTGCAGCTGGTGGGCCCGGTATTTGTCGGCGCCGATGGCGGCGAGGGCGGCGGGGACGGGTTCGGGGTCTTGCAGGAAGGGTTCTTCCACGTCGCAGGCGTGCTGCCAGGTCGCGAACTCCAGGGCGATCTTGTTGACCGGGTCCTCGAAGTAGATCGAGTGGCAGAACCCGTGATCGAGCTCGCTCTTGATCTTCACCCCGTTGTCTTCCAGGTGCCGCTTGGCTTTCTGCAGCTCCCCTTCCGAGGGCACCGTGATCGCCAAGTGGTTGCCCGCGCCCAGCAACGCGTTGTCCGCCGGCACCTCCACGTCCTTGAACTCGAAGAACGCGATCGTGTCCTGCTCACTGATCCGGAAGAAGTAATGCCGGCTCCCACCCAGGTTCCCCGGCACCGCACCCGGGAACGGATCCGGGTTCGGCAACGACAACGTCACCACCACCGGAAACCCCAACACCCCGTGATAAAACTTGACCGTCTCCTCCATGTCATTCGTGACGAAAGCCATGTGATGACACCCAGACGTCCGAACACCCACAACAAACCTCCTGATCATCGCCTTCGATGAAGTAGGCGGAACTTCCTTGATGACACTTACGTTAATGCGATCTTCTTTCCGAGTCAACAAGAATGACGAACTTCTTGTCGTCGTTCTGGCCGGTAGCGGGGCCCCGCATTCATGATCTTTTGCGGAAAGGCTGTCGAGCGGATCGCCGAAGCGTGACGAAACGTCGACGGACCGCCCTGCCCGGTTACGAAAAGACGACAGTCTTGTGCCCGTCGAGCAGCACCCGGTTCTGCGTGTGCCACAGCACCGCCCGCGACAGCGCCAGGCATTCGGTGTCCCGGCCCAGCTTGGTCACGGCGGTGGCGTCCATCGCGTGGTCGACGCGGGCCACGGCCTGCTCGATGATCGGGCCCTCGTCGAGGTCCGAGGTGACGTAGTGCGCCGTGGCGCCGATGAACTTCACGCCGCGCTCGTAGGCCTGGACGTAGGGTCGGGCGCCTTTGAAGCTCGGCAGCATCGAGTGGTGGATGTTGATCGCCCGGCCCTCGAGCGCCTTGCACAGCTCGGGGGAGAGGATCTGCATGTAGCGCGCGAGCACGACGAGGTCGATGTCGAGGTCGTCGACCAGTTGCAGCAGCTTCTGCTCGGCCTCGGGTTTCGTGTCCTTGGTGACCGGCACGTGGTGGAACGGGATGCGGTAGTGGTCGGCCATCCCGGCCAGGTCCGGGTGGTTCGACACGATGGCGGGGATCTCCACGTCCAGTGCGCCGGAGTTCGCGCGGAACAGCAAGTCGTTGAGGCAGTGGCCGTACTTGCTCACCATGATCAGGACCCGCGGTCGCTCACTGGTGGCGTGCATCCGCCAGGTCAGCGAGAAATCGGCGGCGGTCGCCTCGAACGCGGAGCGCATCGTCGGCAGATCGAGCGCGCCGCCGGCGACCGGGGCGAACTCCACTCGCATGAAGAAGCGGTTCACGTCCCGGTCGGTGAACTGCTGGCTCTCGACGATGCTGCAGTCGTGCTCCACCAGGAAGCGCGACACCGCGTACACGATGCCGGCGCGATCGGGACAGGACAGGGTCAACGCGAAGTGGTCGAGCCGCTCGGGAGCCGGCGCGGCGGGTGCGCTCATGTCAGGAAACCTTTCGGGCGTGGTGGGTGGCGGCGTGGACGGTGTTGCGGATGAGCCAGACGTCGGTCACGGGCCCGACTCCTCCCGGGACCGGCGCGATCGCCCTGGCGCGGCCGCGGGCTTCGTCGAACTCGACGTCGCCGACCATCCGGACCTGTCCGGTGCCGGGGTCCTCGCGGGGGTTGATGCCGACGTCGATCACGACCGCCCCGGGTCGCACGTGCTCGGCACGGATCAGCCCGGCCACGCCCGCGGCGACCACGAGCACGTCCGCCTGCCGGGTGTGCCACCCGAGGCGGCCCTCGCGGCTGGCCCACTCGTCGACCGACATCATGGCGGCCTCGCGGTCGTAGGCCAGTGAGATCGCGGGCTTGCCGACGTTGTTCGAGCGGCCCACCACCACGATCAGCGAACGGTGGTAGAAGGCGGCCCGGTCCTCGCCGACCTCGTCCAGCCAGGAATCGAGCAGGTGGAACACCGACGCCGCGGTGGACGGCACGAACCGGGGCGTGCCGAGGGCCAGCAGCCCGGCGTTCTCGGGGTGCACCGACTCGATGTCCTTCTGCGGGTCGAGCGCACGGAACACGTCGACCTCGGAGATCTGCGGGGGCAGCGGCCGCAGCACCAGGACTCCGCTCACGGCGGGGTCGCGGTTGAGCCGGTCGATCGTGGCCAGCAGCTCGTCCTGGGTCGTGGTGCCCGGCAGCAGCACCTGCTCGTAGGCGACCCCGAGTTCCTCGGCGATGCGGCCGATCCGGCGGACGTAGGCGACCGAGCCGTAGTCGTCGCCGACGAGGACGGTGGCGAGCCCGCACGCGATCCCGGCGTCGGCCAGGGCGGCGACCTCGGCCGTCACCTCGGCTTTGAGGGCGTGAGCGATCTTGCGTCCGTTGATGAGCTGAGCGGTCATGAGGGCACGCTCCGGGGAGGGGTGGGTTCCGGTCTGGTGGGTTCGAGGAGGCCGGCGGCGGCGGTCCTGGCGGAGGCGGCCAGCGCCGCGGCCCGCACCACGCGCGGGTCGTCGGTGCGGGCGCGGAGGTTCTCCTCCACCAGCGCCGCCGCGGAGGTCGCGACGGCACCGCCGAGCTGGGCAGCGGTCACAGCGTCGGAGCGGAGCCGCGGATTGCCGGCCCCGGCGAGGAGCTCACCGAGGCCGGCCACCTCCTCGGCGACCTCGGTGAGGGCGAGGGGGACGTCGGCCGCGGCGTCGAGCGCGGCTCTGATGGCCGCCTTGCGCGCGGCGGGATCGGGCTGTTTCGGCAGCGCGGCCGCGTCGAGATAGCGCCGATAGACGCGGGCGTCTTCGTCGGCGAGCCGCTGCGCGGTACCGCGCAACTCGTCCGCTCGGGCGGCCAGCGTCACCGGATCGAACCGATCCGTGGCCGTGGAGTAGCGCGCGACCATCGCGACGAGGCCCGCGGCCAGCGCGGCCGTGAGTCCTGCGACGGCGCCGCCGCCCGGCGTCGCGGCGTCCGAAGCCACCGCCTCGGCGATCGTGTCGAAGGTCTTGCCGGCTAGCTCGGTGTCGGTCACCGCGTGGCCTCCCTCAGTCGGCGAGCGAGGTCGTGCTGACCGTCGCGCGGATCTCGATTTGGCGGTGGGCCTCGGCGATCGGCTTCGCGGTGTTGTCGGGTTCACCCCACACGACGGTGACTTCACGACCGTCCCGCGCTTCCGCCTCGTCGAGCATGGCCAGCGAGGACCAGCTGCCGACGTTGGTGGTGTAGCCGCTGTAGGTCGACAGCCCGACCCGCCGCCCGCCCACGTGCACGACGTCGAACGGGCAGGTCGAGTACACCGACGACGGCACACCCAGGCGCTTGGTCCGGTCCGCGCCGCCGAAGTAGCTGCGGGCGATGGCCGTGGTCACGTCGTCGTCGTTCCAGCGCAGCCAGACCTTGTGCCGGTGCGGCTGGTCGGCGAGCTTCTCGAGGGCCTCGCGGCCGGTGAAGTCGTGGTCGAACTTGACGTGCCGGCCGTACCCGAGCTCCCACGGCGTTTGGTAGTAGTCGTCGATGGAGTCCGCGACGTAGCTGCCGCCGAGCGAGACCATGCCCTCCCAGCTCGCCCCCGGCAGATATTCGCGGTACGCACGCAGGGCGTCGCCGGAGTAGATCGCCGGTGTGGGGGACGGAATCCAGCCGCTTTCGGTCGGGGTGGTCGCGTAGGAGAGCGCGCCCCCTTCGCGAAGCCCGAACTCCTCGCCCGCGGTGAGCAGCGCTTCCTTGACCTGCGCGGAGAACTCCGACGGGCCGGTGATCTCCAGGCCGGTGTGCCGCGACATCGTGTGGTTGAGCGCCCGCACCCGCACTCCCGCGATCTCGAAGTGCCCGATGTTGAAGAACTTCACCTTCGGCAGTTCTTTCCCGTACGCCTTCGCCATCACGTCCAGCGCGTTCGGCCCCTGCAGCTGGTAGCGGAAGGTCAGCCGCCGCCCGTTCCGCTCGAGGCTGCGCACGTCGCGGGTCACCTCGATGTCGAAGTCCCCGGTCTCGGCCCGGAACGCCGCGTAGTTCGGCGCCGAGGGACGCCCCACCAGGCTGAACTCCTCCTCGCCCAGCCCGAACAGGATGCCGTCGCCGATCACGAAACCGTGGGGACTGACCGTGACGAGCTGCTTGGCCTTGTCGGGGCCGAAGGTGGCGAAGCTGTTGACCGCGATCGAGGCGAAGAACTCCTTCAGCCGTGATCCGCGGAAGTACACGTCGGTCATGTGGAAAGACTGGTCGAACAGGACCGCGGTGTTCTTCCACGCGTTCTGCTCGTCTCCCCAGTTGGAGAACTCGTTCGGGATCGGGAACTCGTAGTGCCCGGCGGGGGAGTTGCGCATCATCGTGACCGGGTCTCCGATGCGCTGGATCTTCTGCTCGAGGTTCTCCGGCATGGTGGGTCCTTTCGAAGGCGACGTTGCCTGGCGCGGATGCCGCTCAGGCGTGGAGATCGGTCACGTGCTGCTGCCACTGCGCGGTGGCGCCGACCTGGTTGAACGAGAACATGTGCAGGCGCTCCACGTTCATCTCCGGTTCGGTCAGCGCGGTACCGAGCTCGGCCAGCATCTGCTCGGGGCGGTAGGCCTTGCCGCGCAACAGGTTTCCGACGAGGCCGTGTTGCTTCGCCAGGTAGCGCAGCGACGAGCCGACGCCGATCTTGAGCGAGAGCTCCGCGAGCTTGCGGGTCTGCATGGATGCGGCCAGCCCGATGTGCAGCGGAAGCGTGATCCCGGCTTCGCGGGTGGCTCGCAGCCAGCGCGTGAGCGTCTTCGGGTCGAAGCAGAGCTGGCTGACCATGTAGTGCGCCATCGACTGCTTGGTGCGCAAGGCCTCGGCCAGCACGTCGTCGGGGATCGCGGGGTGACCCTCGGGGTAGCAGGCGACGCCGATGGAGGTCAGCCCGTGGTCGAAGCCGGCGAGCGAATCCAGCAGTTCCGCCGAGGAGGTGAAGATCCCGGCGGGCTCGGCCGCGTCGCCGGCGATCACGTAGAGGCCGGTCACCGCGGCCGCTTCGAGCCGGCGGACGAACTCCTTGAGCTCGGTCTCGTCGGCGACCTGGCGCGCGGCGAGGTGGGGAACCACGGTGAACCCCTGCGCCGCCGCGTACTCGGTGGCCGCCAGCGTGCGTTCCAGACCGAACTTGGGCGAGCAGGTGATGGTGACGGTGGTGCTCTTCGGGACTTCGGCGAACTTCGCCTCGTAGCCCTTGATCGGGATGATCTCGATCTTGGCGTCCCGGACGAGGGACCGGATCTCGGCAGTGACGCCGACTGTTTCACGCGGGCTCATCGACCCCTCCGTGTCTTCGAGTGGTCGGCGGCCTCTCGTCGTGCTCGAGCCGCACGTGGGCAGGCCCGGTCGTGGGCGAGAGCGCCGTCGCTCCGGCCACTGTCTCACGAAAAAGTTTTTACGACAACTACTTCTCGGACGGCGCCGATGCCGGCGAGCAGGCCGGTGGCGTCGTCCAGGCGAAGGTATTTTCGGCCAGAAATCAGTGATCAACGGCTGTCTCGCTGAGGTTGTGCGGGGGCGAGGCGGTCTGTGGTGGAGCTTGACGCGCCGCTCAAGTACCTCTAAAAAAAGTTTTTTCAACAACTAATTTTCGGTGGTCTTGGAGCCGTCTGGCGCTACACTGGGTGGCATGGCAGGGACGGGCAGGACGCCGGTGGAGCGCGGAACGGGACGGGACCTCGTCGACGGGATGACAACCGCGTGGCGCCGGGAGATGCCGGAAGTCGACTTGGCGATCGTGGAGCTGACCCGGCGGGCCGCCCGCCTCGGCGTGATCCTGCAGGACCGGCTCGCCGCCTGTCTGGAGCCCTGGAGTCTCACCAGGGCCGACTTCAACGTGCTCAACGTGCTGCGCGGCGCGGGCAGTCCCTACGAGCTGCGGCCGTCCGACATGCACGAACGCCTGATGCTCACCGCCGGCGGGGTGAGCAACGTGCTGGGTCGGCTGCTGCGAGCCGAGCTGGTGGAGCGTCGCCGGGACGAGAGCGACGGCCGCGGCTTGTGGGTGCGGCTCACGCCCCGCGGCGTCGAAACTGCCGAGGCCACGATGCGGGCTTGGGCGGCCGAGCAGGAAGTGCTCTACCGGGACGTCACCGAGTCGCAGGCCCGAGTGGCGTCGGCGGCGCTGCGCGAGGTGCTGCTGGCGATCGGAGACTACGAGCCGGGTCCGCCGCAGTCCCGGTCCCCGACCACCGAAAAGTCGACGGGCGACACCGGCACGGCCTGACGCGGCCCGATCGATCCGAAGCCGGCGGCGCGCACCGTTCGCCGCGCACCAACCGAAAACCCCGGCCGGGTCGAACCGGTCAAGCGGAGCACGCGGCGACGGTCGCCGACCTCGTCGTGCCCGAAATCGCCCGACTTCGGCGGCGCGCGACGTCGATCGCCCGTGTGGCTGGGGGATCGACCTTCCCCGTTCCTCATGTGCGTCGCCGTACCGCCTCGACCGCGGTGCCGCTGCCAAGAGAAGAGGTGTTTTGACGTGCCCCAGAACGATCTGCGGGAACCTCTGTCCTCACTGGACGGATCCGGTCGGCGGAATCAGGCGGTCGGACCGATCCGTGCGGAAGCCGAGATCGCGGCCGATCCGGTGCGGGCGACGCGGGAGGTGATCACCGATGACTGATCGGCGAGTGCGGAGCTCGGACCGTGCGGCGAATCCCGTCCGGTACTCAGTGGACGGACGAGCCGGCGCCGGCCCGGTCGACGACCATCCGGCCGGCGGACTCGACCGGGCCGGCCCCGCTCGGTCGCGGGTCGCCGGTCTCCCGTGCCACGGCGGCCGGCTCGTGCTCGGCATCCTCAACGTAACGCCGGACTCCTTCTCCGACGGCGGGTTGCACCTCGATCCCGCGATCGCCGTGGAGCACGGCTGGGAGCTGGCCGCGAGCGGGGCCGACGTCGTGGACGTCGGCGGCGAGTCGACCCGCCCCGGCGCCGCGCGGGTTTCGGCGGAGACCGAGCTCTCCCGAGTGCGGCCCGTGGTGCGCGGGCTGGTCGCGGCCGGGATCCCGGTCAGCATCGACACCACCCGGGCCGAGGTGGCGCGCGAGGCGCTCGACCTCGGCGCGGTCATGATCAACGACGTGAGCGGCGGTCTCGCCGATCCGGCGATGGCGGGAGTGGCCGCGGCCGGCTCGGCAGCGTACGTCGCCATGCACTGGCGCGGCCCGAGCGGCACGATGCGCCGATCGGCGGTGTACGTGGACGTCGTCGCCACCGTGGTCGACGAGCTGGCCCGCAGGGTCGAGGCGTTGCTGGCTGGCGGTGTCGATCCCGCGCGGCTGATCCTGGACCCGGGTCTCGGGTTCGCGAAGACCGCCGCACACGACTGGGCCTTGCTGAACGGTCTGGACCGCGTGGTCGGCCTCGGCTACCCCGTGCTCGTGGGTGCTTCGCGCAAATCCTTCCTGGCCGCCGGCCGGTCGGACGGTGCTCCGGCGGAACGCGACACCGCCACCGCGGTGGTGTCCGCGCTCGCCGCACAGGCCGGCGTGCACGCGTTGCGCGTGCACGATCCCCGGTCCACCCGCGAGGCGCTCGCGGTCGTCGATGCCTGGGCGGCAGCCCGATCCGGCGCCGCTCGGATGGCTGAGGTGGCGCCGCCGGCGCTGTCCGCGCGGTGAGCGAGCCGGAATCGCCCGTGGTCCGCTTCGACGATTTCCGTGCCGGCTCGGCGAATCCGAGTTTCGCGTTGCGCGATCCCGTCGCGGTGCTGAGTGCGGAGAGCCCCGCGGAGGTCGCCGCCGTTCTGGTCGCGGCCGAGGAGGCAGCCCGCCGTGGCCACTGGGTGGCCGGGTTCGTGGGCTACGAAGCGGCGGCGGGTCTGGATCCCTTGCTACCGGTCGCCGGTCGGCCCGCCGACGATCCGCTCGCGCGGCTGCCACTGGCGTGGTTCGGGGTGTTCGCTCGACGCGAGCAGGTCGCGCTGCCGAGCCGACCCGACGCCGGGGTGGAGGGGAGCTGGGCGCTCGATCGCGGAGAGGAGGCCTACGTCGGCGAAGTCGAAGCGATCCGGCACGGGATCGCGCAGGGCTCCTTCTACCAAGTCAATCTCACCGCGCGGCTGCGTGGCCGGGAGCCGGAGCCGTCCGCGCGCTACGCCCTGCTGGCTCACCGCCAGCGCACGGAGTTCAGCGCTTTCCTGCGCACCGGCGACCACGATGTCCTTTCCGTCTCGCCCGAGCTCTTCTTCGCCCTCGACGGCCGGCTGATCACGACGCGGCCGATGAAGGGCACGGCCCGGCGCGGCCGGACCCCGGAAGAAGATCGGTTGCTGCGGGCCCGACTCCTGGCTTCCGCCAAGGAACGCGCGGAGAACGTGATGATCGTCGACTTGCTGCGCAACGATCTTTCCCGCGTCGCGGCCACCGGTTCCGTGCGAGTGAGCGAGCTGCTGGTGGCCGAGGCCTACCCCACGACCTGGCAGCTGACGTCGACGGTGCGGGCGACGGTCCGGCCGGAGGTCGGGCTCCTGGACCTCTTCCGCGCCCTGTTCCCGTCCGGCTCGGTCACGGGCGCGCCCAAGATCGCCGCGATGCGCGCCGTCGCCGAGATCGAGGGACGCCCTCGCGGCGTCTACTGCGGGGCGATCGGATTCCTGCGCCCGGGAACCGAACCGTCGATGCGCTTTTCGGTCGGCATCCGCACGCTCACCGTCGATCGATGTTCGGGTTACGCGGAGTACGGAACCGGTGGCGGGATCACCTGGTCGTCCGAGGCGCGGGCCGAGTGGGACGAGCTGTGGGCCAAAACCGAGGTGCTCCGGGACATAACAGCTTATTGACCGAGCAACCTTCCGCCGTTACGTTTGAGGCACCCGCGCACGGCCGGAGCGGTCTCGGAAGGCCCTGGCCGGCGCCGAAGTGGCCGGCGCTGACGCGGACCGGACCAAAGTGGACAGAGGTCGGGCATGGTGAACACCTGGTTGTCGGATCCACCGGCGGACGGCTCCATCGCGTTGCCGCGCGACATCTCCGCCGCGGCGACGGCTCTGCGAGCAGGCGCCGTGACGAGCCGCGAGCTGACCCGGACCGCGCTCGCCGCGGCGGACGCGGTGGACGGTGAGCTCGGCAGCTATCTCTGCCGGCTCGACGAATTCGCCCTGGCCGCCGCCGACCGGGCCGACGCCGAGCTCGCCGCCGGGCGCGACCGCGGCCCGCTGCACGGCATTCCCTTGGCGGTCAAGGACACCATCTCCACCGCGGCCGCGCCCACCACCGCTCAGTCCACTGTGCTCGATCCCGCTTGGGGCGCCGGGCGGGACGCGCCGGTCGTCGCCCGCCTGCTGGCCGCGGGCGCGGTCCTCACCGGCAAGACCACCACCATGGAGTTCGCCTGCGGGATGCCCGAATCCGGTGGCCCGTTCCCGGTGCCGCGCAACCCGTGGGACCTCGGTGCCTGGCCCGGCGGCTCGAGCTCCGGCTCAGCGGCCGGCGTGGCGGCCGGGTTGTTCCTCGCCGCACTCGGTTCGGACACGATCGGCAGCGTGCGGATCCCGGCCGCGATGTGCGGGGTCACCGGGTTGATGCCGACGTTCGGCCGGGTGCCGAAGTCCGGGTGCGTGCCGCTGGCGTTCAGCGTGGACCGGGTCGGGCCGGTCGCGCGGTCGGCCGCGGACTGCGCGCTGGTCCTCGAAGCGATCGCGGGACAGGCGCCGGAGGATCCGGACAGTGTGGACGCGCCGTTCGCCGCGCTCGACGTGGGCGACTTGGCCGGGTTGCGGGTCGGCGTCGTCCGGCGCGAAGCGCTGCCGGAAGGCGCGGACCCTTCGGTGGCCCCGGCGTTCGACGCCGCGGTGGCGGAACTGTCGCGGCTCGGGCTGGACTGCGTGGAGGTGGAGCTGCCGCGGTACGCGGAGATGACCGCCGCGGACATCGTCACCGTGCTGTGCGAGGCGCTGGCGTACCACCGCCCGGATCTCGGCGGCCGCTGGCCGCAGTACACCCGCGGAACCCGCGGGCTGCTGCTGCGCGCGGCGATGCTCAGCGGGGCGGACTACGTCCAGGCGCAGCGCGTGCGCCGCGCCGGGCAGCTCGACCTCGAGCGGCTGTTCACCCGGGTCGACGTGGTCGTGATGCCGACCCTGTCGATCACCGCGCCGGCGCTGGAGGGCTTCCTCACCGGCGAGCGGGACGTGTTCGAACTCTTCGGCCACTTCCACACCGTGTACTGGAACGCTGCGGGCGGGCCGGCCCTGGCACTGCCGATGGGTGTCTCGGCCGGGGGTTTGCCGCTGTCGGTGCAACTGGCCGGCCGCCCGTTCTCGGACGAGACGCTGCTGCGGATCGGTGCCGCGTTCCAGGATCGGACCGAACACCACCTGCGCCGCCCCGCGCTCGCGGCTGAGGAAAGGACACGACCGTGACCGAAGCAGCCGTAACCGGGCTCGAGGAACAACGCGTGCGGGGCTTGCTGGCGGCGGCCGGGATGCCCGCGTCGGAAGCGGAAGTCGCGGCCTGTGTGGCCAGTGTGCCGGTGGTGCGCGGAATGGCCGCGCTCCTGCACGCCGCCGAGGGACTGCGCTACCTCGATCCCGCGCTGCGGTTCCGGGCCGAGCCCGGCGGGCGCTGAACGGGGGCGAGGACGTGGTGGACAGGGAACGGATCGGGCCGCTGCGACCCGAGATCGCCCGGTCGTGGCAGCGGCTCGAGGCCGTCGGTCTTTCACCGGCAGCGCTGGTCGACCCCGTACCCGCGGACCTCGATCCCGGTGGGGCCCTGCGGCGGGCCGCCACCCCGGTTCTCGACGACGCCGCCGACAAGCTGCGCGACACCGCCTTCGCCCTCGTCCTCGCCGACCACCGCGGACGGTTGACCGATCTGCGCTTCGGCGTTCCGTCGCTGGAGGGACGGATGGAACGCCTCGGTGCGATCCCGGGCGCGACCTTCAGCGAGGACACCACCGGCACCAATTCGATCGCCACCACCCTCGAGGAGGGCCGGCCGGTCGCGGTCGCCGGTGCGGAGCACTACCTGGAGTCCTTTCGCGACTTCGCCTGTTACGGCGCCCCGCTGCGCAGCCCGACCACGGGCCGCATCGTCGGCGTGCTCGACCTGACCTGCTCGGTGCGCGACGCCGGTGCTCTGTTGCGCCCCTACGTCGATCGCCTCGCCCGTGACATCGACGAGCGGCTCCGGGACGACGCGAACGGCCCCAATCACCGGCTGTTGCGCGCCTTCGAAGCGACGAGCCGTCGCTCGGCCGGGCCGGTGGTCGCCTTCGGCGAAGAGGTCACGCTGGCCAACCGCGCCGCCGCCGACCTGCTGCGGCCGGCCGACCAGGCGGCCCTGCGGGCACTGTCCGAGGATCTGGCCGGCCGCACGGAGCAGCGCACAGTGGAACTGGTCACCGGCGGCTCGATCGTCGTCCGGATGGACAAGCTCGACGGCGGCGTGCTGCTGGCTGTGCAACCGAAAGAGCGGCCCGTCCCGATTCCCCGGGGGCGCCGGCCGGTGCCCGCCGACTCCGCGGACTGGCACCGATCGCTGCGGGCGGAACTGGATCGGCACCGCGACTCGTCCGTGCTGGTCACCGGAGAGGCCGGCACGGGACGCAGCGCGGTGGCCGCCTCGCTCGCGGAGGACGGTGGGGCGGCGGTCATCGACGGAGCCGAAACGTCGTCGGCCGAACTCGACGCCGCGTTCGCGGACGGTCCCCGCACGGTGGTGCTGGAGCACGCGGATCACCTGCCCCTTCGGCTGGTTCCGCGGCTGGCCCGCTTGCGTGGCACCACCCGGCTGGTCCTGACCTCGGGGCCGGCCGTGGACCCCGACCGGGCTTCGTTGTGGGCGCTGTGCCCGGTGCGGCTCACCTTGACCCCGCTGCGGGCCGAGCGCCACCGCATCCCGGCCCTGGCGGAGGCCCGGTTGCGGGAGGCCACCGCCGGGCGCGCGCGGTTCACCCTCGGCGCGCTGCGGGTGCTCGCCGCGGCGGATTGGCCCGGCAACCTCGCCGAGCTGGCCGGGGTGGTCGACTACGTGGCCGCCCGCCGCGGGAGCGGGGACGTGACGGAAGCCGACCTGCCCCCGGGCCGCCGCCGTCCGGACGCCGGGCCGGTCGGGGGCACGCTCTGGCAGGCCGAGCGCGACGCGATCATCCGCGCACTGCGGGATTGCGAGGGCAACAAGGTGCACGCCGCCGAGCGGCTGGGCATCAGCCGCACCGCGCTGTACCGCCGGTTGCGTGTGCTGCGCATCGAGACCGCTCGCTGAATCCTCCCGCGCTGTGCGCGACACGCACAGTTGCGTTCGGCCCCGTCGGCGAGGGTGGTCGACACGTTCGACGACGAAGGGGTCGCTCACGTGAACCGAACACAGGATCAGCTGTTCATCGGCGGCCGGTGGACCGCACCGGCCGGGACCGGCACCATCACCGTGATCTCGCCGAACACCGGCGAGCCGGTCGGCTCCGCACCCGAGGGCACCGAAGCCGACATCGACGCCGCGGTCGGTGCCGCGCGCGAGGCGTTCGACGACCCGGCGGGCTGGAGCCGAGTGCCGGCCGCGGAGCGGGCGAAGGTCCTCCGCCGCTTCGCCGACGCTATCGAGGCGCGCAAGGACACCATCGCCCAGACCGTGTCCGCCCAGAACGGCATGCCCATCGCCGTCGCCGGGCAACTGGAGGCGGTGTTCCCCGGGCTGTTGCTGCGCTACTACGCGGACCTGGTGGAGAACGCCGGGCCGGACGTGCGGCCCGGAATGCTCGGCGGGCAGATCGACGTCCGCCGCTCACCGGTCGGGGTCGTCGCCGCCATCGCGCCGTGGAACTTCCCGCAGACGCTGTCGATGTTCAAGATCGCGCCGGCGTTGGCCGCGGGGTGCACCGTGGTCACGAAACCGTCGCCGCAGACCGTTCTCGACAGTGTCCTGGTCGCGGAAGCCGCGATGGAAGCCGGGTTGCCGCCCGGGGTGCTCAACATCGTCCCCGGCGATCGCGAGGCGGGCGCGCACCTCGTGGCGCACCCCGGCGTCGACAAGGTGAGTTTCACCGGCTCCACCGCGGCGGGCCGGCAGATCGCCGAGACCTGCGGGCGCCTGCTGCGGCCGGTCACCCTGGAGCTGGGCGGCAAGTCCGCCACGATCATCCTCGACGACGCGGAGCTCGACCTCGCGAAGATCGGTGCGGACCTGTTCGTGTCCACTTTGGCCAACAACGGCCAGACCTGTTTCCTGGCCACGCGCATCCTCGCGCCGCGCAGCCGGTACGACGAGATCGTCGGCCTCATGTCGGCCTTCGCCGGGTCGATGACCGTCGGCGACTCGCTCGCCCCGGAGACCCAGATCGGCCCGCTGTCCAACCAGGCCCAGCTCGACCGGGTCACCGGCTACATCGCCAAGGGCAAGGCCGAGGGCGGCCGGATCACCGTCGGCGGCGAGCAACTCGACCGGCCGGGTTACTTCGTGGCGCCCACGGTGTTCGCGGACCTCGACAACAACGCCACCGTCTGCCAGGAAGAGATCTTCGGGCCGGTGCTCACCGTGATCCCCTACTCGGGCGACGACGACGCCGTGCGCATCGCCAACGAGTCCGACTACGGTCTCGCCGGCACTGTCTGGACGAGTGACCCCGACCGTGGCCTGGGGGTGGCCGACCGGCTGCGGACGGGCAGCGTCGGCATCAACCGGTACCTGCCGGACCCGGTCGCGCCCTTCGGCGGGGTGAAGGCCAGCGGCATCGGGCGGGAGCTCGGACCCGAGGGCCTGGGCCAATACCAGCACCTCAAGTCCATCTACTGCTGAGCGTCGAGGAGGACGTCGTGCAGACTCGTGGTTCCGTTCTGATGAAGTCGCCGGGCAAGTACGAGACGGTGGACCTGGAGGTCGACGACCCGCGCGAGGGGGAGATCCAGGTGCGGATGGTCGCGTCGGGTCTTTGCCACTCGGATGATCACGTGGCGACCGGGGACGTCCCGGTGGGGATGTACCCGTTCGCCGGCGGGCACGAAGGCGCGGGGATCGTCACGAAGGTCGGGCACAACCACAAGGGCATCAACGAAGGTGACCACGTGGTGTTCTCCTTCCTGCCCTCGTGTGGGCACTGCCGGTGGTGCGCGTCCGGGATGCAGAACCTCTGCGACCTCGGCGCGGGCCTGCTGGCCGGGTCCCGTTGGGGCGATCCGACGGACTTCCGCCTCGCGCTCGCGGACGGGCGGCGGTCCGGTGGGGCAGATGTGCGGGATCTCGACCTTCGTGGAGACCACCACGGTTTCGGCGGACTCCGCCGTGAAGGTTCCTGACGACGTGCCGCTGGCAAGCGTCTGCCTGCTGGGTTGCGCGGTGGGCACGGGCTGGGGCGCCGCGGTGAACTCCGCGCAGGTCCGGCCCGGGCACACCGTGATCGTGATGGGGATCGGCGGGATCGGGATCAACGCCGTGCAGGGCGCCGCGCACGCCGGGGCATCGAACGTGATCGCCGTCGACCCGGTCGCCTTCAAGCGCGAGAAGGCGAAGGAACTCGGTGCCACGCACGCCGTGGAGTCCATGGCGGAGGCGACCGAGCTCGCCCGGCAGTTCACCAACGGCCAGGGCGCGGACTCGGCGATCGTGACGGTGGGCATCACCACCGGTGAACACGTCGCCCAGGCCGTGTCGGCGATCCGCAAGGCGGGCACCGCGGTGGTCACGGGACTGGGCGATTTCACCGCCGTCGGGGTCCCGATTTCGCTCGGCGAGCTGACGTTGTTCCAGAAACGCCTGCAAGGTTCGCTGTACGGGCAATCCAATGCCAACACCGACATCCTCGGCCAGATCGAGTTGTACCGGTCCGGCGCGCTGAAGCTCGACGAGCTGATCACGCGGACGTATTCACTGGACGAAGTCGCGCAGGGATACCAGGACATGCACGACGGCCTCAACTTGCGGGGCGTTGTCCGGTTCGACCGCTAGGGCAGGGATCGACCACCACCGGTTCCCGCGAGCGGTGCAAAGGTGGCGGGCTTTCGAGCCTCGTGTGCTCGAAGCCCGCCACCGCAGCACGCTCGGCTCGCGGCCGCCCGGCGAACCACCGCGCTGAGCATCGGCCGCAGCCTCGGCTGAACGGGCGCGGTGGGTCGCAAGAGGACGGTCCTAGTCCTCGGTCCACCACTTCACGAGATCCACGGCCGCGTCGCGCGCCTGGCGGGCGCCGGCTTCCACCGCGGCGTCGATGAACCGCGCGTCGAGCAGGTCGGTGGGCTTCCGGTAGTACGCCTCTGAAAGGAGAACCCGGACGTCATAGCCCTGTTCGGTGAGGAGGGACTCCTCGCGGGCGATGTCATCGGAGGGGCTGCACGCCACGATCAGGACTTTGCCGCCGCTGGTTCGTCCGGCCGCCTCCAGGACCAGGTCGGCGTTGGTCCCCGACCGCACACCGCCGTCCACCCACACCGCGCCGGCCACCTCGACGGGTGGCGCGGCCCCCGGCGCCGCGGTGGAGGCCGCGATCGCGACGGGCAACGGGATGTCGTCGCCGACCGACCACGCGTGCGCCAGGCCGGTGCCCGCGTCCACCGCCGCGATCCGCAGATTGGGGGGCCACAAGCCCTTCGGGGTCGCCGCCCGCCACAGCTCTGCCGCCTTCTCCGCGGGAATCGGCGGGATCGCCTTGAGCGCGGCCTGTCCGACACTTCGCGCCGAATCGACGTCATCCGTCCGCTTCTCGGCCATCAGCGACAGCATGCTCGCCGAGCCGGTGCCGCGGTGGGCCGATTGCTCGGCGTGCCACTTCGCGCGAGCACGCATCCGTTCGGGCAACGCGATGAGCTCGTCCGGACTCATGATCAGCCAGGCGCCGGCGACCGACCCGGCCGAAGTGCCGAGGACGACGTCGTTCTCGGAAACCGTGAACCCCGCCGTGCCGAGCCTGTGGAGCAGCGCCGACTCCCACGACGCGCCGACGGGACCGCCACCGCCGAGCACCAGAGCTTTTGCCGATCGCTGATCTTGGTTCATCTCGGTGAGTCCTCATCGTCGTGGGGCCGGCGCCGATCGCGCGGGTGACGTTTTCGGTCGACCGGCTTCAATCGTAGGCACGCTGGGGTGTCACGTCGGCACATCGAGGACAAGCACTGGTCAAAAACGGACAGGCGGTGAGCGGGTTTGCGGCGGTGTCGACGCGCTCAGCCGCGTGCTTCGGCCGCCGTATCCGGATTGGCGGTGTCGTCGCAGGGTGCGGGCGGGGTGGCTTCGCGGATCTGCGCCCAGAGCCGCATCATGCGCTCGATGTCCTCGGCTTTGAGGTGCCGCAAGAACATCCGGCGCACGCCTTGGAAGTGCACGTCCATCGCGGCGTCGAGCTCGCGCTGACCCTGTGCGGTGAGCTGGGTCATCACGGCTTGCCGGCCCGTGGCCGTGAGCCGGCGGACCAGTCCCCGTTCCTCGAGGCGAGCGACTATGCGGGTGACCCCGCCGGGAGTGACCAGCACCGCGCGGGCCAGATCGACCATGCGGCACTGCAGTTCCGGTGTCCGCCAGAGCTGGTACAGCACGTCGAACTCGCTCAACGTGAGCCCGGTGTGCTCACGCAGCTCTCGTTCCAGCGCCGGCAGGATCGCGGTCTGGAGTTCCAGCACACCGCGCCACGCCAGGAGTTCCTGCCGGGTCAGGTGCGGCACGTCCTTTTCCACGGCAGCCGGGGGGTTGGCCGCGCGCACGGCCGGGCGCCGGCGCTCGGGTTGAGGGCTCGGGGAGCTCTTGCGGAGCCGGTAGGCGTGTTGCCGGCAGGCGGCGGAGCAATACCGGGGCGGTCGTCCCGTGCCGGGCGCGACGATGGGCGTGTCGCAGACGCGGCAGGTCGGCGTCGACACGGGAACCTCCTTGTGACGAAACTCGGTCGCTTCGAGGTTACGTCACGGCGCGCCGACAGGTGGGGTCGGCCGGTTCACGGTCCGTCGGCGTGCCGGTGCGGCTGGATCGAAAAAGTTTCGGCAGTGGTCGCCGGACTTATTGACTTGGAAATATCTTGCTCGTAGCGTGAAGCAGGTCATACCGAGGCGTCAGGGCTGGTCTGACGTCCTTGATCAGGAGGTTTGTTGTGGGTGTTCGGACGTCTGGGTGTCATCACATGGCTTTCGTCACGAATGACATGGAGGAGACGGTCAAGTTTTATCACGGGGTGTTGGGGTTTCCGGTGGTGGTGACGTTGTCGTTGCCGAACCCGGATCCGTTCCCGGGTGCGGTGCCGGGGAACCTGGGTGGGAGCCGGCATTACTTCTTCCGGATCAGTGAGCAGGACACGATCGCGTTCTTCGAGTTCAAGGACGTGGAGGTGCCGGCGGACAACGCGTTGCTGGGCGCGGGCAACCACTTGGCGATCACGGTGCCCTCGGAAGGGGAGCTGCAGAAAGCCAAGCGGCACCTGGAAGACAACGGGGTGAAGATCAAGAGCGAGCTCGATCACGGGTTCTGCCACTCGATCTACTTCGAGGACCCGGTCAACAAGATCGCCCTGGAGTTCGCGACCTGGCAGCACGCCTGCGACGTGGAAGAACCCTTCCTGCAAGACCCCGAACCCGTCCCCGCCGCCCTCGCCGCCATCGGCGCCGACAAATACCGGGCCCACCAGCTGCACTACAGCCCCGACGGACACGGCGGCGAAGGCCCCCGCTGACCCCCGACCGGACTGGCTGAGCCCGACGGCCTGCCCGGACCGACCCATGGCACCGACCCACGGCAGAGCGGCGTGCCCGGAAGCGAGGAACTCCGCATGAGCGGAACCACCACGGATGAGAACGAGAATCTCCCGTCCCCCCTCCTTTTCGCAGGTGGTGGTTCGCTGGAGGAGCTTCCGGAAATCGTCGATCGGCTCGGTGCGCGCAAAGCGTTGCTGGTGGTCGGCCCCGGGTGCGCCGCGCCCGCCGAGCGGGTGCGGCATCTGCTCGGCGGGCGGTCGACCGGCAGCTTCACCGACACGGTGGCCCATGTGCCCTCGTGGGAGGTGAACCTGGCGGTCGCGTCCGCGCAGGAGGTGCACGCCGACTCGGTGATCGCGATCGGCGGCGGTTCGAGCGCCGGGTACGCGAAGATCGTCGCGCTGGCGTTGGGGCTGCCGTGGATCGCGGTGCCGACCACGTTGTCGGGCGCCGAGATGACCTCGCGCTACTTCGTGACCACCGGCAAGGGCAAGGAAAGCGGGCGGTCGCGGCGGTGTGCCGCGCGCGCGGTGGTCCGCGATCCGGAGCTGCTCGACCTGACGCCCGCGCGGGTGCTGGCGTCCAGTGGCATGGCCGCGGTCGGAGCCTGCCTGGAGATCCTCGCCGGTACGCCGTCGCGGGCGTCGGCCACGGCGGCCGACGCGCAGCGCGCGCTGCGCGAGGTGCTGCCGCTGCTCGTGCGCGACCCGGCCGATCGCGAGCTGCGAGTGCGCGCGCTCGAAAGCGCCGCGCTCGCCGGTGCGGCTCTCGAGGCCGCGGGGCCCGGTCCGGCGCAGCTCATCGCCGAGGACCTCGGTGCGACCCACCGCGTCGACCACGGATCGCTGATCGCCTGCCTGGCGCCGCACGTGGGCGCCGGAGCCGATCTCGCGGGCCAGGTGCTGCCGGCGGAGACGGTGCGGAACTTCGCCGGGTCCCTCGGCTTGCCGGTCGACCTCGGCTCGGTGTGCCCGCCGTTCGATGCCGACGCCCTCGTCGAGCGGCTGGCCGCCCGGCCCGACCTGGCCGGGCCGGCTGCCGTCGACTCGCTGCGGCTGGTGCTGAAGGAGGCCATGCGATGACCTTTTCCCCTCGCAACCGCCCTTTCGAATACGAACCGAGCCCGGTCCGGGTCGTGTTCGGGCCCGGGCGCCGCGCCGAAGTGGGGGAGGAGGCGGATCGGCTCGGGCTCGCCAAGGTGATGCTGATCGCCGACGGCAACACCCCGGGTGGGCGACCGGTCGCCGACGCGCTCGGGGACCGGCTCGCGACCCGCTGGGACGAAGTGGCCCAGCACGTGCCGGTGGAGCTGGCAGAGCGAGCCGGTGAACGAGCCGCCGCCGAAGGTGTCGAAGGCCTGGTGACGCTGGGCGGAGGATCGGCCACCGGACTGGCCAAGGCCATCGCGCTCGACACCGGCTTGCCGATCATCGCGATCCCCACGACCTACGCCGGGTCGGAGCTGACGCCGGTGTTCGGCATGACGAGCACCCACCGCAAACGCACCGGGGTCGACGAGCGGGTGCGTCCCCGGGTGGTGATCTACGACCCGGAACTCACGGTGGGGCTGCCGCCGGAGATCACCGGCCCGAGTGCGTTCAACGCCTTGGCCCACTGCCTGGCCGCCCTCTGGGCTCCCCACGGCGACCCGCTGACCTCGGCGCTGGCCGCGGACGCGGTCCGCATCGTCACGAGCAGCCTGCCCGAGCTGGCGATCACCCCGACCGACCTCGACGCGCGATCCGGGCTCCAGTACGCAGCGTTCTTGGCCGGGACGGCGCTGGGGCGGACCGGTACCGGCTTGCAGCACCGGATCTGCCACCACCTCGGCGGGAAGCTGAACCTGCCCCACGCCGAAACCCACGCGGTGATCCTGCCGCACGTGGTGGCGCTGAACAGCCCGGCCGGCCCCGACTGGGTCGCCCGCCTGGAACCCTTCCTGGGCCCCGACCCGGCGCTGGGCCTGTGGAACTTGGCGCGGCGCTCCGGACTGTCCACAAGCCTGTCCCGGCTCGGCGCGACGGAGGAAGACGTCCGCGAAGTGGCCGGGCAGGTCGCGGGCTCGGCCAACCCGGTCCCCGTCGAGGCGGCTCAGGTCGAGGCGTTGCTCCGGCGTTCTCTCGACGACCTTCCGCCGTCGGCAGGTTGGTGACCGATGCCGCTTGCCGGCTTCGGTCCGGGTGCGCGGTCGCACGGCTGAGTGCCGTTTTTTCCTACTCGGAAAGGAATCCCATGCTCGACCACAACGGTGTGGCCATCGTCGGCGCGGGCCCTGTCGGGCTCATCGCCGCGCACGAGCTGGCCCGGCGCAACGTTCCACTGCGGCTGATCGACAAGCGGCCCGGCCCGTCGCACACGACCCGGGCGTTCACCTTGCACGCCCGGACCATGGAGATGTTCGAGCACATCGGCGTGGCGCACCGCATCGAGGAGGTCGCGTTGCCGTGCCCCGGAAACGTGTACCACTTCCCCGGCCTGCGCGATGACGAGAAGCCCCGCACCGATTTTCGCGGGCTCCCGACCCGCTATCCCTTCTACTACAAGATCAACCAGAACGACTTCGAGCAGGTGCTGCGTGAACACCTGTGCGCCCACTACGGCATTCGCCCGGAGTACGGCAAGGAGTTCACGGACCTGGAGCAGGATGCCGACGGCGTCACGCTTTCGGTGCTCGACAACGCGTCGGGAGAAGTTTCGAGCCACCGGTCCGCCTGGGTCATCGGCAGCGACGGTGCGCACAGCCGGGTTCGCGACCGCGTCGGCATCGAGTTCGTCGGGGACAAAGTCGGTGTCATGGCGATGATGGACGTCGAGGTCGAAGAGTTCACCCACGACGAATCGTGGGTGAACTACTTCATCGGCGAGTCGCTGTTCATGCTGGTGACGAAACTGCCCGGCCGGCTCTGGCGCGTTTACCTCAGCGACGCGGGCGCGATGACCCAGGCGGACGACCCCCGTGCGTCATTCCAGGCGGTGGCCGACAAGATCGGGATCGGCATGCGGATCGGCGAACCCCAGTGGGCGACCCGGTGGGAGATCCTCAACAGCGCGGCCGGCAGCTACCGAGCGGGCCGGGTCCTGCTCGCCGGCGACGCTTCCCACGTGCACTCCCCGGCCGGCGGGCAGGGCATGAACGGGTGCATGCAGGACGCGTTCAACCTGGGCTGGAAGCTGGCGGCAGTTGTCGACGGAGCAGCGCCGGAGACGCTGCTGGACTCCTACGAGGCCGAGCGCCGGCCGATCGGCGCGCAGATCACGGCGGGCGCCAAAGCCACCCACGACATCGTGATGGCCTTCGGGCAAGGGCTCGAGGACCGCATCGCGCTGACCCGCGAGCCCGGTTGGCAACAGCGGACCGTCGAACTGATCTCGGGGATTTCGCACAACTACCGCGACGTCGTCTCCGCCCCGGACGTTCCCGCGGTCGCGGGACCGCGGGTCGGGGACCGTGCTCCCGACGCCCAGCTGGTGATCGAGCCGCGCAAGCGGCTCTTCGACCTGTTCCGGCACGGCGGATTCACCTTGCTGCTGGTGCCACGCCCGAGCGTCACCGAGGACTTCGAACGCGCCGAGCGCGTGGCCGAACAGATGCGCGCCGCGTTCGGCGACCGCGTCTCGTCCGTGCTGGTCACCGACGAGCGGACCACAGCGTTCGACGAGGACCACACCATCCCGGACCAGCTCGGAGAGCTCGCGAAGCGGTACGAAGTCGGGCGTGGCGAAAGCCGCGCGATCCTGGTGCGGCCCGACCTGTACGTCGGTGGCCACACCCGGCTCGAGGACGCCGAAGCCCTCGTCGGACAGCTCGGTCAGTGGCTGACCCCGCGGGTGGGGGTGCCGGCCGGCCGCCGTTGAGGCACGTCCGGACCACCCTTCCGGACGCCGAGCATCCGCGTGCTCGCCCTGACCCTCGGGTGCTGGAAGAGCCCGAGGCCTCGGAAGATTCCGCCGCGCAATCGTCGCCTCACTGCCCCGGTCAAGTAGGTTGGACGCGGCGGGGAACCGAGGCGCGAGCAGGGGCGGGGTGTGGCGTGACGCAGCAGGCGCGGCCGGCGACGGCCGAGAAGAGCACACGTCGTGTGCCCGACGCGGCGGGCAACCTCGAAGACATGCTCGCCCGGTTGCAGCGGGAAACACAGCTGTGGCAAGGCTTCCTGCTGGCGCACCGGCAGCTCGTCGGCGCACTGGCGGAGCAGATGATGCGGGACCACCGCCTGCCCCTGGAGTGGTTCGACGTGATGGTGCAGCTCGCCGACGTGCCGGACATGCGGCTGCGCCAGCGGGAGCTCAAGGACCGCGTGCTGCTCAGCGAGAGCGGGGTGAGCCGGCTGCTGGTGCGGATGGAGCGTGCGGGCCTGGTCGTCCGCACGCCTTCGGATGATGACAAGCGCGGGGTCGACATCGAGCTCACCGAGGGAGGCCGGGCGTCGCTGCTCGCCGCGATGGAGTCCCATCTCGACCTGGTCGCCGAGCTGTTCACGGACCGGCTGACCGCCACGGACGAAACCGCGCTGCAGCGGGTCGTCACGAAGCTCGTCGACGCTCAGGTACGGCCCACAGAGGACTGACGGGATTCCCCGTGCCACAACGGAATCCGGTCGTCGGTGGGGAAACGCACTCCCGGGCGGTCACCAGGGCTTTTCCCACCCGCCCACCAGCAGCACGCGTCCGGTGCTCGAGGCTTGGCGCTTGCGCGCCGCGGCCTGGTACGTGTCGGAGTTGAACCACGCGCGGGCGATGTCGATCGTGGGGAACTCCACGATCACGAGCCGCAGAGTGGGCCAGTCACCTTCCAGCGCCTCCACCACACCCCGAGGCGCGGGCTCACCCGACAGCACGCGCCCGCCGAACCGGCGGATGCTCGCCTGCCCGTCGAGCCGATACGCCTCGTACCGCTCGGGATCGTGGATCTCGAGGTCGAAAACCACGTAGCCCTTGGGCGTGGGCTTGGCCTCCGGGCCGCTTGATGCGCTCGTCATGGCGTCCGTCCTCGGTTGTCGGGGTGCGAGCTGAACCGATCATCCGCGAAGCTACTCGACCTTGCACGCGCAAGCAATAAGGTGGCGAGTGCGCATTGCTTGCGCGCGCAAGTTAAAGTAGGGTGACGATCACGGGCAATCCGGGCGTCGCGGAACGCGGGAAGAACCCCGTGAGCGTTGAAGAAATCCCAGTGTGGCTGCCGAACACCGTCCGGGGCGCACACCTGGCCGGACCAGGACGACAGTGAGGTGCGGTGACGCGAGGATGGCGCTGGAACACGAGCTGGCCGCGCAACGGCAGCGGGCCTACGAGTTGCGGAGTGAGCGTGAGCGGGCGGTACGAGCCGACGCGGTGACAGCGGTGGTCGAATCCCGCCTCGCCGAACGCGCCCTGCGGGAAGGCGAGTCGATTCCCGGGATCCGGCTGCCGGATGCCACTGGGAAGATCGTCGACGTCGGCGCTTTGCTGGCCGAGGGGGCCGTGGTGCTCTCCTTCTACCGGGGCGGCTGGTGTCCCTACTGCAATCTCGAACTTCGGGCGTTGCAGGCGCGGCTGCCGGATCTGCGCGCGCTCGGCGCCGGCCTGGTCGCCATCAGTCCTGAGCTGCCCGATCGGTCACTGTCCACAGTGGAGAAAAACGAGCTCGGGTTTCCGGTTCTGTCCGACGTCGGCAACGACGTGGCGCGGCAGTTCCGCCTGGTTCACCCGATCGCGCCGGACGTGGTCCGGTACCAGCTCGGCAACGGCAATGACGTCGCGGCGTTCAACGGCAGCGACGTCGCCGAAGTTCCCCTTCCCGCCACCTATGTGGTGGACCGGCTCGGCGTCGTGAGGTTCGCCTTCGTCGCCGCCGACTACACCCGGCGCGCCGAACCCGCGGAACTCCTGGCGGCGGTGCGCGAACTGGCCGGCGAGCACGCCGGCGACGAGAAAGGCGACAACGATGGCGGACACTGAACGCGCGGCTTCGACGACGAGTGAGCAGATCACCGCCGAAGTGCTGGCAGCGGTCGGCAACACCGGTGACGAGCGCGCCAGGGTCGTGCTCACGGCGCTCATCCGGCACGCGCACGACTTCGCCCGGGAAGTCCGGCTGCAGCCCGACGAACTGCTCGCGGCCGCCGATTTCCTGCGGCGGTGTGGCGACATCAGCGACGAGGCCCGGCACGAGTTCATCCTGCTGTCCGACGTCCTGGGCATCACCATGGTCGTCGATACGCTCGCCGCCGACGTGCCGGACGGCGCGCTCGAAACGAGCGTGCTCGGGCCGTTCTACCGCGCCGGATCCCCGCTCGAACCCCACGGCGCGAACATCTCCCGCGGCGGCTCGGTGGACGGCGAACCGGCGCGCATCCACGGCCGGGTGCTCGATCTGCACGGCGAGCCGATCGCCGGCGCGGAGCTCGACGTGTGGGGCACCAACGCGAACGGCCTCTACGAGAACGTCGATCCCCTGCAGCCGGATTACAATCTGCGCGGGCGGTTTCGCACGGACGAATCCGGCGCGTACGACCTGTGGACGGTCAAGCCGGTCAGCTATCCCATCCCCGACGATGGACCGGTCGGCGAGCTGCTGCGGGTGACGAACCGGCACAACATGCGCCCGGCGCACTTCCACGTGATCGCCTCGGCCGAAAATCACCGCACGATCGTCACCGAGCTCTACAGCGACGATGACGAATACCTGTGGTCAGACGCGGTGTTCGGGGTGAAATCCTCGCTCGTGGTGCACTACGAACGGATCGAGGATCCGCGGCGTCTGGCCGAGGTCGGCTCCGCCGAACCCTATTGGGAGCTGCGCCACGACTTCGTCCTCACACCCGGAGAACGAGCCGGCGTCTCGTTCACCACCGGCCGCGAGAGCGCTGGGCGGTAACCCGGGAAGGTTCATTGTCCTCAGCAGCACCCGGGCCGGGCCGCGGCCCGCTCAGGTGAGGTCGAACGACCCGGTGGACACGGTCAGCCGAGCGGTGAGCGTTCCCTCGTTGATCCGCCAGGGGACGATGCGGAACGTCCGGGCTCCCGAGGCGTGCATCGGGTCGGCTTCGGCGAGCCGCCGGGCGGCGTCGGCCGATTCGGTGCGGAACACGATCAAGCCCGAGCCGGCGGGCTCCAGCGACTCGGCCAGGAGCGGCCCGGCGACGAGGATGTCGGCTTCGTGCTCCTTCAGCCACGCCTTGTGGGCGTCGAACTGACGGCTCCTCTCGGCGGCCGAGTCCGCGTTGGCCGGGTCGGTGAAGCAGGCGTAGTAGAGGTTCGCTTCGGTGCCTTGCGCCATCGTGCGTGCGTCCTTTCTGGTTGCCGAGGGTCTGCGGCGGCCGTGCTCTTCCGGGGAAGGGAACACCACGTGGGGCTCGGCGTCGGTGTCGAGCCGAAGGCGCTGGTAGCTGAGGAAAGTGTGGTCGGCGGCGAACGTCTCCACACCGCCGAGCCCGGCCGGTCCGCCCTCGGTTCACGGTAGTCAAAGTTGCGTGCGCGTGCAAGAAAAAATGGCCGTGCAGGAAAGACCTGCACGGCCGAGAAAATCAGGAGGTGTGGTGCGCGGCGTCTTCGATGACGTGCTCGACGGTGCTCGGGTGCGACAGCATCGACAGGTGCGACGCGTTGACCTTCGTGACGGTCGAGCCGGCTCGGGTGGCCATGAACTGCTGCGCGGCGGCCGGGAGCGCGTGGTCGGCGAGCCCGATCACGTCCCAGCTGGGGATGGTGGTCCACGCGGGGGTGCCGGAGGGTTCGTCGAGCGCGGACGCGGCGAGCGGGCGCTGGGTGGCGGCGAGTTCGGTGGCCTCCCAGTTCGGCAGGTCGTTGGCGAGGATGTCGCGGAACTGCGCGGGCTTGACGTAGACGTCGATGTCGGTGGCGCTCTGCGGCACGAAGTTCAGCGCCGCGGGCGCGACTTTGCTGCCGGGGTACTGGGCGGTGAGGGTGTTGAGAGTGTCGCCCTTGGCGGGGATGTACGCGTCGACGTAGACGAGTGCCTGCACGTTCTTGTTGCCGGTGGCGGCATTGGTGATCACGAACCCGCCGTAGGAGTGGCCGACCAGCACGATGGGGCCGGTGATCGTCTTGAGGTAGTTGGCGAGGTAGGCGGAATCGGACGCCACGCCGCGCAGCGGGTTGGGCGGCACGGCGACGGTATAGCCGTCGCGCTGCAGCCGGGTGACGACGTCGCTCCAGCTGGAGCCGTCGGCCCAGGCGCCGTGCACCAGCACGACGGTGGGCTTCGCGGCCGGTTTGGCGGGGTGGCCGTAGTCGGCGCCGACGGCCGGCGCCGCGGTGAGAGCCGTTGCCGTCGCGGTGGCGGGGGCGACCGCCGCGACGAGCGCGAGCGCTCCGCCCAGCAGGGTGATCCGGCGGCCGAGCTTGCGAGAGGACTTCATGATGGTTCCTTTCGAGGACGATCGGCGTGCCGCGGCGCGGCACGCGAGGTCAGTCAGAGGCCCTGGCGCTTGAGCCAGGTGAGGGTGAAGTCGGCGATTTCGCGCCAGCCGTGGTCGAAGACCAGCGAGTGGCCGCGGTCCGGGAACGACTGGTAGTCCGTGGTCGCGCCGGAGCGGGCGTAGAGCTTGTAGGCGGCCTTGGCGACGACCTCGGGGACGGTGTGGTCCTTTCCGCCGCCGATGATCAGCAGGGGTCCGCGGTCGCTCTTCTCGGTGTCCACCGCGGCAGGGGAGCTTTTGCTGAAGTTGGCCGTGCTCGCCTCGAACAGCGGCTTTCCGGGGCCCGGGATCGCCCAGCGGGCGAACAGGGCGTCGGATTCCTCCTTCGGCAGGGCGTTGCCGAAGGCGTAGCGGAACTGCTTCTCCGTGAGGGCCACGGCGCGCTTCTTGTTGCCGGGCTTGGCCAGCACGGGGAAGCCGGAGCGGATCTGTGCGAACGGCACGGGCTTGACGCCCTTGATCTGACCGGGGTCGACGGCGACCGCGGCCGCCGCGTGGCCGCCGGCCAGGATCTTCTGGGCGATGAGCCCGCCGAAGGAGTGCCCCACCACGATCGGCTTCACGTCGAGGCCGTCGATCACGCGGAGGTAACCCGCGGTGATCTCCTCGAGGCCGCGGTCGGCGACGGCGGCGGCGTTCTGCCTCGTCGCGGCCACGGTCGGGGAGTCGCCCGGCCAGCCCGGGGCGATCGGCTCGTAACCGGCCTCGCGGTAGACCTCCATCCAGCTCTGCCAGGCATCGGAGTGGACCCAGAGGCCGTGGACGAAGACCACCGGCGTTGACGAAGGCATTCAGTTCTCCTCAGGTAGACTAACTAGTAAGTCTACGGCACCGTAACACGGCTCCGGTGCACCGCGAAACCCGCGCTACGGCGGCTGCGGGACAGAATGGGAAGGTGGACGACATGACACAGCAGCAGACGGAGCCCGCCGCCGGGCCGGCGGGCAACCCGTCGATGCGCGACCGGATCGTCGAGGCCGCGGCGGAGCTGTTCTACGGTCGTGGGATCCGGGCTGTGAGCGCCGAGAAGATCATCGCGAAGGTCGGCATCACCAAGGTCACGTTCTACCGCTACTTCCGCACCAAGGACGACCTGATCGTGGCGTACCTCGAACGCCGCGCGAAGTGGGAGCGCGACGCGATCGCCGGCGCCCGGCAAGCAGCCGGCGGCCAGGTTCCCGAGGTGTTCCGCCTGGTGGCGGAGGGCATCGGCGCGGAAAGCTGCTCACCCGGCTTCAGGGGCTGCCCGTTCATCAACGCCGCCGCGGAATACGCCGACGCCGACCACCCGGTGCGGCACACGGTGGACCGCCACCGGAAGTGGTTCAAGCAGGCCATCGAGGAGATGCTCACCGAAATCGGCGTCCGGGACACCTCCGCCGCGGCCGACGAACTGATCATGCTCCGCGACGGTGCCATGGTCGGCGGCTACCTCGGTAACCCCGCCACGATCGCGCGTTCGCTCTACGCCGCCGGCAAGGCCGTGATCGAGCACCACCGGTCGACCGAGGGCCAGGACGGCTGACGCGGGCGACGGTGTTCCGAGGTCGGCCACCCGATTTCCTTTCCTCACGAAGAAGCGGTATCGCCGCGGCTTCGGTTGCGCTGTCAGAAGGGCTGCGTACCGCACTCGCGCATGTCAGCCGCGTACGGCGCGACGCTCAGAACGCCGCCGTCGACGGCGTGCACGCTGCCGCTGATGAACCCCGCGTCGTCGGACGCGACGAAGGCGACGAACTTGGCGATGTCCTCGAAGCGGCCCAGCCTCGGGGTGGTGTGGTGGCGGGCCATCATGGTGAGCCAGTGGGTACCGCTCAGCGCTTCCAGTCCTTGCTCGCCCAGCGTGATTCCGGGCATGACCGCCACGCACCGGATGTTCTGCTTGCCGTAGCGGGCCGCGACCGAGCGCGTCAGCGAGTTGAGCCCGGCTTTCGAAGCACCGTAGGCGAACCGGGTCGGTTCACCGATGACTCCTGATCCGGACGACGTGTTGACGATGACCCCGCCGCCCGCCTCGATCATGAGGGGGATCGCGTACTTGCAGCCCAGCATGGGTCCGCGCAGGTTGACGGCCAGGGACCGGTCCCACAGGTCGGCGTCCATTGTGGTCAGGTCGTCGTCCTGCTGCGACGCGAAGGTCGCCGCCGCGTTGTTGTGCAGGATGTCGAGCCGGCCGAACCGGTCGACCGCTGCGGAAATCATCGCCTGGACGGCCTTCTCGTCGGCGATGTCGGTTTCGACGCCGATCGCCCGACCGCCATCGCGCACGATCTCGGCGGCCCGCGCCTCGGCGGCTTCACCGTTGATGTCGGCGAGCACGACCGCCGCACCGCGACGGGCGAACTCCGCCGCGCACGCCGCCCCGATCCCGCCACCGGCTCCGGTGACAAGCGCGACTTTGTCCTGCATGAAAAAACCTTCCGGTGGGAGGGAATCGATCAGCCGAAGAAGGTGCCGTCGACGGAATCGGGCATCCGGTGCGGTGACCGGCATCGGGTCCGGCGAGGGTCGCCGGGGTCACCCGATCGTGGGGTAGGTGAACGCGGAGTGGCCATAGTGGACGGTCACGGTCCCCGCGGGAGCATCCGAGTCGATCACGCCTTCGTCGCGGCTGGCGATGCGGATCCGCAGCCGGTGTCCCGCCTCGAACCGGTGGTGCGCCGCCCACAGTGGCACGCGCAGGTCGTAGGTTGTTCCCGGTATCACCGGTACCCGCGTCTCGTTGCCGTCGCGGTGGCTGGCGCGCAGGAAGCCGTGGGTCACGCGGGAGACAGCGCCGTCGGGACCGAGGTCTTCCAGTGCCACGGCGAGGTACCCCTCGTCCGCGGTGAAGGAAACCCGCAGGTCGACGAGCGGGGTGCCGGCCACCACGAGGTCCGCGGGAAGGGTCTCCGTCTCGGCGCACAGCGCACCGGTCGCCACGTCGAAGGACTCGGTGGTCTGCTCGGCCGAGCCGGACACGAGCTTGCCGGGCGCGAAGCCCAGGTGGTCTTCCCGCGCTTCGGCCGGCGGCCAGGTCGAGTACTGCTTCCAGCCCGAGCGGGGCATCTCGTAGGAGGTGACCTTGGTTTCGGGGAGGAGGCCGGGCACCTCGTCGGAGAGCCAGTGGTCCCACCACGCCAGGTACGCCGCGGTGGCGATGTCTTCGAACTGGCCCGGGAGCATGCCGTGGCTCCACGGACCCGCGACCATCCACACGTTTTCGGGGCGGGCCTGGAAGTTCTCCACCATCGCGTTGCGGTATTGGTCCAGCCAGCCGCCGACGTCGAGCACCGGAACGTCGAGGGTGTCCCAGCGCGCCCGGACGCTGCGTTCGCGCCAGAAGTCGTCGTAGAGCGGGTGCTGCGGGTAGGTCTGGAGGGTGGCCGGCGCGGTGTCCTTCTGCCAGCCGCGGATCCGGCTGTTGTAGATCCCGCCGAGGTAGATCGTGTTCTCGTACCAGTCGCTCAGCGCTTGCGCCGCGATCACCGCAGTGAGGTGCTCCGGCCGGTGCACGGCGGCCAGCAACGTGGTGTGCCCGCCGTAGCTCACGCCCATCTGGCCGACCTTGCCCGTCGAAAACGGCTGCGTGCCGAGCCACTCGATCAGGTCGACGTTGTCCCGCTGTTCCTGCGGGCCGAACGGCTCGATCTCGCCCGGCGAGGCGCCGCTGCCGCGCACGCTGCACACCAGGGCCACGTACCCGCGGGTCACGAACGAGCGGGCGCCGCCGGCCATGAACGACACCGCGCCGTACCCGTTGAACTCGTAGACGAGGCCCGGGAAGCGGCCCGCCGCGGGCGTGCCGTCGGGGTTCGCCGGGCGGTGCAGTTCGCCGGCCAGGAGCACGCCGTCGCGCATCTCCACCTGCACCTCGGTCACGTGAACGCCGTGCGTTTCCGGTCTCGCGTATGCGAAGAACGGGTCCGTCGACGAGGTCGAGGGAGCGACGACCTTCGTCAGGTCGAGCCCGGCGAAGTGCTCGGTGAGGTCAGCAGGCGACAACGGTTCCGACATGCCCGGAGCGTAACCACGGCGACCCCTGGAGGAGCCTCAACAAACCGAAGTGACCACTGATTCGACCTTCCGGCGCAGAAACACTCAACCGGGGTCACCAGCGGGCCACAAGCGATCGGCGCGAGCGCCCGCTCTCCCCGGGTTTCCCTGGTTCCGAAACCCGTCGAACTGCGCAAACTCCGCGCCGGGTGCTCTCGGCGACGGGGATGTGTGCACCGAGCGCCCAGCAGCCGAGGAGCGATCGATTCGACGGCTGGACTCCGCAGAAACGGGTAGCATCCAGCCGCCACGGGTGTTTCCCGCGCACCTGGTGCCCTTGGAGTCCTGCCATGCACGAGCCATTGTCCGAGGACGACCTCGCCCTCATCCACGCGCTGCAGATCTGGCCGCGCGCCAGCTGGAGCTCCCTCGCACCGGTCCTGGGCGCCTCGCCCCCCGCGCTCGCGAGCCGCTGGACCCGGCTGCGCGAGAACCAGGTCGCGTGGGTGTACGCCTATCCGCTCGGCGGTGTGGCCCCGCGCCACCGGCAGCTGGCCATCGTCGAGCTCGACTGCGCACCGGGCCGCCTCGACGACGTGGTCGCGACGCTCGAAGGGCTGGTCCACGTGCGGGCCATCGAGTACGCCGCCCGCGGCCGCGACCTGATGACGATCGTCGCGGCCCCGAACTTCGAGAAACTCTCCTCGCTGATCCTCGACGAGCTGTCGAGGACTCCGGGCGTGGTGTCGACGAGGACACACCTCGGCACCGAGATGCACATCGAAGGCCGGCAGTGGCGGCTCGACGCGCTCGACACCGGTCAGCTGGCCGCCATCGAAAAGGCTGCCAGGGCCGCCACCCCCGTTCAGCGAGAAATGCCCCTCGACATCACCTCACCCGCCTACGCCCCCTTGGTGTCGCAACTGACCAGAGACGGCAGGGCCACGGCGATCGACATCGCCGAGCAGGTCGGTCGCCCCGCGTCGACCGTCCGCCGGCAACTCGGGCGGTTGCTCAAGGCGGGTGCCCTGGCGATGCGGTGCGAACTGTCGCAGCTGCACACCCGATGGCCGGTGAGCGTCACGTGGTGGTGTCGCGTGCCGAAACCGCTCCTGCTGTCCGTGGTCGGCCGGATGCGCGCCGAGCCGCGCGTGCGGATGTGCATGTCGATGACCGGCCCGGCGAACTTCGTGGTCTTCGCGTGGACCGCGGGCCTCACCGACCTGATGCAGGTCCAAGGCGTCATCGAGGACCTGCTGCCGCCAGGCGCCATCATCGACAGCTCGGTGACCCTGCGCACGCGCAAACGCGCCGGCTGGTTGCTCCGGCCGGACGGCCGCCTGGACACGGACAGCCCGCAGCCCGCGCAGTAACCGCGTGGCCTGGCGTTGACCGGCGCGGACGCGGTGTCTGCGGACGAAGTGCCGTGCGCTGCTTGGCCCGTCTCGGGTGATCGCCTCGGGTGGTGCATCGCTGAGAAGCTCTTCGCATCGCCCCGCGGTTGAGCCGTAACCAAATCAGGCGCGGTGGGCGGGTGAGCCCCCGCGGGGCCAGGGCTTCATTCCCGGGGGCGCCTGAACGCAGATCAACGGCCGATCAGCGCTGACCATCAGGTCCAAGCCCTCGCCAGGTGTGCTTCCGATGCTCCAGATCAGACCGTTCGCGTAAGCGGCCAGCGCGCCGTCCGGCCGCATGAAGACGTGCGAATAGCTGAGCCACCAGCCGATGGGAAACCACGAGCCGCCCATGGCTGAGGCGATGGCCGAGGACTCGCCCTGATGCCGGGCGCCGACGCCCACTGCGTCGACGAAGAACGGTTCACCGTTGAGGAAGTTGGGGCCGTCCTCGCGGGCCGGGCCGATCTTCAGGCCCTGGAACGATGCGAGAAATTCGGTCGCCGCGGCGCTCGGGGTGTACCCCTGCGCCTCCAGGGACTGGATATCGGAGGACACGTCGAGGTGTCGACCGGGGTGCCAGCCGGCCAGCCGCAGGGCAGAGACCGTTGCCGGGTTCAAGGGCGAGGTGAAGTCCGCAGGTCCACCGCTCACTGGTGATTCACCCCAAGCTGCCCATCACTCGTCGGCCGGAGTAGCGCGCGAGTAAATGGTACGTGCGGGTGCCGATGGGCCGCTGGGCGGTGATCGTCGGCAGGCACACGTAACAACAACCGAAAAAAGCACCGGCCCTCGCCCCGATCCCGTCCGGGGCGAGGGCCGTCGTGCTCAGCGTCGGTCGAGTCCCGGCAGTACGCGCGTGCCTTCGGTGCGCACGGCCGCCAGCGAGCGCGGGTCCAGCTGCAGAAGCTGCAGGATGGTCGGCGCGATCTGCGTCGTTTCCACCGCGGCGCCGATTGTCCGGCCGCGGCCGGTGCCGCTGACGACCAGGGGGACGGAGCGGTCGTCGGCGGACGCGCCGCCGTGTTCGGCGATCTTCGATTGGCCGCCGGTGAACACGACGCCGGGCGAGGTCAGGCCGACGAGGTCGGGAACGCGGTCATCGCCGGGGCGTGCGCCGAAGTAGCGGGCGGCGTCGGCTCCCGCGTGGACGGTCGTCAGTCCGGAGTGGACGAACGGTTTCGGCGCGCCGGTCACGCCGTTGCCGGTGCCGGACTGGGCGAGCAGGTAGTTCTTCGCGAACGTGGTCGCCGCCGGCGAGCGGTCGGTGAGCCACAGCAGCATCGCGTCGTCGTCGGTGGACTGGGCCACGAGGGCGGGGGCGCCCGGGTGGGTGGCGCGCCAGGCGGCGTTGAGGCCGTCGAGCAGGGCACCGTCGTCGATCCGGGTCAGGGCGGCGGGGTCGATCGGGGACTGGCCGTGTTTGGCGGACAGGACGATCGTGGTGTCCTGGTCGAGGTGGCGGCGCTTGAGCTCGGCGGAGAACGCGCCGACCTGGTGGTCCACGAAGTCGAGGGCCGAGCGCACGACCGGCCCCGGGGCACCGCCGGGCAGGTAACCACCCGCCTGGCCGCCGGACACCGGGAGCTTCTGCGCGGTGGACACCGACTGGAAGTTCAGCCCGAACACCGCCGGCGTGCCGACCTTCGTGGTGCCGCTGTGGTCGTAGCCGTCGATCTCGTTGAGCACCGCGCGCGCCTTGTAGCCGTCGTAGCGCTGGGTCGCGGCGTTGTCGGTGGTCCAGTCCGAGCCGGCCGGGGCGCCGGGCACCTGGCTGTTGATCTCGGGCGTGAACAGGTCCTGCACACCGGTGCCGGAGGGGCCGTTGAGCAGCTCGTAGGCCGGGTGCTTGTCCGACCACGCGGTGCGCAACCCGGCCTGGCGGGCCACCTCGAACACCGTGTTCACCCGCAGGTACTGGTGCGGGTAAACGGGTGCGCACGTCTTCGGGTCGACCGGCAGCTTCGCCGGATCGATGAGCGTGCGCGGGTTTCCGGTCATCTTCAGCACGCCGCTGGGCAGGTTGCCCACGCCCTGTCCGGCGTCGAGGGCGGTCTGGTCGTGGTCGAGGTCCTCGGTGTAGTCGACGACGGCGCCCGGCTTCGCTCCGGCGCAGTTCGTGGTGCCCGCCGGCAGCAGGCCGTGGTTGTAGGTCGCGTCGTAGTAGACGCCGGTCGTCGCCGGGTTGCCGCCGGTGATCTGCGCGACCAGGCCCGGGAACGAATCCGACGGCACCGGGGTGCTCGCGTGCGCGTACTGCGTGCCGTGCCCGACCAGCTGCGCCAGCGCCGACTGCGGGTGCGCGGCGGTGTACCAGGCCAGGTCCGATTGGTGCATCCCGTCGACCGAGATGAGCAGCACGTGGTGCTGCGCGTCGTGCCCCGGCTGCTGCGCCGCGGCCGCCGGCAGCGCCGTCGCGAACAGTCCCGCGGCTGCGAGAAGGGCGAACAAGGGTGTGCGGGATCTCGACACGTGAACTCCTCCTGCTGTTCCTGCGTCCACAATGGGCGCCCGGGGTATTCCAGGCCGTGGAAACGGAATTCAGGAAACACTGGAGAGAACATCACATGAACTGAATTGCGGCCAATTAGCTGCGAAAACGGCCGAAAAGTTTACGGCATCGAAGGTTAGCCACTGGTTCACGCACGGCAATTTCTGGGCAAGAAAAGCAATCAAGGGAACAATTATTCCGGCCGGCGACTCACTGATCTTTTACTGCGCACTTACTCGCGCCCGGCGTTGCCTAATCCGAACTCGCCCGGGACACCCGGCTCCTCAACAAGGTTCCCGAAGTCACCGTCTACTTCTGGATCGTGAAGGTCCTCTGCACGACGGTCGGCGAATCCGCGGCCGACTTCCTGAACGCGAACCTGGGCTTCGGCCTGACCGGGGTTTCGCTCGTCACCGGTGCGCGGGAACCGGCTACGCACTGCGGAAGTCCGCGCTCCAGGCCGACACTTCAACCCCCGTTGCCGGACAGCACGGCTCGCCGCTCGGCGACCTGGCACCGTTTCGCACCATCACCCAGGACACCCTGGCCAAGCTCGACGCCGGCGACCAAGCCGGCGCCACCAGCCGCGTCGACGACCTGGAAACCGGTGGGGACAACGCCGAAGCCCGCCTCAAACCCCGGGACGACGCCGCCTGGACCACCATCGACGGCAAGATCGACACCGTGCTGCGCCAACTGCGCGCGACGAGCCCGAACCCGGCCACCGAAAAGCCCGCCCTCGCCGTGCTGCTCACCGCGCTCGGGTGAACCGTCGACCGAGCGCGGTGAGCTGACCGGTTCCTCCGCGGTTCGGGTACAAGATCACGCGGCCGGGCCGCTGCCTGCCCCGGGACTCGTTAATCGGGTCTGAGTCGCCACCCGCGCACCTGTTCTCTCGCCTCAGAGACTTCCCAGGTCACTCGGCGCGGTGACGAACTCCAGAAACTCCCGCACCTCAGCCGAATTCGCCGCCGGCGGCGCGAGCAACTCCAGACGTCGCACGACGGGTAGCTCCTGATCGCGCCAGATCTCGACCGCGGCCGAGACGGCGTCCACCGCGTCGTCATCCAGCCCGGCGCGACGGAGGCCGACCCGATTCGCCTTGCGCACGGACGCGGGAGTGCCGGCCACCCAGGCGAACGGCGGGACATCTCGCGTCAC
This sequence comes from Amycolatopsis rhabdoformis, assembly GCF_035918295.1. GTDB lineage: Bacteria > Actinomycetota > Actinomycetes > Mycobacteriales > Pseudonocardiaceae > Amycolatopsis > Amycolatopsis rhabdoformis. Next base: position 9,739,166 of record NZ_CP142149.1, read on the forward strand.
GCCCCCGAACCCGGCGACGAACGAAAGCCGGCCCACCCTCGCTCGCTGCGTCACGCCGCTCATGCCCGCGAGCCGGACGCCTCCGCCGAGGGCGACGTGGCCGGCGACCTGCGCGCCGTTGGCGAGGATGCTCCCCTCGCCGACCACGCTGTCGTGCCCGACGTGCGCGCCGGCCAGCAGCATGCAGTCGGCCCCGATGGTGGTCGGGCGGCCGTCGTGCGTGCTGCGGTTGACCGTGACGTACTCGCGGATCGTCGCCCGATCGCCGATCACCAACCGCCCGAGTTCCGCATCGCGCCGCTCCTCGGCGCGGTCCTGGCGCCGCTGCTGCGCCGCCCCGCCGAGAACCGAAAACGGGTGCACCACGACGTCCTCACCCAGCACCGCCGGCCCCTCGACGACAACGTGCGACAACAACCGCGTGCCGGCCCCGATCCGCACCCCTGGCCCGACGCGACACCAGGGCCCGACGACGGCGCGCGGATGGATCTCGGCCCTGGTGTCGACGACCGCGGTCGCATCGATCGAACCGGCGTCCGCCGCTGGTGAATGGACGTGCGTCACGGCGTTTCCGGCTCTCGTCGGTCGGCCGCGGCGGGAGGGCGAAGATGATCAGTCATGCCGTCAGATTGCGGTCCCGCTCGCCGGTGGAGCCACTCCCTGTGGTGGGTACCCCGTGGGGTCTTCCGAGGTGGCTGACGTTCGCCGCCATCCTCGGCGAGGCGGCGGAACGCCCCGGAGCGGATGGGCATTCTCCGGGGCGGGCCGCTGCCGGACGACAGCGCTGGGCAACCGAGCGCTGTCGTCCGGTAGGAGTCAGCGGGTGGCCGCGACGGCCCGTTCGATGAGGTCGATGACGATCCCCGGGTTGGTCACCTGTGCTGCGTGGGGGGTGTTCGCCTCGACGATGTGGGAGTGGGCGCGCGTGGCCATGTAGCGTTCCGCGGCCGGCGTGATCACGTGGTCGGCGGTGGAGACGAGCGTCCACGAGGGGATGTGCTGCCAGGCCGGCGCGCCCGAGGTCTCGCCCAGAGCCGTCGAGTTGATGGGGCTCTGCGTGGCGGCGAGTTCCGCGGCCGTGGCCGTGGAGACGCGGTTGCTCAGGAACAGGTTCCGGAACTGGTCCGCCTTGGCGTACAGATCGACCTGGGTTTTGCCCAGGGAGTCGGTGTAGACGACCGGGCTCAGCGCCGTGGGGATGGCCGCGTTGGGGTCGTTGCTGATCTGGCTGCCCGGGAACTGCGCGCTCAGGCTCCCGATGGAATCGCCCTCGGCCGGCTCGAAGGCCGAGATGTAGACCAGGGCCTTGACGTTGGGGTTGTTCGTGGCGGCGTTGGTGATCACGAATCCGCCGTAGGACTGTCCGACCAGGACGATGGGGCCCTGGATGGTCTTGAGGTAGGCCGCCAGGTAGGCGGCATCGCCGGCGACGCTCTGCAGGGCCGTCGGCGGGGCGACGACCGGGTAGCCGGCGGCCTGCAGGGGCTTGACCACGCTGCCCCAGGCGGCCGCGTCCGACCAGGCGCCGTTGACGAGGACGATCGTCGGCTTCGGGGCCTTGGCCGGGTGCGAGAGCGCGGCCGGCGCGGTCTGCGGGGCCGGCGAGGCCGACGCCAGCGTGGTCAGGCCGGCGGCGAGGGCGATCCCGGTCACGCCGAGGACGGCGGAGCGGAAAACACGACGGTTGCGCACGGTTTCTCCTTGGGGAAAAGGGGTGGTGATTGCTGTCCGCAGACGTGTTCGGCTGCGGGGGTTCGGGGCGGCGACCCCCTCGCCGGGAACCGGCCCGGGCAGGGGTCGTCCGGTGGTCACGCGCGGGCGGGAACCTGCTTCTCGGCCCAGTCCAGTGCGTAGTCGGCGACTTCCTGCCAGCCGTCCTGGCCGATGATGAAGTGCGATCGCCCGGGGAATTCCTGGTAGTCGGTGACCGCAGCGGACTTGCGCTGCAGACGCCAGTTGGCCTTGTTGACCTTGGGCGGAACGAGGTGGTCGGCCTCGCCCGCGAGGAACAGGAGCGGGGCCTGGCGCTTGCGGAAATCGACGAGGGTCACGGCTCGCGGGTTGAAGTTGGCGAACGCCCCCTGGAAGAGCACGCGGGCCGAGCCGGGGACGGCGTAGCGCTCGTAGCGGGCGGCGGACTCGCTCTCGGTGAGCGTGTTGGTCACGGCGTAGTGGAACTGCTCCGGCGTCAGCGACACGGCCTTGTTCTTGTTGGCCGGATTGCCCAGGACCGGCCACGTCGACTTGAGCGTCGACAGCGGCAGCGGAAGCACACCCTTCACGGCGGCCGAATCGATGGCGACGCCGACGCGGCCCAGCCCGCGGTCGAGCAGCAGCTGCACGACGGTTCCGCCGAACGAGTGGCCCATGATGATCGGCGGCCGGTCCAGCCCGCGGATCACGCGCTCGTAGTGGTCGACCACCTCGCGCAGGCCGACTCCCGCGATGCCCGTTGGGTCGCGCCGAAGCTCCTCCACCTCGCGGTCCAGCCCCGGCCACGCCGGGGTGAACACCCGGTATCCCCGACCCTCGTAGTGGTGCTTCCAGCCCTCCCAGCTGCGCGGATTCACCCAGAGGCCGTGAACGAGCACGATCGTGTCGGCCTCGCCGGCGGCGAAATCATTCATGCGAACCTTCTCTTCGAAACAGGACGTCTGAGCAGGCCTGACGGGCCTCCCTGAAAGCCGCCTGGATGCGGGTAACGCACGCACCCGCGGCTGTGTCCAGGATTCAGTCCGGCTCCGTGCGCCCGCTTCCGTCGGATGGCCATCGGGAGCCGGCTGCGTCGCGCCGCCGCGGACAGTCGTTCAACCGCCGACGGTGTTCGTGCGGTTCAGCCGCGCGCGGCGTGCCCATCCCGGCGTCCCGTCCCTGGCGCAGTCAGTCGACTCGAACCGGACAGACCGGGGCGATCCGTTCGACCACCCGGCCCGGATCGCGGGCGGACCGTCCACCTCGGACTGAAGCCCGCGGGCACCAGCAGTCAGATGACGGTTACGGCGGTGGTGACGGAGTCGATACCTTCCGGCGAACTCCACGTAGCCCACGGGTCGAGAGCGAGGATTCATGCCGAAGACGCCGATCGTTCTGCTGCACGGCTTCTACCACGGAGCGTGGGCTTGGACGGAGGTGATCGCCGACCTGGCGGGACGAGGCCGCACCGCGGTCGCGGTCGACATGGCGGCGCACGGTCTCCACGCGACGGCGCCGGCGTCTGCCGGACGACGTCCCTTCGACCCGGTCGCCTACGCCGCGGAGCCTTCGCCGGTTTCGGGGGTCGGGCTGGACGCCGCAGCCGACCTGCTGGCGGCGCAGCTGGACACCGTCGGCGGGGGAGAGCCGGTCTGCGTGGTGGCGCACAGCATGGGGGGTGCGGTGCTGAGCAGGGTGGCGGAACGGCGGCCCGGGCTCGTCGCGCACATGGTGTACCTGGCCGCGTACATGCCGGCCTCGAACACGCCCTGTCTCGACTACCCGGCGCTGCCCGAGGGGCGGGACAACCGCTTCATGCCGTTGCTGGTCGGCGACCCGGCGGCCACCGGAGCGCTGCGGATCGACCCGCGGAGCCCGGATCCCGAGGCCCAGTCGGCCATCCGCGAAGCTTTCTTCGGCGGCGTCGACCCTTCCCGGGCGGCGGCCGCCACCGCGCTGCTCAGCTGCGACGCACCGCTGGCCATGGTGGCCGAGAGCACCACGTTGACCGACCAGGGCTGGGGATCGATTCCCCGCACGTACGTGGTGTGCACGGAGGACCGAACGATTCCGGTTGCGCTGCAACGGCTCTTCATCGCTCAGGCGGACGCGGCGTATCCGGCGAACCCCACGACGGTCGTCGAACTGCCCACCTCGCATTCGGCCTTTCTGGCGGCACCGGCCCGCGTCGCGGACATCATCGTGGACCGCGCCACTGTGGCCGATCAGTGCTGACCGATCAGCGCTGGCCGATCAGCGCTGATCGATCTCCGATGACCGACGACCGATTACGGTGACAACGGCCGGTGCCGACACGGCACCGGCCGGATCGAGCACCGACTCCGACCACCAGTCCGTCGTCGAAAGCGAGCACGACACATGATCCGCCGCTGGAACCCCGACACCCTCGCCGCCCCGATCGGGACCTACAGCCACCTCGCCCACGTGCCGGCCGATCACGAACTCGTCGTGGTCTCCGGCCAGGTCGGCGTGCTGCCCGACGGCGAGCTCGCGGGCGCGGACGCACAGGCGCAAGGCCGCGCCGTGTTCGCCAACATCGAGCGACTCCTGGAGGCCGCGGGCGCGAGCCCGGCCCAGCTCGTGCGCGTGTTCAGCATGGTGTCGGGCACCGAGCACCTCCCGGGTTATCGCGCGGCCCTGCGCGAGACCTTCGTCCGCTGGTACCCCGAAGGTGACTGGCCCGCCCAGTCGCTGATCGTCGTGGCGGCGCTGGCCACTCCGGAGATCCTCGTGGAAGTCGAGGCCATGATCGCGATCCCGCGATGACACCGGCCGAGTTCCGCGCGTTGTTCCCGGCACTGCGGGAACTGACCTGGCTCGACACCCCGGGTGCGCCCCCGGGAGCCGGCCCCGTGATCGCGGCCATGCGGCGCACGATCGACGAGTGGTCGTCGGGCCGGTTCGACTGGCACGCCTGGGACGGCGCCGCCGCGCGTGCGCGGGAGCTCTTCGCCGGCCTGGTCGGCGTCCCGGCCGCGACCGTTGCCACGGTGTCGTCGCTGGCCGAGGCAGCGGCCACGGTCGCCGGCTCGCTGCCGCCCGGCCGGGTCGTGGTGGCCGAGCAGGATTTCCGCAGCAACCGGTTCCCCTGGCTCGCCCGGCACGAGGTCGTCGACGTCCCCGCGCGCGACGGCGCCACCCGGACCGAGGACCTGATCGCCGCTCTCGACGACGGGGTGGCGCTGCTGGCGGTGAGCGAGGTGACCAGCCGGGACGGGTATCGGCTGGACCTCGCCGCGTTGCGGGCGGCCACGGACCGGGTCGGCGCGCGGCTGTTCGTCAACCTCACCCAGTCGCTCGGGGTGCTCCGGTTCGATCCCGCCGCCGTCCGAGCCGACTACTTCGCCGTCCACGGCTACAAGTGGCTCCTGTGCCCGCGCGGCGCGGCCTGGCTGGTCGCCCGGCCGGACCGGGTGGGCGAACTGCGGGCGCTGGCGCCCAGCTGGAAATCGACCGCGGCCCCGCACGGCTACTTCGGCGGCCCGCTCGACCTCGCGCCCGACGCCGCGCGGTGCGACGCTTCACCGGCCTGGTTTTCGTGGATCGGTGCCTGTGCCGCACTGGAGGTTCTCGCGACGCTGGACCCCGACCAGGTGGAGCGACACGTGCTCGGCCTCGCCGCTGACCTGGCCGGGGAAGCGGCCGCACTCGGGCTGCGGCCGGTGCACGACGGGTCGCGGTCCCACCTCGTCGTGCTGGCCACCGACCGAGCCGACCGGCTGGCCCGAGTCCTTGCCAGCCAAGGCATTCGCGCCACCGCGTTGGCCGATCGAGTGCGCTTCGGCCTCCACTACTTCAACAACGCCACCGACGTCGAGGTCACGATCCGCGCGCTGGATGCCGGGCTTCGCGGTGCAGCGACGTGACCACGTCGGCCGCTTCCCGCCGCGGCCGGCGAATCACGGGTGCCCCGCGGATTCCCGGCGGCTGCTCCGGCCGACCAGAGCGATGAAGCCGATCGCGGTGACACCGGCGACCGCGCAGATCGTCCAGGCGACGACGTAGGCCCGTTCACTGGCGATCCTCGTGCCGGGCAGCGTGATGCTGGACAGGACGAACGCGAACACCGCGCCACCCAGGCTGCCGCCGATGGCGCGGGTCGTGTTGTACATGCCGGTGGCCATGGCGATCTCGTCGGGACGGCTGTGCTCGGCGATCATCGCCGGGAGAGCGGCGAAAGCCAGTGACGTGCCGAGGGTGCCCAGGGGCGTCAGGACCACGAACAGCACCGCGGAATCGTGCTGCACGATGAAGATGATCTGCACGACCACGTCGATGAAGACGCCGGCGATCGCGGTGCGGGTGCCGCCGATGGCACGGCTCACCCGGGACATCAGCAAGGCGCCGATACCCCCGGCGAGGCCGGCGACCACCAGGACCTGGGCGAGGACGAGGGGTGGCAGTTTCAGCCCGTACCCGATCTTCGCGGGATCCGCCGAGAGGTACGTCAGGCCCACCGTCTGCGAACCGACCAGAGCGAGGCCGAGCGTGATCGCCGCGAGGTACCAGCGGAGAAGCTGCGGGCGGACGAGCGCGCGCACGTCGATGAGCGGGTGATCGCTCTTCAGCTCGATCACCACCCACACCGCCAGCACGGCGAGAGAGCCGGCCAGCAACGCGAGAGTCACCCCGACCGGCCGGCCGCTCGCTCCGCCGAGCACCCACAGCAGGGAGCCCAAGCCGACGCTGATGGCCAGGGCACCGGCCCAGTCCACGCTGCCGCGCGCCCGGATGACGCTGTCCGGCACGAAGAAGAACACGATCGCGAGGGCGAGCGCGGCGAGCAGGACCGGAACGGTGAGCGTGGCCCGCACGTCGTTCGTGCTCGCCTGCACGAGCCCGCCCACCTCGAACCCGGCGGTGCCGCCGATCAGGGCCGCGGCGACGAGGAACCCGATGGCGCTGCGCGCCCGGGTGCTGTCCAGGCGGCTGCGCACGATCGCGAGCTGCAACGGCAGCAGCGCGGCGACCGGGCCGAGGAACACCTGACCGAGCAGCATCACCGGGAACGACGGACCGTAGGCGAACAGCGCGGCGCCGACCAGCACGGAGGCCAGCGAGCACCGCATCAGCCGCCGGTGTCCGTAGAGATCGCCGAGCCGGCTGACGATCGGCACCGCGATCGACGCGGCGAGCAGCTGGATCGCGGCGATCCAGTTGAGGTCGGCCGCCACGATGCCGAACTGCTTGCCGATCTGCGGGATGAGGGACGGGGTCATGCCCTGGATGAGGCCGCTCACCATCTCGACGACCACCAGCATGCCCACCGCGCGCCGGACTGAGCCGCGCGGCGAGGAGGCGCTCGTCGACGGCGACGCTGCCGTCGTGGTTTCGTTCACGGGAGCTCCGATCGTGGTAACCGTGGGGGAAGTTCCGCGACGAGGCCGGCGGCCGGCGAACGGGGCCGACGTGTGCCGCGGCGTCCCCAGAAGGTAGGTCGGTGGGTCCGCTTCGCCGATCGTTCTTCGGAAACGTTCGCGAAAGTCCCTGGGGAACCCGGTATTCGACCATTCGGTGCGCGTGGAGCGGCCTTCGTGCTCGGTCGTCGGGCCGCTCGCCCGCCCGTTCGCGTCGGTCGAGACGAACGCCCCACGGCGCTGACCTCGGCAACGGTAGCGGCCGTCCGTCGGTGAGCGGTCCGCACCACTGAGGCCAGGCTTTGGTCGTTTACGAAGGGATCACGGGGAAAAATGAGCGCTTCGGCGAATCCGCCGGCGCCCGCGACGTCCGGACCTACGCTCGGTCGCACACCCGACGACGTCGTTCCGCACACCCTCAGCCACCTCGGTCTCCGCGCTGCTCTCCCTGCCGTGCCGCCGAAACCGTCACCGAACCCGAAGGGGCCGCAGACTCATGACCGCCACCGCGCCGCCCACCCCGTCGGTGATCGTCGAACGCGACATCCGGACACCCATGCGCGACGGCGTGCTGCTCCGTGCCGACTTGTGGCGGCCCGCGACACCGGCACGTCATCCGGTGCTGATTTCCCGAACGCCCTACAGCCCGTCGGTGGTGATGGCTTCGCTGAAGCCCGAGCGGTTGGCCGCCGCGGGCTTCGCGGTGCTCGTGCAGCACTGCCGCGGCCGTTTCGGCTCCGACGGCACCTGGTCCTACGTCCACTCCGACGTCGAAGACGGCTACGACACCGTGGAATGGGCCGCCGCCCAGCCGTGGTCCGATGGGCGGGTCGGCATGTTCGGCCAGTCCTACGGGGGGTCGACCCAGTGGCTGGCCGCCCAGACGAGGCCGCCGCACCTCGAAGTCATCGCGCCCGAAGCGTGCGCCGCGGACTACTGGGAAGGAACCTTCGACTCGGGCGGCACCTTCCGGCTCGCGCTGCGGGTCGGCTGGACGGCGCACGTGATCTCGGAGATGGCCGAGGAATGGGGAATCGACGACGCGCGGCTGGCGCACCTGCGCAGCGTCACCCTCGATCTCCACGCGGCGGCCGGCGATCCCGACGAGCGGCGCCGAGCCCGGGCAGCGGCCGCCGCCGCGTTGGACGAGATCTTCCGGACCCGCCCCTTCCGCGACAACCCGCTCTGGCACGACCGGGCGGGCTGGCTCGAGGAAGCCTTCGACCACGAGTCCCGCGACGACTCCACGTGGCTGCGGCACAACCCCACCACGCACTACAGCGAAATCGACCTGCCCGCACTCCACGTGGGCAGCTGGTACGACATCCACCTCGGCGCCACGCTCCGGCACTACACCGGCATGCGCCGCCAGGCGCCGACCGCCGCCGCGCGTGAGGCGCAGCGGCTGATCATCGGGCCGTGGGACCATTGGCACCCGACGTCGTCGGTCGTCGGGGAAGTCGACTTCGGTGCCGACGCCGTCGTGGACATCACGGCTGTGCGCGCCGCGTGGTTCCGCCGCCACTTCGACGGCGAGCCCGACCGGTCGGCGCCGGTCCGGGTGTTCGTGATGGGGCGCGACGAGTGGCGTGACGAGTCCGAATGGCCGCTGGCGCGAACCGAGTTCACGCCGTTCTACCTCCACGACGGCGGCCGGCTCGACCCACGGCGCCCCACCGCCGAGGCCGGCGCGGACACCTTCACCTACGACCCGCACGATCCCGTCCCGACCCGCGGCGGCCGGCTGCTCGGCAGCGGTGGTGAAGTCGCCGGCCCGGTCGACCAACGGCCCAACCTCGCGCGCGGCGACGTGCTGACCTACCTGTCGGCCGAACTGCCGGAGGAACTCGAGCTCACCGGCCCCGTCACGATGGACTTGTGGGCCTCCACCGACGCCCCGGACACCGACTTCACCGCCGTGCTCGTCGACGTGGATCCCGACGGGCGCGCCCTCAACTTGTGCGAGGGCGCGGTCCGGGTGCGCCACCAGCTCCCGACGGGGCCGCCGGAACCCGGCGTGGTCCACCGGTTCACCGTCGACCTCGCCGCCACGAGCATGGTGTTCCCGCCGGGGCACCGCATCGGCGTCTACGTGTCGTCGAGCAGCTTCCCCGAGTGGGAACCCAACCCCAACACGGGAAATCCGCTGGGCACCGACACGAACGACGACCTGCGCACGGCCCACCAGACGATCCACCGCACGGCGGCGTGCCCGAGCCGCCTCGTGCTGCCGATCATCCCCCGCTAGCAACTCGCACCGGAGGTGTCCACGATGGAGTCCGGGCGAACGGTCAGAATCGGCTCGGGTGCCGGTTTCGCCGACGATCGGATCGAGCCGGCCGTCGAGCTCGCCGAGCGGGGAGAGCTGGACTACCTGGTCTTCGAATGCCTCGCGGAGCGCACGATCGCGCTGGCGCAGCTGGCGCGGTCACGCGATCCGCTCGCCGGGTACAACGAATGGCTCCCGGACCGGATGCACGCGGTGCTCGCGACCTGCGCGGCGAACGGCACCAAGATCGTCACGAACATGGGCGCGGCCAACCCGCTCGAAGCGGCTCGCGTCGTGGCCGGGATCGCGCGCTGCGAAGGGCTGACGGGCCTGCGGATCGCCGCGGTGACCGGTGACGACGTGCTGCACCTCGTCACGGCCGGCGACCTCCCGCTGACGGACCGGCCCGGCACCGTCGCCGCGCTGGGTGGCGTGATCTCCGCCAACGCCTACCTGGGCTGCGAGGGGATCGTCCGCGCGCTCGCCGAAGGCGCCGACGTGGTGCTCACCGGCCGCACCGCCGACCCGTCGCTGTACCTCGCGCCGCTGGTCCACGAGTTCGGCTGGGCCCTGGACGACTGGGACCGGCTCGGCAAGGGCATCTGCCTCGGCCACCTGCTCGAGTGCGCCGCGCAGGTCACGGGCGGCTACTTCGCCGATCCCGGGTTCAAAGACGTCCCCGATCTCGCCCGCCTGGGCTTCCCGATCGTGGAGGCCGACGCCGACGGCACGTTCGTCGTCACCAAGGTCGCCGGCTCGGGTGGCCGCGTCGATCGGCGCACTTGCACCGAGCAACTCCTGTACGAGGTGCACGACCCGGCCGCCTACGTCGGCCCCGACGTGGTCGCCGACTTCTCCGGCGTCCGCTTCCGCGAGCTCGGCGCGGACCGGGTCGAAGTCACCGGCGCCACCGGCCGAGCGCGTCCGGACCGGTTGAAGGTCTCCGTCGGCCACCTCGACGGATTCCTCGGCGAGGGCCAGATCTCCTACGCCGGGGCGAACGCGCTCGCCCGCGGCCGACTGGCCCTCGACCTCGTGCGCGAGCGGCTCGCGTCCGCCGGCCTGTCCGGCGCGGACCTCCGGTACGAGCTGATCGGCGTCGACGCCGTGGTGCGCGGTCGACGTGCGGACACCGACGATCCTCCCGAGGTGCGGGTTCGGGTGGCCGGCCGGACCCGCACACTCGAGGCGGCGCGGTACCTCGGTCGCGAGGTGAGCGCGTTGTGGCTCAACGGCCCGGCCGGGGGAGGCGGCGCGACCCGCCGAACCGAACAGGTCGTGGCGATCGAGTCCGTGCTCCTGCCCCGGGCTGTCGTCCACCCCGAAGTGTCCTTTGTGGAGGTATGAATGCTGTTGCACCGGCTGGCCCACGCCCGGGCGGGCGACAAGGGAACGACCTCGGACATCACGCTCATCGCCTACCGGCCCCGGCACTACGACCACCTGCGCCGGTTCGTGACCGGAGAGCGGGTCCGCGAGCACTTCGCGGACCTCGCGCTGGTCGCGGTGGAGCGGTACGAGCTGCCCCGGCTCTTCGCGCTGAAGTTCGTTCTCCGCGGCGCGTTGAGCGGGGTCACCAGGGCGCCCGACCTCGATGCGCACGGCAAGAGCCTGTCCTCGTCGTTGCTGGACCTGGTCGTGCCGGATCCACCTGACCCCGGGCCGGTCGCCACGCCGGAGTGAGCCGGCGAGCCACGACGTGGGCACCGCATGAACCGGACGAAGTCGACGGCCAGGTCGCGAACCGGCCCTGCTATTCCGGCGTTCGTTCGACCGAAGCAGAACCAGCCTCGCCGCGCCACGCCCGTGGCGAACTGCCATACGCACGAGAAAACGCCCGGCTGAACGCGGCCTCGGACGTGTAGCCCACGCGTGCCGCGATCCGGCCGACGGGGTCGGACGTACCGCGCAGCAGGTGCGCCGCGTGGCCCAGTCGGCACCGCAACACGTACGAACCGGGTGTTTCCCCGACAGACTCGGCAAACCGGGTGGCGAACGCCGAACGCGACAGCGACGTGAGCCGCGCCAGTTCGTCGACGGGCCAGTCGCGACCGGGGTCTCGGTGGATCGCGGTGAGGACCGGGGCGAGTGCCGGATCCAGGGCTGCCGTGAGCCAGCCGGCTCGCGGCACGTCGCCGGACGCGGCCCACGACCGCAGCGACCAGATGAAGAGCAGGTCGAGCGCGCGCGACACCATCACGCGGGCGCCGGGTGCCTGGTGGACGACCTCGGACACGAGCAGCTCACTGATCGGCGAGAGCCACGCCTTGGATCCCGCGTCGCCGCGGATCACGATCGCCGGGGGCAGAACGCCGAGCAGCGGTGCGGCGACCACCGTCTCCACGAGGAACTCCCCGGTCACCCAGCGGGCCTCGGGCGTCGCCCGGACGAGGTGGGCATCACCCCGCACGAGCAGGGCGAGGTCCCCGGTGCCCAGGTGCACGGCGGGTTCGCCCGCGATCTCGACGCTGAGCTCGCCCTCCTCGACCAGGTGCAACAGCCTGGCCCCGGCGGGATGCCGCTCACGCGCGCTCGACCGGCGTCGCACATCGCCGCCCTGCAGGTGAATCGCCTGGAGCACGTCCGAGAGCGCGTCGTGCTCGCCGGCGGCCGGTGGCTGTGGAGAATCGGCAAAGTCTTCCGGATCCTGAATCATGTTTTTGCTCTGGCCTCCTTCTAGGCTGCGACGCGAATGTGCCGGCGGTTCCGCCCTACGGACCCAGCGCTCCCGACTGAGAAGGCAACTCCATCATGTCTGTCAAGTTGATCATATGACATCGGATCATTTCAGCCAATGCAATCTTGCCTTGGATGATCCGGCTGCCGATGATACTGTCGCGCAGTGTCTCCGAAGGACGAGCGGACTCCGAAGAGCGAGCGCCGCGACCCGGTACCGCCACCCGACGCCACCTCGGCGATCGGCGACCTGACCTGGCTCGCGCACCGCGCGGCGGCAGCGCTCGGCGACGCGTTCAACGCGGTCTCGCGAGATGCGGGCTTGGCCGATCTGCGCGACTGGCTCGTTCTGGAACTGATCAGCAACGGTCCGGAGCGGACACAGCTGGAGATCGCCACGGAACTCGGGGTCGACAAGACCACGTTGGTGTCGATCCTCGACCGGATGGAGCGCGACGGGCTCGTCGTCCGCCACCTCTCCGCCCGTGATCGGCGGGTGCGCATTCCCCGGGCGACCGCGAAAGGCGTCGAGGTGAAGGACCAGGTCGCCCTCGCCCGCGACACGGCGATCATGCGTCGCCTGTCCTCGATCCCCACCCGGGATCACGCGAAGTTTCACGCGATGCTGTGGAGCATCGTCCAAGACCATTGACACCCGAACGCGGAACCACTGCTTCAACGCCACATCGCTGACGTCGGCACTCCGCGCGGCAGGAGTGAAGGATCGGCCACGTTGACAGCCAGAGGTGCACACCGGCGAATCGCTTGTGGACAGTCCGGCAGCCGAGACCGGGCGCCGGGCGGGGAGCTCTCCACGGGCCGCGCGAGCGGGGGAGCGTGATCCGGTGGGCGACAACGGCCTTTTCGACCACGACGGTGTCGATTCCCTGGTGGGACGCGGCGTGGCGCTCGAGCGCATCCGCGACTTCCTCGACGCCACGGATCGGGGTGGCGCGCTCTTGTTGTCGGGCGCGGCGGGGGTCGGCAAGACCGTATTGCTGAACGCCGTGGCGGAAGCGGCCGCCGAGCGTGGCTCGCGGGTCCTGCGGGCCGCCGGGGTCGAGTTCGAAGCCGACGTGAGCTATTCCGGGCTGAACCAGGTCCTCTTCCCGTTCTACGAGGCGTTCGGGGAACTCGAGAAGCCGCATGCCGATGCACTGCAAGTCGCTCTGGGCTTCGGGAGCGGGCCGCCGCCGGAACGGCTCGTCGTGTCGAACGCGACGCTCATGCTCCTGCGGCACGTGGCCCAAGCCGGCTCGCTGCTGCTGATCGTCGACGACCTGCCGTGGCTCGATCGGGCCAGCGCCGCCGTATTGGGGTTCGTCGCCCGCCGGCTCAGCGGCACTCACGTGACTTTCCTCGGCGCCATGCGTTCGGGGAGTGAGACCTTCTTCAACCGCGGCGGCCTGCCCGAGTACGAGGTGCCGCCGTTGGACGGGGAGTCCTCGCAGCTCCTGCTCACCACCCGATTCCCGATGCTGGCCGCCCGGGTGCGGGAGCGGCTGCTGTCGGTGGCCGAGGGAAACCCCCTGGCGCTGCTCGAATTGCCGACGGCGCTGAGCGGCGAGCAGCGCTCGGCCCTGGAAAGCCTTCCGGTGGTGCTCCCGCTCAGCCAACGGCTCCGGGCGCTGTTCGTCTCCCGGGTGTCCGTGCTGTCCGTCGCCGCACGGCGGCTGTTGCTGCTCGCGACGTTGGAGGGAACCGGCAATCTCGCGGTCCTGCAGGCCTCGGCACGCCACGCCGGCTACGAAGCCGACCTCGAAGACCTCGCCTCGGCCGAGCAAGATCGGCTGGTGGCGTTCGACGACGGCACGCGCCGGCTCGTTTTCCGGCACCCCTTGATCCGCTCGGCAGTCGTGGATGCCTCCACGAGTGCCGAGCGCCGAGTGGCTCATCGGGCGTTGGCCCAAGTGCTGGTCAGCCACCCCGAGCGGCGGGCCTGGCACCTCGGCGAAGCTTCCGTGGAGCCGGATGAGCACGTGGCCGGCCTGCTGGAACAAGCGGCGCGTCGGATCGCCGCCCGCGGAGACGCCGTCGCAGCGGTCGCGGCGCTGGTCAGGGCAGCCGATCTGAGCCCCGACGCCTCGCATCGCGCCCGCCGGCTCGCCGAGGCCGCCTACATCGGCGCCGACGCGACCGGGCAACTCCGCGACGCCTCGGAACTGCTCGAAGGCGCCCGCTTGGCCGACCCGGAGCTGAAAGGGTCCCTCCACTTCGCGGCGGTGGCGGTCTTCTTGATCCTCAACGGCGACGGGGACATCGACACCGCCCACCGGCTGTTGGCCGGCGCCGTCGAGTCCGGCACACACCGCTACGACGCCCAGAACGGCGCCCTCATCGACGCGCTCCACCTGCTGCTGCTCTTGTGCTCCTTCAGCGGCCGCGCGGAGCTGTGGGATCCGTTGTACGCGACGCTGCGACGTCTGCGCCCGGAGCCGCCCGCCCTGCTGGCGGCGGTGGTCAAGGCCCGGTCCGACCCCGCCCGTTCCGGTGCCGCGGCGCTGGGTCAGCTGGACTCCATTCTCGGCGACTTGCAGAAGGAGACCGACCCCGGACGGATCGTTCGCGCCGGTACCGGCTCGCTCTACCTCGATCGCCTGGCGGATGTCCGCGAGTCGTCCTGGCGCGTCGTTCTCCAAGGGCGCGACGGCGGTCCGGCGCGCCCGCACGTCGGCGCGCTGTTGCACCTGTGCCTGGACGACTACTTCACCGGCAGGTGGGACGAATGCCTGGAACTGGCGGATGAAGGAACCCAGGTGTGCCAGGACTCCGGGTACCACTTCTTCACTTTCTACTTCTGGTACTGCCGAGCCGTCGTGGCCGCGTCCCGCGGCGACGACGAAGCGGTCGACCGCCTGACCGACCGGATCACGCGCTGGGCCACACCCCGGGGAGTGGGGGCGGCACTGCACTGCGCCCGGCACGTCCGCACCCTGGCCGAATCCGGCCGTGGTGACTTCGAAAGCGCCTACCGGAACGCGACGGCGATCAGCCCGGCCGGTACGTTCGCCTCCCACGTACCGCACGCGTTGTGGGTGGCGTTCGACGTCGTCGAAGCCGCGGTGCGCACCGACCGGCACAGCGCCGCCGCCGCTCACGTGCGGGCCATGCGAGAGGCCGACATCGCGGCGCTTTCCCCGCGGCTCAGCCTGCTTTCCGCCGGTTCGGCGGCCTTGTGCGCCACCGACGACGACGAGGCGGTGCGCCTGTTCGAGGACGCGCTGGAGATCCGGGGCGTCGAAAGATGGCCGTTCGACCTGGCTCGCGTCCAACTGGCGTACGGGGAGCGACTGCGACGCGCCCGAGCGAACGCGGAGTCCCGAGAGCCGCTGCGTCTGGCCCACGACGCCTTCACGCTGCTCGGCGCCGGTCCCTGGGCGGACCGGGCCGCCAAGGAGCTCCGGGCCACCGGATGGGGCGCCCCGAAAACCACCGCGAGCGGAGAAGTACTCACGCCCCAGGAGCGGGAGATCGCGGATCTCGCGGCTTCGGGCTTGAGCAACAAACAGATCGCCGAGCGGCTGTACCTTTCGCACCGGACCATCGGCGCGCACCTGTACCAGATCTTTCCGAAGCTCGGGATCACCTCCAGAGCCGCACTGCGTGACGCGCTCGCGGCTCTGGAGAAATGACCTCGCCTCGGTCGTCGACCGGGCCGGTGGACCGCTTTACCACCCGGCGGGCCGGTCGGCCGCGGAACTGTGCCGGTCGGGGGCGATCCGCAGCGGACGGCTGCCCTGGGGGCTGCCGACGACGGCCGCGATGGCCTGGGCCATGACGGCGACCTCCGCACCCGTGAGCGTGTGTTCGGCCAGCTTCGAGTCCACCCGGCGGACCAGGCCCGGGTATCGGCCTTCATAGGCTTGGACCGTCTCGGCGTCGTCCGGGTGGACGGTGCGAACGGCCGGGCCGGCCCCGGGGGCGAAGAGGCCGGGGACGACGACGATCGTGGTCTCGACCCCGAACTCGGTCAGCTCCCGCGCGTAGCTCGCGGCGAGGTGGTCGATCATCGTGACCGCTTCGGAGTGCAGCGCGAGATAGGGCGCGCCCTCGGCTTCGCGGTTCGCCGGCACCACCCACACCAGCAGGCCTTCCTGCCGCTCGCGCATCCGCGGCAGCACGCAACGGTTCACGCGCTGCGTGGACAGCACGTGCGCGTCGTAGATCTGCGCCAGCTGGTACGGGGTGAAAGATTCGAGCGGCCCCCGCGGCACCGGGCCGACGGCGTGGACCACCGCGTCGATCCTTCCGGCTTCCGCCAAGATGCTCTCGACCGCGGTCGAGACCGAGCGCTGGTCGGCCACGTCCAACGAAATCGGGCGCAGGCGCGGGCCGTGGACGCTCGGCTCCGCGAGCAGTTCGGCCGGGTGGACGACAGCCGGGCCGATCCCCGCGTACACCGTGTGGCCGGCACCGGCCAGCGCGTCGGCGATGGCAGCTCCGAGGTCACTGGAGGCGCCGGTGACCAGGACGATCTGTGACATGGTGCTCCTCGTTGCGGTCCGGCAGATCAGGGAAGCGGCCGAGCACGGCCGGAACCGGCCGGCCGGAACCGGCTCACGCCCGGCTGTCCTCCACAGTGTCGGCATGAGTGCACTCGTGCGCATGAGTTGAACGACTGTCGGCGAGACCGTGGCTCGTCGAGGCGGCTCTGAGCACGAGAAATGCCGATCCAGCGCGGAATGTGGCCGGCGCGCAACGCGGTGACACAGAGGAATGACTGCCCGGCGCGAGTGTCGCGTTGCCCGGCGGTGGTCTTCCGACTGAAGCGGCTCCCCGGTGATCCCGGCGAGGCTGTCGAACAGCGCCAGGAGGCGGATTTCCTCAGGGAGCGCGGAGCCACCGCGCGAGAAAGGCTAGACATGGCAGCGAATTTTGTGCAAGCACCGGCCGAGACCGTGGACGTCGGCGGAACGCCGTTCGCGTACCGCGAGCTGGGTCCGGCCGCCGGCGTGCCGCTGGTGTTGCTGAACCACATCACCGCGGTGCTGGACGACTGGGACCCCGCCCTGGTCGACGGCCTGGCCGCCGAGCGGCGCGTGATCGTGGTGGATCTCCGGGGCGTCGGCGCCTCCGGCGGCACCACTCCCGACAGCATCGAGGCGATGGCCGCCGACACGGTGGCCTTCCTCGAAGCCCGCGGGCTGGACACGGTGGATCTGCTGGGCTTTTCGCTGGGTGGCATGGTGGCCCAGTCGGTCGTCGAGCAGGCACCCGAGCTGGTCCGGCGGCTCGTGCTGGCCGGCACCTCACCCGCCGGTGACGAGGGACCGGCCGGCTGGGGCGCCGGGCTGCAGGACGCGTTCGGGCGGTCGGCGGCCGAAGGCAAGCACCCCAAGCACTTTCTGTTCTTCTCGCCGACGTCGCGCGGCGAGGCGGCCGCGAACGCGTTTCTCGCCCGCCTGGACGAGCGCACCGAGGACCGCGACACACCTGTGACGGACGAGACGATCGGCGCACAGCTGACCGCCGCCACGAAATGGGAGCAGGGCACCTCGCCCGCCGGCCTGGCCGACGTGGACAAGCCGGTCCTGGTCGTCAACGGCGACAACGACGTCCTGGTGCCGACGATCAGCTCGTTCACCCTCGCGCGGCTGCTGCCCAACGCCACGCTGAGCATCTACCCCCACGCCGGCCACGGCGCGATTTTCCAGTACCACGAGCTGTTCGTGCAGCAGGTCCTGGAGTTCCTCGGCGAATGACGGGCCGCCACGGTGTTGATCACCACCGTGCCGTGGACGACCGGCACCGTGGCGCCGCTCCTGCGCCCCCTTGTCGATTACCGACCATCGAAGGACGGCAACGCCATGTCCGCCAGTGATTCCCGCTCCATCCGGACCTTCCCACACGAAGTGGTCCGCCTGACCATCCCCGTCCCGACGACGTTTTCGGAATTCCGGGACAGCTACGAGCGCGCGGTGCCGGCGCTTCAGGCCGATCGGTACGAGCAGTTCAAGAAGGAACGGGCCGGCTGGGACGTCGTCCGGGCGGCCACCGAGGAAAACGCCCCGCACAGCTTCATCAGGTACTGGGGCACCGATGTCGCCTCCCTGATGGAACTGGCCGCCGAGTCGCGTCCGTGCGTGGAGTACCTGATGGGCAACCACGTTTTCGCCCAGCGCATGTTCCGGCACGACCCCTCGGTGATGCTCTACGCACCCTTGCGCACCGCGATCTACGTGGACGGCGACGACCGCACCTGGTTCACGATCGACCAGCCCCGCACCCGCTTCGACAGCTTCGACGACCCCCGGATCGCACAGGTCGGCCGCGAACTCGACGCCGAGCTGGCCGACCTGCTCGACCACCTCGGCCTGCCGGTGCCGACGGAATTGCTCGCCGACGGCAACTGATCGGCGATCAATCCGGCGGGATCTTGGGCGAGTGGCTCTGGGTTTCGCCGGTCTGGTGGCTTGATGTCGTCCTGTGCGCGCACGGCTTCGTGCCGTGCGCGCACGGCGTGCGGCTCAGTCTCAGCGATGGCAACGACCGGTGTGCTGATCACTTCGCGGGGATGCGACCAACCGCGATAGTGTCCGCCTTGAATCACAGCCCAGCGGCCTTGCGCAGGCCGGCACGGTCGTCGTCGAGCGGCTCGGTTCTCGCCCGGAGGCTGGGGTCGGCCAGCAGTCGGCGGACCCAGTTCGCGTTGGCGGCGAACGCGGACCGGCACCGGGATCGTTCGGGATGGTCCTCCTCGCGACCGCTGATCGCCAGGGCCGCCGGGTTGTCGGGATCGGTGGGCTCGGACAGCACGGCGGCCACCAGCACCACGCCGAACAATTCACCGCGGCGGGGCACCGACGGGTCGGCTGCCAACCGCAGCAGGAACGGCACGACCATCGGCATCACGGAGCTCAGGTGCATGGGCGCCGACATCACCAGAAACCCCAGCGCCCGTTCGGCTTTCTCGGCCGCGTCGGGGTCGAGGAGACCGCGCAGCACGACCGGGACCTCCGCCGGGCAGCCCGGGATCGCCGACCACGCCACGTCGTCACATCCAGCCAGCGCCGGATGCGGTCGAGACGCCTGCGCGAGGTGGGGGTATGTCGCTGTCAGAGCGGCGATCGCTGCCGCGACTGCCGCACGATCAACCTGACACACGGGCGCGCCTCCCAGCAATTCCCGCCGAGTCGAAGCTCCGAGTCTATCGTCGGCAAGCCCCGTCCTGACGCACGACCGTGAGGTCCGACGCGGCAGCACATCCGGTCAACCGACCTGGTTGCGCATTCGGGCCGCACAAGTACGCGGACCGGCTGGGCCCCCGTCGTTCCCGCTCCTACCTTCGTCGGCACGACCCGGTCCGCGGTGGACCGGTGGTGACCCGGTGGTCACCGTGCAGAGTGGAGAGAGGGAGCCATGACAGTCACCAGCAGCGTCGCCGGGTCCGAGGCGGCCACGGCCGGCCTGGAGCGGGAACTCGTGGGGCGGGCGACGGAGCTCGTGCCGATGATCCGGGAGTACGCGGGGGAGTCGTCGGCCAATCGGGCCGTGGTGCCGCAGGTGATGAAGGCGCTGGAGGACGCGGAGTTGTTCAAGCTGTTCGTCCCGAAGCGGTTCGGGGGGCACGGCGTCGGGATGCGGACGACGATGGAGGTGCTGTCGGAGATCGGTCGGGGGGACGGGTCGACGGCGTGGGCCGCGTCGTTGCTGAACGTGTGCACCTGGTTCGCCACGACGTTCTCGCTCGAGGCGCAGCAGGACGTGTTCGGCGAGAACCCGGACGCGAAGGTCTCGGGCATCTTCACCCCCGGCTCGAAGGCCGAACGCGTGGACGGCGGTTACGTCCTCAGTGGACGGTGGCCGTACTCGTCCGGGTCGTTCGCGGCCGACTGGGCGGCGCTCGGGATCGCGTTGACGGTGGAGCCCGGCCAGGACCCCAGGGCGCTGGCCCTGGTGCCGAAGGAAGCGTGGACCATCGAACCGACCTGGTACGTCGCGGGCATGCAGGGCTCGGGCAGCGACACGATCGTGGTGGAAGACCACTTCGTGCCCGACCACCGGATCCAGCCGTTCGTGGACATGCAGCAGGCCCGCTACCTCACGCCGTACCAGGCCGAAGAGCAGAACTCCAACATGGCCTTCATCGCGGTCGCCGCGCTGGTGCTCATCTCGCCGCAGCTGGGCCTGGCCCGCCACGCGCTGGAGATCACGCGCAAGAAGCTCGGCGGCAAGCCCGTGGCCTACACGGTGTACCGCGAGGCGCGCAACTCTCCCGCGCACCAGCTCGGCGTGGCGAAGGCGGCCACGACCATCAACCTCGCCCACCTGCTCGCGAGGGCGGCCGCCGACGAGATCGACGCCTGCGCGGCCGACCGTCGGCTGCCCGACATCGAGACCCGCGCCCGGATCCGGAACGACACCGGCGTGGTCGCGGAGCTGGTGAACTCGGGGATCGACACGCTGATGACGGCCACCGGAGCCGGCTCGTTCGCCGACGCCAACGTGCTGAACCGGATCTGGCGCGACGCGGCCATCGGCGCCCGCCACGCCTACGTGACCCCCGAGGTCGGCAAAGAGGTGTACGGCCGCGTGCTGCTGGGCACCGAAGACGCGCTCACGATGGACATCTGACGCTGATGAACGCGCGAACCGTGCAGCCGGGCGAGCCTCCGGCGACCGGGGTGTCGGTCGAGGAGCTGAAAGCGGCGTTCCGCAGCCATCCGGCGGGCGTCGCCGTGATCACCGCGGACGCGGGTGACGGGCCGGTCGCGATGACGTCGAGCTCCGTCTCGTCGGTGAGCGCCGACCCGCCGCTGATCATGTTCTCGGCCTCGGGCCAGTCCTCCAGCACGCCCACGATCCTGCGGGCGCGGACGGTGGTGATCCACCTGCTGGCCGCGGAGCAGCTCAGCCTCGCGCAGCTCGCGGCCACCAGCGGCGTGGACCGGTTCGACGGCACGGTTCCGTGGAGCCGCCTGCCCACCGGCGAGCCGACGTACCACGGAGTTCCCGTGCGGATCCGGGCTCGCGTGGTGAGCACCGTGGCGGCGGGCAGCTCCACCGTCGTGGTGGCGCACGCGCTCCAGGCCGACGTCTCGGCCCAGGCACGTGGAGCGCTTGTGTACCACGACCGCGCGTGGCACGAGCTGAGCCGGAGCTCTCGCGTGGCCTGACGCTCGGAGGTGGCGGCGTTGAGTGGTTCCCGAGGAATCGCTCAACGCCGCCACTGGCGTGTTCAGGGAAAAAACCGGCTCGGCGAGACGAAAGTGCTGGGCACCGTGGGTGCCCAGCACTTTTGCGTTCGAAGCCATACGGCGAGCGTTATCCGGACGCCAGCGTGCCTTTCAGCGCCGCCAGCAGAAGGCCGCGGACTTCTTCCGGCCGGAGCCGGCGTGGATTCGCGTACGGCTGCGAGAAAACCTGCCGCACCACTTCGTCGAGATCGCCTTCTGAGAGGCCCAGCTCGCCCAGCGACGGAGCAGCCCCGGCGAGCGCGCCGAGGCGAGCGAGTTCCGGCGCGGCCTCGGAAACGCCGAGAGCGCGGGACATCGCCGCGTCGGCCGCCGGCGCGGCCGGGAGGTTGAACGCGGCGACGTACGGCATCAAGATGCTGTGGGCTTCCGCGTGCGGCAGGTCGAAAGTGCCGCCGAGGACGTGGCACAGCTTGTGGTGCAACGACATCGTGGTCTGGCCGAGGCAGAGCCCACACAACCAGGAACCGTGAAGGGCCAGCGTGCGGGCGGGGAGATCGCTCGGTTCATCGACCAGCACCGGCAGCGCCGCGGCGAGGGCGCGGACGCCCTCCTCGGCCATCAGAGCCGTCACCGGCGTCGCGTCCGGGGCGTACAGCGCTTCCATCGCGTGCGCGAGGGCGTTGAGACCGCTGAGCCCCGACACTCGCGGTGGCAGCCGCACCGTCAACTCCGGGTCGTAGACGACGCTGCGCGGCAGAACCCTGAGGTCGCGCCCGGTGCGTTTGACGCCGTCTTCGGTGATTCCCCAGATCGGGGTCATCTCCGAGCCCGAGTACGTGGTCGGGATCGCGATCACGGGCAGCCCGGTCTGCCGCGCGGCGGCCTTGCCCAGCCCGATGACGGAGCCGCCGCCGATCGCGACGCAACCGTCCGCGCCGAGTCTGCCGGCCGCTTCGCACGCCGCCTGTACCACTGACGCCGGGACGTGCGGGCGCGCGTCTTCGAAGCGTCCGGCGACCCGGTGCCCGAGGAGCGCGGACACCAGCTTCACCTCCTCGGCCCGCCCGGGCGTGGCGAGGACGACGAGACGCTCGAGGCCGAGCCGCTCCGCCTCGGCGGGCAACTCGGCCACCCGGCCCGCGCCGAACACCACCCGCACGGGCAGCGGTTCGTAGGTGAAACTCACGGCTTCTTCTGCAGCACGAAGTCCACCTCGGCGTGGGTGAACGGCGCGGCCACACCGAATCGCTTCGCGGTCGCTTCGTCACGCTTCACCGCGAAATCCGCGAGCAGACTGCGTTTCACCGCGAACACTGCGTCGGACTCGACGTAGGCGCTGTTCCGGACGAACGTGTGCGTGGTGACTTCTTCGTGGCCGTCGGCTCGGACGATGAAGTGGATGTGCGCGGGCCGGAACGGATGGCGGTTCGCCTTCTCCATCAGAGCGCCGACCGGACCGTCGGTCGGGATCGGGTAGTGGCTCGGGACCACCGAACGGAACCAATATCGCCCTTCGGGGTCCGTGCGGAAGAGGCCGCGCCCGTTGCCGGCGGGCTGCACGTCCGGCTGCTGGACGTCGTAGAACCCCTCCTCGTTGCACTGCCAGACGTCGATTTCGGCGCCGGGCAGAGGAATTCCGTCGCTGCCGAGGACGCGACCGGACACCACACACGGCCGGGCGCCGTTCATCAGGTCGATCGAGTCGCCCAGCGCGCGAGCGGGCGATTCGGTGAGGTGAAACGGCCCGAGGACGGTGCTTTCGGTCCCTTCCTGCTGGCCGTTGAGCGTCTCCACCATCATCGACACGCCGAGCACGTCCGAGAACAGGATGACCTCCTGCCGGGTGTCGGTGCACGTTTTCCCCAGCGCGGTCACGAATTCGATCGCGGCGTTCCACTCCGCCATGGTCGGCTTCACCTCGCGCACGAAGCCGTGCAGGTGCCGTACCGCGCTCTCCATGATCGCCCGGAATCGGGGGTCGGGCGCGTCCCGGAAGCTGTCGACCACGGCCGAAGTGGCGGTTTCCCAAGAGAAGTCCATCAGGCCGCGCTCCGGTCGGTGCTCTCGAAGTGCCGAACCTCAGGTGCGCCGGCGAAGAAGCCCGCGACCTGTTCGGCGAACTGCTTGCCCGCGTCACTCGCGGGGAAGCCCACCAGGTGGTCCTCGAGCCGCTCCCAGCCGACGCGCAGCAGGTACGTCGAGGGATTCTCCGCGTCACGGAACAGTTCCACGCTCGTGCAGCCCCGCGCTTGCGCGAGTAGAGGCCTGGCTGCGCGGAACGCTTCTTCGAAGTCGCTCTCGCGTCCGCCGGCGATCCGCAGGTAGGCCTGCTCCACCACCATCGTGTTTCCCTTCCGTCCGGCGGGCTCGGGCGCCCGCACGGCGACCGTAGGACAGCCGCCGGGCGCGGCGTGCCCTGATCGCGACGGCCCAGGACGGATCACGAAACCGCTGCGGGGCTTACCGCGCGTTCCTCAGCGTGGCCGAGGGTGTTTCGCCGAATTGCTCACGGTAGGCGCGGGAGAAGCGCCCGAGGTTCGAGAATCCCCAGCGGTTGGCGACATCGCTCACCGACCCCGCGTTCTCGCGCAGGTCGTGGCGGGCACGTTCGAGTCGGACGCGTTTGAGGTAGCTCATCGGGGTCATGCCCAGGTGTTCCTGGAAGCCTTGCTGCACGCGGCGGCCGCTCACGCCGGCGTGGCGGGCGAGGTCGGCGAGCGACCAGGATCGTTCCGGCTCGGCGTCGAGGACGTCCAGCACGCGCTTGATCGTGCGGGGCCGCGCCGGTGGCCGCGGTTCGTGCAGCTCGGCGGAGTGGTTGTGGGCGTGGGCGAGCACGAGGCCGTCGACGACCATGGACTCGAGGTGTTCGCGGTGCCGCTCGGAGCGGTGGACCAGGCTTTCCGGGTCGGCCAGCTCGGAGAGCAGGAGCTTCACGGTGGACAGCCAGCTTCGCCCGGCACCCGAGGTGAGGGGGAAATCGATCTCGAATCCGACGGAGGTGCCTACGGGGTGCCCGAGCAGGCCTTCCAGTTCGGCTTCGAGCGCGCGGGTGGAGATTTTGACGCAGATCTGCTCGGCGTCGGCGGCCCAGCGCGGCAGGTAGGTGTGCTCCGTGGGCGTGAAGACGGCCGCGTGTCCCGGCGTCGCGACCATCCCCCGCGGCCCGCAGTGGGACTCGACGGCTCCGACCATGGGGATGTTCACGTGGTAGGCGCCCAGCGCCCCAGGGTCGACGCTGGTCTCGGTGCCGAAACAGACGTAGCCGACGGTGAGGTGTCGCAGCTGCGCGGCGCTGAGGTGCGAGCTCGGCAGCACCGGCGTGGCCCGCTCGCGGTTTTCGACTTTCGCCGGGTAGAAGACGCTGTTGAGATTCTCGCGGAACACCTCGAACCGCGTCGCCCGGCACAGCTGACGCAGACTCCACCGCCCCACGTCGTCACCCTCGACTCCGGGGCCCGGCTCCGCCGTCGCGTGCTCCATCGGCGCGCTCCTTTGCGCTGGTCCCCGGCCGCCACTCGCCGGCCGGTGCCGCTCCGGGAGGTCGATACTCGCTGGTCATCGGCCGGGAGCAGGCATCCGCCATGGTAGGTGACGTGCCGGGTGCCGCTGTCCGTGTCGCGTAGTGGTTGGCCGGAAAGCGAAACTGGTGTTTCGTGAAGGGGACACGTGGGCGGGGGAGCGGCGTGGTGACGCTTCGGAGCCAAAGTCGGCAGTGCTCGTCGCCGAGGTCCGGGGCTGCTCTAAATTTTTCGCCAGGTGGCGAGCGGATCCTGAATCCGAACTGTCGGGAGTGAGACATGGAGTCGGTTGAACTGCGGGCTGTGGGGCGAGGATCCTCAGTGGTTCCCGTCTCACTCGAGATCCTTGATGGGGAAGGGGCAGGCTTGAGAATGAAGTTCTCAGGTCGAGACTGGCAGTCCTTTACGGGGTCGAATCTGTTCAAGTGCCTCCTGTGCGCTCGAACCGCCCTGGAGAAGGAAGACCTCCTGCTCTGCTGCCAAGGAGCGCGACCGGACGTGTTTCCCTCCGGAATGCAGCAGCAGATGGAGCATGGCCGCTTCGCCGCAGTCCTCTCCCGGTCTGGCGAAGAGGAAGGGGCCGTCGACATCTTCGCCGCAGCTGAACCCTCGCAGGTGACTTCCGTGGAAGCCCAGCGAGTGGCCGTATATCAGTTCTTCAACCTGCCGGTTTCTGACGCAGGCGGCGACGCGTAGAAGGACCTGGATCGGCGTTCGGATGCTCGGGTCTCGGCGGGCAGGTCGGTGAGGCCGCCGGCGCGGGTGAGAGGGCCGAGCCGTCGTAGCAGGTGCACCGTCTTCCGGGCACGGAAACCCGATGCGCGCGGTCCCCGACATCGCTGCTGACGCTCACTTCTTCGACGGTCCCAGCATCGGCTCCGACTCGCTGCCCGGCGGCCTGACCAATGGTGGTACGAGCCTGGAAGCACCACTGATGGCCGGGTTGGAGGCCGACGCGCAGGGGACTTTGGGTGGGCCCCGGCGGTGGCTCGCCTGTGCGACGAGGGATCCGGCAGGGATCGGTGGTCACGTCCCCGGTGCGATGAAGAACTCGAGAGCGATGTTGTCGGGGTCACGGAAAGAGACGCCTGAGCCGTAGTGCGCCTTCTTGATGCCGCCGTGGGTGATCGCGAGCTCGTCGAGGCGGTCGCGCCACTGCTCGAGCTCTGCGATGCCAGAGAGTGCGAAGCCCACGTGGTCGAGGCCGGTGCGCGTCTCGACGAAGCGGTCCTTCGACTCGCGGCCGGGGTGGGTGTGCAGGCCGAAGAGCATTCCGCCGTCGAGGGCGAAGACCGTGTGGTGGAACTCGCCGCCTTCCTCGTCCTCGTCGAGGACGGGTTCGGCCTCGAACAGGCGGCTGTACCACTCGGTGCTGCGCTTGAGGTCCGAAACCGTGATCGCGACGTGCTGGAGGCCGGGGAAAGCCATGTGAGCGACTCCGTTCCTTGATCGGTATCGAAACAGGGCTCCGGGCCGCCCATTGTCTGTCGAACGCTCTCCTGCCGGCGCACCGTGGCGCCCGCTTCGAACGCACACGACGGGACAGCAGCGACGTCGGAATCGGTAACCTGATTCACGCTAACCGCAACGGATTCTCTCCAGAAGATTTTTGTGACGACCGGCCGCACCTGCCCACCGAGCGGGAGGAGGGGCTCGTCGAACGGTTCAGACCTGTCGTCCGCCGCGGCGATGGCGAGGTTCTGCGGGCTGATCATCCGAGGGACTTCTCCCGCGGACCGGTTCAGGAGCCTGGGCCGCGTGGTGGGGTCATTGCCGCGCACGTGATCACGAGTGCGGTGAGGATGAGCAGGGTGAGGAAGAGCTCGACCAGTGCGTTGACGAGCAGTTCGGTTGCCATGGCTCAGTCCCGTCGGTGGTCAGCGGGCTCGGGTGCGTGGCGGGGCAGGAGGCTGGTGGTGGTGGCCGTCGCCAGGATGAGGACGATGACCGCCAGGGAGATCGGGGTGGGGATCTGCGGCACGGCGGGCCAGACGCCGTGTGCCCAGTGCAGGACCAGCTTTACCCCGATGAACGCGAGGATGACGGCCAGGCCGTGGTTGAGGTGGCGGAGTTTCGCCAACGCCGTGTGCAGCACGAAGTACAGGGCGCGCAGGCCGAGCAGGGCGAAGGCGTTGGTGGCGAACACCAGATAGGGGTCTTCGGTGATGCCGTAGACCGCAGGCACCGAGTCGATCGCGAACACGACGTCGGTGGTGAACACCGCCACCACCACGACCACCAGCGGGGTGAACACCCGCCGCCCGTGCCGGCGCACGGTCACCCGGGCTCCCTGGTAGTCGTCGGTGATCGGGATGAACCTGCGCAGCAGCCGCACCGATCGCATCCGTGCGGGATCCGGTTCGCCATCGGCGTCCGTGAGCGCCTGGTGCAGGATCTTCACCGCCGAGGCGAAGAGGACCAGCCCGAACACGAGGAACGCCCAGGTTCCCGCCGCCAGCAGTGCGGCGCCGGCCGCGATGAACGCCCCCCGCAGCACGAGTGCGCCGACGATGCCGTAGAGCAGCACCCGCTGCTGCAGCGCGGGTGGGACCGCGAAGGCGGCCAGCAGCAGCATGAAGACGAACAGGTTGTCCACCGACAGGGATTTCTCGACGACGAAGCCGGTCAGGAACTCCACCGCCTGGCCGCTCCCGAACGCGACCCACAGCCAGGCGCCGAACACCAGCGGCAGCGTCAGGTAGAACACCGACCAGCCGACCGCCTCGCGCATCGACACTTCGTGTGGACGCCGCGTCACCATGAAATCGGCGACCAGCAGCAAAACCAGGACCGCGATGCTGATCAGCCACAACCAGAGCGATCCCACCGACTCCGCAGGAGCAACCGCGACAACCTCCGCGAGCACAGGAACCTCCTCGAACGAGCGCGCACCGGCGCGTGTTCGAGGTCTCCTTCACCCTGTGCCGCCGGCATCTCGTGCCACCGACCTGGGCGGGCTCCCGAGGACATCACCGGGATGTCCGTATTGACCGGGCAGCCCCTGCGGAAGTACTCCCCTCGACGTCAGTATGGCTTCGCCGGTCAAGAAAGTAAAGAATCGTTAAAGTGATCGTTGCGTTTGAGGGGTGGGGTGGGCGCCAGTCCTGGTCGGCTCCAGAGTGGGCGGGCGGAGAATGCTCGGCCGCCGAGAGGTGCGGTGACCTCGCCCGACGCAATGCGGGGAGCAGCGTGCTCGTTGTGCCTGGTGTCGGGGCGATGTCGACGTGATCATCGTCTGCCAACTCTCGCGAATGGCACGCAACCGCTGCGACGACGCCATCGTCATAGCGGACCTGCTCAAGCGCGGCGTCACCCTCGTCTCTGCCACCGAGGCGATCGATGACACTCCGGTCGGTCAGCTGATGCCTGGCAACCTGTACTTCTTCTGCCGTGGCAGGCAGAAGGGGGTCTGCCAGGCGCCCCACGTCAACGTCGCGCTCGTCGAGGACGCGGTCGAACGTGCGGTGCTCGACGGCCAGCAGAAGTCAGTGCGCCTGCTGCGGCAGCAGATCACCACGAAGCTCAAGGAACTTGACACGAAGGAGGAGAACTTGATCGACCTCGCCGCCGACGGCACGATGGCGCGTCCAAGGTGAAGGCGCGGCTGCTCGAAATCGCGCGATCGCCGCCGGCTCGAGTTGCGGTTGGAAATCGCCGACACCGACCTCACTGACGGCGCCCAGCTCGTCGGCGCCGGCCTCGCGCTGCTTTCGCAGCCGATCGAGCTGAACCGGCGATGCAACGACCAGTAGCGGCGGCTGCTCAACCAAGCGATCTTCGCTGCCCCCTGCATCGAGGAAGAGAAGATCACCGCCGGGCAACTTCATGCGCCTTTCAGTGAGCTGAACGTCAGGCAACGCCAGGAGGCCTCCGCGGCCGATGTGCAGCCCACAAACGAAAAAGCCACCCGCAGTGCGGGTGGCTCATGTTCGCCGTCCGGTGTCGCTGTCCTACTTCGCGGCCTTCATTCAGGCACTTGCTCTAGTAAGACTTCCAGGGTGGAGCTAAGGGGACTCGAACCCCTGACCCCCTCACTGCCAGTGAGGTGCGCTACCAGCTGCGCCATAGCCCCGAGGCGGAGGTGAACTCCGCATCTCGTGTGAACAAAGAGTACACCTCGCCCCGAGGGGTTTTCACCGGGGGGTCGGACAACGACGCCGGTCAGAAAAACTGCAGGTCAGAGGGCAAAATGGAAACCCGGTGAAGATCCAATCAGGCCCGGCAACGCAGGCCGACGAACAGTACTGCGGCTCCGGAGCGTGACCCACCCGCAAGAACTCGGGAAACGCCCAGCTCAAGAACCTCTTCATGACTTATTTTTAGCTCTGTATTGACTCCCTGTGTGTCCGCCGTTACATTTTCACCCGGTTGTGACGCCGAGGTCCCCGCCCGCTACGCCGCGTCTCCATCCCTGGGCATGAGCCTTGCCGTTTTGTGCTCGTCGAGAGGCCGCGCGGTGCGGCGGAGGAGGTTCCGATGGGAGTGCGGAGAGTGGGCACGCTTGTGCTGTCCGCGTTCACGGTGGTGGCGGGGTGTGTGGGGTTGGTGGAGCAGGCTCAGGCGCAAACCCCGGCCCACGTGCAGACCCCAGCCCCGGCAGCGGCCCAGGCCATCGCCCCCGATCAGTGGTTCACCGTGCAGGCCGGGAACAGCGGCAAGTGCGTCGACGCCAAGGCCGCGGCGAGCGCGAACGGCACCGTCGTCCAGCAGTACGCCTGCAACCAGACCGCGTCGCAGGCGTGGCAGTTCCAGCCGACCACCGATGGCTACGTGCGGGTGAACACCCAGCTCAACCCGGCCCAGTCCTGGGACATCACGAACGTCTCCAAGGACGACGGGGGTCTGGCGCAGCTCTGGTCCTACTCCAACGGCCTCAACCAGCAGTGGCAGCCTGTGCAGGAGGCGAGTGGTGCATACCACTTCGTGAACCGCAACAGCGGCAAGTGCCTGGACGTGCCGGGGGCCTCTATCGCAGACAGTGTTCAGCTGGAGCAGTACACCTGTAATAACACCAGTGCCCAATCGTTCACACTGAGTCCTGTGGGTGGCACTACGACTCCTCCGAGCTCGGATCCGGACCTCGGCCCGAACGTCGTGATCTTCGATCCGTCGATGTCGAGCGCGAGCATCCAGAGCAGGCTGAACAGCATCTTCAGCCAGCAAGAGAAGAACCAGTTCGGCAGCCAGCGCTACGCCGTGATGTTCAAGCCGGGCACGTACTCCGCGAACGTGAACGTCGGCTTCTACACGCAGGTGCTGGGCCTCGGGCTGAGCCCCGACGCCGTGACGATCAACGGCGCGGTGCACGTGGAGGCCGACTGGTTCCCGCCGCAGAACGCGACGCAGAACTTCTGGCGCGGCGCCGAGAACCTGTCGGTGAACCCGACCGGCGGCGCCGACCGCTGGGCAGTCTCCCAGGCGGCCCCGTACCGGCGCATGCACGTGCGCGGTGACCTGCAGCTCGACGACGGCGGCTGGGCCAGCGGTGGCTGGATCTCCGACTCGAAGATCGACGGCCAGGTCCGCTCGGGCTCGCAGCAGCAGTGGATCTCGCGCAACTCGCAGTTCGGCAGCTGGAACGGCTCCAACTGGAACATGGTCTTCGTCGGCGTGAACGGTGCGCCGCAGAACACGTTCCCGAGCCCGCCCTACACCACGGTCGGCCAGGCGCCCGTAGTCCGCGAGAAGCCGTTCCTCTACATTGACAGCGCCGGCAAGTACCAGGTCTTCGTGCCGGCCCTGCGCAACAACACGTCTGGCACCAGCTGGGCCAACGGCACGGCGCCCGGCAGCTCGCTGCCGATCGACCAGTTCTACGTCGCCAAGCCCGGCGCCTCGGCGGCCGACATGAACGCGGCGCTCGCGGCGGGCAAGAACCTGCTGATCACGCCCGGGGTCTACCACCTCAACCAGACCCTGCACGTGACCCGCCCCGACACCGTGGTGCTCGGCCTCGGCATCGCGACCCTGGTGCCCGACAACGGCATCACCGCGATGAACGTGGACGACGTCAACGGCGTGAAGGTGGCCGGCCTGCTCGTGGACGCCGGCACGACCAATTCGAACACGCTCATGCAGGTCGGCGCCCCCGGCTCGAGCGCCGACCACTCGGCCGACCCGACCTCGCTGCATGACGTGTTCTTCCGCATCGGCGGCCCGGCCGTCGGGAAGGCCACCAACAGCCTGGTGGTGAACAGCAACAACGTGATCGGCGACCACATGTGGATCTGGCGCGCCGACCACGCGGCGAACAACAGTTTCGTCGGCTGGAACACCAACACCGCCGACAACGGGCTCACCGTGAACGGCAACAACGTGACGATGTACGGCCTGTTCGTGGAGCACTACCAGAAAACGCAGGTCGTCTGGAACGGCAACGGCGGGCGCACGTACTTCTTCCAGAACGAGATGCCCTACGACGTGCCCAACCAGGCCGCCTGGATGAACGGGTCCTCGCAGGGCTACTCGGCTTACAAAGTCGGGCCGAATGTCACCAGCCACGAAGCGTGGGGCCTGGGCAGCTACTGCTTCTTCAACACCAACCCGTCGGTGGCCAGCGCCCACGCCTACGAAGCGCCCAACACCCCGGGCGTGCGGTTCCACGACATGGTCACCGTGTCGCTGAACCACGCGGGCACGATCACCCACGTGATCAACACCACCGGAGCGACCACGCCCGACGGGACGCGGCCGGTGAACCTGGTGAGCTACCCGTAGCCCACCGCTCCAGACAACCGGTGCGCGCCGTGGTGGCGGCCTCGGCGCGCACCGGTTCCCAGTCCACATGAGATGGTCAGAAGTCGCCCGGTTTCCGGCAGTTCCGGAAACCGGGCGACTTTTCGTGACCACTCCGTGCTCAAAGATCACCAACCGCGATGGGCCCGTCGCGCTGTGACTCCCGGTGACGATCGTGCATGAGCAGGGCACTGGTCATTCACATCCGGTTCATGATCCGGCTGTGTCCCTAGTGGACTGTTCGCTCGGCATTCCCACACCCCGGGTATCAAAGGACTGGACAAGTGAAGAGAAGTTTCGCTGCCCTGACCGCGGTCGCTGCCGCCGGCACGCTCCTGCTTTCCGCGTGCGGGGGTGGCGCGTCGGGTTCGGAGCAGAGCTCGGGCGCCGCCGCCACCGCCAAGTCGGCCGCCGACCTCGGTGGTATGGACAAGCTCGTCGAGGCGGCCAAGAAGGAGGGCACGCTCAACGTGATCGCCCTGCCGCACGACTGGGCGAACTACGGCGAGATCCTCGACGCCTTCAAGAAGAAGTACGGCCTGAAGGTGACCGAAGCCAACCCCGAGGGCGCGAGCCAGGACGAGATCAACGCCGTCAAGCAGCTCAAGGGCCAGGACCGCGCGCCCGACGTGGTCGACCTCGGCAGCGCGTTCGCCCTCTCCGCCGCCTCCGACGGTCTGCTGGCGCCTTACAAGGTCGCCACGTTCGACGACATCCCGGCGGGCCAGAAGGCCGACGACGGCTCCTGGTTCTTCGACTACGGCGGCTTCATCTCCATCGGCTACGACGCCGCGAAGGTCACCGACCCGCCGAAGACGCTGGCCGACCTGAAGAAGCCCGAGTACAAGGGCAAGGTCGCGCTCAACGGCGACCCGACGAAGGCGGGCGCGGCGTTCGCCGGCGTCTACGCCGCGGCGCTGGCCAACGGCGGTTCGTTCGACGACATCAAGCCGGGCGTGCAGTTCTTCGCCGACCTGAAGAAGTCGGGCAACTTCATCCCGGTGCAGTCGAGCGCGGCCACCATCGAGAGCGGCCAGACCCCGATCACGCTCGACTGGGACTACCTGCAGGCCGGGTACGCCGCGAAGCTCAAGGGCAAGGTCGACTGGAAGGTCACCGTGCCGACCGACGGCGTCTACTCGAACTTCTACGCCCAGGGCATCAGCAAGACCGCCCCGCACCCCGCCGCCGCGCGGCTGTGGGAGGAGTTCCTGTACTCCGACGAGGGCCAGAACCTGTTCCTGAAGGGCCTTTCGCGCCCCGCGCGCCTGCCGAAGATGGAATCGGCCGGCACCGCCGACAAGACCGCGCTCGCCGCGCTGCCCAAGGTCGAGGGCGACGTGAAGCTGGCCACCGACGCGCAGGTCAACGCCGCCAAGAAGGTCCTCGGCGACGAGTGGGCCAAGGCGCTCGGCTGACGTGACCGCCGAAACCGTCACCGCGGCGGCGGGAGTGGCCCCGGCCGCTCCCGCCGCCGCGCCCGTGCGCCCCGGGTCCGCGCGGCGCGTGCTCTCGTGGGTGGCGGGCCACCTCGGCCTGCTGCCGTTCCTGCTCTACACCGGCGTGTTCCTCGGCGCGCCGGTGGTGATGGTGGCCATCGGCGCGTTCCAGGACAACGACGGCGCCTTCACCACCGAAAACCTCACCGCCGCGTTCGCCGACCAGTTCGGCCGCTCGTTCGCCACGAGCATCGAGCTCTCGGCGCTCACGGCGGCGGCCGGGGCGATCCTCGGCGCGATCCTGGCCAACGCCGTGCTCGGCGCGAAGCCCGACGGCCTGCTGCGCAAGGTCGTCTCCAGCGCCGCCGGCGTGCTCGCGAACTTCGGCGGCGTGCCGCTCGCGTTCGCCTTCATCGCCACGCTCGGCAGCATCGGCATCGTCACGAAGGCGTTGGCGGGCCTCGGGTTCGACATCTACGCCGGCGGTTTCAACCTGTTCACGTTCACCGGCCTGTCGATCGTCTACGTCTACTTCCAGATCCCGCTGATGGTGATCGTCTTCACCCCGGCGCTGGAAGGCATGCGCGAGCAGTGGCGCGAAGCCGCGGCGAACCTCGGGGCCACGCGGGCGCAGTACTTCCGGCTCATCGCCGTGCCCGTGCTGCTGCCGCCGTTCCTCGCGTCGACCTTGCTGCTGTTCGCCAACGCGTTTTCCGCCTACGCCACGGCGTACGCGCTCACCACCGGCGTGGTGCCGCTCGTGCCGATCCAGATCGGATCGCTGGTGAGCGGCAACGTGGTGGCCGACCAGCAGAACCTCGGCAAGGCGCTGGGGCTCGGCATGGTCGTGGTGGTCGCGCTGGTGATGGCGATCTACGCGTACCTGCAAAAGCGCGCTTCGAGGTGGCTGTCGTGAAGAACAAAGCCCTGCGCTGGACCGTGCTCACGCTGTTCGGCCTGTACTTCCTCGTGCCGATGGGCGCGTCGGTGGAGTTCAGCCTGCGCGACGTGAACAACACCCACAGCTTCGCCTCGTGGGGCAAGATCCTCGACGAACCCGACCTGCTGCCCACGCTCGGCACGTCGCTGTGGGTCGCGGCCGGCACGGTGGCGCTCACGCTGCTGCTGATGGTGCCCACCGTGAGCTGGGTGCACCTGCGCAAGCCGAAGCTGCGCCGACTCATCGAGGGCGTGAGCCTGCTGCCGCTGGTGATCCCGCCGATCGTGCTGGTCAACGGCGTGCTCGTGGTGTTCCGCGACGCGCCGGAGGTGATCAACGGGACGCCCGTGATCCTCGTGCTCGAATACGTGGTCTTGGCGCTGCCCTTCACCTACCGCACGCTCGACGCGGGCCTCGCGGCGATCTCGCTGCCCACGCTGGTGGAGGCCGCGCGCAGCCTCGGCGCTTCGTGGCCGACGGTGCTGCTGCGGGTGATCGTGCCCAACATCCGCTCGGCCGTGTTCGGCGCCGCGTTCCTCAACCTGGCGCTGGTGCTGGGGGAGTACACGCTGGCGAGCATCCTGCTGATGGACACCTTTCCCGTGTGGACGGTCAGCACCGGGCAGTCGGAGGCGGGCGTGTCCGTCGCCGTTTCGCTGCTGTCGCTGCTGGTCGCGTTCCTGCTCCTGTTCGTCCTGTCCCTTGTGGCCGGTCGCCGCAAGGCTTCGCGAGGTGTGGCGTGAAAACTGTGACTGCCCAGCAGACGAAAACCGGTGCCTCGGTCGAGTTCCGCGGCCTGCGCCGCGAGTTCGGCGAGGTGCGGGCGCTCGACGGGCTGGACCTGACGATCGCGCCGGGCGAGCTCGTCGCCCTGCTCGGCCCGTCGGGCTGCGGCAAGACGACCGCGCTGCGCGTGCTGGCGGGCCTGGAGGCCGTGGACGCCGGCGAGGTGCTGGTGGACGGCACCGACGTGGTCGGCGTGCCGGCCAACAAGCGCGACATGGGCATGGTGTTCCAGGCCTACAGCCTCTTCCCGAACCTGACGGTGCGCGACAACGTGGCCTTCGGGCTGCGGCTGCGCGGCGTCGCCCCGGCGGCGCGGCAGAAGCGGGCGCAGGAGCTGCTGGAGCTCGTGGGGCTGTCGGCGCA
Source organism: Amycolatopsis rhabdoformis (assembly GCF_035918295.1). Taxonomy (GTDB): domain Bacteria; phylum Actinomycetota; class Actinomycetes; order Mycobacteriales; family Pseudonocardiaceae; genus Amycolatopsis; species Amycolatopsis rhabdoformis. The sequence continues at coordinate 9,774,102 of NZ_CP142149.1, forward strand.
GGAAAAGCGCTATCCGCACCAGCTTTCCGGTGGCCAGCAGCAGCGCGTGGCGCTGGCCCGGGCGCTGGCGATCGAGCCGCGCGTGCTGCTGCTCGACGAGCCGCTCTCGGCGCTCGACGCCCTCGTGCGCACGCAGCTGCGCGACGAGATCCGCCGGTTGCAGCTGCGGGTGGGGATCACGACGCTGTTCGTCACGCACGACCAGGAAGAAGCGCTGTCGATCGCCGACCGCGTGGGCGTGATGCGGTCCGGGCGCCTCGAGCAGTGCGACAGCCCGGCCGAGCTCTACGCCCGGCCGGCGACCGCGTTCGTCGCCGAGTTCGTGGGCACGATGAACCGCCTGCCGGGCACGGTCGCGGTCGGCAGCGCGTCGGTCGACGTCGTCGGCGAGCGGCTCGTGCTGGCCGAACCCGGCAAGCACACCGACGGCGACTCCGTGACCGTGCTGGTGCGCCCCGAGGCCGTGACGCTGGCGGCCGCCTCCGACGGCCGCGCGGTGGTGACCGACCACAGCTTCCGCGGCGCGGTCACCCGCGTCACCGCGCTGCTGTCCGACGGCACGGCCGTGCTGGCCGACCTGCCGAGCGTGGCGGCGGCGGACCTGGTGCCGGGTACGGGCGTGGATGTGGGGTTCGGGACGCAACCGGTGCTGCTGGCGAGCTGACGCGGTTCCCGCGGCCGGGGGTTGTTCGCCTCCGGCCGCGGGACCGGCCTCAGGCGGCGACTTGTTGTAGCAGGCCGTGGAAGTCGAGCACCGGCCACAGCTCGGCGATGCGGCCCTCGCGCAGGCCGAACACGACGGTGGCGCGCAGGCGGATCGCCTTGCCGGTGGCCGGGCGGCCGAGGAAATCGCCGTCGTGCGTGCCGGTCATGGTCCAGCGGACGGCGGCTTTGTCGCCGTCGACCAGGATGTCGTCCACGTGCAGCACGGCGTCGGAGAACGACGTGCGCACGATCTCGCCGGCACCGAGCACGGCCTCGCGGGCCGATTCGTCGGACGGACCGTGGTTCACGGCGTCGGGGGTGAGCAGTTCGTCGATCAGGTCGAAGTCGCGGCCGTTGAACAGGTCGGCGTAGAACCGTTCGACGGTCTCTCGGGTGGTGGTGGCCACGGGGGTCCCCTCTCTACTGTGGTGGTGGTTGCGGTCTTCGTGCGGTGGCGCAGTGAGGACTGAGCAGGGGAGCGCCTTGTGACAACCGACTTCTTCACCGGAGAACGCGGCCGGCTTTTCGGCCTGGCCTACCGCCTGCTCGGCTCGGCCGACGACGCCGAGGACGCGGTGCAGGACGCCTACCTGCGCTGGCGCCGCGTCGACCCCGGCGGGCTCACCGCGCCCGGAGCGTGGCTCACGAAGGCCGTGACGAACCTCTGCCTCACCCGGCTCACGTCCGCGCCGGCTCGCCGTGAGGCCGCGGCCGGCGACGAGCTGCCCGAACCCGTGCTCACCGGCGGCGGCGCCCTGGGCCCGCTGGAGACGGTGGAGCAGCGTGAGTCGGTGTCGTTCGCGATGCTCGTGCTGATGCGGTCGCTGACCCCGGTGGAGCGCGCGGTGTTCGTGCTGCGCTCGGCGTTCGACTACCCGTACCCGGAGCTCGCCGCGCTGCTGGAGCTCACCGAGGCCAACGCCCGCCAGCTCTACAGCCGCGCCCGCCGCCGCGTCGACACCGGTGAGACCCGCTTCCCGACGTCCGACGACGGCTCGATGCGGCTCACCGAGAGCTTCATGACGGCCGTGCGCTCGGGCCGCCTGGAGCTGCTCGAGGACCTGCTCGTCGCCGACATCGCCACCTGGATGGATCTCGGTGACGGCGAACGCGTGCACGTCCGCGGCCGCGCCGCCGTCCGCCGCAACGCCGCCGCCACCCTCGCCCGCTTCGCCACGGTGTCCGACTTCCTCCTCACGGAGGTCAACGGCGCCCCGGGCATCCTGTTCCTCCAGGACGGCGAGATCGTGGGCCTCACCTCGGTGGAAACGCGGGACGGGCGGATCTCGGCTCTGCGCACCGTCGCGGATCCGCAACGGCTGAGGTATCTGCGGACGCAGTTCGCGGCCGGGTCCGGAAAACCTGGCGCGGCGGCGGCTCGGCGTCCCTTACCTTGACCGGATGAGCACGCAGTTCGCCTACCGGCACCTGGTGATCGCCGTCGGGGATCTGGCCCAGCCGGCCCCGGCGCAGGTCGCGCTGCTCGAGAAGGACGGCCTGCGCAACGCCGACGAGCTCGCGCTGGAGTTCGACGACTGGCTGGTGCGGGCCAGGGACGCCCTGGCTCCCGGCCTGCTGACGCTGCTCGACGAGCTGAACGCACTGCTGGAAGACATGAGCGGACCGACCGGGCCGTGGTCGTTCGAAGCGCTGGCGACCGCGCCGGAGTGGGCGCGGGTGCGGGAGTTGGCGTCGCGGGCGTTCGCGCTGTTCGGCCGACCCGAGGCCTGAGCCGGGCGGGCCAAGAACGCGCGAACGGACCGTTCGCCCAGGGAGATCACGAGCCGATCCCCAGGTCCAGGTGCGGCTGGAGCAGGTCCAGGCTGCGCGAGAGTTCTCCGGCCTTGGACACCGCCGTAGGCTGTCGGGTGTGAGCCAGCCGATCCTGATGACCGTCGACGACGACCCCGCGGTTTCGCGGTCGGTCGCGCGTGACCTGCGGCGCCGCTATGGCAAGGACTACCGCGTGATCCGTGCCGACTCCGGGGCCGACGCCCTCGACGCCCTGCGCGAGATCAAGCTGCGCGGCGATGCCGTCGCGGCGATCCTCGCCGACTACCGCATGCCCCACATGGACGGGATCGCCTTCCTCGAGAAGGCGATGGACCTGTTCCCCAACGCGCGCCGCGCGCTGCTGACGGCCTACGCCGACACGGACGCGGCCATCCAGGCGATCAACGTGGTCGACGTCGACCACTACCTGCTCAAGCCGTGGGACCCGCCGGAGGAGAAGCTGTACCCGGTCATCGACTCCCTCGTGGAGACGTGGCTCGCGGTCGGCGACAAGTCCGTGGAGGAGACCAAGCTGGTCGGCCACCGGTACTCGGCGCCCTCGTTCAAGGTCCGCGACTTCCTCGCCCGCAACGCCGTGCCGTACCGCTGGTACTCCGTGGACGAGGACGAAGGCGGCCGCATCCTGCAGGCCGCCGGGGCCGTGGAGGCCGACATCCCGGTGGTCGTGACGCCGGACGGCACCGTGCTGAAGCAGCCCACCGGCGGCGAGATCGCCAACGCGGTGGGCCTGTCCACGCGGCCGGCGCAGGAGTTCTACGACCTCGTGGTGATCGGCGGCGGTCCGGCCGGCCTCGGCGCGGCCGTGTACGGCGCGTCCGAAGGCCTGCGCACGGTGCTCGTCGAGCGCAAGGCCACCGGCGGGCAGGCGGGCACCAGCTCGCGCATCGAGAACTACCTGGGCTTCCCCGACGGCGTGTCCGGCGCGCAGCTCACCGACCGCGCGCGCCGGCAGGCGCAGAAGTTCGGCGCCGAGGTGCTCACCGCGCGCGACGTGGTGGGACTGGAGGTGCGCGGGTCGAGCCGCGTGGTCACCTTCGGCGACGGCAGCGAGATCGCCGCGCACTCCGTGATCCTCGCCAGCGGCGTCACCTACCGCGCGCACGAGGCCGACGGCATCCGGGCGCTCACCGGCAGCGGCGTGTACTACGGCTCCGCCGCCACGGAAGCGCCCGAGTGCAAGGGCCAGCACGTGTACATCGTCGGCGGCGCGAACTCCGCGGGCCAGGCGGCGGTGTTCTTCGCACAGCACGCGAGCGACGTGTCGCTGCTGGTGCGCGGTGACTCCCTCGAGAAGTCGATGTCGCACTACCTGATCGAGCAGATCGCGGGCATCGACAACATCACCGTGCGCACGGGCACCACGGTCGTGCAAGCCCACGGCGACGACCACCTCGAAGGCCTCACGCTGTGCCACGGCGACACGACGGAGACCGTGGAGGCCGGGCACCTGTTCATCTTCATCGGCGCGGCCCCGCGCACCGACTGGCTGGGCGAGGTGATCCAGCGCGACCACCACGGGTTCGTGCAGACGGGTCCCGACCTGGTCTACGAAGGGCGCCGGCCCACCGGCTGGCCGCTCGACCGCGATCCCTACCACCTGGAGTCGTCCGTGCCCGGCGTGTTCGTGGCGGGCGACGTCCGGTCGCAGTCGGTGAAACGCGTGGCCTCCGCCGTCGGCGAGGGAGCCATGGCCGTCACTTTGGTGCACCGCTACCTGGAGGACCAGTGAAGGAGCCCGCACTGCCGCGCGAAGAACTCCGCGGCCTCTTCCTCTTCGAGCACCTCTCCGACGAGCAGCTCGACTGGATCGACGAGCACGCCGTGGTGGAGCACTACGACGGCGACACCGCCGTGCACCGCGAAGGCGACCCGGCCACCTGCTTCTACATCCTGCTCTCGGGCGCGCTGCGGATGTCGCGGCTGGTGAGCGGTGCCGAGGTCGAGGTGAAGCGCTCCGATCAGCGCGGCTCCTACTTCGGGGCCACGCAGTTCTTCGTGCACCAGGACAACCAGCACACCTACGGCGCCACCGTGCAGGCGATCGGCGACCTCACGCTGCTCGCGCTGCCCTCGGCGGAGTTCGCGGTGGAGTTCCGCAAGTGGTTCCCGATGGCGGCGCACCTGCTGGAGGGCATGTACCTCGGCTGGCGCAACACCGACACCGTGATCTCGTCGCGGCGCCGGCTGCTCGCGCTCGGCGAGCTGTCGGCCGGGCTCACCCACGAGCTCAACAACCCGGCCGCCGCCGCGGTGCGCGCCACGGCGGCGCTGCGCGAACGCGTGGCCGGGATGCGGCACAAGCTCGCGATGCTGGCGAAGAAGGACATCGAGCCGAACCTGCTCGAGCAGCTCGTGGAGGTGCAGGAGCAGCTGGTCAAGACGGTCGCCGACGCACCGCGCCTCTCGGCGATGCAGCAGGCCGACCGCGAGGACGAGATCAGCGACTGGTTCGACGACCACGACATCGACCAGGGCTGGGACCTCGCCGCGATCTTCGTCGCCGCCGGCCTCACCACCGAAAACCTCGACGGCGTGCTGGAATCCGTGGGGGAGGGCCTGCTCGACGGCGCGCTGCGCTGGCTCGCGTACGCGCTGGAGACCGAGATCCTCATGGGCGAGATCGAGGACTCCACCACGCGCATCTCGGTGCTCGTCGGCGCGGCCAAGCAGTACTCGCAGATGGACCGCGCGCCGCACCAGTGGATCGACGTGCACGAAGGCCTCGACTCCACGCTGGTGATGCTCTCGGGCAAGATCGGCGACGGCGTCCGCGTGGTCAAGGAATACGACCGCAGCATCGACCAGATCCCGGCGTACGCGGCCGAGCTCAACCAGGTGTGGACCAACATCATCGACAACGCCGTGCAGGCCATGGGCGGGCGGGGCACGCTGACGCTGCGCACGTGGCAGGAGAGCAAGCAGGTGCGCGTCGAGATCGGCGACAGCGGCCCGGGCATCCCGGAAGAGGTGCGCCAGCGCATCTTCGAGCCGTTCTTCACCACCAAGGGCGTGGGCGAAGGCACGGGCCTGGGCCTCGACATCTCGTGGCGGATCGTGGTGGAACGGCACTCGGGTGACATCAAGGTGACCTCCGTGCCGGGTGACACGCGGTTCGAGATCTGCCTGCCGGTGGAGGAACAAGCCTCGCTCTGATCCGGGCTTCCGCGCCGCCGCCGTGTTCGCCACGGCGGCGGCGCTGTGCTGTGACCCCTCGCCGAACCAGGGCGCACAGTTCGAAAATTCCCTTCCACACCACCAAAACGCCTGATCCTGATCGACCCCGTTCGTTCATTGATCGTTCACTTCGAACTCCTCGTGCCGCGCGTCAAACGAGTTGCGGGGGCTGAAGGATCCGAGGTGACGCGTCGCGGGACGTGCGGAAGGTGGGTTCGTGAAACGCCGGTTGTCCATCGGGCTGGCTGTGGTTCTGGTACTCGCCGTCGTGGCCGTGATCGTGTGGGGGCGGTCCGGGGGCGACGACACGGCGGGAGGGGGTGACCTCACCGTCGTGCGCGGGGTGATCGGCTCGGAGAAGCAGGCCTTCTTCACCGATCAGCGCGTGATCGACGCCTTCGCCAAGCACGGCTTGAAGGTGGAGGTCGACACCGCCGGCTCGCGGCAGATCGCGACCACGGTCGACCTCGCCAAGTACGAGTTCGCCTTCCCCTCCTCCTCACCTGCGGCGCAGAAGATCCAGCGCGACCGCAAGGTGACCACGGTGTACACGCCATTCCAGTCGCCGATGGCGATCGCCACGTTCGAGCCGATCGTGCAGCTGCTCACCGCGGCCGGCGCCGTGCACAAGGGCGCCGGCGACTACCAGGTGCTCGACATCGGCAAGTACCTGCAGCTCACGCAGGCCGGCACGCGCTGGGACCAGCTGCCCGGCAACACGGCCTACCCCGTGCGCAAGAACATCCTCGTGACGACCACCGACCCGCGGGAGTCGAACTCCGCCGCGATGTACCTGTCGATCGTGTCGTTCGTGGCCAACGGCAACAACGTCGTCTCGACGCCGGACCAGGAAGCCAAGGTGCTGCCCCAGGTGTCGAAGCTCTTCCTCGACCAGGGCTACACGCAGAACAGCACCGAGGGGCCGTTCGAGGACTACCTCTCGGCCGGCATGGGCAAGACACCGCTCGCGCTGATCTACGAATCGCAGTACGTGGACCGCCTGGTGCGCCACGACGGCTCGATCCGGCCCGACATGCGCATGCTCTACACCGCGCCCACGGTGTACTCGAAGCACACGCTGGTTCCCTTCTCCGCCAACGGCGACAAGGTCGGCCAGCTGCTCTCCACCGACCCGGAGCTCGGCAAGCTCGCCGCGACCTTCGGCTTCCGCACCACGAACCCGCAGCTGTTCCGCGACGTCGTGACCGCGGCCAAGGCGCCGGTGCCGGCCGATCTCGTGGACACGGTGGAACCGCCGTCGTTCGAGACGTTGGAGCGGCTGCTCGACGCGATCCAGAAGCAGTACTGATGGACGAGTTCACCCTCACCCCGCCGGAAGCGGTGGCGGCGGTTCCCGTGGAGCGCGCCGCCGGACTGATCGCGCTCGGCGACGACACGCGGGCCGACATCGCGCGGCGCGCCGGCGAGTTCGCCACGCGGCTCGAAGCGCTCGACGTGAAGTCGCCCGAGTTCACCACGCTGCTCGACGAGATCCTCGCCGTGGGTGAGGCCGACATGCGGGCGGCGGCGTCCGTGGCCGGCACGATGCTGGACCGCTCCACGAAGGCGCTGGAATCGGCGCGGGGTTCCGTCGGTTCGCCGCAGCAGCAGGTGACCACGAGCCTGGTCGAGCTGCGCCGCACGGTCGCGGAGCTCGATCCGGCGAAGCTGCCGATCACCGGCCGCAAGCTGCTCGGCATCTTCCCGGCGGCGGCCAGCGCGAAGCGCGCCCTCGATCGCTACCGCGCCGCCAACGAACCGGTGAACGCGTTGGTCCGCGAGCTGCGCACCCGTCAGGACGTACTGCGGCGCGACAATGCGGCGCTGAAGGGCGAGCGCGAACGGCTGTGGACCACGCTCGGCCGCCTGGCCGAAGCCGCGGCGTTCGCCGAGGCCGTGGACGGGGCGATCGACCGGCAGGCCGGCGTCTTCGACCTCACGGATCCCTCGCACGCCAACGCGTTGCGCGCCGACATTCTCTATCCGATCCGCCAGCGCCACCAGGACGTGCTGACGCAGCTGGCCGTGAGCGCGCAGGGTTATCTCGCGCTGGACCTGGTGCGCCGCACCAACGACGAGCTGATCCGCGGCGTCGAGCGCGCGGTGTCCACCACCGTCTCCGCGCTGCGCGTGGCGCTGCTGGTGAGCGCGGCGCTGGCCAACCAGCGCGACGTGCTCGACGAGGTCGCGGCCCTGCAGTCGACCACCGACGGGCTGCTGCGCGCCAACGCGGCGCTGCTCGAATCGCAGAGCGCCGAGATCCGCAAGGCGTCGAGCGACCCGGCGGTGGCCGTCGACACGCTGCGCGACTCGTTCGACCGGATCTACTCGGCGCTCGACGCGATCGACGGGTTCAAGGCCGAGGCCGTGCTGCACATGGCGTCCACAGTGGAATCGTTGTCCGGGGAGCTGCGCCGCGCCGAAGACCGGCTGCGCCGTTCGCACGAGGGGGAGCTGTGAAGAAACTCGCGGTACTGGCGCTCGCCGCCGCACTGCTGGTCACGGGGTGTTCGTCGGCGACCGACGACAACGCCGACCAGCCCGTGGCCGGCACGCTGCGCATCCTGGCGGGCAGTGAACTCGCCGACCTGCAGCCGGTGCTCGACGAGGCCGCGAAGGCCACGGGCGTGAAGGTGAAGTTCACCTTCACCGGCACGTTGGAAGGCGCGGAGTCGCTGGCCAACGGCAGCCTCGACGGCAAGTACGACGCCGTGTGGTTCTCGTCGAACCGGTATCCCGCGGGGATTCCCGAGGCGGCCAAGCGCCTGGGCAACCAGGCGAAGATCATGAGCTCGCCGGTCGTCCTGGGTCTTGCGCAGCCGGTGGCGCAGCGGCTCGGCTGGGACAAGAAGGCGCCGACGTGGGGTGACATCGCCGAGGCGGCCGGGAAGAAGGAGTTCACCTACGGGATGACCGACCCGTCGGCGTCGAACTCGGGCTTCTCCGCGCTGGTCGGGGTCGCGTCCGCGCTGGCCCACTCCGGCACGGCGATCGACGCGCAGCAGATCGCTGCCGTCACACCGCAGCTCACGCAGTTCTTCAGCGCGCAGCAGATGTCGGCCGGTTCGTCGGGCTGGCTGTCCGACGCGTTCCAGCGCCGCGCGACCGGCCAGGACCCCGGGCAGAAGGTCGACGGGCTGATCAACTACGAGTCCGTGCTGCTGTCGATGAACTCCTCGGGCAAGCTGCCGCAGCCGTTGAAGCTGATCTACCCGAGCGACGGCGTGATCACCGCCGACTACCCGCTCACCCTGCTCACCAGCGCGAGCGACGACGCGCGCACCGCGCACCAGAAGCTGTCCGACTACCTGCGCACGCCCGCCGCGCAGCAGCGCATCATGCAGGTCACGCAACGCCGGCCCGTGGTGCCCGGAGTGCAGCTCGGCCCGCAGTTCGTGCCCCACGACCTGGTGGAGCTGCCGTTCCCGGCGACGCAGCAGGCCGTGGACGCGCTGCTCGCGGCCTACTTCAGCAAGATCCGCCGGCCGTCGCGCACGCTGTACGTGCTCGACACGTCGGGCTCGATGGAGGGTGACCGCATCCAGGCGCTGCGCACGGCGTTGACCGGGCTCACCGGCGCGGACAACTCCCTCGTGGGCCGCTACCGGCAGTTCCGCAGCCGGGAGGAGGTGACGATGCTGCCGTTCAACACCCAGCCGGGGCAGCCGACCACCTTCACACTGCCCGAGCAGAACCCGCAGGCCGAACTGGCGAAGATCAAGGACTACGTCGGCGGCCTCAACGCCGGCGGCGGCACGGCGATCTACGACAGCCTCTCGCGTGCGTACACGGTGATGGCACCGCTCGTGGCGCAGGACCCGGACCGGTTCAACTCGATCGTGCTCATGACCGACGGCCAGAACGAGAGCGGCAAGAACCTCGACGCCTTCAAGGCCGAGTTCCCCGCACTGCCCGCCGCGATGAAGCAGATCCCGGTGTTCACCGTACTGTTCGGCGAGGGCAGCGGTGACGAGCTCACGCAGGTCGCCACGATGACCGGCGGCAAGGTCTTCGACGCCCGCAACGCGCAGCTGTCCAGTGTTTTCCAGGAGATTCGCGGGTACCAATGAGGCGTTGGATCGGCTCCACCAAGAACATCGCCGGCTGCCTCGGCGGCCTGATCGGCCTCGTCCTGTACGTGGTGGGCGTGATCGGGCCGCTGTGGTTGATGTTCGTGGTCATGGCCGTGCTGTACACGGCGGGCGCGCTGGTTGCGCCGCCGGAGAAGGTGCGGCTCGTCGTGGACCCCACGGTGGAGGCGGCGCAGGTGCGGGCGTCACTCGAAGCGCTGGTGCAGACGGTGGTCTCCCACGCCGGGCGGCTGCCGGCCCCGGCGATCGAGGGCGTGCGGCACGTGGCGGAAGTGCTGGAAGACCTGCTCAAGGATCCGCTGCGGCTGGCCTCGACGCCGGACCTGCAGTACCGCGTGCTGCTGCTCGCGCGCACGGACCTGCCGCTTTCGGTGGAGACGTACCTGAACCTGCCGCGCTGGTTCGCCTCGCGCCGCGACGCCGACGGCACCAGCGCGGAGGACGAGCTCACGAAGCAGCTGGATCTGTTGCGGCGCAAGGCGGAGAAGCTCGCGGAGGAGTACTACGCGGCCGACGTGAACCGGCAGGAGGACCACACGCGCTACCTCGGCGAGGAGTCCTAGCGCCGGTCCGGTGATTTTCCGACGTGATGGTTGTCAGACGGGTGTCTTGGGTACTAGCTTCGTAAGAAGATCGTCTTACGAAGGGGCACTGCGTGGTGGAAACGAGCTCGCGTCGGGAACAGGCCGAGGCCACGCGTGAGCTCCTGCTCCGCACGGCCGAGCGGCTCTTCGCCGAGCGCGGCCTGGCCCAGGTGTCCAACCGGCAGATCGTGGAAGCCGCCGGGCAGGCCAACAACTCCGCGCTCGCCTACCACGTCGGTTCGCGCGAAGACCTGATCCGCGCCATCACGCGCTCGCACGTCGAACCGATCGCCGCGCGGGCGAAGGAACGCGTGGCCGCCGTTCGCCAGTCGAAGCAGCCGCGCGATCACGTGGCCAGCCTCGTGCTGCCCTACACCGAGCACCTGGCGAGTCTCGGCACGCCCAGCTGGTGCGCGCGGTTCCTGGCGCAGGTCGTGACCGATCCGGCGCTGCTCGGAGTGCAGGGTGTCGAGCCCGTGCTGGCCGTCGAGTTCGCCGACGGCACGGCCGCCGTGTGGGCGCACGCGACGCCGCTGCCGGGCGCCGAAGCCGCGCTGCGAAGCCAAACCGCGCGGGTCGCGGTGATCCACACGTGCGCGGAGCAGGAACGCCTCGCCGCGACCACCGGCGTGCCCGCCGACTGGGTGTTGATCGGCGAGGCCCTCACCGACGCCCTCACCGGTCTGCTGACCGCCCCGCGTGTCCCCACCACCCGGAAGGATCGTTCATGACCGCCACGAAACCGCCCACCATGCGCCGCCCGGTGCCGCCGGAGATGCTGCGGCGCGGGAAGTGCCCGTTCGACCCGCCGCCCGTGCTCGCCGAGCGGCCGCCGGTGGCGCGCGTCGGGCTGCTCAACGGCGCGCAGGCGTGGGTGGTCACCGGATACGAGCAGGCGCGCGCCGTGCTGGCCGACACGCGGTTCAGCTCCGACACCACGCGCAACCGCAGCGCGATGGACCTGCGCCCCGAAGAGGTCGGTGAAGCGCGCTGCCCGGTGAACCTGGCGCAGCGCGAAGACGGCCGGTTCATCTTCATGGACCCGCCCGAGCACACGCGGCTGCGGCGGTTGCTCACCGGCCAGTTCACCGTGCGGCGCATGCAGCAGCTGGAAGCGCGGATCCGCGACATCGCGATCGAGCACCTCGACGCGATGAAGGCGGCCGGCAATTCCGGTGACGTGGTGCCGGCGTTCGCGTTGCCGTTGCCGTCACTGGTGATCTGCGAGCTGCTCGGCGTGGACTACGCCGACCGCGCGGAGTTCCAGGAGCACACCGGCGTGGCGCTCAACCTGACCAAGAGCGACGAGGAACGCGCCCAGGCGTCGGAGTCGATCTACGCGTTCATGCGCAAGCTGGTGGCGCACAAGCGCGCGCACCCGGCCGACGACCTCGTGTCCGGCCTGATCCACGGCGACGCCGACCCGGCGCTGACCGAGCAGGAACTGGTGGACATCGCGACCGTGCTGCTCGGCGCGGGCCACGAGACCACGGCGAACATGCTGGCGCTGGGCACTTTCGCGTTGCTGGAGAACCCGGACCAGCTCGCGCTGGTGCGGGAGAACCCGGCGGTGCTGGACAACGGGGTCGACGAGCTGCTGCGCTACCTGTCGATCATCCACATCGGACCCACGCGCGTGGCCACGGAGGACCTCACCGTCGGCGACGTGGTGGTCGGGGCGGGGGAGACCGTGCTGATCTCGGTGCCCCAGGCCAATCGCGCGGCGGCGCACTGGCCGGAGCCCGAACGCCTCGACCTCACGCGGCCGCGCACCCCGCACCTCGCGTTCGGCCACGGTGTGCACCAATGCCTCGGGCAGCAGCTGGCGCGCTCGGAGCTGCGGGTCGGGCTCGCCGAGCTGGTCGCGCGGCTGCCGGAACTGCGCCTGGCGCTGCCGGCCGACGAGGTGCCGCTGCGCACGGACATGCTCGTGTACGGCGTGCACTCCCTGCCGGTCACCTGGTCCTGAACCGCGGCACCGTGAGGGTGAGGGCGGCCGTGGTGAGCCAGGTCAGGAGTTCGGCGATCGGCACGCGCGAAAGCCGTTGCGGCCACTCCTCGGCCACGGTGCGCAGCACGAGCTCGTCCTCACCCGGCACCACACCGACGAGCCGCAACCCGTCCGGCAGCTCGGACAGCGGCAGCACCACGGGCCGGATCCGTTTCGGAGCCGCGAATTCCCGCTGTCCGATGTGGAGGGTCGTCGGGGTCAGCACCACGGCTTCGTCGACCACGGCGGGGGTGAGCGTGAGCCGGCCCCATGACGGGTGCTTGGCCCAGCGCACCTGGAACCCGTCGGCGTGCGGTGTCGCGACGATGCCCGGGCGCGTCCGGGCCACGCGCTTACGCACGATCTCGCCGGGCACGGTGATGTCGAGCTCCACCGAGCCCGGCGTCACCGACGGGGTCGGGACGCTGCGCAGGCGCATGTCCCTGGCCACCACCACGACCCGGCGCAACGGGATGCTGCCGGGCGGGGTGGGCCAGTCGACGTCCTGCGCCACCAGCCGCACGTCACCGACGCGACCGGTGGCCAGCCGCAGGGAATCGGCCGGGCGGTCGAGCCCGGTGAGGTCGAGTTCGGTGAGCGTGAACCGGGCCTCACCGCCGTTGACCTTCGCGGTGAGGCGGCGGCCGACGAGCTGTTCGGTGACCGTGCGCGCGAGCGCCGCCGGGGTGGCGGGCACGCTGGGCAGCAGCGAGGCGGCGAGGCCCGCTATTTCGGGAACCACAGCGTCGAACCAGCGGCCGTCGGACATCCGGCCATGGTATTTCGCGTGGTTCCCGAACGCTCCCGCGTGTGGTGTTCGCCGCGTTTCCGGTTCACGGGGCGGAAACGGGGGTCAGCGAGCGACGAGCCGGGCGATGAACCCGCTCACGACCAGCCAGAACACCGCGGCCAGGCCGTAGTCGAGGATCACCGCGAGATCGGCGTTGCCCACCGGGAACAAGCCGGGGAAGAAGAGGGCGAGTGGGACGGCCAAGGAGCGGATGAAGATGAAGAAGCCGTTCGCGGCGTTGGCGCCGGCGAGCAGCATCACCAGGTAGACCACCTCGATGAACGCGAACAACGCGCCGATTCCGGTGATCACTCGGGCTGCCGTGTTGGTTCTGGTGGAAGTTCGCCATCTGGACATGCTCAGTAATTCCCACTTCCGGGTGACGGTGAAACGCGTCACCGGGCAGATTGCGCCGGTTGGTCGACGACGGTCGGACAACGGCTAGCCTGGCCGCGTGCCCGACACACCCGCGTCCCCCGGACCCGCCGAGACCGAGGTGGTCTTCCGCCGGGAGGACTGGTACGCCGACGAGTTCACCGGCCGGCGCTTCGAACGGTGCGAGTTCCACGATGTCGACCTGACCGAGGCGGTCACGCGCGGTGTCTCGTTCGTCGACTGCGTGTTCGGCAACGTGCGGTTCAACGCCTCCAAGCACGTGGACACGGCGTTCACCGGGTGCACCTTCGCGCGCTGCAACCTGTTCGACGCCGAGTTCACCGGCTGCAAGCTCGTCGGCAGCCGGTTCACGGAGTGCTCGCTGCGACCGATGAAGGTGCTCGGCGGCGACTGGTCGTTCACGGGGCTCGCGACCGCGGACTTGCGCGGCGTGAAGTTCCAGGGCGTGCGGATGCGCGAGGCCGACCTCTCGGGCGCGGACTGCACCGGGGCGACGTTCGCCGACGTCGACCTGTCCGGCGCCGAACTGCTGGACGTGAAGCTCGGCGGCGCCGAACTGCGGGGCAGCGACCTGTCCGCGCTCGACCCGAGCCGCGCCGAGCTGGGCGGGGCCATCGTGTCGCCTGAACAAGCGACGGTGCTGGTGACGTCGCTCGGACTGCACGTTCGCGGGTAGGCTGCGCTGGGCTGTCGGCTCGGGAAAGGAGTCCGCGATGGGTGTCGTCACACCGGGGTTCACCGGTCGCGCTCGCGGGGCCGACCCGCGGCTGCCGCCGGGGCAGTACCTCACGGAGGACTTCCCCGTGCTCACCGCCGGGCCCACGCAGCGCGTGAACCTGGACAAGTGGGAATTCACGGTGACCACGGAGAAGGGCGAGAAGCGCGCGTGGTCGTTCCGCGAGCTGACTTCTCTGCCGAGCGAGAAGTTCACCGTGGACATCCACTGCGTCACGCAGTGGTCCAAACTCGACACGCGCTGGCGCGGCGTGCCCGTGGAGTCGCTGGTCGGCGACCTCGACACGATGGCCGACTACGTGCTCGTGCACTCCTACGGCGGCTACACCACCAACCTGCCGCTGGCCGACCTGCTCGACGGGCAGGCGTGGGTGGCGTACGAGTACAACGGCAAACCGCTCACCCCCGAGCACGGCGGCCCCGCGCGGCTGCTCGTCCCGCACCTGTACTTCTGGAAGTCGGCGAAGTGGGTGCGCGGGCTGGAACTGGCCACGAAGGACGAGCCGGGCTTCTGGGAAGCCTCCGGCTACCACGACTACGGAGACCCATGGCGGGAACAGCGGTATCAGGGCGACTAGCTTGGCGCGTCGCCCACCTCGCGGAAATCCGCCAGGAGACGGCGTCGGCGCGCACGCTCGTGTTCGACGTCCCCGGCTGGCCCGGCCACCTGCCGGGCCAGCACGTCGACGTCCGCCTCACCGCGGCCGACGGCTACACCGCCCAGCGCAGCTACTCCCTGGCCGCGCCGTCCGACGGTGACCGCCTGGAGCTCACGATCCAGCGCGTGCCCGGCGGCGAGGTCTCCGAGCACCTCACGGGCCCCTATGCGGTCGGCGACCCCGTGGAGATACGCGGCCCGATCGGCGGCTGGTTCGTCTGGCGCCCCACGGAACCCGCCCCGGTTCTCCTGGTGGCCGGCGGTTCCGGCGTGGTGCCGCTCATGGCGATGATCCGCGCCCGCCGCGCCGCCGGCAGCCGTGCGCTGTTCCGGCTCGTGTACTCCGTGCGCACCCCGGCGGACCTCTACTACGCCGAAGAGCTGCGCAAGCCGTACGCCGGGCTGGACGTCACGTACGTCTACACGCGGGAGCTTCCGGAGGGTGCTCCGGGAATTCCGCGCCGGCTCAGCGTCGCCACGTTGAACACGGCGAGTTGGCCGGCGGACTTCGGGCCCACCTCGTACGTGTGCGGGCCTACGGCTTTTGTCGAGACCGTGGCCGACATCCTGCTCGCGCTGGGCCACTCGCCGCACGCGATCCGCACCGAACGCTTCGGCCCCAGCCGCGACTGACCCGCGCCGTCAGGAGAGGTCGGGCTTCGCCAGCTGGTCCCGCAGCGTGGCGAGCAGCTCGCGGCGATCCGTTGCGCCGAGCTTGGCGCGGATGCGGGCCATGTGGTGTTCCACGGTCTTGCCGGAGATGAACAGCTTGCTGCCGGCCTGCTTGTAGGTGAGGCCGTCGACCACGAGGCGCGCGACTTCGAGCTCGCGTTCGCTCAGAGTGCTCAGGCCGGGCGCCGCGCCGGGTTCCGGCGTGGCGGATTCACGGCGGCCGGTGCCGGCCTGGAACTGGCGGGCGGCTTCGAGGAGCTGGACCATCGCCTTGCGGTCCGACGTGCGGATGGCGGCCTGGCCGGCCAGGCGCGCGGCGTCCCAGCAGAGGTCGAGTTCGTGCAGCTCGGCGGCGGCCGCGGAGATCTCGTCGTGGTCGAACGTGCCGCTCAGCACGGCGAGCCAGCAGGTCGCGGCGCGGGCGAGGGCGGCCGGGTAACGGCCGTGGCCGGCGAAACCCGTCAACGCGGCCAGCTGGTGGGCGGCCGTGTCGAGGTCCTCGACGGTGATGGCCGCGTGCAGCTCGTGCCAGCACAGCGAAACCGTCCACAGTGGAGGGTTGCCGAGGTCGGCGAGCATGGCGTGGGCGTGGCGCAGCTGACGCGTGAGCTTGGCGTTCGCGCCGGTGCGGGCGGCGGCGATGGCCAGCTCGCCCAGCGGCAGCAGCGTGAACAGGTCGGTCTGCTGCCGCATCGACGCCTGGTACGCGCGGTCCCACGACTGCTGCAGCCCCACCAGGTCGCTCGCGCGGCGGGCGAGACCCAGCTCGAGCGTGGCGAAGAACAGCTCGTCGCGGGCTTCGAGCCGCAGGCCCGCCACGGCGTCGCGGTGTTCGGCGGCGGCGGTGAGGTGGCCGCTGGTCATCGCGACCCAGCCGAGCAGCAGCCGGTGCCGCGCGGTGAGCAGGTCGCCGCCGACGTCGCTGGCCAGCGCGCGGTCGAGCACCGATTCGGCGAGCCCCAGCTCACCCGAGTGCAGCCCGACGAGCGCGGCCAGCGCGGCCGGGCTGTCGGGCAGCGGCGCGCCGGTCGCGGCCGGCTCGAGCATCGCCGACGCGCCGACGAGCGCCGAGAGCGTGTCCGCGCCCGGGCCGCTCACCGAGTCGACGATCCCGCTCGCGGTCCGCGCCACGGCTCCCGCGAACAAGGTCGGTGCCATGCCGGGCACAGGCGCGTCCACGAGTGCGCGCGCCGCGTCGAGCTGGCCGGAGCCGACGAGCGCGATGCTGGCGAAGGCGTTGGCCGCGCCGCGCCCGGCCCACCGGTACACCTCGGGCACGTGGGCCGACGGGGAGTCGGCGTCCACCGCCGCGGCCCACCGGTACAGCTCGGCGCTGCGCGCGAGCTCGCCCCGGTGCGCCAAAACCGTCGCGGCGATCTCCGCCCCGGCGGCGCGTGCCTCGGGGTCGTCGCCGCTCAACATGCCGTCGCCCAGCCGCAACGCGGTGTCCAAGTCGCCGGACAACGCCGCTGCCCGCGCCCAGCCGGTGGTCACCGCCGAGTCGCGTGCCCCCGCCTCGGCCGCGGCTTCGAACAGCCGCGCCGCGAGCTTCGCGTCCGCCGGCAAGGCCTCGCCGGCCGCCGTCGCGAACGCGGCCGCCGCGCTGGCGCCCGAACTTCCCGTGTCCAGCAACGATTTCGCCAGCTCCAGCACCGGCAGCCCGCCCTGCAGCTGGATTTCCACGAGCCGCTGCAGCACCGTGAGCCGGCGCGCCGGCGGGCCGTACGTGCGCACGGCCTCGGCCGCGACCGGCAGCAGTTCGTCGTTGGCGTCGAGCAAACCCGTGGCGCGCGCGCCGTCGACGACCTCGGGCAACCGGTCCGGCGCCAGGTCGAGCAAGGCGCACAACAGGTCCAGGTTGCGGCCCGCGCCGGCTTCGGCGGCGATCAGGTACCGCAGCACGTCGTCGTCGAGCTCGGCCAGCTCCGCGCGGAACTCGCCGAGCTCCTCGGTCACGGCGCGCTCCACCAGCCGCGGCACCCCGCCGGTGCGCGAGTGCAACGCGGCCGCGGCCGCGGCGTCCACGAGCCGGCCGGTGAGCTGCCGCGCGAGCGCGCCGACTTCTTCGGCACTCAACGCGGAGAGCACCACCTGCCGGGCGAACGGCTCGGCCAGCCCGCGCAACGCCACCGAACGCGGGTTCGGGCGGTGCGCCAGCACGACCGGTCCATCAAGCGCCGTCAGTCTCGCCACGTCCTCTTCGCCGAGCTGGTCGGCGTCGTCGACGAGGGTCGCGTCGACGCCGGCTTCGCGGCAGCCCGATTCGAGCGCGCCGAGAAGCGTGGTCTTGCCGTAGCCACCGGGCGCGACCACCACGAGCCGCGCGGGCGGCGCGGTGGCAGCCGCCAGCTCCGCGAGGAGCAGGCGGGCAACGGGGTGGACGGCGTCGGTGCCGGTTTTCGCCAGCAGTGCGTTCAACAGTGACCTTCACCGGTGGGGGCCGCGCCCGGGTGGGCGCATGACGTGAGGGACGCGGGGTGTGGCGGGGCGGTTCCCTTGTCCGCCGTGGCTTCGTGGGAGGAGAGCATGGCGATCAGTGCCGTGGAACCGATCGCGAGCACGGCGGCCGCCGCGGCCAGCGGCCGCCAGCGGCGCAGCAGTTTCGCTGCGCCTTCGGGTTCGGGCAGTTCGAACGGCGTGATCTCCACCGGCGGTGGAGCCGGCCGTTCGGTGAGCTCGGGGACCGCGTCGACCTTGGGGAGCAGGGTCGTCTCCGCGGCCGCCGCCGGCTGCTCCCGCCGGGCGGGCGGGCTCATCCGTTGAGCGGCAAGGCTACTGGCCCCGAACGCGGCCGTGAGCGGCGGCTGGGGCGAGGTGAACACGGGGCACGGCAAGCGGCCCGGCAGCACACCCGGCCCGGGCTCGCCGCTGAACACGATGCCGGCCAGCGCGTCGGGCAGCACCGAAATCCCGTGCGCCAGCGCGAAAGCCGTGCTCACGGCCGCCGCGGGCGCCACCCCTTCGCTGCTGGCGCGGGTCACCCAGCCGCTCGCGCCGGACGCCGTGGCGAGCGTGACGGTGACGCCGTCGGGGCCGAAGTCGCACACCGCGGCCGTGCGGTCGCCGGGTCCGGGATCGGGCAGGTGGGCACAAAGCGCACCGATCGCGCTGGGCACCAAAGTCACGGCGGCGAAGCCGGAATCGGCCAGCGCTCGTCGCAGAAGGTCACGCCGGTAGTCGCCCCAGTCACCGGGGTGGGTGACGACGAGGTGCTGCGGCGCGCCACCCAGTTGGGCGCCCGCGTGCTCGGCGATGCCCTCCACGAGCACCGCGGTGAGTGACTCCGGCGAGAAGCGCTCGCCGCCGACGAACACGGGCACGTCGTCGCCGATGCGACGGTGGAAGCCCGTCAGCAACCGGGACGGAACGCTCGTTCCGGCGCGCGCGGCGGCGTCTCCGGTGAGCAGGTAACCCTCGTCGTCCAGGAACAATGCCGTCGCCGCGGCCGGTGAGCTCTCGCCGAGCCACAGCGGTTCGGGGGCGCCCCAGCCGTCGGCCTGCCGGCGGCGCGTGGCGGCGTGGGTCCGGGCGTGGGCGACATCGATGCCGAGCACATAGGGCAACGCCGCTTCCTCCCTTCGTCGCACAGGGACGGGCCAAGGAGACCAATCCGCCCCCTAGGGGAACGCCATCCTCACCCGTTCGGGTCATTGGGGCAAGCGCGGGTGGGATTTACCCAACCGAGCCCCCGAACGGATGAGCCTGTAACTCCCTAACGATCTCATATCGACCCCCTAACGGCTGAGCGAGCTGCGACTGTCGGTGAACGCCGATGTGAACGGGGGTGCGAGGCCGGTTCCGACGGGTGCTCGGGGAGGGGCTCGCGGCCGAACCCCCGGGGCCCCGACCATCCTCACGCGATCGGGTCACCGACTCCGGGCAAATGTCGGTTTTAACCCCACTGACGGGTCGATCGGTCACCCGTACTCCCTAACGGGTACCTGCCGACCCCCTAACGGCGCAACGCTTGACAACTGGGAGTGAACCCCGATGTGGGCCGCGAGCCCCGTCTCTACCTTCATCGGCAACCTGGCCGGCGACGGCCGGGCCAATCCCCCGTTATCGACACCTCTGGAGATCCCCACATGGACCCGGTGCAGACCCTGCACGATTTCACGCTCAACCTGCTCAGCGACCCGATGTCGCTGGCCGCTTTCGCGCAGGACCCGCAGGCCGCGCTGCAGGCCGCCGGTCTCGGTGACATCAGCGCCGCCGACGTGCACGAGGTCATGCCGCTGGTGCTCGACTACATCCCGGTCGACGACCTGGGCGCGCTCCCCACCCTCCCGCAGGCGGGCGACCTCACCGGTGTTCTCGCCGACGGCCCCCAGGGCGCCATCGAGCAGCTGCAGGCGCTCACCGCGGGCCTCGGCCTGCCGGGCGTCGACGGCCTGTCCGTGCCGGCGCTGCCGGGTCTGCCGGCGCTGCCGGCGCTGCCGGCCGTCGGTGAGCTGCCCGCCGTGGGCGAGCTCCCGATGGTGGGCGAGCTGCCCGCCGTCGGCGCCCTGTCCGGCGTGACCGACCTGCAGAACACCGCCGCGGGCGTCACCGCCCTCGCGCAGGACCCGACCAGCGCCTTCGGCCTGGTCAACGACCTCTCGGGCGGCCTCGACGCCGGTGCCGTCAGCGGTATCGCGGGCGGCGCCGTCGCGCAGGTCCAGGACCTCGGCGGCCAGGTCACCGGTGCCGTCGACGGCTCCGCGCCGATGCACGTGAGCGACCTGCCGGCCGCCGGTGGCGCCATGAGCACCGTGGGCGACCTGACCGGTCACCTCACCGACGTCACCGGTGGCGTCGGGGGTCACGTCAGCGACCTCACCGGCTCGGTCACCGACACCGTCGGCAACCTCACCAGCGGCCTCGGCGCCGGTGGCCTGGACCACGCCGTGGGCGGTGTGACCAACGAGGTGCAGTCGCTCACGCACAACGTGGTTCCGGACCTGGGCGGCGAGCGCGCCGACACCCACACCGGCACCGACGCGCACACCGGCACGGACGCCGGCCTCGGCGTGGTGCACGACACCGTCTCCACGGTCACCGACCTGGGTCAGCACACGCTGGGTATCGACCTGCAGGCCGGCGTGGAGACCAACCACGGTGGCGGCGGGCTCGACCTGCACCTGTAGATAGATCTGCTTCGTCCGGAGGTGGCTTCGCGGTCTGGGTGCGACCGCGGAGCCACCACCCGGTTCGCACACTCCTCGTACACGGGGGACACTTCTTCGACGTGACCGCTCCCGCTTGGCTCGAAGTGCTCGACGAGACCTTGGACGCCTGCCGGTCCCACGGCCGCGAAGACCTGGTGCAACGCCTGCGCCGCCGCCGCGACCGACCGCCGGGCACCACCCGCATCGCCGTGCTGGGTTTTCCCAAACAGGGCAAGGGCTACCTCGTCAACGCCGTGCTCAACGCGCCCGTGTGCGCCGTGGGCGACGCCGCCACCCCCGCCGTGCCGGTCGAGATCGGCTACTCCGCGCAACCCGCCGCCACGCTCGTGGGCCGCGCCGACGAGCGCGTGCCCGTGCCGGTCGAGCGCCTCACCGGCGAACTCGGCGCGCGCCCCCCGGGCTCGCTGCGCCGCGTGGAGGTCGGCGTGCCGCGCGAACTGCTTTCGGCGGGCCTCGTGCTCGTCGACACCCCCGCGATCGGCGACCCGCGTTCGCCGCGCACCGCCGCCGCGCTCGACGTGCTGGCCGAAGCCGACGCCGTGGTGCTCGTGTCCGACGCCACGACCCCGCTCGGCGCCGCCGAGGTCGCGCTGGCCCACCACGTGCGCACCTGGTGCCCGCACGTGGTCGTCGCGCTCACGAAGATCGACGTCTGCCCGAGCTGGCGGGCCGTGGCCGAGCGCGACCGCGCGCTGCTGGGCAACGCCGGTATCGACGCCCCCGTGCTGCCCGTGTCCGCCACCGTGCGCATGGCCGCGGCCAAGGCGGGGGACCAGGATCTCAACACGCGCTCGGGCTTCCCGGAGCTGCTCTCGTGGATCGCGGAGCAGGCCGCGCGGCCGCCGGAGCACACCAGCGCGGTGCTGGCCGCGCTGAGCGTGCGCGCCGCCACCGCCGAGCTCGTGGAGACGCTGCGGGCGCGCGCCGAGATCGCCGGGCAGGACGCGGGCGTGGACCAGACGACGCTGCTGCACCGCGCGCAACGCAAGGCCGACGAGCTGCGCAAGCGCAACACGCGCTGGCAGAACCTGCTCGCCGACGAGATCGGCGACCTGCAGTCCGACGCCGAGTACGACCTGCGCGAACGCACGCGCAAGATCGTCGAGACGATCGACGAGACCTTCGACAAGGGTGATCCGGTGAAGGTGTGGGACGAGTTCGGGCCGTGGCTCGACCGCACGCTCACCGAGGCCGTGGAGACGAACTACACGTTCACCGCCGATCGCGCGGAGTGGATCGCGCAGGCGGTGGCCGCGGCGTTCGGCGCGCAGTACGACCTGCCGGATCTGCGCCTGGGCGACTCGGGTGCCGAGCTGATCGCCGACGTGCGCGAGCCGCGCATCGAGGGCTTCAAGATCGGGCAGAAGCTGTTCACCGGTCTGCGCGGTTCCTACGGCGGTGTGCTGATGTTCGGGCTCGTGACGAGCCTGGCCGGGCTGCCGCTGATCAACCCGGTGTCGCTCGGCGCCGGTGCGGCGTTCGCGGCGAAGACGATCAGCGACGAGGGCGGCATGCGGCTGCAGCGGCGCCAGGCCGTGGCGAAGATGACCGCGCAGCGCCACGTGGACGACGTGTTCCTGCGGTTCTCGAAGGAATGTCGCGACGCGATCCGCAGCGTGCAGCGGAAACTGCGGGATCACTTCACCGCGCTGGCCGAGGAGCTGGCCGACCAGCTCGCGCACGAACGCGAGACGATCATCGCCGGCTCGGCCGAGCGGGAGCGGCGGATGGTGAAGCTGCGTCGCGAGATCGAGCGCCTGGCCGGGCTGCACCAGCGCGCCGGTGAGCTCGGGGTGCTCGCCGGCCGCGCACCGAGGGAGCTGCCAGCGTGACCGAAGACGTCCGTGGCCTGCTGGCCGAAGCCGGCGCGCTCTACCGCGACAGCCCGCGCGCGTCGGTGCTGCTGCGCGAAGCCCTCGGCCACCTCGACGAACCGCTGCGCGTCGGCATCACCGGCGCGCCGGGCACGGGCAAGTCGACGCTCGCGGCGGCGCTCGGCGACACGCGGTCGTTGCGCGACCTGGCGCTCGTCGACGATCCGGCCGCTTCGGTGCTCACCGACGCCACCGTGCGGCTGCTGCGCCACCTGGAGCCCGACGAGCTGGCGGGCGCGCACCCGGCGGCGCGCTCGGCGTTCGCGCGGCAGACGGCCGTGGACACCGTGCTGGTGCTCGCGCGCGCCGACGAGACGGGCGCGGGGCGCATCGACGCGTTGCTCACGGCGAAGCAGCTGGCGCGGCGCGCGTGGCGGGAAGACCCGTTGTGCAGCGGGGCGCAGGGCGTGATCGCGGTGGCGGCGCAGCTCGCGTACGGCGCGCGCGCGTTCACCGAAGACGAGTTCGAGCTGCTGGCCGCGTTCGCCGCCGTGCCGCGCGAGGAGCTCGAGCGCTACGTGCTGTCGGTGGACGCGTTCACGGATCCGGCGTTCCCCGGGCCGGTTTCGGTGGACACACGGCGTTCGCTGGTTTCGCGGTTCGGGTTGTTCGGCGTGAAGCTGGCGCTGACCTTGATCCGCACGGGCAGCGACAGCCGCGTGAAGCTGTCCACGGAGCTCGTGCGGCGCAGCGGGCTGGGGGAGCTGCGCGACACCGTCGCGGGCTGTTTCGCGGCGCGCGCGGAGGCGCTGAAGGCCCGCACGGCCGTGGTGCGGCTGGAAACCGTGTTGCAGAGCGAGCCGCGCCCGCACAGCGACCGGCTGCAGGCGCGCGTGGAGCGCTTCGCGGCGACGGCCCACGACTTCACCGAGCTGCGCCTGATCGCCGACATCCGGGGCGGCCGCACCGCGCTGTCCGGCGAGCCCGCGGACGAGGCCGTGCGGCTGCTCGGCGCGCAGGGCACGACGCCGGAGGAACGCCTCGGCCTCGACTTCGAGGCCGACCCGCGCGAGGTCTACGCGGCGGGCGCCGACGCCGTGCTGCGCTGGCGCCACGAGGCCGAACGCCAGGACCGCCCGCCGGCCGAACGCGCGGCGGCGCACGTGGTGGTGCGCAGCGCGGAAGGCGTGCTGGCCCTGTTCGCGTGATTTTCGCCTGGCCGGGGTGTTGACGACGGCCGTTTCGGCGTCGCACCATAGAGCACTCTATGGTGCTGGCGAAGGGGCCGTGGCATGGCAGTCGAGGTAAGTTCCGCGTTCCGCGTGCTGGGCGACGTGCTCGACCACTGGGCGCGCGAGCGGGGCGACGAACCGGCCGTGACCTTCGGCGGCACCACCCGCACCTGGACCGAGTTCGACGACCGCGTGCGGCGGCTGTCCGTGGCGCTGGCCAACTTGGGGGTCGGGCGGGGTGACCGGGTGGCGTTCGTGGACAAGAACCACCCGGCGTGCCTCGAGGTGACCTTCGCGGCGGCGGCGCTGGGCGCGGCCAACGCGATCGCGAACTGGCGGCTCTCGCCGGACGAGCTGGCCTACGTGCTGGCGGATTCGGGCGCGCAGGTCGTGTTCGTGGGCGCGGAGCTGCTGCCGGTGCTCGACGGGATCCGCGACCGGCTGCCGGCGGTGCGGCAGTTCGTGGTGGTGGGTGGCGCGCAGGACGCGTTCGAGCCGCTGGTCGCCGGCGGTGATCCGTCCTCTGTGGACTTCCCGGCCGTGACCGAGGACGAGGGCGTGCTGGTGATGTACACCAGCGGCACCACGGGTTTCCCGAAGGGCGCGGTGCTGACCCACCGCAGTGTGCTCACGCACGGCACCGCGGTGGGCACGTCGTTCCCGATGGGGCCCGAGGACAAGAACCTGGTCGCGATGCCGCTCTTCCACGTCGGCGGCACCTGCTACGCCATCCTGGGTTTCCTCACCGGGCGCCCGACGATCATGACCCGCGAACCGGACGCCGCGTCGCTCTTCGGGGCGCTCGCCGCGGGTGCCACGCACGCGTTCCTCGTGCCCGCGGTGGTGGCCGCGATCGTGCAGGCGGGGGAGCAGGCGATCGCCGGGCTGGCGCGGCTGAAGTACCTGGGGTACGGCGCTTCGCCGATGCCGCTTCCCTTGCTGCGCACGGCGCTGGCGGCTTGGCCGGACATGGAGTTCGTGCAGGTGTACGGCATGACGGAGCTTTCCGGCGCCGTGACGACGTTGGATGGTGCGGCGCATCGGGATGCTTCGCGGCCGGAGCGCCTGGCGTCGGCGGGGACGCCGGTGCCGGGGGTCGAGGTGCGGATCGTCGATCCGGCGACGTTGGAGGATGTTCCTGCGGGTTCTGGCTCGGGCTCGGATTCCGGCTCGGATTCCGGCTCGGGCTCGGGTTCGGGGGAGGTCTGGATCCGCACCGACCAGCGCATGTCGGGCTACCTGGGCAACCCCACCGCCACCGCCGAGACCATCGTCGACGGCTGGGTCCGCACCGGCGACATCGGCCGCCTCGACGACGGCGGTTTCGTGTTCTTGGAGGATCGAGTCAAGGACATGATCATCACCGGCGGCGAGAACGTCTACTCGCCCGAGGTGGAGCGCGTGCTGGCCGAGTACCCGGGCGTCGCGGAGGTCGCCGTGATCGGCGTGCCGGACGAGCGCTGGGGCGAGCAGGTGAAGGCCGTCGTCGCCCCGCTGCCCGGCGAGTCCGTGGACGTGGAGAAGCTCCTGCAGTTCTGCCGCGCCCGCCTGGCCCACTTCAAGTGCCCTGCCAGCGTCGACGTGCTCGAGGCCCTGCCCCGCAACGCCACCGGCAAGATCCTGAAGCGCTCCCTGCGCGAGCCGTACTGGCGGCACCGGGACCGCAACGTCTGATGGCCGCGGTCACCCGGGCGCAGTACTTCCAGGCCACCCTCGACATCCTCGCGGCCGACGGCTTCACCGGCCTCAACGTCGGCCGCCTCTGCCGAGATCTTGGTGTGACCAGCGGCTCGTTCTACCACCACTTCGGCGGCTGGGCCGCGTTCGTCGACGAACTCCTGGTGTTCTGGGAAAACCGCCAAGTCGTGCTCCTGGCCGCCGGCGACTTCGGCGCCGCCGGCCCCTCCGCGGACTTCGCCGCCTTGATGGACCTGACCCTGGGCCTGCACCACAAGGCCGAAGCCGCCATCCGCGCCTGGGCCGCCAACGACGAAACCGTCCGCTCCGCCCAAAAACGCGTGGACGACGCCCGCCTCCGCACCGTCGGCCGCGCGGTGAAGGGCGTCGTCGGCGATGCTCGGCTCGCCCGCACCCTGACCGCTCTCGGCCTCGCCATGCTCATCGGCCACCAACAACTCGTCGCCTCCGGCGAACCCTCCGACCTCGGCGCACTCCTGGCCGAATACACCTGGCTGGTGCACTCGCGCGCCTAGGCGTTCCCCAACACCCTGCCGATCGCGATCTCCAACACCACCCGCTTCGGATTCGGCTTCGGCTGCCGATACCTCACGGCGTACCGATCCTCCGCGTCCCGCACCGACACGGGGTCATCCCGCAACGTCATCCGCCCCTCCAACGTGGACCACCGCGGCCCCTCCAACTGACACACCGCCGCCGCCACCCCGGCCTCCCCCGCCGCCTTCACCAACCGCGCCTTGCGCGAATCGGCAAACGTGATCACCCGCGCCACCCCCGCCTCGAAATCCACCGTCACCCCCACCGCCACCACATGCGGCGTCCCATCCGGCCGCACCGTGGTCAGCGACGCCAACCGGCGCTCCGTCCAGAACACCCGAAACTCCTCACCGCGCGCCACCAAATCGATCTCCATGGGGGCACGCTAGCTGGCGAGGGCGGGTTGGGGTGGTGGGGGAGGTTGGCGACAGTCTTTGGCCCTTGCTTGACGCGACGGTCTGGAGGTCCACTGTCTTTGACCTGCCAGGCGCGACGGTCTTTTGCGCTTACGGGCCGCAGCTCGCTTCGCTCGATTAGATGTTACGAGCTTTTGCGCCGCAGTGTGGGACGGTCTTTTACGCCCACGGGTCGCGACTGAATTCACGCGAATTAGATCCACGAGCTTTTGCGCCGCAATGCGGAACGGTCTTTTGCGCCCAACTATCGCAACTGAGGGGATCAACTGGCCACCGCGCGTAGCCTCGACTCCGTTACGCGGCTCAACCACCTGCGAGAACCGCCGAGATCGCCAGTCATCCTTTCCCCGGCCGGCCCCCCGATTCTTTACTTCTTCTACGGTGCTCGAGTTGTGTCAAGGCACGCTTTCCCGCCTTGACACAACTCGAGCACCGTAGAACGCTAGAAAGAGCGGGGTGCTGACCCACGGGTTTGAGGCCAGCCGCAGGCGGGAAGGGGTCGCCGCAGGCGGAGGTCTTTTGCCGACGGAGGAGGCTTTCTTTGGCGGGGTGGAACGACTAAGGACTAAAGACTAAAGAAACCGCAGCAAGGGGCTCCCCGATTCGCAATTATGGCAACGGTTCCGGGTGGGTTGTCAAGGCGGGAAAGAGTACCTTGACAACCCACCCGGAACCGCGCTGTCGCTTTTCGTCGGGGGCCAGCCGGGGGAAGGGAAGGGGGGAGGGTTGGTAAGTCTCCGCGAGTCAGTCTGCCCCGTCGCCTTCTGCAAGTGGGTGGGGTGGCTCTTAGGGATGCACGAGTTGATCTGCCCTGTCGCCATTTGCAGGTCGGGGGAGGCAAGGTGGGTCCCTGCGGGGTCCTGGCCAAGTCGCGTTGGGAAGGTGAGTAGGGGCGGCTCGGAGGAATGTGGTGGGTTGGCCTGCCCGTTCACCTCTTGCAAGTCGGGGACGCGCAGTAGTTCTCCACAGCATCCGGGCCAAGTCGCGTCTCGGGGGGGCTGAGGGATGTGCGGGGGTCCGCTTGCCCTGTCGCCTTCTGCAGGTTGGGGGACACGCGGTAGATCTCCGCAGTGCCCAGGCCGAGTCGCGTTTGGAAGGTGACCGACGCGGCCGTCCATGTTGTGTGAGCCAGCCCGCCCGCTCACCGCGGCATGGATCGAGGCGAGAGGAACCAGCCCCTCACAACCACCGCCCCAACTCCCGATCAGCAAGCGAACCGCCGTCCCCCACAACCCTCACACCGCTTGGTCCGACCACAAGCCGCCCAGGACCAAAAACCAACACCTGCGGCCCAAAAGCTGTCCCCCACAACACCCAACAACCCCCACCCCATCCCACCCACCGACACCCCCACTACTCCATCCAGCCGCCCCCGCCTCCCCCAGCCAGCGAAAACCCCACCCAAACCCGCCCCGATTCGTTCACACTGTCGGGTATGGGACCACAGCCGCGGACGTTCGGTGAGCTCTGTCGCGCCCTTGATCGGGGGCGGAGGTTCAAGTACTTGCCGTTCTGGGGGCATCGGCCGGATCCGGGTGGGCGGATCGGGGCGGGGTGTCTGAGTCAGTGGTGGCCGGCGGGGTTCGAGGTGGAGGGGAGGATGTTCGCCACCGCGGAGCACTTCATGATGTGGCGGAAGGCGACGTTGTTCGGTGACGAGGTCGCCGCGGCGCGGATGCTGGAGGCGCGGCATCCGGGGGCGGTGAAGGCGCTCGGGCGGGAGGTGCGGGGGTTCGACGACGCGGTGTGGAACGAGCACCGGTTCGACATCGTCGTGGAGGGGAACGCGGCGAAGTTCGGGCAGAACGCGGGGCTGGCCGAGTACCTGGCCAACACCGGTGAGCGGGTGCTCGTGGAGGCGAGTCCGGTGGATCGGGTGTGGGGGATCGGGCTGGCGCCGGACGACGAGCGGGTGGGGGAGCCGCGCGCGTGGCGCGGGTTGAACCTGCTGGGGTTCGCGCTGATGGTGGTGCGTCAGGACGTGGGCACGCGGGGGCGCAGGCCGGCGGCCTCGTAGATCGCGTCGATGACCGTCATGGTTTCGATGGCGTCCGTGGCCGAAGTCGACACGGGGGCGTCGCGCAGGACGGCGTCGGCGAAGGCTTCGAGTTGGTAGGCGTAGGACGGGCGGTGGGTGAAGCGTTCCACGGAGCGCGAGGCGCCGCGGCGGATGGACAAGCGGTGCCAGTAGCGCGGTGAGAGTGGGTTGATCGCGCGGAGCTCGCCGTTGCTGCACTGCACCCGGGCGGTGATGCGCAGGACGTCCGAAGACCACAGCGAGCACCGGATCCGTCCGGTCGCGCCCGAAGCGAACTTCAGTGACGCCGTCATCGCGCGGTCGACGTCCGGGGACTTCAGTTTCGCCTGGGCGGAAACGACGGTCGGGGTCGAGCCGCCCAGGAGCCGGGCCATGTGCACGGCGTAACAGCCGGCGTCCATGGTCGCGCCGCCCGCCAGGGCCAGGTTGTAGCGGATGTCCTTGAAACGCGGCAGCGGAAAGCACACGGCGGTCTCCACGTGCTGCACCTCGCCCAGCTCACCCGAGGCCAGCAGCTCCTCCATCCGCCGCATGAACGGGTGGTACCGGTAGTGGAACGCCTCCATCACCACGAGCCCGGCCGCGTCGGCGGCGTCCGCGACCAGGCGGGCCTCGGTGGCGTTGGCGGTGAAGGGCTTCTCGCAGAGCACGTGCTTGCCGGCGGCCAGAGCGGCGAGGGTCCAGCGGCCGTGGAGACCGTTGGGCGTCGGGTTGTAGACCGCGTCGATCGACGGGTCGGCGAGCAGCTCCTCGTAACTCGCGTGGACCTCGCGCACCCGGTGCTTCGCGGCGAACTCGTGGGCGCGGGAGAGGTCGCGCGCGGCGATGGCCGCGATGTCCACGTCGGGGTTTTCCCGGGCCGGTTCGAGCAGGGCTTCCGGGGCGATTCCGGCCGCTCCGAGCACTCCGATGCGCATGGTCCGAACCTTAGCGGACCAGCAGACTTCAACTGGTTGTTGACCACTTCAACAACCAGTTGTACCGTTCCGGCCATCACGACGACCTGGAGGTCCCCGATGCCGTCGCCGTCCCGTACCCGCGCCTGGCAGGCCGCCCTGCTGACCGGTGCGCTCGCCCTCGTCACCACGGCCTGCGGAGGTGGCCCCGACGGCGCCGGCGGCACGCAGCAACCGGCCGGTGGCGGGAGCTCGCCGATCCCGGACAACACCGCGCTCATCACCGCCGTGAAGCCGGACGCGCAGCTCACCGCGGCCCTGCCGCCGGCCGTCGCGCAGGCCAAGGTGCTGCACCTCGCGTCGAACATCCAGTCGGCGCCCAACAACTTCTACTCGAGCGACGGCAAGACGCCGATCGGCTACGAGGTGGACCTGGCCAAGGCGATCGGCGCGAAGCTCGGCGTCACGGTGTCCTACCAGGACATGGCGTTCGGTTCGCTGATCACGAGCCTGCAGTCGGGCCGCGTGGACCTGACCATGGCCGCGATGAACGACACCTTGGAGCGTCAGCAGCAGATCGACTTCGTCGACTACTTCTCCTCCGGCATCACGATCATGGTCCGCAAGGGCAACCCCGACGCCATCACGGGCCCGGACACGTTGTGCGGCAAGAACGTCGCCGTGGTGCAGGGCACGAGCCACCAGAAGTTCGCCACCGCACAGAGCACGAAGTGCACGCAGGCGGGCAAGCCGGCGATCACCGTCACGGCCACCGACAGCGACACGCAGAACCAGAACCAGCTGCGCACCGGCCGCGTCGCCGCGATCCTCAACGACCTGCCCAGCGCCGTGTACATCTCGCGCACCGCGGGAGACGGCAAGTTCTTCGAGGTCGTGCCGGGCCAGCCGATCGAGGGCGGGCCGTACGGCATCGGCTTCACCAAGGCCAACACGAAGCTGCGCGACGCCGTGAAGCAGGCGCTGCAGGAACTCGTGGCTGACGGCACGTACGGCAAGATCCTGCAGGCCTGGGGCGTGGAGCAGGGCGCGGTGAAGGAGGCGGCCGTCAATGGCGGGAGCTGAGCCGCTGCCGATCGTCCGGCTCCGGCACTGGGGCCGCTGGGTCAGCGCGGTGATCATCGTCGCGTTGCTCGTGCTGCTGGGTTTCGCGCTCGCGCAGGCGCAGATCGAGTGGGGCTCGGTGCCCGACTTCGTGTTCTACCGCGTGATGGCCCTCGGCCTGCTCAACACGGTGGTGCTCGCGGTGATCTCGCAGGCCGTGGCGATCGTGCTCGGTATCCTGATCGCGCTGCTGCGCCGCAGCGCCAACCCGGTGGCCAAGTGGTTCGCGGCCGCCTACATCTGGCTCTTCCGCGGGCTTCCGGTGCTGCTGCAGATCCTGATCTGGTACAACCTCGCGCTGATCTTCCCCACGATCTCGATCCCGCTGCCCTTCGGCGGATACCTCGTGCACGAGCCGACGAACGTGCTGATCAGCGCGTTCACCGCGGCCCTGCTCGGTCTCGCGCTCAACGAAAGTGCCTACATGGCCGAGATCGTGCGCGCGGGACTGACCAGTGTGGACGCCGGGCAGACCGAGGCGGCCAAGTCCATCGGCATGACCCCGGGCGCCACGCTGCGGCGCGTGGTGCTGCCGCAGGCCATGCGCGTGATCATCCCGCCGACGGGCAACGACTTCATCAACATGCTCAAGGGCACGTCGATGGCGTCGGTGATCGGCGTGACCGAGCTGATCCACGCGGCCAACAACATCTCGTCCAACAACCTGCTGGTGATGGAAACGCTCATCGCCGCCGCGGTCTGGTACATGGTCGTGGTCACGGTGGCCGGCGTGGGGCAGCACTACCTGGAACGCTCGTTCGGCGCCGCCGACCGCGGGCCGGCCGCCCGGGTCGGGAAGGCGTTGCGGGGGATGCCGCTGGTGAGGGGTGCGCGTGTCTGAGCCACTGCTGCGCGCGGTCGGCGTGCACAAGAGCTACGGCGGCACGGAAGTGCTCAAGGGCATCGACCTGGAGGTGCACCGGGGTCAGGTCGTGTGCTTGCTCGGGCCGTCCGGTGCCGGCAAGAGCACGTTCCTGCGGTGCCTCAACCACCTGGAGACCATCGACGCCGGTCAGGTCTGGGTCGACGGCGAGCCGATCGGGTTCAAGCTGCGCGGCGGGAAGCTGTACGAACTGCGCGAAAAGGACGTCGCACGGCAGCGGCGGGACATCGGCATGGTGTTCCAGCGCTTCAACCTCTTCGGCCACCGCACCGCGCTGGAGAACGTGGTCGAGGGGCCGGTGCGGGTGCTCCGGACCGACCCGGACCAGGCGCGCGCCGAAGCACTCGAACTCCTTGATCGGGTCGGGCTGGCGCACCGCGCCGACGCGTACCCGGCCCAGCTCTCCGGTGGTCAGCAGCAGCGCGTGGCGATCGCGCGGTCGCTGGCGATGAAGCCGAAGCTGATGTTGTTCGACGAGCCGACGTCGGCGCTCGACCCGGAGCTGGTGGGGGAGGTGCTGGCGGTGATGGGTACGTTGGCGCGGGAGGGGATGACGATGGTGGTCGTGACGCACGAAATGGCCTTCGCCGCCGAGGCGGCCGACGAGGTGGTGTTCCTCGCCGACGGCGCGGTGGTCGAGACGGGCCCGCCCGAGGTCGTGCTGAAGAACCCCGCCCACGAGCGCACCCGCCAGTTCCTCGCGCGGGTCCTGTCGTGACGCGGATTTCGCCCCGCTACCTGCTGCAGTTCGACGAGCCCGCCGGCTACCTCGACTTCGCACGGTTCGGGCCGCCGTCGCACGCGGTGCTCGACACCACGGCGAGCCTGCTGGAAGCCGCCACCAAGGCCGGTCCGTCCACTGTGGACGAGCTGATGCGCCAGGAGACGCGCGCGAAGGCGGCGGCCGCGCGGCTGTGCGGCAGCGACACCGACCACACCGTGCTGGTGCCGCACACGAGCCTCGGGTTGTTCCAGGCCGCGTTCAACAGCAGTGGTGAGGTGCTCGTGTCGGCGGGCGAGTTCCCGGCGAACACCTATCCGTGGGCACGCGCTTCGGAGGTCGGCCGGGTCCGGCTGCGCCGGCTGCCGGCGGGTTTCGTGACCCCTTCCCGCGTAGCTTCGGCTTTGACGCCCGAAACGACGGTCGTGTCGGTGAGCGCCGTCGACTTCCGCACCGGCTACCGCGCCGACCTCGCCGCGCTGCGCGAGGTGGTGGGCGACCGGCTGCTGGTCGTCGACGGAATCCAGGGCTTCGGCGTGACCGAGGCGCCGTGGGAGGTCGCCGACGTGCTCGTGGTCGGTGGCCAGAAGTGGCTGCGCGCGGGCTGGGGCACGGGTTTCGTGGTGCTGTCCGACCGCGCGCTCGAGCGCCTCGACCCGATCCTGTCCGGCTGGACGGGCGCGCGCGACCCCGGCCTGTTCGACGACGAGATCCACCCCGCCGACACCACCGCCGCGGGCTGGTCGATCTCGAACCTCAGCCCTATCACGTCCGGCGCCTTCGCGGCGGCGCTCGAGCTGGTCGAGGAGGCCGGCGTCGCCGAGATCGCGTCACGGATCGCCGAACGCGTCGGTGAGCTGGAACAGGTGCTGCTCTCGCTGGGGGCGTCCATCGTGTCCGCCGTGGACCGGCGCGCGGGGATCCTCGCGTTCGAGCTGCCCGGCCACCCGGCGGAACAGGTCGGCGCGGCGCTGTCGGCCGCGGGCCTCGCGGCGACCGTGCGGCCCGAACACGTGCGCCTCTCGCCACACGCCTCCACGCCGGCCTCGGCCGCCGAAGCCGTCCGGTCCGCTTTGGACAGTCTCACCCGCCCGCGCACCACGGTGGCCCTCCCGGCCGCGGCTTCGGGCGGCGCCACGCACGCGTTGCTGAGCGCCCTGATCCCCGCCGTCGACGGCCTGGCCGCCATGCTGGGCCCCGGCAACGAGGTCCTGCTCCACGACCTGTCCCGCCTGCCCGACTCCATCGTCGCCATCGCGGGCGACGTCACCGGCCGCACCGTCGGCGGCCCCATGACCGACCTCCTGCTGGGCCTCGTCCGCCGCGGCACCACCCAGGACCTCACCAACTACCGCACCCACGGCCCGGACGGCCGCGCGATCCGCTCCTCCACCCTCTTCCTCCGCGACGCCGACGGCGTGGCGGTCGGCTGCCTCTGCGTGAACAGCGAGGTCGCGGCCTCCCCGTCGGACCCGCCACCCGCCCGCGCGGAGACCTTCCCACCCGACGTGGACAGCCTGCAGCGGTTTCTCGTGGAGCGCGCCATCGGCAAGGTGGGGATCCCGGTGGAGCTGATGAAGAAGGTGCACAAGGCGGGCGTGGTGCGCGAACTCGACGAGGCGGGGTTCTTCCTGATCAAGGACGCGGTGGACCACCTGGCCACCCACCTGGACGTGACGCGGTACACGATCTACAACTACTTGAATGAGATCAGAGCCTGACCGGGTTGCAGATCACGCCCGCACCCGACGGGGTCGCGATCACCCGCGACGGCGACCTCGTCCACTGGGACTGTCGATCGAAGCCCCGATGACCCGCGGCGTCACCTTCACCGCCACCGCGCAGGACGCGGAGGTCGGGCGAGTGGCGGCGGAGTGGGTTTGAGACAGCGGTCCTCGACTTAGGTCGAGGACCGCTGTCCGCCGGTTACCTCAGGAACGCCTCCACTGCGGCTTGGGGGTTATGCCGCAGCGGGTCCTACCTCATCCATCAGGCCAGGAAGCCAGCTACTCAGGGCCTTGACCAGACGTTTCTTCACTGCATCGGTCAGTGATTTCGTGAGTGGATCAACGCAGTAGGTCACCACGGCCTCGTGGCGCTCCGGGGCCTTGCAGATCAGCACCGCCAAGAGCCGGATCACAGGCAGCAGCTTCTTGAACCCGGTCAGGACTGCCAGCGGGGCGGCCAGCGGCTGTAGGAGGTTCCACATGCTCTTGACCGCGGTCTTCACCACGATCTCTTCGAGCGGCAATCGTCGAGGAGCCGTCCGCGACGCCAGAATGAGTTTGGTGACGCGGTCGGGGATGTCGTCGAAGAACTTCGCGCCTTCGTCGATGACGTGCGCGAACTGCGCGAGCAGATCGCACCAGAAGTGATCGGCGAGCGCTACCTTGGTCGGTTCCGGCAGCGACCCGCCGCACACCTTTTCGATGTCCTTCAGGACGACGTCTGTCAGTGCGTTACCGAGCCGTTCGATTTCCTCGACCGTGGACCTCGGCGGCGCGGTGGGCTGACCGTGGCCGCCGTCGGCGCGGAGTTGCGGGGCAGGGTGGTGAGCGGTCGATGTGGGTGGACCGGGCGTTTCGCCGGGTCGATCACGTTCGATTGGGGTCTCGAGGTGTGTGCGCCGGGACTCGTTCTCGACCGCTGATTCACGTTCTTCGGTTGCCTGCCCGGCTGCTTCGCGTCTCGCTTTGCGAAGGTGAACTCTGGGGTGGTGCGCGTGTTCGCGAGCGAGTTGTTCGATGATCTCGGCGACGGTGGCGTCGATCGCCGCGGACTTCTCAGCGTACGTACTCTTCAGCGGGCGGTTGTTCCTTTGCGTGGCGGATATCCACGCTTCGTCGGCTTTCCTTCGCAGCTCCAAGCGCGCACTCGGATCCGAGTCCTTGGCCAGTGTGATCGAACCGGTCCAGCCGTGCTGCGCTCCGCAGCACAGTTGGCATCGACATGTTCGGCTCCGCGCTCGTTCGCAGCTCGAGTAATGCGCCATTACTCCCCTTCCGGCACCCCTCGGCAATCCCTTGATCGTCCTCGGCTATTCGCGGTGATTCGTACCGCTGAGCCGGTGAATCGCGCTTGGTAGTGCGAATCGAAGGTGGTGACACAAATGGCGCAAGATGAGAAACGGAAGCCCCGGCGGTGGTCACCGCCGGGGCTCGATGAAACGCGTGTGGGTTACTTCAAGAACGCCTCCACCGCATCAGCCGCCGCCGGAATTCCGCCGTGGGCGCGGATCTCGGTCTTCAGCGCGGCCAACCGCGACGCCACCTCCGCTGACCCGGACACCTCCTCCACCGCAGCCCGCAACGACTCCGCCGTGACGTCCGAAGCCGGTAGATGCCGCCCGACGCCCAGGGACTCCAGTTGCGCCGCGTTGCCGAATTGGTCGGCGGCCTGCGGGATGGCGACGGTGGGGACGCCGTACCACAGCGATTCCGTGCAGCTGCCCATCCCGGCGTGCGTGATGAACGCGGACGCCGCCGACAGCACAGCGAGTTGCGGGACCCGAGAGTGCACCTCGAACGAAGGCGGCAGTGGGCCCAGATCGTCAGCGGACACGAACGAGCCCAACGACATCACCACATGCCAAGGCGAATCCGCGAACGCCTCCACGCACGCCCGGTACACCGGCAACTGATCGGTGAACGCCGTCCCGAACGACACCAGCAGCACCGGTTTCCCGGAAGCCGGCGGCGTCCACGGCTCGGCCAGTCGCTCGGGTGACAGGCACGGCCCCACGAACTGCACGTGCGACCCCACGCGGGATGCGAACGGCTGCATCGCCCGCGGGATCAACGACAGCACCTGCGTCGGGTGGCCCAAGTACACCCACGGATCGGTGTCGACGCCCTCCGAACGCAGCCACGAACCGAGCGTTCGGGCATAGTCCACACCGGACGGTGACGTCTTGATCGGGTCCATCACCTCGGCCATGTCCTCGTCATACCCCTCCCACGCCACGGCTGCGGGCGACAGCTGCACAGCGGGCACGTCGTACCGCGCGGCGAGCAGCGGCGCGCCGAGGCCGCCGATGTCGTAGAGCACCAGTGAGGGCCGGTCGGCGTCGAAGGTGGACCGCAGGAGGGGGTGGAGGGCGACGGCCTCGTCGAGGAACACGCGCATGGCGTCGGCGGGGTCGTCGGGCCAGGTGGCGGCCTCGCCGAGGGGCAGGAGGGTCGGGTGGGTGACGACGTGGGCGCCCGTGGGAGCGACCAGCGGCGCCAGCGGTGAGCCCACCACGTAGCTCACCCGGTGGCCGCGGCGCACGAGTTCGGCGATCACGCCCAGGGACGGGTAGATGTGGCTGGGTGCGGTGGTACCGACCACCACGAGGTGTTCGCGCATGAAAGATCTCCGGTGTCCAGGAGGGACCGGCGCGCAAGGAAGTGACGGCCGCCGGCCGGGAGGCGGCCGTGAAGAGTCACGCCGGGGCTAGAGCTGCCGCAAGCGCTGGAAGATCGTCATGCCGGACACCGTAGCGGCGTCGCCGCGCCAGGGCCAAGTGAATTAGAGCGTCCACCTTTCGTAGGGACTATCGGGCAGAGCGGGACGATGTACCCGCCGGGAGCGGCCGGGGCGACTAACGTCGGGCCGGCCCGACAGACGAGAACCCCGACAGAGAAGGAAACTCCCGTGAGACGTGCTGTCTTCGCGGCAGTCGCCGTCGCGACGCTGGCCTCGCTGGTCACCGCGCCCATCGCCACGGCGGCGCCGGCCGGCGCCCCCGCGTCCTACACACCGCCGCCCGTGGCCTGGGGCGCGTGCGACAACGCCGGCCTCAAGGCGGCCGGCGCGCAGTGCGGTTTCGTGACCGTGCCCCTGGACTACCGCAACCCGGCCGGTCAGAAGGCGCAGCTCGCCGTGAGCCGCATCAAGCACAAGACGCCGGACGCGCAGTACCAGGGCGTGATGCTGACGAACCCCGGTGGCCCCGGCGGTTCCGGCCTCACGCTTTCGCGCGTGGGCGCCAATGTGCCCAACCACGCGGGCGACGCGTACGACTGGATCGGCTTCGACCCGCGCGGCGTCGGCTCCAGCAAACCCGCGCTCTCGTGCGACAACGGTTACACGAGCTTCGACCGGCCCTCCTACGTGCCGCTCACCCCGCAGCTCGAGAAGACCTGGCTCAACCGCGCCAAGAACTACGCCGCCGACTGCGCCAAGAAGAACCCGAAGGCGCTGCTCGACAACCTGAAGACCACCGACTCGGTGCGCGACATGGACTCCATTCGCGCGGCCCTGGGTGCCGACCAGATCAACTTCTACGGCTACTCCTACGGCACCTACCTCGGCCAGGTCTACGGCACGATGTTCCCGCAGCGCGTGCGCCGCATGGTGCTCGACTCGACGGTGGACCCGCGCGACGTGTGGTACCAGGCGAACCTGAACCAGGACGTCGCGTTCGACCGCAACGTCAACATCTGGTTCGGCTGGCTCGCGAAGTTCGACGCCACCTACCACCTGGGCAAGACGCAGGCCGCGGTGAAGGCGACCGTCGACCGTGAGCTCGTGAAGCTCTCGCTCAAGCCCGCCGGCGGCAAGATCGGGCCCGACGAGCTCATCGACGTGATCCAGCAGGCCGGCTACTACCAGCTGACCTGGCTCGACGTGGCCGACGCGCTCTCGGCGATCGTCACGAAGAACGACCCGTCGCTGGTCGCGTCGCTCTTCGAGTCCGACAGCGACAACGGTTACGCCGTGTACCTCGGCGTGCAGTGCACCGACGTGCAGTGGCCCACGAACTGGAACCAGTGGCGCATCGACAACTGGAAGACGTTCCTCAAGGCGCCGTACTTCACCTGGCAGAACGCCTGGTTCAACGCGCCGTGCGTGTACTGGCCCGCGAAGGCGAGCAAGCCCGTGCAGGTCGACGGCAAGGGCGTGAAGAGCGTGCTCATGATCGACGAGACGCTCGACGCGGCCACGCCCTTCGAGGGCAGCCTCGAGGTCCGCAGCCGCTTCCCGGGTGCGTCGCTGATCTCCGAGCCGGGTGGCACGAGCCACGCCATCACGCCGCGCGGCAACACGTGCGTGGACACCAAGATCGCGGACTACCTGGCGACCGGCGCCCTGCCGGCCCGCAAGCCGGGCCGCAAGGCCGACGTCGAGTGCGCGCCGCTGCCGCAGCCGCAACCGAGCCCGTCGGCGTCCGCGGAAGCGAAGGCCAAGGCCGACGTGATGCCGCTGCTGGGTCACCTCTGACCAGCTGCTGAACAGCCGAAACACCGGTCCGAAGCGCCGGGTGGGGAGCGATCCCCACCCGGCGCTTCGGCGTTTCCGGACCCTTCGGCACTCCTTGATCAAACAACTTCGTGAACCATAGGGCTTTCCATCGCAGCGGAGTTTGTGTTACAAAGTTCTGGTCAGGTTTGCGGAACAAAGTTGGGGGACGGGATGAGTGAAGCGTTCAGTTTGAGAGGACTGTCGAAACGGTTCGGGCCGGTGCACGCCGTCGAGGAGCTGACCCTGGAGGTCGACCGCGGTGAGGTCGTGGCGCTGCTCGGCCCCAACGGCGCCGGCAAGTCGACCACCATCGACATGCTGCTGGGCCTCACGCGGCCCGACGAGGGCGACGTGCAGGTGTTCGGGGGAGACCCGCGGGCGGCCGTCGACGCCGGGCGGATGGCCGCCATGGTGCAGAACGGGTTCCTGCTGCGCGACACCACCCCGGCGGAGCTGGTCGCGCTGATGCGCTCGATGTACCGCGCGCCGCTGCCGACCGCCGAGGTGTTCGAGCGCGCCGGCATCGCGGAGTTCGCGAACCGCCGCTGCGGGAAGCTCTCCGGTGGTCAGCTGCAGCGCGTGCGGTACGCGCTGGCGCTCGCCGGTGACCCCGAACTGCTGGTGCTCGACGAACCGACCGCCGCCATGGACGTGGACGGCCGCCGCTCGTTCTGGGCCTCGATGCACGAGTTCAGCGCGGGCGGCCGCACGGTCCTGTTCGCCACCCACTACCTCGCCGAGGCCGAGGACTACGCCGACCGCGTGGTGCTCGTGCGCCACGGTCGCGTGGTCGCCGACGGCACCGTCGCCGAGGTGCGCGCCGCCGTGTCCGGCCGCGTGCTGCGGGCCGTGGTGCCCGGCGCGTCCGAGGCCGCGCTGGCTCAGCTCGCGGGCGTGACCACCGCCCGCGTCCAGGGCGGCCGCGCCGAGCTGTCCTGCGCCGACTCCGATCGCGCGATCCGCGCGCTGCTCACCACGTTCCCGGACGCGAGCGACATCGAGATCACTGCCGTCGGCCTCGAAGAAGCGTTCCTCGCGCTGACCGCTGACGCCGCCGACGAGCCGGAAGGAGCCCTGCGATGAACCTCGTCTACCTGCGCCTGGAAATCCTGCGGATCGTACGCAGCCCGCAGTTCGCGCTCTTCACGATCGCCGTGCCGCTGGGCATGTTCCTGCTCTTCGGTGGCCTGTTCGGCGACTACGTCGGGCCCGACGGCGTGCGGGCCAGCACCACGACGATGGTCAACATGGGTGCGTACGGCGCGTTGAGTGGCGCGCTCTTCACCGGCACCCGCGTGGCCACCGAACGCACCGACGGCTGGCAGCGCCAGCTGCGGCTCACGCCGATGCGCGCGCCGAACTACGTGCTCGTGAAGATCGCGTCGGCGATGGCGATGGCACTGCCGGTGGTGCTGGTGATCTTCGTGGCCGGCTGGCTGCGCGGAGTCGACATGACGGGTTCGCAGTGGGCGCTCACCGCGGTGTCGCTGTGGCTCGGTGCGCTGCCGTTCGCGGTGCTGGGTCTGCTGCTCGGGCTCTTCGGCAAGGGCGACACGGTCGGCGCGATGACCGGTGCGCTGATGCTGCCGCTCGGGGTGTTCGGCGGGTTGTGGATGCCGCTGTCGATCATGCCGGGCTGGATGACCACGGTGGCGCATTTCTTCCCGACCTACTGGCTGGGCCGGGTGGGCACGAACCCGGTGACGCACACGGGCGGGATGGGGCTCGCCGTGGGTGTGCTGGCGGCGTGGCTCGTGGTGCCCGCACTTGTGGTCATCAGGCGATTCCGGTTGGACACAGCGAAGGTCAGCTGATCGGCGTGTTAACTTCCGTGCTGCATGTGGGGTCAGCACGGGTGGAGGGCGAAGCAAGGTGGATGACGACGAAGAGCAGCCGATGACGGCCGCGGAGTCGCTGAACCTCATCGCCCGGCAGAACGAGCGGACGCGCCGGGAGCTGGGGGCAGGCCCGGCGCGTCTGCTCGGCGTGTGGGCCTTCACGTGGCTGGTCGGGTGGGGGCTGGTGTTCTTCTCCAACGACTTCCACGCGCGCCCGCTCATGCCCGGCTGGGTCGCCGGGATCGTGGTGGCCGTGCTGTTCGTGGCCGCGATCGCCTACTCCGCCTACTACGGCAGCCGCATCAGCCGCGGCATCCGCGGGCCGTCGCGGCGCACCGGCGCGATGTACGGCTGGGCCTGGATGATCGCGTACGCGGGGCTGGCGCTGGTCAACGTCCGCGTGATGCAGACCGGCCGGCTCGACCCGCACACGATCTCCCTGCTGTGGTCGGGTACCTCGCTGCTGCTCACCGGCGTGCTCTACCTCACGGCCGGCATGCTGTGGCAGGACAAGCTGCAGTACGGCTTCGGCGTGTGGATCATCGTGTGCGGCGGCGCGAGCGTGTTCGCGGGTGTGCCGGGCAACTTCCTCGTGCTGAGCCTCGCCGGCGGCGGCGGGTTCCTCGTGGCCTCGCTCGTGTACTTCGTGCGGGAGCGGCGCTGCGGCCCGGCCAGGGTGGTCGACCCGTGACCGACACGAGCCTGCCTGAGCTCGACCCGGTGATCCACGCACAGGCCAGGCTGCGCGTCACGGTCGCGCTCGCCGGGCTGCACCACGGCGACCAGATCACCTTCCCGCGGCTGCAGCAGCTGCTCGACATGACCGCCGGCAACCTCTCCACGCACCTGCGCAAGCTCGAAGACGCCGGGTACGTGGAGATCACCAAGGCCTACGAGCACCGCACACCGGTCACGCTCGTGAAGCTGACCTCGAAGGGCCGCGCGGCGTTCGAGTCCTACACGAGTGCGTTGCACCGGCTGCTGGACGCCACCGGCGGGAGCTGACGTGATCCGCTGGGTCGTCCACCTCGACCTGGACGCCTTCTACGCCTCGGTGGAGCAGCTCACGCGCCCGACGCTGCGGGGCCGCGCGGTGGTCGTCGGCGGCACCGGTCCGCGCGGGGTCGTGGCCGGCGCCAGCTACGAGTCGCGCGAGTACGGCGCGCGCTCGGCCATGCCGATGTCGCAGGCCCGCCGGCTGCTGCCGCCCGGCGCGGTGATCCTGCCGCCGCGGTTCCGGCTGTACGAGGCGCTGAGCAAGCAGGTCTTCGACATCGTCGCCGACGTCGCGCCGGTCTTGGAACGGATCTCGCTCGACGAGGCGTTCGCGGAACCGCCGTCGCTGACCGGGGCCTCGGTCGAGGACGTGACGCGGTTCGCCGAGGACCTGCGGGCGCGGATCCGCGAGGAAACCGGTCTCACGGCGTCGATCGGGGCGGGTACGGGCAAGCAGGTGGCGAAGATCGGCTCGGACCGCGCGAAACCCGACGGCCTGCTCGTGGTGCCGCCCGGCACCGAACGCGAGTTCCTGGCGCCGCTGCCGGTGCGCGCGTTGTGGGGCATCGGGCCGGTCGCCGAGACGAAGCTGCGCACCATCGGCGTGCTCACGCTGGGGGAGCTGGCCGCGCTGTCCGAGGCCGATGCCGTGGCAACGCTCGGCGGCGTGGTGGGCCGCGAGCTGCGCAAGCTGGCCGGCGGCAGCGACGATCGGCCCGTCGCCGAGCGCGGCGAGGCCAAGCAGGTGAGCGCGGAGACCACGTTCGACGTCGACGTGGTGGACCTCGACCGGCTGCGCACCGAGG
The DNA here is from genome assembly GCF_035918295.1 of Amycolatopsis rhabdoformis. GTDB lineage: Bacteria > Actinomycetota > Actinomycetes > Mycobacteriales > Pseudonocardiaceae > Amycolatopsis > Amycolatopsis rhabdoformis. The sequence goes on from NZ_CP142149.1 coordinate 9,816,081, forward strand.
TCCGCAAGATCGCCGCCGGCGCGCACGCCCGGCTGGTGAAGGCCGGCCGCGTCGCGCGCACGGTCGTGGTGAAGCTGCGGCACACCGACATGAGCACGGTCACTCGTTCGGAAACCACGGCCTCGCCCACCGACGACCTCAACCAGCTCGCCGCCACCGCCGAACGCCTCCTGCTCGACCCGCGCGAGTTCGGCGGCGTGCGGCTGGCGGGGGTGGCGTTCAGCGGGCTTTCCGTGCCGCACCAGGACGCGCTGTTCACGCTGGCGGTGCCCGCCGGGAGCTCACCGGAGCCGGTGGTGGCCGTGGTGCCCTCGCCCGGCGGGTCCGCGCCGGTGTCCTCGAGCGGCTGGCGCCCGGGTGACGACGTGGTGCACCCGGACTTCGGCCTCGGCTGGGTGCAGGGCGCGGGCCACGGCCGCGTCACCGTGCGGTTCGAGACCCGCACTTCGGGGCCGGGTGTGGCGAAAACGTTCGAGCAGGACGATCCGGCGCTCACCCGGGGCGATCCACTCTCCGCCCTGTAGCCGCCCCGGGAACCCGCCCCACTGTGGCATTCGGTGCGTTGAGCGCAACGAACGCCACAGTGGGACGCAGTGGTCAGGGGCGGAGAGCGGGGTTCAGTTGGCCGGCGGCAGCGCGCAGCCCGGGGTCAGGTCGGCGACCTGCTGGCCCGCCAGCAAGAACGCGCCCACGCCGTACCCGGAGGTGTCCGTGGCCTTCGCCGAACCCGGTCCGTCGGTCTTCGGCTGCACGTACCCGACCATGCCGTCGGCCGTCACGGCCTTGGTGGACAACGCCTTCCACGCCCGGTCCACGCCCGGCTTGAACCAGCGGCTGTCCAGCACACCGGAGTTGATGCCCCACGCCAGGCCGTACGTGATCAGCGACGTGCCGCTGCTTTCCGGGCCACCGAAGGGCAGCAGCAGGTTCGCGTTCCAGAAGCCGTCCGGCCGCTGCAGCACGCTCAGCGTGGTCGCCATCTTCTTGAACACGCGCAGGTACTCCGGCCGGCGCGGGTCGTTGGCCGGCAGGACCTGCAGCACCTTCACGAGCGCCGCGAGGGCCCAGCCGTTGCCCTGCGCCCAGTAGCCGGCGGAGTGCGCGTCGGTGCGCCACAGGCCGGGGAACTCGTCGAAGAGGCTCTTCTCCGTGCTGTGGAACAGCTTCTGCATCGCGTCGAGCGTCGGCTCGGAGGAGTCCATGACCCCGATGCGGGCGAACGACGGCATCGCCATGTTCAGCGCGGTCACGTGGTCCCAGTAGCCGGTGTGGCCGGCCTCGACGCTGTCGACCTCCGTCGCCAGGCGCGAGCGCAGGTCGGCGAGGATCGGCGGGTCCGGGTGGAAGTAGGTGTAGAGGTCGAGGAACGCCTCGCCGGCGGCCTCGTCCTCGGCGCGGAACGGCTGGCCGGCGGTGGTCGGCAGCAAGTAGTTGTTGGCCTGGCCCCACGGCAGCGTCGTGTGGTTCGACACGCCGGTGGTCCGCACGATCGCGAGGTTGCCGACGTGGAACGTCGAGTTCTGCGAGTCGGCCGGCGCCAGGTTCGGGCCGTGGGCCACCCAGTAGTCACCGGCCTTCACCATCAGGTCGGCCACGGAACACTGGGCCGCCGAAACCGCCGGAGCGGCCGGCGCCGCACTGGCCACGGCCGCGGGAGCGAGCCCGCCGGCCGTGACCGCCGCCGCGAGCACGGCGAAACCACGGATTCCCGGGAAACGCATGGGTGCGTCCTCCTTGAAGAACTCATGGCGGCGGAGGCCATCGTGATCGGTGGCCGGTCGATCACGGACTATGGTGTGGACCACTGGGCGTGTCAAGGTGCCGGTGAGTGGTACGCCGCAACGGTTTCCAGCAGCCGGCGCGTGGCGGCCTCGGCGCCGTCGGCGTCTTTCGCGAGCACCGTGGTGAGCACACGCGAGTGTGCCACGAGCGTGCCCGCCGCCGGCTCCGGCGCGGCCCGCAGCGCGGCGACCACCGGTACCTGCAGCTGGGTGAGCAACGCGTTGCCCGCCGCCCGCACGAGCGCGGCGTGGAACAGCGTGTCGGCTTCCGTGAACGCCTCGGTGTCCTCGTGCTCCACGGCGTCGGTCATCAGCCCGTACGCCGCCGCCAGCGCGGAGAGCTCGTCGCGGTCGCGGTGCCGGGCCGCGAGCCGCGCGGCCTGCGGCTCCACGAGGTGGCGCAGCTCGAGCAGGTCGTGCAGCTGCCGGCGCGCGTCCGGGCCGCGCACGCGCCAGCCGATCACGTCGGGATCGATGGCGTGCCACGCTTCCGGCGGCTGCGGCCAGGTGCCGACGCGCGGGCGCGCCGCCACCAGGCCCTTCGACTCCAGCACCCGCAAGGCCTCCCGGACCACCGTCCGGGAGGCCTTGAAGCGGCGCCCGATGTCCTCCGGCACGATCGGCTCGCCGGTGGGCAGCGCGCCCTCGACGATCAGCCGGCCGAGCGCGTCGACGATGCGGGCGTGCAGGCCGGCTCCGTCCGCCCCCACGACAGTCCTCCGCCGGAGCCCGCGTCAGGCCGGGAGACCGACGCGGCGCTCCCCGCTGCGCAGCTGCTGCAGCACCACGGCGACCACGAGCAGCGCGCCGTGGGCCACGTTCTGCCAGAACTGGTTGATGCCCAGGCCGGACATGCCGTTGTCGAGCACGCCGAGGATGAACACCGCGAGCACCGTGGAGACGATGGAACCCTTGCCGCCCTTGAGCATCGTGCCGCCGAGCGCCGCGCCGGTCACGGCCTGCAGCTCGAGGCCCTCCGAACCGGACGTCGGCTGGCCCGAGCCCGTGCGCGCGGTGATCAGCACGCCCGCGATCGCCGCGACCACGCCGACGAGCGCGTAGACGCCGATGATGTAGCGGTTGATGTTGATGCCCGCCAGGCGCGCGGCCGTGTCGTTGCCGCCGATGGCGAACACGTTGCGGCCGATGTCGGTGTACTTCAGCAGGAAGTGCAGCACCGCGGCGACGATGAAGAACACCCACACCAGCGTCGGCAGTCCGAGCACGCTTCCCTTGGCCAGGAAGATGAACAGGTCGTCCGCGCCGGTGTAGCCCTGGGCCTTGCCGTCGGACACGACCTGCGCGATGCCCTTGTACGCGGCCAGCGTCGCCAGCGTGGCGACCACCGGGTTCACCCGGCCGAAGATGATGATCAGGCCGTTCACGAGCCCGCACACGATGCCGGTGGCCACGGCGGCCAGGATGCCGACGATCGAGCTGCCGGTGGCCGTGAACGCCATCGCCGAGATCACCGACGCGAGCCCGGCCATGGAGCCGACCGAGATGTCGAGGGCGCCGAGGATGATCACCAGCGTCTGCACCAGCGACAGCAGGCCCATGATGGTGACCGCGCTGCCGATCAGCAGGAGATTGGTGGTGCGGAAGAAGTTCTCGTTCAGGCTCGACAGCAGCACCACGAGCACCACGAGCGTGATGATCAGGCTGCTGTTCTGCACGCCGATGCCGCTCAGCACCTTGCGCACCGCCGAGACGCGGTGCGGATCGGACTGGTCGGTCGGCTGTTCCTGCGCGGGGCTGGGCCGGGTCGGGGTGCTCACGCCCCCACCTCCTGGATGTCTTCTGCGGCCGGCTCCGTCGCCGGGATGGCCAGGGTCAATACGGCTTCTTCGGTGGCTTCGTCGCGGCTGACCTCACCCGCGACCTGCCCGGCGCGCATCACCACGATGCGGTCGGCCAGCGCGAGCACCTCGGGCAGGTCGGACGAGATCACGAGCAGGGCGATGCCTTCTCCGGCCAGGCGGGAGATGATGCGGTAGATCTCGGCTTTCGCTCCGACGTCGACGCCGCGGGTGGGCTCGTCGAGGATCAGCAGCTGCGGCCGGCGCGCGAGCCAGCGGGCGAGCACGGCCTTCTGCTGGTTGCCGCCCGAGAGCTTGCGCACCTCCTGTTCCATCGACGGCGTGCGCACCCGCAGCTCGCGGATGTACTCCGCCACGAGCTCGCGCTCCTTCGCCCGCTTGATCACGCGGAAGCGGCGCAGGCGGTCGAGCACGGCGATGGACACGTTGTCGCGCACCGAACGCTGCATCAGCAGCGCATCGGTCTTGCGTTCCTCGGGCGCGAACCCGATGCCCGCCTTCACGGCGTCGCCCGGGGTCCTGGCGCGGAACGGTTTCCCGGCCAGCTCCACGGTTCCCGAGCGCACGGGCACGTCGCCGACGATCGCGCGCGCCAGCTCCGAGCGGCCGGCGCCGACGAGCCCGGCCAGGCACACCACTTCGCCCGCGCGCACCTCGAACGAGATGTCGCTGACGTCGTCGCTGCTCACGTGGTCCAGGCGCAGCACGACCCGGCCGCGCTCGGCTGTCTCCCGGCGGTCGAGCGCCGAGAGGTCGCGGCCGATCATCATGCGCACCAGCTGGTTCTCGTCCGACTCGGCGGCCGGCTGCACGCCGACGAGCTTGCCGTCGCGCAGCACCGCCACGCGGTCGGCGAGCTGGAAGATCTCCTTCATCCGGTGCGACACGTAGACCACGGCCACCCCGGAGTCGCGCAGCCGGCGGATGAGCCGGAACAGCGCGTCGACCTCGTGCTCCGACAGCGAAGACGTCGGCTCGTCGAAGGCGATCACGCGCGGTGGCGTGGCCGCGGTGAGCACGCGGAGGATCTCCACGAGCTGGCGCTGCGCGGCCGAGAGTTTGCTGCCGAGCGTGGTGGGGTCGAGCACGCCTTCGAAGCCGTACTCGACGAGCGCTTCGCGCGTGCGCTGGTTGAGCGTGCGGCGGCTGAACACGCGGGCGTGCGCGGGCAGCTCGCCCACGAACACGTTCTCCGCCACCGAAACGTGCGGGATGATCTCCGGTTCCTGGTAGATCACGCGCACCCCCGCGGCCATCGCGGCGCGCGGGTTGTCGAACACCACCGGCTCGCCGTCGACGCGCAGCGTGCCGTCGCTGGGCTCGTGGTCACCCGAGAGCACGCGCAGCAGCGTCGACTTGCCGGCGCCGTTCTCGCCCATGAGCGCGAGCACCTCGCCGGAGAAGAACTCCAGCGTCACGTCGTCGAGCGCGGTGACGCCGGAGAAGCGCTTGCCGATGCCCTCGGCGATCAGCGCCGTGGAACTGGCCATGCTCAGCCTTCCTCACAGGAGAGCCCGGGGGTGTCGCGGGTGGACACCCCCGGGCCACGGTCGGATCAGGTGCAGTTGACGCCGGCCGCCTTGAAGTTGTCCTTGTTCACCATCGTGGTCTTCGCGATGGTCTCCGCCGGCAGGTCCTTGCCGTTCTTGACCTTGTCCACGAGGACCTGGATCGCGCTCTTGCCCACCTCGGCGCCCGAGATGTAGAGCGAGGACTTGTTGCCGGTGTCCTTGCCCGCGGCCCAGTCCTTGCAGTCGAGGTAGGCGCCGAGGCCCACGCCGATGATGTTGTTCGCGGCGACCCCGGAGTTGGCGAGCGCGGTCACGACCCCGGTCTCGTTCTCGTCGTTGCAGCCCCACACGACCCAGTGCTTCACACCCGGGTTGGAGCTGATCACGGCGCCGGAGCGATTCTGCGCGTCGACGGGGGAGTTGTCGGTGCCGACGTTGATCACCGGCACCTGCGCGCCGGAGTCCTTGTCGAAGGCGGCCTTGGCGCCGTTGACGCGGTCGGTGCACACGGTGAGGTCCTGTTTGTAGGCGCTGATCACCTTGGTGTCGGCGGCGGTCCAGCCCGCGGTCTTGAACAGCTTCGCGGCCTCCTGGCCCACCGAGGTGCCCATCTGCGTGCCGTTGAAGCCGACGAACGCGGCGGCCTTGCCGGTGCCGTCCTTGATCACGTCGTCGGAGGCGATGATCGGGATGCCGGCGCTCTTGGCCTTGTCGATCACCTCCGGGCCGATGGCCTGGTCGGGCACCACGATGGCGACGCCGTTGGCCCCCTGCGCGACCGCGGCGTCGAGCTCGGTGATGGCCTTGTTGGCGTCCTGGCCGAGGTTCACGACCTTGAGGTCGACACCCAGCTCCTTCGCCTTCTCCTGGGCGCCCTGCGCCTGCTCCACGAAGTACTGCTGGTCACCCTGCTTCTGCAGGTAGTAGAGCGTGATCTTGCCGTTGGTGGGCGCCTGCTGCGCGGGCGCGGCGGTGTCCTTGCCCGATGAGCAGCCGGCCAACACCACGCCGGCAATCAAACAACAACCAACAACGCTCCAGGTGCGTGACCTGTGCGGGTATGTGGACATCGAGTGCTCCCATGGGGGCCGAGGACGACTGGTGCGTGGGCGTGAACTCCGCGTGACTCGTATTACAAGACACTTGATCGGGTGACGTCAACCACGTGTTCTGCCGCAGTTAGCGGATGGATACCTACGGAGAGTGATTTTCATACTGGCCGTCGACGGCTAATTATCGTATTTTTTCCTGGCTGACCAGGGTTTGTTGCTCCGTGCAGATCGTGCTGCTGTTTCGGTTGCTGGTGGGTTTTCTTGTTGACTTGGGTTCGATTACGGTCCGTCATGGTGGGCGTTGCGTCTTGTCCGGCGGACATGCGGCAGGATGTGCCGCGCAGCTGGACAAAGGGGGCGAACATGACGCACATCCGCCGCTCGGGCTTCGCGTGGGCCGGGGCCGCGCTGGTGCTGACGGGGTTGCTCGCGGGGTGCAGCAGCACGCCGCAGGCCGCCGCACCGCTGTCGGCGGCCCCGCCGGCCGCGCCCGGTCTGTCGACTTCGACCGACCCCTCGTCGTTCACGGTGGTGGCGACCGGCGACATCCTCATCCACCCGGCGCTCACCGATCAGGCCGAGGCGGATGGCGGCGGCACGATCGACTACCGGCAGATCCTCGCGGGTGTGAAGCCGCTCGTGTCGAGCGCCGACCTGGCCATCTGCCACCTCGAGACGCCGCTCGCGCCCGAGGGTGGGCCGTACACCGGCTACCCGTCGTTCAGCGCGCCGCCGCAGATCGCCGAGGCCATCAAGGACACCGGCTACGACACCTGCTCCACGGCGTCGAACCACACGCTCGACAAGGGCGCCGCCGGCATCACGCGCACGCTCGACAAGCTCGACGAGGTGGGCCTGAAGCACACCGGTTCGGCGCGCTCGGCCGCCGAGGCCGCGAAACCGCTGATCCTCGACGTGCACGGCGTGAAGGTCGCGCAACTCTCGTTCGCCTTCGGCTTCAACGGCATCAAGGTCCCGGCCGGAAAACCCTGGCTGGCCAACGAGATCGACGCCGACGACATCCTCGAAGCCGCCCACGCCGCGCGCGAGGCCGGCGCGCAGGTCGTGATCGCCAGCCTGCACTGGGGCGTCGAGTACCACCACGAGGTGACCGACGACCAGTCCGCGCTGGCCCGCAAGCTGCTGGCCTCGCCGGACCTCGACCTGATCGTCGGCCACCACGCCCACGTGGTGCAGCCGTTCGCGAAGGTCGAGGGCAAGTGGGTCGCCTACGGCCTCGGCAACGAGATCGCCCGCCACGACGACCCCCGCGGCTCCACCGAGGAAGGCAACGCCGCGCGATTCACCTTCACGCAGACCAACGGCCACTGGGCCGTCTCGAAGGCCGAGTACCTCCCGACCCTGATCGACCTCGGCCCGCCCATCCGCCTGCGCGACCTCACCACGGCCCCGCACACCGCGCGCGGTGACGAAGCCCTGAAGAACACCGACGAGGTCGTGCTGTCGGAAGGCGCCGGTGACGACGGGCTGACGCGGCCCGGCAAGTAGGGCTCGCTCAGTCCAGCGGCTGCGAAAGCGTCGCCTTGAGCCGGCGGGCCGCCTCGTCCACGAGGACCTCCGTGCGGTTCGCCAGCAGGGCCTGAACGGTCTTGCCGGCGACCTCCGCCGGCTCGATCTTCGGAGCGTCGACCCACGCGGCGCCGTCGGTGTCGACGTAGCCGGCGTGGACGCCGACGACCAGCGTGCCCTGCGCGCGCAGCCCTTCGCGCAAGGCGTCGGTCAGGGACCACTGGGCCGCCTTCGAGGCGGAGTAGGCGGTGGTGACGGCGCTGCCCTTCCAGGACGCGACGGAGAGCATGTTCACGAGCGCGCCACCGCCGTTGCGGGCGAGGACGGGCGCGAAGGCCCGCGCCACCGCCCAGGTGCCGAAGAAGTTCACCTCCAGCACCTGCCGCGCGGTGTCCAGTGAACCGGTGAGCAGATCGTCGACGTCGCCGAGGATGCCGGCGTTGTTGATCACGATGGAGACGTCCCCGGCCGCCGCCACGGCGGCCTCCAGGTCCGAAGGTTCGGTCACGTCCAGGCGCAGGGGCGTGAGGTCGGGGTCGCTGACCGTCTCCGGCGCTCGCACGCCCGCGTAGACCTTCGCCGCGCCGTGTTCGACGAGGGCGCGGGCGAAGGCGTGCCCGATGCCGCGGTTGGCGCCGGTGACGAGCGCGACGGATCCCTTGATGTCCATGGGTGGCTCCTTTCCGGCCACCAAGCTACCTATCTGAGTATGAATTGTGTACTCAGATGACCGAGATCACTCCGCGCCGCACCCTGGTGATGTGAAAGGGCCCCTCACGAACAGAAGTCCGTGAGGGGCCCTTCCCGGCACGCGGGACACGCGAACGTCAGTGGTCGCGCCGGGTGATGTGGTGGGCCAGCAACGTCAGCTCGGCCGCCGGACGGGCGACCGGCGTGGTCGCGGACAGTGCCGACAACGCCGAGTCCAGCAGGCGCGCGGCCTCCGCCGAACTCCACTCCCGGCCACCCGCCGACTCGACCAGCGCCGCCGCCCGGCTCAGCTGCGCGGCCGAAAGCGGCGCGTCCTGGTGGTACAACGCCGACAACTCGTGCGAAGCCGCCGAGTCCTGCGCCAGCGCCGCCACCACCGGCAGCGACTTCTTGCGGTTCTGCAGGTCCGAGTACACCGGTTTCCCGGTCACGGCCGGATCGCCCCAGATGCCGAGCAGGTCGTCGACGTGCTGGAACGCCAGCCCCAGCGAGCGGCCGAACGAGCCGAGCTCCGACACGTGCGAGCCGCGCCCGCCCACCACCAGCACGCCGAGGGTGCAGGCGGCGCCGAGCAGCGCGCCGGTTTTGCCCTCGGCCATGCGGATGCACGACGAGCGGTCCACCGACCGCCGCCGTTCGAAGGCCAGGTCTTCGTTCTGGCCGTGGAGCAGGTCCAGCACGGCCGTGCTCAGCACGCGCGCGGCGGCGGGACCGTCGGTGGCGAGCACGTCGAAGGCCAGCGTGAGCAACGCGTCGCCGGCGAGGATAGCGGGGCTGGTGCCGAAAACCGTCCACGCGGTCGGGCGGTGGCGGCGGGTTTCGTCGCCGTCCATCACGTCGTCGTGGAGCAGTGAGAAGTTGTGCACCAGCTCCACCGCCACGGCGGCGGCGACCGCGTCGGCGGGGTCACCGCCCGCCGCTTCGGCGGACAGCAGCACCAAGGCCGGGCGCAGCGCCTTGCCGCTGGGTACGGTCGAGATCGCGCCTGACGCGTCCCACCAGCCGAAGTGGTATCCGGCGATGCGGCGCATCGAGTCGGGCAGCCGGTCGACCGCCGCGCGCATCGCCGGCTCCCAGAGGTCCCGGCTCCACGCCAGCACCTCGGGCACCGTCCGCGCCCGGGCGTCCACTGTGGTCATACATCCCCTCCGAACGAAAACGAAGCTCAGCGCCCGATCTCCACGTCGTCGAGCACTCCCAGCGCGTCCGGCACCAGCACCGCGGCCGAGTGGTACGCGCTGACCAGGTAGGACGTCACGGCCCGGTCGCTGATGTTCATGAACCGCACGTTGAGCCCCGGCTGGTACTCGTCGGGCAGCGCCGCGGGCCGCAGCCCGATCACGCCGGCGTCTTCCTCACCGGTGCGCATCACGAGGATCGACGTGGTGCCCTGCGGCGAGATCGGGATCTTGTCGCACGGCAGCAGCGGTACCCCGCGCCACGTGGTGACCCGGCGGCCGTCGAGCACGGCGTTGGCCGGGTACAGGCCGCGCGCGGTGCACTCGCGGCCGAACGCGGCGATCGCCTTGGGGTGCGCCAGGAAGAAGCGCGACTTGCGGCGCCGGCTCAGCAGGTCGTCGAGGTCGTCGGGGGTGGGCGGGCCGCTGCGCGTGGTGAGGCGCTGGCCGAGGTCCGCGTTGTGCAGGAGCCCGAAGTCCGTGCTGTTCACCAGCTCGTGCTCCTGGCGTTCCCGCAACGCCTCCACGGTGAGCCGCAGCTGCTGTTCCAGCTGGTTCATCGGCTGGTTGTAGAGGTCGGTCACGCGGTTGTGCGTGCGCAGGATGGTCTGGGCCACCGCGAGCTCGTACTCCCGCGGCGACGGGTCGTAGTCCACGTACGTGCCCGGCAGCGCGATCTCGCCGTCGTGCCCGGCGGAGAGGTCGATGCTCGCCTCGCCGGCCTTGTTGTGCTCGTGCCGCGGGCTCGCGAGCACCTCGGCGATGTGCGCGCGCAGGCTTTCGGCGCGGCCGTTGAGCCGCTCGAACGCCTCCGCCGACAGTGTCAGCACGATGCAGCGGGTGCTCGCGCGGGCGGTGAACTTCCACTCGCCGGCCGAACCGCCCAGCAGCTCGGCACCGAGGTGGTCGCCGGCGGCGAGGGTGCCGAGGCCGGCCTCTTCACCGTAGGAACCGGGCGCGGTGCGCGAAACCTTGCCGAACGCGATCAGCACCACGGACTCCAGCGGCGAGCCCGCCGTCACGATGGTGTCGCCGGGCTCGTACTCGCGCTGCTCGAAGCGGTCGGCCAGCGCCGCCAGCGCGTCGGCGTCGCCGAACCCGCGCAGCAGCGGAAGTTCCGCCAGCTCCGCGGGCACGACCTGCACGCGCGCGCCGGTGTTGAAGAAGCTCACGCGACCGTCGCCGACGGTGTAGGTGAGCCGGCGGTTCACGCGGTACGAACCGGCGGGCACCTCGACCCACGGCAGCTGCTGCAGCAGCCAGCGCGGGGTGATCCCGCGCATCTGCGGCAGCGACTTCGTGGTGGTGGCCAGGGTCCGCGCCGCGCGCGTGGACAGGGAAAGCGGAGCGCTCGGCTCCTCGGTGACGGTCATTCAGTTCCTCGCTTGGGTGGCTCTGCTTCAGGAGGACGCGTGCTCGCGGGCCTGGGCACGATCCGCAGCGCGCTCGTGCCCAGGCCCGTCGGCCCGAACGCCGACGGGGGCAGCGGCGCCGACCCGGGCCGCACGGCGGCGGCCTCGGGCGGGCGCGGCGGGGTGGCGGGCGCGGCCATGGTCAGTCACCGCGCCCGATCTCGGCGTTCTCCAGCACGGCCAGCGCGTCGGGCACCAGCACGGCGGCGGAGTAGTAGGCGCTCACGAGGTAGGACATGATCGCCTGCTCGCTGATGCCCATGAACCGCACGTTGAGCCCCGGCTGGTACTCGTCGGGCAGACCGGTCTGGTGCAGGCCCACGACACCTTGGGACTGCTCGCCGGTGCGCAGCAGCAGCACCGAGCTCGTGCGCGTGTCGGTGACCGGGATCTTGTTGCACGGCAGCACCGGCACCCCGCGCCACGCCGGCACCTGGTGCCCGCCGAGGTCCACCGCGTCGGGGTACACGCCGCGGCGGCTGCACTCGCGGCCGAACGCCGCGATGGTCTTCGGGTGCGCCAGGAAGACGGCGGGATCCTTCCACACCAGCGAAAGCAGGTCGTCGAAGTCGTCCGGGGTCGGCGGGCCGGTGCGGGTGGACACGCGCTGCGAGTAGTCGGCGTTGTGCAGCAGGCCGAAGTCGCGGTTGTTCATCAGCTCGTGTTCCTGGCGTTCGCGCAGGGCCTCGACCGTGAGCCGCAACTGCTGCTCGATCTGGTTCATCGGCTGGTTGTAGAGGTCGGCGACGCGGCTGTGCACGCGGAGCACGGTCTGCGCCACGCTCAGCTCGTACTCGCGCGGCGAGCTGTCGTAGTCCACGAAGGTGCCGGGCAGCTGCGGTTCGCCGTCGTGGCCGGAGGCGACGTCGATCACCGCCTCGCCCTGGTCGTTGGCGGCGGCGCCGGCGCCCGCGGCGACTGTCTCCAGGTGCTCGCGCAGCGCGTCGGAGCGGTCGAGCACGCCCTGGAACTCGCTGCGGGACAAGGAAAGCACGGTGCACGCGGTCACGGCCTTGGCCGTGTACTCCCAGATGCCGTCGGTGCTCGTGAGCACCGAGTCGCCGAAGTAGTCGCCGTCGGCCAGCGTGCCGAGCACCGTCTGGTCGCCGTAGGCGCCGGTGCCGACCTTGCTGATCTTGCCGTGCGCGACCAGGAAGACCTGGTCGGCCTGGTGGCCGAACTCCACGAGCGCGTCGCCGGGGGAGAACTCGTGCTGCACGAAGCGGCCGGCCAGCTCGATGAGCACCTCTTCGTCGTCGAACCCGCGCAGCGGCGGCAATTCACCGAGTTCCGGCGGGATCACGCGGACCTCGGCGCCGGTGGTGGTGAAGGTGACGCGGCCGTCGCCGACCGCGTAGCTCAGGCGCCGGTTCACGCGGTACGCACCGCCCGAGACCTCGACCCACGGCAGCACCTTCAGCAGCCACCGCGTGGTGATGCCCTGCATCTGGGGAACGGACTTGGTCGTCGTCGCGAGCGTGCGGGCCGCGGCCCGTCCCAGGCTCAGTTGCGGTTGTTCCTGATTCGCGGAGTCCACGGGGTCCGTGACGGTCACAGCGAAAACCACCTATCGTAGGATTTCGAGCGTGTGAGGAATTTTCCAGCACGAATTAAAGTTCGTTTTTTTGGTGCTTTTTCATTAGGGCGGCGCCGCGGAATCAACATAGCAAGCCGGCTTGACCTGACAATCCCACGATCGGGTAACCGGGCCGGTTCACCTGTTTGCCAGAACGGGTAATCGGACATTCCAGTTGCTGTTGTCTGAGTGCCAGTTCGAGACGATCTTGGTCAGCGGCCCGATCGTCACCCTCGGTCGAACGGACTCACCCGGATGGGAAGTTCGGCCGAAGATCGTCCGGGTTGCCCAGGTGGGTGGGCATATCGAGAGCAGGTGTTCCAGTCTTCAACTGCTCCGTTCCAGTGATCATCCGACGCCTCGCACGGCCACTCGAATGAACCGAGGATCCTCCGCTTGTCGCCCGGGAATCGTATGACTAGCTTGAGCGGGCCCACTTCCGGGAATTCGCCGAACAATGGTGGACGGGGTGGGCATCAAGTGTGAAAGGGGTCGGATGAACGTCTACCTGACCGGGATCTTCTGGGTGGTCGGAGCGGCCGTCGTCGGCGGCGGTATCGGCTATCTGGTGAGGCGGTTCGGCTGGGACGAAGGTCGTCGTGACAACAACGATGCGGCCGGTCAGGTGTTCACCATTGTCGGCGGGTTGCACGCGGTACTCGTCGCGTTCGTGCTGATCTCGCTGTTCGACGCGGTGGGCGCCGCGCGCGACGGCTCCTACTCCGAGGCCGACAGCCTCGTCTCCATGACGTGGGCGGCCGAGGCGCTGCCCGGCGACACCGGTCAGCGGGTGCAGCAGCTCGCCACGGCCTACGCCGCCACGGTGCAGCACCAGGAATGGCCGCGCCTGGCCGACGGCGGCACGCTGCCCCAGACCGGCTGGACCCAGCTCGACCAGCTGCGCCGCACCATCGCCGGCGCACAAGCCGACAGCGACTGGGAAAACGACCGCAAGACCGAAGCCGCCAACGACCTGTGGCAGGTGTACCAGGCCCGCCAGGCGCGGCTCACCGACGCGGCCACGAGCGGCGTCGGCTCGGTGGTCTGGTTCGCCTTGATCCTCGGCAGCATCATCTCCGTGCTGCTGCCCAACCTCTTCGGCGGCACGCGCATGGCGGCCCACCTGGTGATCGTGTCGACGCTGGCGGGCACGATCGCGCTGCTGCTGTACGCGATCTTCCAGCTGCAGAACCCGTTCGCCGGCGGGGCGAACATCCAGCCCGACGCGTTCAGCTCGGCACTGGCCAGACTGGGCTGAGCGCGTGCGCATTCCCCGGTTCATCCCCGTGGCGGCCGCCGTGGTCGCCGTCTCGGCGCTGCTCGTGGCCTCGGGCTGGCTCGAATCCCCGGGCCGCACCCACGCCGCCGCGCCGGCCACCTGTCCTGTCCTCCAGGTGGAGAGCCAGAACTCGCGGTCCTCGTCGTTCGTGCGGCTCACGCTGCCGACCGGTGAACGCCACGAGCTCGGCAACGCCGGCTACACGATCAACGCGATGGCCTACTCGGCCGCGCAGGGTGTGGTCTACGGCGTGGCCGACGGCCCCACCTCGGGCCACTTCCACGACGGCGCGCACGCGGTGAAGATCGACAGCGCGGGCCGCGTGACCGACCTCGGCGGCGTGTTCCGCGCCGGCGCGCGCCACGGCATCTGGAGCTGGGCCACGGGGTCGACGGGCGGCGCGATGTCCGGCAACTCGTGGTACCTGTTGCACGCCAACAATGTGTACACAGTGGACGTTGATCCGGCCAGTCCGCATTACCTCGACGTGGTCGGCCACGTGCAACTGCGCCCGATCGTCCTTTCGGCCGGGATAGACGACTTCGCCTACAACCCGGCCGACGGCCTGCTGTACGGCGTGTCGGTGACGGCCGCCGGCCACGGCTCGGTGGTCACGGTGAACCCGCGCGACGGGCGCGTCGCCGTGGTGCCGCGGCTGAAGTTCCCGCTCGCCACCGCGTACGGCTCGGTGGTGTTCGGTCCCGACGGTGCGCTGTACGCCACGGCCAACCGCATCGGCCACCGCAGCGTGACCTACCGGCTGCCGCGCGACGGTTCGGCGCCGGCCACGGAAATCAGCACCGGACCCGAACTCGTGTCCTCCGACGGGGCCGGCTGCCTCGCCGTGGCGACCGCGCCGCCGCCCCCACCGCCACCGCCGCCCCCGCCACCACCTCCGTCGCCGAGCCACACACCGCCGCCGGACCCGGTGATCCCTTCGCCGCCGGTGGAGAATCCGCCGCCGCCGGGGATCGTGGAGCAGCCACCCCCGCCGGGGGTGACCCCGCCGCCGGTCGCGGACCGGTCCGACCCGATCGTCGCCCCGGCGTCGGTCCCGCCGCCGCGAAAGGTCCAGCCCACGCCGACCCCCGAGCCGGTGACCGATTCCGGGCACCTCGTGGAGAAACAACGCAGGTGGAGCGTGACCGTGCTGATCCTGGTGATCGGCGGCGGAGCGGCGGCCGCGCATGTGAGACGAGGCCGTTAACGCGGGCGTCGCCTCGAAGACGGCCGTTGTCCAACTCCGTTACCCAGACTCCTCCTCCGGTGTCGAATGACGCCGGAGGAGGAGATATCGGATGAAGCGCGTGAGAATCGGGGTCGCCGCGGGGATCCTCGCCGTGCCGCTGCTGGCCACCGGCACGGCGTCGGCGCACGGAGGCGGCGGGCACACCGCGTTCGCCGCCCGCGACGACCACTACGGGACCCGGGCCGGCCACGCCTTGGCAGTGCACGGCGACGGAGTACGCGGCAACGACAGCGACGGCGGCGCCATCGTGCGCCACACCGCGCCGGCGCACGGTTCCCTGACCCTCGACTCGGACGGGTCGTTCAGCTACACGCCCGCGCCCGGCTTCCACGGCCGGGACACCTTCACGTACTCCGTGTCGGACGCGGTGCAGCTCTACCCGACCGACCTGCCGCCGCTCGCGACCATCGGCGGCGTGAAGCTCACCGGTGGTGCCTACGGGTCCGCGCTCACGCCGGTGCCGGGTTCGCGCGACGAGTTCTACGGCCTCACCGACCGCGGCCCCAACGTCGACGCGCCCGACGGCTCCAAGGTGGAGCCGCTGCCCGCGTTCGACCCGGCCATCGGCAAGTTCCGGCTCAAGGACGGCAAGGCCGTGCTCGAGAAGCGGATTCCGTTGCGGGCCAAGGACGGTTCGCCGTACAACGGGCAGGTCAGCACGGCCGCCGACACCGGCGAGACGATCGTGGGCCTCGACGGCAAGCCGCTGCCGGCCACCGCCAACGGCTACGACTCCGAAGGTCTCGTCGCCGAACGCGACGGCACGTTCTGGGTGTCCGACGAGTACGGTCCCTTCATCACGCACTTCCGCGCCGACGGCCGCGCGATCGAGCGGCTCTCGCCGTTCGACGGCTCGCTGCCGAAGGAGCTGAAGTACCGCGTGCCCAACAAGGGCATGGAAGGCCTCGCGCTCACGCCGGACGGCAAGACGCTCGTGGGTGTCATGCAGTCGGCCCTGCAGCAACCGGACCTCACGAAGAAGCCCGGCAACGTGACCACGCTGCGGATCGTCACCGTCGACCTGCGCACGCGGGCGACGCACGAGTACCTCTACCTGCTGCAGGACCCGGACGACACCGGCACGGCGGTCAGCGAGATCACCGCGCTGTCGTCGACCAAGTTCCTCGTGGACGAACGCGACGGCAACTTCGAGCCCGGTGCGTTCAAGAAGATCTACGAGATCGACCTGCGCGGCGCGACCGACGTCGGCCCGAAGGCGAAGGTCGCCGGTGCCGCGTACGACTCGGCCAAGGGCGGGCTGCTCGTGGGTGACGCCCAGTCGAGCATCGACGCCTACGTCGGCAAGGACACCACCGAAGAGGCCACCGCGGACCTCGCGAAGGTGGGCATCAAGCCGGTGTCGAAGAAGCTGTACGTCGATCTCGGCGCGCTGGTGACCGGGTTCGACCCGGCCGGCGGGTTCTTCGGCCACGACAAGGTGGAGGGCGTGGCCACCACCGACGGCGGCCGCACCCTGGTGATCAGCAACGACAACGACTTCGGCATCGACGGCCTCTCCAACACCGCGCCGCCGTACGCGCTGCACGCCAAGACGCTGCCCAACGGTCAGCAGGACGACGGCGAGTACCTGAAGATCGACACCACCAAGCTGCCCGCCAAGGTCACCACGGCGACGGTCACCATCGACGTCCGCTGAGGTCCTTTCCGAGCACTGCCGGCCGGGGTTCCTTCGGGGGCCCCGGCCGTCAGTATTTGAACTGGTCCACGTTGTCCTGGGTGATCAGCAGCGGGTCGCCGAGCAGCATGGTCTTCGCGCGCGCGTCGTACTTCACCGCGGGCAGCTCGAGGCTCACGTTGTTGCTGGGCCCGAACGATCGGCCGAGCGCGAGCTGCTGCCCCGCCCACGCCGTGAGGTACCCCAGCGATTCGACGTTCCACAGCACCGACATCGAGCACGAACCGTCGAGCAGGTACGGCTTCATCGTCTGCGGCGTGCCGGTGCCGACCGTGTACACGCGGCCGATCTTCTGCTGGTCCCGCACGGCCTGCGCGACACCGGGAGCCGAGGTGGTGCACTCGCCGATCAGGCCCGTGAGGTCGGGGTGGCGGTCGAGTACCTGCTTCGCGAGCTCCGTGGCCGTGGTCGTGTCCTCGCCCGCGTAGACGATTTCTGTGAGCTGCGCCTTCGGATACCGCTGCGCCGCGTAGGACTGTTCGACGGAGATCCACGCGTTGAGGTTCGCCGCGGTCCGGCCGCACGACACGATGGCGAACTTGCCGGTGCCGCCGGTTTTCGCCATGAGCGCGTCGACGAGCGCGGTGCCGATACCGTTGGCGGAGGCCTGGTTCACGAACACCTCGCGCTGTGTCTGCGGTGCGTCGGTGTCGGTGGTGAGCACGTGGACACCGTGGGCGCGCGCGTCGGCGATCGCGGGCGCCAGCGCCTCCGGGTCGTTGGGCGCCACGGCGATCACGTCCACGTGCTTCGCCACGAGGTCCTTGACAATGGTGGTCTGGTCCGCCGGATCGACCGTGGCCGGACCGCGCGTGAGCCACTCCACTCCGAGCTGTTTCGCCGCGGCGAGGCCACCCGCGTTCATGGCGTCGAAGTAGGCGATGCCGGCCACCTTCGGCACGAAGGCGATCCGGATCGGCGTGTCGCCGTCGGCCGCCTGGACCCTGAGCGCGGACGAGCAACTGCCGAGCCCCACCACCGCCGTGAGCAGCAGCGCGACGCCCAGGATCAGCGTCTTGGTCGGCCTTCGCATCCCCACCAGTCCTTCGGTTTCACGGTCTGCGCACCGCCGGCGACCTGGAGCGAACGTAAGGGAGCGTGCTCACGGTGGTCAACCGGTCGTGTGCAAAGGGTTACGGAAGTGAGTTCAACGGTGATCTTGGGCACCGGATACCCGTTTGGGGTATGCGGTTAGGCTGGCGGCGATGACTCGATCACCCCGCGGGTTCGCGCTGCCGGCCCCGGCACGCTGGCTGCTGCTCGGCGTGCTGGCCTTCGGCGTGCTCGTGATGCACCACGTGCCGGCGCCGCACGGCGGGGCTATGGGCGGCATGCCAATGCCCGTGGCTTCGGTGCCGCTCGTCGCGTCCGGTGGCGCGATCGCCGGGCCGGTCGACGAAACCGGCGGGCACGCGATGCTGCACCTGTGCCTGGCGGTGCTGCTGACCGCGGCGGGGTTGCTGCTCGCGTGGGCGTGGTTGCGCCGACGGCGGGAAGTCGTGGTGCCGGCGTCGGTCGAGCGCGGGCTCGCCGGGTTCGCCCGGGCCCCGCCGGCGCCGTCGGGCCGGGAACTCCTCACCGCTGCCTGCGTGCTGCGGATCTGATCGGGCACGAGCTGTCTCGTGTCCCTGATCCGTCGTACCCGGTCTTGTCAGTGAGGAAAAAAGTCATGACTCGCAAGTTCGTGGCGGGCTTCGTGCTGCCCGCGATCGCTGCCGTGCTCGTCGGTTGTTCGGCGCAGCCGGCCACGCCACCAGCCGTGCAGCCCTCCGACCACAACGCCGCGGACGTCACGTTCGCGCAGGACATGGTTCCGCACCACCGCCAGGCCGTCGAGATGGCCGAGCCCGTGCCGCAGCACACCGGCGACCAGCGCGTGATCGCCCTGGCGAAGCAGATCCAGCAGGCGCAGCAGCCCGAGATCGACCAGCTCACCGCGTGGCTGAAGAGCTGGGGCGCGCCGGCGCCCTCGACCGGGATGGGTGGGATGGCCGGCACGGACCACGGCTCGATGCCCGGCCGGGTCGATGCGTCGGGCCTCGACCGGCTGCGTGACACGGCCTACGACCGCGAGTGGCTCGGGCTGATGATCGAGCACCACACCGGCGCCGTCGCGATGGCGCGCACCGAGCTGGCCCAGGGGAGCAGTGCGGACGCGAAGGCCATGGCCCGGCGGATCGTCGACACCCAGGAGGCCGAGATCACCACCATGAAGTCGCTCCTCGGCCGCTGACCGTGGCTCTAGATACCCTAAGGGGGTATAGTGCGCGACATGACTGATCACCAGCACGGCGCGTCCTGGTCCACCGCGATCCAGGCGACGCTGCACTGCCTCACCGGCTGTGCCATCGGTGAGGTGCTCGGCATGGTCCTCGGCACCGCGTTCGGGCTGCACAACACGGCCACGGTGGTGCTGTCGATCGTGCTCGCGTTCGTGTTCGGCTACGGCCTCACGATGCGCGGTGTCCTGAAGTCGGGGCTGAGCTTCTCCGCGGCGTTCAAGGTCGCGCTGGCCGCCGACACCGTGTCGATCGCGGTGATGGAGATCGTCGACAACCTCGTGATCGTCGTGGTCCCGGGCGCGCTCGACGCGGGCCTGGCGACCGGGCTGTTCTGGCTGTCGCTGCTGGTTTCGCTCGCGGTCGCCTTCGTGGTCACGGTGCCGGTGAACAAGTGGATGATCGGCCGCGGCAAGGGCCACGCCGTGGTTCACGCGCACCACCACTGAGTGGTCCGGACCGGAGTAGGTCCGTGGTCTGCTCCGGTCCGCGCGCGGAATAGCAATTCACATCCATGAACAATTCACAACCGTGAATGCACGCTTTGGTGGGTGTACAACCTCGGCGCGCTCGTGTAAAAATCGGGCGGCCTTCCCGTGAGGCATTTCCCCACTGTAGTTTTCCACGACTGTGAAATGGCGGGCAATCGTGAGCGTTTCCCGGCGTACCCTGCTGACCACCGCGGCCGGTGCCGCGGTGGCGGTGACCGCATCCGGCGCTGTCCCGGCGATGGCTTCAACTGGGTCTTCTACTGGGGCCTCGGGCCAGGGAGTGGCCGAAGCGGCGAGCCAGGAGAAGGTGTTCCGCTCAGCGGCAGATTACGCGGTGAAGAAGCTGCGGGCGGTCGCGCCGGGCGTCACCGCGTTTCCGACTGGGACCAAGTTCGAGAAATGGGCCTTTTCGCAGAATGGTGACTGGGTCGGCGGATTCTGGCCGGGCACGCTCTGGATGGCATACCTGCACACCGGCGACGAACAATTCCGCACGCTCGCCCTCGCGTCGGCCGACAAACTCGCGCCGCGCCAGAACGACACCAGCACCCACGACCTCGGATTCCTCTTCTACCCGTCCTGGGTCACCGCGTGGCGCATCACCGGCGACGACAAGTGGCGCGCCGGCGCGCTCCAGGCGGCCTCGTCGCTGATCAAGCGCTACAACACCAACGGCCACTTCATCCGGGCCTGGGGTTCGCTGACCGACCCGAAGGACGCGGGCCGGATCATCATGGACACGATCATGAACCTCGACCTGCTCGACTTCGCGACCAAGCAAACCGGCGACCGCCAGTACCTCGACATCGCGATCGAGCACGCCAAAACGGCCCAGCGCGTGTTCCTGCGCCCCGACGGCTCCACGCCGCACGTGTTCGACTTCGACCCCGCCACCGGCGCCGAGATCGGGCCCGGCACCGTGCAGGGCTACAGCCCGGCCTCGTGCTGGTCGCGCGGGCAGTCGTGGGGCATCTACGGCTTCACCACGATGTACCGCCGCACCGGCGACCGGTCGTTCCTCACCACGGCCCGGCGGCTGGCGGACTTCGCGCTGAAGGCGCTGACCCCGGACAACGTGCCGGTGTGGGACTACACGGCTCCGCAGGCGCCGAACGACATCAAGGACGCCTCCGCCGGCGTCGTGATGGCGTGCGGCCTCATCGACCTCGCCGCGGCCTCCGGCCAGGCGCACTACCGCACCGCCGGCCTGCGCCTGCTCGAGGCGACTTCGCGCACCTGCCTCACCACGAAGTCGGCGCGCGCCGACGCCGTGGTGGCCCGCTGCACGCGCAACCGGCCGGCCGAGGACGGCATCGAGGTGTCGTTGCCGTACGCGGATTACTACCTGCTGGAAGGCATTCTGCGCGTGCTCAAGCCGCGTGAGCTCGACAAGGCGATCGACCTGTCCGGGCACTGAGGACCGACCGGAGCCGGCAGTGCCGGCCGCCCTGTCGCGGGGCGGCCGGCACCTCGGCGCGTCAGACCGTGACGGCGGGCCGGATGTTGGCACCCAAGTGGAACACGTTGCCGGGGTCGTACTCGGCCTTGAGCAATGCCAGGCGCTCGTACTTGTCCGCGCCGTAGGCCGCGCGCACGCGGTTCTCGTCGTACTCGGTCATGAAGTTCACGTAGCCGCCGGCGCCCGACGCGAACGGGGTCAGGGCCGCCCAGAACTCGCGCACCCACGCGCGGTCCGTCTCGAACAACGGCTGCTCCGGTGCCATCGCGGCGATGTTCACCGCGAGCTTCGGCGAGCGGGTGCCGCCGAACGCCGTCGCGTCCTCGGGCACGCGGGTGAAGGCCTCGCGCATCACGAACATCGGCATGATCGACATCGGGGACGCCTTGCGGGGCAGGTACTCGGCGATCACGTCGAGCACCTCGTCGCTCAGTTCGTCGACGTAGAGCGCCTTCTCGTAGGACAGTGTCCCGCGTGGGGCGGCCTCGTCGAGCATCTGCTGCAGCGCGACGTAGGGGATCGGCGTGACCAGTTCGAACGCGGTCGGCAGCCCGCGGCGGACCTGCGCGACCACCGCGGCGTGTTCCTCCGGGCCCTCGAACCCGGCGATAACCAGCGCGTACCCGGGCGCGAAGTGTGCCTCCGGCGGCACGAACTCGGCCGGCGGCGCGTTGAGGCCGACGAGCATCGCGCCCATGGTGGGCGGCAGCGTCGCGAGGGTGTCGCGGATGAACCGCAGCGCCTCGGGGCCCTGCGCGAGCGGCCAGAAGAACAGGCCGAACTCGATCATCGGGCCGACGGGGTGCCCGCGGAACTCGAACTCCGTCACCACTCCGAAGTTGCCGCCACCGCCGCGCAGCGCCCAGAACAGGTCGGCGTTCTCCTCCTCCGACGCGCGGCGCGTCACGCCGTCGGCCGTGACGACCTCGACCGAGAGCAGGTTGTCGATGCTGAGGCCGTGGCGAGAGGTGAGCCAGCCGACGCCGCCGCCGAGCGTGAGGCCGCCGACGCCGGTGTCGCTGATCGTGCCGCCCGGCACCGCGAGCCCTTCCTGCTGACCCGCCGCGTCGAGTTCGGCCCACGTGGTGCCGCCGCCGCAGCGCAGCGTGCGCGCTTGCGGGTCCACGACGACCGCGCGCAGTCCGCTCAGGTCGATCAGCAAACCGTTTTCGCACACGGAAAAGCCGCCGAAGCTGTGCCCGCCGCCGCGCACGCTCACCGGCAGCGCGTGCTCCCGCGCGAACGCGAGCGCCGCCGCGACGTCCGCCGGCCCCGCCACTTGCGCGATCACGGCCGGCCGCCGGTCGATCTGGCCGTTCCAGATCTTGCGCGCGGCTTCGTAGCCTTCGTCGGACGGGGCGAGCACCGCCCCGGTGAGGCTCTGTCGCAACGGGGTGAGTTCAGTCGTGTCCAGTGTGGTCATGGTGCCCCCTCAGGCAGCCGAATTGCCCAGTATCGGACGCCGTTCGGCGCGGCTCAAGGACACGGCGGAGCGAGCGGACCGTCGGCGCCGGTTTTCACGTACGTGTCCGAGACGTACAGATCCGGGCCCACGCGGTCCCACAGCGTGCTGGTGCCCAGCGCGCCGCTCACGGACTCGCCGGTGACCGAACACTCGATCGGCACCTGTGCGTAGGGCGCCGCGACGCCCTTTATCGCCGCTGACGTGCTGGGGCTCTCGCGCAGGTTCAGCGGCGCCCCGGCGGTGGTGATCACCCCGAGGGCGCCGCCGGTGCCGGTCCAGAGGTAGGTCACGTCTACCCACGAGCTGCCGGTGAGGCCGAGGCCGTCCCAGAGCACGCCGTCGGCGAGGTCGATGCCCGCCGGGTTTTTCACCGCGCGCCCGCGGGAGTCCTTGCCGCCGTTGAAACCGTCCTGGAACGCGGCCTGCGCTTCGGGCGTGCCCTGCGGCAGCGTCGGGAAGGTGGCGCGCTCGTCGGAGGGGTTCCAGTAGTCGTCGTGGGTGTTCCACGGCCCGACCTCCCACACGGGCGCGAACTCGCAGCGCGTGCCGTCGGTGCGGCAGACCTTCGCCGTGTACGAGCCGGTTCCCTTGGGGGACACGGACTTCGTCGAGGGGAACGACACGAAGTGGTCGCGCTGGGCGATCACGTGGCCGTTGGACGTCTTGCCGCCGACCAGACCTTCGCGGGTCGCGTAGACGCGGTAGGTCAGCGGTTCGGTGACCACGGCCGCGCGCGCGGTGCCGCCGGACGCGGTGAGCTCGACCGAGTGCACGACCGGCCAGGGCCCGCCGGTCGGGCCGGACAGCGAGATGCGCGCCTGGACCGTGCGCGCGGCGAACGGGAACTCCCGGCCCGCCGGGGTCCACTCCGTCCAGCCGCCGGTGTCGTCGCGGCCGCGCACGTCGAGGTCCACAGTGGTGCCGGCCGGGACGTCGGCGGAAACCCGGGCGCTCACGCGGCCCGTCACGGTCGTGAGCCGGCGTGCCGGAGTGATGAACGTGCCTGAGCTGCCTGGGGTGTCCACGGTGTTGTCGGGGCCCGCCAGCGTCAGCGAACCTGAAACCGAGGACACGTTCACGTCCGCATCGTCCACGGTGGACAGATCGATCCGCCACGACCCGGCCGCCCCCATGGGAGTGGGGGGAGTGGCCGAGACCGCCGGTGTCGCCGGAAACACCGCGACCACCACCGCCAGCACCGCGGCCACCCGAACCGTCAGACCTCTTCGGACCATCCGTGCTCCCGTTCCCGACCCGTTACCCCACGACGAAAAGGGGTCCTGCCGAGACGTCATCTTGGTCCCGGCAGGACCTCTTCGGAGGGCAAGCGCGCCCGCGCGTACGGGTCAGGCGGACACGATCCGCGGCCCCTCTCCGGCCGCCGGGTCCAACGGGGTCTCCAACCGGGTTTCCAACTGTGTCTCCAAAGCGGACTGCTGGGGCCGCGCCGAAAGCTCCCGCCAGATCGCCAGCGCGCGTTCGGAGTACGTGCGCGAGCGTTCCGGCTGGCTGAGCGCCGAATGCAGCTCACCGAGCAGCTGCGACACCTCGGCTTCCGACCGCCGGTCGCCGTTGCGGCGGTGCACGCTCAGCGAGTTGACCAGCAGCAGCTGCGCGTGCGCGAAATCGCCGCTGTGCAGGCACAGCTCACCGAGGTTCTGGTTGGCGTACCCCACGCAGTGGTCGTCGCCAAGATCGGTGAACACGGCGATCGCACGCGTCACGTGCTCGCGCGCGGACCCGAGGTTGCCCTCGTGCTGGTGCAGCAGCCCGAGCCGCTGCAGCGCGTGGGCCTCGCGGTGCCGGTCGCCGATGACGGCGGCCAGCTCCAGCGCGTCGGTGAACCACCGCTTGGCCGGCGCGTAGCACTTCTGCGCCATCCACACCGCGCCCACCGCGATGCGGATCACCGCCTCGCCGTGGCGGTCGCCGGCTTCGGCGAACAGCTTCGACGCTTCGTGACAGCGTTCCAGCGCGAGGTCGTTGTCGCCCTGGATGCGCAGGATCGTGCCGAGCCCGGCGAGCGCGATGCCGGTGCCCTGTGCGTCGCCGACCCGCTCGTAGAGCTCGCGGGCCGCGTCGTAGGCCACGAACGCCTCGGCGTAGCTGTCCTGGTACAGGCGGATCTGGCCCAGGTTGCGCTGGATCATCGCCTCGCCGCGCACCGCCCCCGCGCGCCGGGCCGCCGCCAGCGCCACCGCGTGGGTGGCGTACCAGTCGTCCTGGTGCCCGCGCAGGTCGAAGTACGGCGTGAACGCGGCCGTGAGCTGCCACGCCAGATCGTCGAACCCCAGCTGCGCGGCCTGCGTCACCGCGGCGACGCAGGTGGGCCGCTCCGCGGCGAACCACGCGGCCGGATCGGCCAGCAGCCGATCGGTGCCGTCGGGCAGCTCCGGGTACGGCACCGCGTGGTCGCGGTACTGGCCGAAGAAGTGGATCGGCATCCGCTCGGCCGCCGCGACGGCCAGCGCGAGGTAGCCCTCGAGCACCCGCCGCGTCGCGTTGCGCGTCTTCTCCGGCGCGTCGCGCTCCGCCAGCTCGGCCGCGTACACCCGCAGCAGGTCGTGCAGGCGGTAGCGCGGCTGGCCCGTGGCGTCGGACGCCACGAGCTCCACGAGGTGGGCGTCGACCAGCACGTCGAGCACGTCGTCGGCCGAGGGCCGTCCGAGCACCGCCGCCACCACCCACGCCGGGAACTGGATCGGCCCCAGCGCCCCGAGCCGGCGGAACGCCGCGGCCGCCGACAGGGGCAGCAGGTCGTAGCTCAGCGTCACGCTGGCGCGCACGGCGAGATCACCCACGCGCAGCTCGTCGAGCCGGCGCCGCTCGTCGTGCAGCCGGTCGGCGAGGATCCGCAACGACCAGCTGGGCCGGTTGGTGAGCTTCGCCCCGGCCACGCGGATCGCGAGCGGCAGGTGCCCGCACTGGCGCAGGATCGCGGCGGCGTTGTCGGGCTCGGCCGCCACGCGCTCGGCGCCCACGATGCCCTCCAACAGCCGCGCGGCCTCCGGCTCGGGCAACAGGTCCACGTCCACCGCCACCGCGCCGTCGAGGTCGGGCAGGCGCACCCGGCTCGTCACGAGCACCGCGCACGCACCCGTGCCCGGCAGCAGCGGGCGCACCTGGGCGGCGCTGCCGGCGTCGTCGAGCACCACGCACATGCGCTTGCCGGCCAGCCGCGAGCGCAGCAGCGCCGAGCGTTCCGGCAGGTCGCGGGGCAGCCCGGCGTCGGGGATGCCGAGCGCGCGCAGCAGCTCGGCCAGCACCCCCATCGGCGCCCGCGGTGACGACGACGTGCCGGCGAGGTCCACGTGCAGCTGTCCGTCGGTGAACGCGTCGCGCACCGCGTGGGCCACGCGGACCGCGATCGCGGACTTGCCGACGCCGGGCGCGCCCGAGAGCACCACCACCGCGGGCCGGCCGGTCTCGCCGTGTTCGCGCAGGCGCGTCACGAGCTGCTCGACCACGTCTTCGCGACCGGTGAAGTCCGGCAGGTCGAGCGGCAGCTGGCAGATCGGCAGCTCGGTGGCCGGGCGCACGACCGCGAGCTCGGCGGGCAGCTCGGGCACCCGCGCCGGCTTCACGAGCGTGGCGCGCAGCTCCCGCAGCCGCGCTCCGGGGCGGGCCCCGAGCTCGGTTTCCAGCGTGTGCTCGGCCAGCTCGTAGGCCTCCACGGCTTCCGCGATCCGGCCGCCGTCGCGCAAGGCCGTCACGAGCTGCTGCCACAGCTCTTCGCGCAGCGGGTGTTCGGTCACGAGGCCGCGCAGTTCGGCGATCGCCTCGCCGTGGCGGCCCAGCTCGAGCCGCGCCCGCAGCCGTTGCTCCTGAACCGAGAGCCGCAGCTCGGTCAGCCGGGCCACGGCCGCGCCCCAGCCGTGGTCGTGCGGCAGCCCTTCGAGCACTTCACCGCGCCAAAGGGCATCGGCTTTGTCGAGTGCGGCGAGCGCCGCTTCCGCGTCACCGCGCTCGAACATTTTCCGGGCTTGCGCGGCGTGGTTCGCGAACAGCACGTGATCGAGTTCTTCGTCGGCGGCGCGGAGCAGATATCCCGAAGCGCGGCTGCTGATGCGGTCACCCAGCTCGGGTGCCGTTTCGGCGAGCCGCCGGCGCAGGGAGTGGACGTAGGTGCGGATGTTGGCTGCCGCGGAACGAGGTGCGGTACCCGGCCACAGGATCTCGACCAGCACTTCGGTGGACACCACGACATTCGGCTGCAAAGCCAACGCGGCCAGCAGCAACCTCGGCTTCGGTCCGCCCAGCGGGACGGCCCGGCCTTCAGCGACGACCTCCAACGGTCCGAGAATTCGGAACGCCAGTGAAGTCAACAATTTACCCGCCTGAGCGGCAAGGTCCCCATGATCGGGCATGGTAGGAGCGTGCGCGGCGCTTAGCCAGAGCCATTCGGAGGCAGACGTCCCTTAACTCGCAATTTGTACGGGTCGTGTACAAGCCTTCGACACGCTATGGCCATGAAGCGTTCGAAGCTCCGGCGCTGGGCCGGGTTCGGGGTTGTCCTGGCGGCGATCGGCGGGTTCACGGTGGCGGCGGCGGTGCCCGCGTTCGCGACGGTGCCCGGCAAGGTGCAGACCGCCGGCGACCCGCTCAACGTCCGTCGCGCACCCAACACCGCCGCCACGGCGGTGAAGACGGTGGCCAACGGTGCCACCGTGGCGATCGAGTGCCAGACCGCCGGCAGTTCCGTGGCCGGGCCGCTCGGCACCACCACCCTCTGGGACTACGTGCCCGCGCTCGGCGGCTACGTGTCCGACGGCTACGTGCAGACCGGGTCCGACACCCGCGTCGCACCCGATTGCGGCACCGGTACCGGCAGTGCGCAGTGCGCCGCGTCGTGTGCCGCCGAAGGCGTGTTCCGCTCGTCCGACGCGCACTTCGTCGCCTACGACACCAACGCCGACGGCAGCTCCGGTGTCGTGCAGTACTGGCTCGCCGACGGCTCGGGGCCCTACTACGTCTGGGCTTCCGGGGGCAACGGCACGTCGGTGGACAAGGCCGCGCCGGTGGCGAAGGGCAAGTGGGTGTTCTACAAGGTCTGCACGGGCCACAACACCTCGCCGCCGACGTTCGCCGGCTGCAGCGCCGGCCTCACCGATTTCGCGGCCTGACAACCCTTATCCCCGAAAGGAAACCCCTGACATGGGCCAGGTGAACCGGCGCTCGGTGCTGCTCGGCGGACTCGCCGCGGTGACCGCCGCCGCCGCGACGACCGCGCTGCCTTCGTGGGCCAACGCGCGCACCACCGTCGCCGCCCCGCCGATCCACGACCCGTTCCAGCTCGGCATCGCCTCGGGTGATCCGTTGCCCGACAGCGTGGTGCTCTGGACACGCCTCGCACCGGCGCCGCTCAACGCCGACGGCTTCGGCGGCATGCCGGACGCGACGTACGCCGTGGACTGGGAAATCGCGAACGACGAAGCGTTTTCCTCCATCGTGCAAAGCGGTTCGGTCAACGCCGTGCGCGCTTCGGCGCACAGCGTGCACATCGAACCGACCGGGCTTGAACCGGCGCGCGAGTACTTCTACCGCTTCAAGTCGGCCGGGTTCATCTCGCCGGTGGGCCGCACGCGCACCGCACCGGCCGCCGGTGCGGCCGTGAACCAGCTGAAGTACTGCTTCACCTCGTGCCAGCACTGGGAGGAAGGCTGGTACCACTCGTACAAGGGAGTGGTGCGCGACGATCCGGACCTCGTGCTGTTCCTCGGCGACTACATCTACGAAAAGCCTTCGGGCCGCGTGAAAGCGAACCTCAACCCGCGCCGGCTCGCGGTGCCTTCGGACACCACCACGCTGGCGCTCTACCGGGCCCGCCACGGCCAGCACAAGACCGATGTGGACCTTCAAGCCGCGCACGCATTGGCGCCCTGGCTGGTGGTCTTCGACGATCATGAAGTCATGAACAACTGGAACAGCACCACGAGCCCGGCTTCGGCCGCCCGCAAGGGGTTCGGGTTCCAGGCGTTCTACGAGCACATGCCGATCCGGTCCACGGCCAAGCCCAACGGGTCGTCGATCCAGCTGTACCGCCAGTTCCTGTGGGGCAACCTGGCGCGCTTCCACATGATGGACACACGCCAGTTCCGCAGCGCGCAGGTGACCGGCACGGCGTGCGGGCCCTACCGCGACACCTCGCGCACGATCACCGGCACCGCGCAGGAGCAGTGGCTGCTCAAGGCGTTCGAGACGCACCCGGCCACCTGGGATTTCCTGGGCCAGCAGGTGTTCTTCGCCCAGCGCGACGGCGACGGCAAGTCGACCACGTGCGAGAGCCCCGACTCGTGGGACGGCTACCAGGCTTCGCGCGACCGCATCACGCAGGGCTGGATCGACCGCGGGGTGCCGAACCCGGTGGTGCTCACCGGCGACGTGCACCGGCACTGGGCGGCCGATCTGCGCAAGGACTACTTCGACCACAGCGACCCGATCGTCGGCTCGGAGCTGGTGACCACGTCGGTCACGTCCAACAGCGACGACGCCGCGCCGCCGTCGGCCGCCTGGCTCGCCAACAACCCGCACATCAAGTACTGCAAGGGAGAACGCGGCTACGTGCGCGTCACCGCCACGCCGGCGCAGATGCTGGCCGACTTCGTGGTGGTGTCGGACACGAGCGTGAACGACCCGGCGAAGCTCGTGATCAAGACGGACAAGAGCTTCGTGGTCGGCGCGGGGTCGAAGGGCCTGCAGGCGGTGTGAGCTCCCGACGGAAGTAGGTGGATTTCACTGGCGGTGCGTGCTCCGTGATACCGCGCAGCGGGACACCGGAAACGGACTTCCGTGCGGTTAGCTGACATTCCACTCGGGACAGTGCGGACGAACCGGACTTCCTCCTTGCGGGGCAACGAAGATCGAGAGCGGGCGTCGAGATAACGGTTCCGCACCGCCGGGCCGGGTCCTTCCCCGGCGGGCGGTGCGGACCTAGTCTCGGGCCGGACGTCCGCGGCACCTGGCGCCGCGTTTCTCGAGGGAGTTGCCTGTGCGAAGAAGTCTCACCGTGTTCCTGTCGCTGGCGGTGGCGGGTGGTCTCGCGGCCACCACGCCGGCGATGGCGTCGGCGGCGTCGACCCCGGGGCGGACCGACATCCCCCAGTCGCACCCGCTCTGGGCGAACCCCGGGGCCAAGGTCGCGAACACCACGCCCGCGTCCAAGCTGGACTTCCGCGTGTACCTCAACCAGCGTGACGAGGCCGCCGCGGAAGCCGCGGCGGCGGGCGTGTCCGACCCGCACTCGAAGAGCTACCGGCAGTACCTCTCGCCGCAGCAGGTGCGCGACCGCTTCGCCGCTTCGGACGCCACGGTGTCCGCGGTGAAGACGTGGCTGTCGGGCGCCGGTTTCCAGATCGGTGACGTGCCGTCGAACCGCGCGTACGTGGAGGCCGTGGGTACGGCGGACCAGGTGCAGAAGGCGTTCGACGTCACGCTCGGCAAGTACACCGTGAAGGGCCAGACGCTGCGCGCGGCGGACAAGAACCTGTCCGTGCCCGCTTCGCTGGCTTCCTCGGTGCTCGGTGTCGTCGGCGTGGACCAGGCGACGAGCCTGCTGAAGCCGGACCACACGTCGGGTGCGGCTGACACCGCTTCCGCTTCGGCCAAGTCGTCGGGTCCGGCCACCGCGCCGCCGGGTGCCGGGTTCCGCAACTCGGGCCCGTGCTCGGACTACTACGGCCAGAAGACCGACACGACCGACCCGGCGTACAACGGCAAGCAGCTCCCGTACGCGCCGTGCGGCTACAAGCCCGCGCAGCTGCGGTCGGCGTACGGCCTGGACCAGGCCGCGAAGCTCGGCGCCGACGGCCACGGCACCACGATCGCCATCGTGGACGCCTTCGCCTCGCCGACGATCTACGCCGACGCTTCCGAGTACGCGCGCCGCAACGACCCGGCGCACCCGCTCACGAAGGCGCAGTTCAAGCAGCACGTGTTCCCGGTCAACGCGGCCGACGAGGGCCCGGACCAGTGTGACGCTTCCGGCTGGTACGGCGAGGAAACCCTCGACGTCGAGGCCGCCCACGGCATGGCGCCGGGCGCGAACATCCTCTACGTCGGCGGCTCCGACTGCGAGGACCTCTCGCTCGACACCGCGCTGAACTACGTGATCGCCGGCCACAAGGCCGACATCGTGTCGAACTCCTACGGCGACACCGGCGAGGACCTGCCGGCCGACGAGATCAAGGCGTTCAACCAGATCGCCGTCCAGGGTGCCCTCGAGGGCATCGGCGTCTACTTCTCCTCCGGCGACAACGGTGACGAGGTCGCGCGCCTCGGCACGCCTTCGCCGGACTTCGCCGCTTCCTCGCCGTGGGTCACGGCCGTCGGCGGCACCTCGCTCGCGGTCGACGCCTCGGGCAAGCGCACCTTCGAGACGGGCTGGGAAACCGGCAAGTCGACCCTGACCGCGGGCGCCTACACCCCGGCCTTCCCGGGCGCCTTCAACGGCGGCGCGGGCGGCGGCACCAGCCGCGTCTTCCCGCAGCCCGCGTACCAGCGCGGCATCGTGCCCGACGCGTTGTCCACGAAGAACCAGACGGGCAAGGCCAAGGGCCGCGTGGTCCCGGACATCTCCGCGGTCGCCGACCCCAACACCGGCATGCTGGTCGGCCAGACCCAGCGCTTCCCCGACGGCGACTACTACGACCAGTACCGCATCGGCGGCACCAGCCTGGCGTCCCCGATCTTCGCCGGCGTGATGGCCGTCGCGGACTCCCTGGACCACTTCCACCACGGCTTCATCAACCCGGCGCTCTACCAGCTCACGTCCCGCACCGGCACCATCTACGACGTGAAGCACGTGGACGCCGCCGTGGAACGCGTGGACTTCGCCAACAGCGTCGACGCGTCGGACGGTCTCCTGACCTCCGCCCGCACCCTCGACTACCCCAACCTGACCATCCACACCACGAAGGGCTACGACGACGTCACCGGCCTGGGCTCGCCGAACGGCTTGGCGTTCCTGCTGCTCGTGTGATGAGTTACTGAGGGTCGGTGCAGGCCCCTGCTTCGCCGCGGAATTCGTGGTGGAGTGGGGGTCTGCTTCGTTTTCGGAGTCAGACGGCCGGTCAGCCGGTGGCGGCGGACTCGGCGGCCGGTTCATGCCGCATCTTCCGCACCGCCCCTGACAACAACGGCACCAACGCCGCCACCCCCAGCAGAACCCCACCCACCACCGCGACCCGCCCGGCGCCGAACGCCGACGCCAACGGCCCCGCCGACAGCTGTCCGATCGGGATCCCCACGTAAGACCCGAAGTCGTCGTACGCGGCCATTCGCGACAGCAGGTGCGGCGGGATGTTCTCCTGCATCGTCGTGTCCCAGGCGACGTTCGCGACGCCCCCGCCCAGTCCCGCCACCAGCGCCGCCGCAGCGAGCAAGGGTACGCCGGGGGAGGTGCCGAGCACGATCAACGGCGTGGCGCACAACGCGGCGCACAGCTGGCCCAATGTGAGCAGGCGCCGCGCCGTCACGCGGTACATCAGGGCGCCGGTGATGAGGACTCCCGCGGCGCGCACACTGAGCACCACGCCCCACGACGCCGAGCCGATGGTGTCGCGCGCGATGGTGGGGCCGAGGACCTGCCAGACGCCCGTCTGGGCGATGTTGACGATCGTGAACGCGAGCACGATCTGCCACAGCCAGGTGATCCCCCGAAACGCCACCCAGCCCTCGCGAATGCCGCGCAGCACGCCGACTCGGGCCGGTGAAACCCCCGGCAGGCGCAGGAAGCTGAACATCAGCCCCGCCGCCACGAACGACAGGCCGTCGGCCGCGATGGCCCAGCCGCCGCCGACCGTGGCGACCAGCAAACCGGCCACGGAGGGGCCGGCGACCTTCGAGACGTTGCGCGCGGTCGAGAGCAGCGAGTTCGCCTGCCGCAACGAATCGCGTGGGACCAGTTGCGGCACGATGCCCCGCAACGCCGGCGTGGTGAAGGCCGTGAGCACCCCGTTGAGGAACTCCGTGCACACCAGCGCCGGCAACGAGTAGTGCCCGGTCAGCAGCACCGCGGCCGCCACGAGCTGGGTCGCGCCGCTGCCCAGGTTGGCCAGGCGGACGACCGCGGCGCGCGGGAAACGGTCCGCGACCGAACCCCCGACCAGCAGCAACGCGATCATCGGCACCATCTGCGCCGCCAGAACCACCCCGAGGTCCCCCGAACCCGACGGGCCGGCGTCGAGCACCGCGAACGCCAGCGCGACCGGCGTCATCGAGCTCCCGAGCAGCGACACCATGCGAGCACCGAAGAACACCGCGAAGGGCCGCGACCCCAGAACCCCCATTCGATCATTCTCTCCGCGGGCCCGGAGGCCGTCGATGGGATAAACCGTCCTCGCAGCGTGAACCAGGAAAGACCTCCGGAAGGCAGAAGGCCATGACCGACCGCATCGCCGCCCTGTGGAGAGCGGGCACCGCGCCCGCTCACGACGGGCTGTACCGGGCCGACGACACCGCTTTCGCCATCGACACCAACGGAGCCGCCCTGTCGTGGTTCGACCTCGGCCCGAGGCTCGACCTCGACGAGGTCCTCGCCGATCCCCACGACGTCATCGAGATCGACGAAGCTGCCCGCGCGGAGATCGCCGACGGGGTGATCGTCTGCGGGCCCGGTGAGCTCGGCGCGGACGGCTTCTTCGCCCGCCTCGACCCCACGGGGAACCTTTGCTGGCTGGTCGCGTCGACCCGCTCGAACCCGTTCGAGCGGATCGCGATTTCCGGAACGGTCGTCGAGGTGACCGACAATCTGGGGAACTCGGTCGCCTTCGACCTCCTCGACCCGCACTTCGCGCGCTGAGGGAGACCTTCGTCGCGGAAGCTTTCCTCCACCAGCGCCACCAGGGATCATGACCCCGGCAAACGGGAGAAAGGCCAGTACATGAGCGGGATCGACGCCGACATCTTCGGGGGACGCATGCCCTCCGGGGCCGGGGACTTCGCCATCGAGACGCACGGCATCACGCCCGTGCCGGAGGCGAACCGGTTCGGGCGGCCGTGGCGGCTCGCGAGTGTGTGGTTCGCGCCGAACCTCACCATGACGGCGGTGTTCACAGGCACGCTCGGCTCCACGCTCGGCCTCGGCTTCACCACCGGCTTCCTGGTCGCGCTCGTCGGGACCGTCATCGGCTCGCTGCCGCCCGCGTTCCTCTCCACCTGGGGCCCGAAGACGGGCGCCGGCCAGCTGCCGCTCGCGCGGCTGCCGTTCGGCAAGACCGTGGTGCTGCCGGGGCTGGTGCAGTGGCTCGGCAGCATCGCGTGGGACGCGCTGGTCGGGCTGTTCGGCGGCGAGGCGCTGGCGGAGCTCACCGGGCTGCCGTTCTGGCTGGCCGTGGTGATCGTGCTGGTGCTGCAGTGTCTGCTCGGCGTGTTCGGGTACGCCGTGATCCACCGCGTGCAGGCCGTGATGAGCGCGGTGCTGGTGGTCGCGTTCGTGGCACTCGCGGTGAAGGTCGTGCTCGACCACCCGATCACCTTCACCGACAGCGCGACCGGCGGCGATTTCGCGGGCGCCGTGGTGCTGTTCTCCACGATCACGCTCAGCCTCGCCATCTCGTGGGCGCCCTACGCCGCCGACTTCAGCCGCTACCTGCCCGCCGACACCAAGCCGGCCGGGGTCTTCTGGTTCACGCTGCTCGGGCTGGTGGCGTCGTACGCGCTGGGGGAGGGCATCGGGCTCGCGCTCGGCTCGGCGCTGGGCGACCAGACCGCGGCGGGCGTGTCGAGCCTGGTCGGCGGCGGTGCGCTCGGCGGCCTGGCGCTGCTGGTCATCGCCCTGGCCGCGGTGTCGTCCAACGCCATGAACGACTACAGCGGCTCGCTGGCCCTGCAGACCGTCGGCGTGCGCCTGCGCCGCCCGGTGTCTGCGGTGGTGGTCACGGTGGCGGCGTTCGCGCTCATCCTCTGGATGCACAGCGGCGACCTGTCGGCGAAGTTCGAAAACGTGCTGCTGGTCGTGAGCTACTGGATCCCGCCGTTCCTCGGTGTCGTGGTGCCCGACTGGCTGCGCCGCACCCGGAACGGCCGCCTCGACATCAGCGCTGAGCTGCGGAAACCCGCCCGATCCTGGGCCGCGCTCGTGGCTTTCGTGATCGGGTTCGCGGCCGCCGTGCCGTTCATGAACACCACCGTCTACACCGGACCGGTCGCGGCCGCCCTGCACGGAGCGGATCTGGCCTACTACGCCGGGTTCGTGGTTTCGCTGGTGGCGTACTTGCTGCTGCGCGGCCGGAAGAAGGTTGACCTCCAGTAAGGTCGAGGTCGCACGCTGGCTGGTACCTACTCCAGGAGGAACCATGCCAGTCGCCGTCATCACCGGCGCGTCAGCCGGGCTGGGGCGGGCCCTCGCCGGGGCCCTCGTCCGTCGCGAATGGACAGTGCTGGGCACCGCGCGAGGCGAGGAGGCCCTGCGCGCCGCCGCCGAGGAGCTCGGGTTCACGGCGGTGCCCGGCGACGTCACGGACGCCGGGCACCGGGCGCACCTCAAAGAAGTCGTCGGTGACCGCCTCGACCTGCTCGTGAACAACGCCAGCACCCTCGGCCTCAGCCCGCTGCCGCCGCTGCTCGACTACCCGCTCGACGAGCTGGAAACCGTCTTCCGCACCAACGTGTTCGCCCCGCTCGCCCTCACCCGCCTGCTGCTGCCCGCGCTGGCGGCGCAGAACGGCACCCTGATCGACATCAGCTCCGACGCCGCCGTGGAACCGTACGAGGGCTGGGGCGCCTACGGCTCCGCGAAAGCGGCCCTCGACCACGCGACGGCGGTGCTCGGCGTCGAGAACCCGCGGCTCGCGGTCTACGCCGTCGACCCCGGTGACCTGCGCACGGCCATGCACCAGCTCGCCTTCCCCGGCGAGGACATCTCCGACCGGCCGCTGCCCGAAACGGCCGTGCCCGCGTTCCTGCGCCTGCTCGACGAACGCCCGCCCAGCGGCCGCCACCGCGCGGCCGACCTCCTGGCGGCGGTGCGCTCATGACCACGCGGTTCTCGCTGCCGGACGACCTGCTCGCCACCGCGCCGCCCGAAGCCCGCGGCCTCGCCCGCGACGAGGTCCGCCTGCTCACCGCGAGCCCGGAAGGCGTGCGGCACAGCACGTTCCACGACCTCGGCGAGTTCCTGAACCCCGGCGACCTGCTCGTGGTCAACACCTCAGGCACCCTGCCCGCGGCCGTCGACGCCACCCGCGGCGACCACGTCGTCGGCCTGCACTTCTCCACCGAACTCGACGACGGCACCTGGGTCGTCGAGCTGCGCGCCCCCGGCGGCCCGCTGCTCGACGGCCACGAAGGCGAACACCTGACGCTGCCCGCCGGCGCCGCCCTCACCCTGCTCAGCCCGCACGTCGCCGGCCAACAGCGGCTCTGGCGCGCCCGCGTCGACGTCGAGGGCAGCGTCACCCGCTACCTCACGCTCGTGGGCCGCCCGATCCGCTACGGCTACGTGCCGCGCGCCTGGCCGCTCACCGACTACCAGACCGCCTTCGCCCTCGAACCCGGTTCCGCGGAAATGCCGAGCGCCGCCCGGCCGTTCACGCCGGAACTGGTCACGCAGCTGGTCGCGAAAGGCGTGCTCTTCGCCCCGATCCTGCTCCACACCGGCGTCTCGTCGCCCGAAGCCGGCGAACCGCCCTACGCCGAGCGCTTCCGCGTGCCCGCCACCACGGCCGCGCTGGTCAACTGGGTGCGCTCGCAGGGCGGGCGGATCGTCGCCGTGGGCACCACGGCCGTACGGGCGCTCGAATCGGCGGTGGAAAACGGCGAGGTGACCGCCGCGTCCGGCTGGACTTCGCTGGTCCTCGGGCCGGACCACCCCGCGCGGATCGTCGACGGCCTCGTCACCGGCCTGCACACGCCCGAAGCCTCACACCTGCTCCTGCTCGAGGCGGTCGTCGGGCCCGACCTGGTGCAACGCGCCTACGACGCGGCCGTGGAACGGAGGTACCTCTGGCACGAGTTCGGTGACGTATCGCTGCTGCTGAGCAGGTGAGCTGATCCGCCACCACGGCAACCGGCGAGCCTCGGCTAACCCGCAGCCGCCGCCGCTGTCAAGAGGCGGGTGCGGGTTTTCCCGGCATGCGGATGTCGGTGCGCCCGGGTGAGGGGCCGTGCGAACCTCGCCGGGACCCGTCACCGCCGGAAGGGCCCACCCGTGCGCACGCTCCCGAGAACCCGCCTGCTCGCCTCCGCGCTCGTCGCGCTGACCGCGGTGGGTGCGCTCGCGGGCTGTTCGCGCGCGGATCGCCCGCAGGCGGCTGCCGCCGACGAGGGCGCCGCGACCGAGGTCCGCCTCGGGTACTTCCCGAACGTCACGCACGCACCGGCGCTCATCGGTGTGGACAAGGGCTTCTTCACCCAGCAGCTGGGCAAGACGAAGCTCACCACGCAGACGTTCAACGCCGGCCCCGACGAGGTCAACGCGCTGCTCGGCAAATCGCTCGACATGGCGTTCATCGGCTCCGGCCCGGCCATCACGGCGTTCAGCAAGTCGGAGGGCGCCATCCAGCTCGTGTCCGGCGCGGTCACGGGCGGCGCGCAGCTCGTGGTGAAGCCCGGCATCACCAGCGTCGAGCAGCTCAAGGGCAAAACGCTCACCACGCCGCAGCTCGGCAACACCCAGGACGTCGCGCTCAAGAAGTTCCTCGCCGGCAAGAACCTCACCGGCCAGGTCACCGTGACCACCATGGACAACCCGAAGACGCTCGACGCCTTCCGCAAGGGCGACGTCGACGGCGGCTGGCTGCCCGAGCCCTGGTCCTCGCGGCTGGTGCTCGACGCCGGCGCGAAGGTGCTGGTGGACGAGAAGTCGCTGTGGCCCGACGGCCGGTTCCCGACCACCGTGGTCATCGTGCGCAGCGAGTTCCTGCAGCAGCACCCCGACACCGTGCGCGCCGTGCTGAAGGGTGAGCTGGCCGCCATCGACTGGGCCGAAGCCAACCCAGCCGACGCCAAAACCGTGGTGAACGCGCAGCTCAAGAAGCTCGCCGGCAGCTCGCTGAGTCCCGCCGTGCTCGACCGCGCGTTCTCCGGCATCGCGCTGACCACGGACCCGGTTCCGGAGCAGTTCCCGCAGCTGGCGCAGGACTCGGTCACCGCGGGGATCGCGAAGTCCGCGGTGGCGCTGAAGGGGTTCGCCGACTTCGGGCCGCTCAACCAGGTGCTCCAGGAAGCGAAACAGCCCGCCGTCGAAGCCCCGGCCCTGGCCAAGTGATTCAGGAAGGCGAGCGATGACCATCACCCTCCCCAGCGGACGGACCGACTTCACCGGCACGGCCGCCGTGCGCCTGACCGGCGTCGGCAAGGCGTTCGGCCAGGCCGGGCGCGCCGTGGTGGCGCTCGACGGCGTGGACCTGGCGGTGGCCCCGGGCGAGTTCGTGTGCCTGCTCGGCGCGTCGGGCTGCGGCAAGAGCACGCTCCTGAACCTCGTCGCGGGCCTCGACGCGCCCTCGGCCGGCGAGATCACGCTCAACACCTCACGTCCGGCGGTGATGTTCCAGGAAGCCGCGCTGATGCCGTGGCTCACCGCTTCACGCAACGTCGAGCTGCCGCTGCGGCTCGCCGGTTTCGGCCGCGCGGAACGCCGCCGCAAGGCCGCCGAGCTGCTGGACCTCGTGCGGCTCAGCGACGTCGGCGACAAGCGGCCCCACGAGCTCTCCGGCGGGATGCGCCAGCGGGTGGCGCTGGCCCGCGCGCTCGCGGCGACCCACCGCGTCGGCGGCGACGCCGAGCAGGCGCTGCTGCTGATGGACGAGCCGTTCGCCGCGCTCGACGCCATCACCCGCGACGTGCTGCAGGGCGAGCTGCTGCGCGTGTGGGGGACCACGGGCACGTCGGTGCTGTTCGTGACCCACGACGTGCGCGAGGCCGTGCGGCTGGGCCAGCGCGTGGTGCTGCTGTCCTCACGGCCCGGCCGGGTCGTGCGCGAGTGGACCGACGTGCCGCTGGCCGACACCGAAGAGCTCACCGAGGAGATCACCGGCCACCTGCGAAAGGTGATCAGCACCCATGCCGCGGCCTGAGGGACCCGTCGACGAGCTGGACGCGGTCGGGTCCGGCCTCGACGCGCTCGACGCCCCGGTGGGCGAGCGCCGCCCGTCGTTCTGGCGGCGGTTCGCGTGGGGTTTCCTGCCGCCGGTGGTGGCGCTCGTGCTGCTCGTGATGGTGTGGCAGATCCTGTGGGCCGCGGCGTTCTGGCCGGAGGCGCAGCTGCCCGCGCCGCTGGCCGTGTGGAACGAGTTCTGGGACCGCCTCACCGACGGCGAGGTGTTCGGCTTCATCTGGACGTCGCTGCACCGCGCCGCGCTCGGCTTCGCCGCGGGCGTGGTGATCGGGACGCCGCTGGGCCTGCTCGTCGCCAAGGTGCGCGTGGTGCGCGCGGCCATCGGACCGCTGCTCACGGGGCTGCAGAGCCTGCCGTCGGTGGCGTGGGTGCCGGCCGCGATCCTGTGGTTCGGCATCAACGACGCGGCGATCTACTTCGTCGTGCTGCTCGGCTCCGTGCCCTCGATCGCCAACGGTCTCGTGTCCGGCATCGACCAGATCCCACCGATCCTGCCGCGCGTCGGCCAGGTCATGGGCGCGCGCCGGCTGGCCGCGGCCCGGCACATCCTGCTACCCGCCGCGTTGCCCGGGTTCCTGTCCGGGCTGAAGCAGGGGTGGGCGTTTTCCTGGCGGTCGCTGATGGCGGCCGAGCTGATCGCGCTTTCGCCGCAGCTGGGCATCGGGCTCGGCGCGTACCTGAACCAGGGTTCGTCGCTCAACGCCATCGAGAAGGTGATCGCGGCGATCTTCCTGATCCTGCTGGTGGGGATCGGGATCGAGCTGCTGGTGTTCCGGCCGCTCGAACGCGCGGTGCTGCGCGCGCGGGGCCTCACGGCCTCTTTGTGAGTTCTTGACGGGGCTCACCTGACGCGGGTTTCACCGGACCCACCACAATGCCGGTCATGGCCCCCGCGATCCTGGCGCTGCTCGCCGATCTGATCTTCGTCGTGCGGTTCCTCCGTGAGCCAAGGCGCTTCGGCAACGCGGTGTGGTTCGCGCTCGCGGTGGTGCTCACCGGCCTGTGGCTGTTCAGCCTCACCGCGGGCCTGGTGTGGCTGCAGACGGTGCTGCTGATCGTCGTCGCGGTGGTGGCGGTGGTCGCCGGCCTGGTGCTGCCGTGGGCGCTGGTCGCCAACGGCTCCGTGATGTGGCGCCGCGAAGGCCACCGCCCGGCCAACATGCTGTCGCTGCTCGCGGGCCTGGCGATCATGGCGGTGTACGTGTTCACGGTCGGCGCGGTCGTGTTCACGCAGGTGGCGCCGTGGCTGATCGTGGTGGCCATGTCGGTGCTGCTGCTCACGGCCTACGTCGCGTTCGTGTTCACCGCGCTGCTCATGTACTCCGTG
This sequence comes from Amycolatopsis rhabdoformis, assembly GCF_035918295.1. GTDB lineage: Bacteria > Actinomycetota > Actinomycetes > Mycobacteriales > Pseudonocardiaceae > Amycolatopsis > Amycolatopsis rhabdoformis. Next base: position 9,855,951 of record NZ_CP142149.1, read on the forward strand.
CTCTACAGCCGCCTCAACCGCCGCGCCCACGCCGCCGCCATCATCGTGCTGGGCTCCGGCCTCCTCGGCGACCGCGTGCCGCCGCTGCTCGCCAGCCGCCTCGACCGGGGCGTCCAGTGCTACCGCCGCTCACCCGACGCCGTGGTCGTCGTCTCGGGCGGCCAGGGCAGCGACGAGCTCACCTCCGAGGCGGCGGCCATGGCGGCCTACCTGGAAAACGCCGGCGTCCCGCGCACGGCCATCCTCCTGGAGGACAAGGCCACGACCACGGACGAGAACCTCCGCTTCAGCGTGGAACTGCTGCAGGAGCAGGGGATTTCCGGCCGCGTGCTCGCGGTCACGAACAATTACCACGTGTTCCGCACGGCCATCCTCGCCCGCCGCCTGCGCCTGCGCCTGGACGTGATCGGCGCGAAAACCGCGTCGTACTTCGTGCCGAGCGCGTTCCTGCGCGAGTTCGTGGCTTTGCTGGTGCAGTACAAGAAAACGAACCTCGCCGCGGTCGTCGTGCTGGGTGCTTTCCCACCGGCGGTCGCCTTGCTCGGCCAGATGTAGCGGGCTCCCTCCTGCGGCCCTGAGCGCCCCGGGTTCCTGGGGTGGGTTGGCGAGGGGGCCGGAGCGGAAACGAAAACCGGCCCGCAGGCAACTGCCTGCGGGCCGGTCTGAAGTGGACGGTCAGCGCCCGGTGCGGCGCGAGCCGGCGCGGGTGCCGGAGGAGAAGGCCGCCGCGCCGCGGGAAGCGCCGGCGCCGGAGCGGCCGGGCTGCTGGGAGCGGGTGGTCGACTGGCCGGAGCCACCGCGGTGCTGACGCTGGTCACCTTGCGTGCGGGCCGCGGCCGCGCCACCGCGACCGCCGCCGGTGCGACCGGCACCAGCGGCGCCGCCACGGCCGGCGCCGGAGCGGCCACCGGCACCACGACCGGCCTCGCCACGGCCACGACTGTCGCTCACCGCGCCGCCACGACCGCGACCGGCGCCATCACCCGAGGCACCACCGCGGCCACGACCGGCACCGTCGTTGAACGAGTCCCGGCCGCCACCGGCGGCATCCCGCCCGGCACCGTTGCGGCTCGAACCCCGACCGGCGGACTCGCCGCGACGCGACTGAGCCGCCGCACGGGAGCCCTGCCCACCCCGGTTCTCCGGCGCGGGTCCGCCCCGGCGGCCACCGCGGCCGCTGCGAGCCGACGGGTCGGAGCCGGAAGCGGTGACCTTCTTCGGCCGGTCGTCGACGATCGGACGGCGCGGGGAAGCGTCGAAGGTGCGCTCACCGGGCGCGAGTTCGGCCAGCAGCGGGTGGCCGGGGCCGATCTGCGTGGTGGTGGGCTTGATGCCGGCCTTGCGGGTGAGGTCGCGGACGTCGGCGCGCTGCTCGTCGGTCATCAGCGTGACCACGGTGCCCGACGCGCCGGCGCGCGCGGTGCGGCCGGAGCGGTGCAGGTAGGCCTTGTGCTCCACCGGCGGGTCGGCGTGGATCACGAGGGTGACGTCGTCCACGTGGATGCCGCGGGCGGCGATGTCGGTGGCGACCAGCGTGCGCGCGGCGCCCGAGGAGAACGCCTCCAGGTTGCGCGTGCGCGCGTTCTGGCCGAGGTTGCCGTGCAGCTCGACGGCCGGAACACCGCTGGCGACGAGCTTGCGCGTCAACGACTTCGCGCGGTGCTTCGTGCGCGTGAACACCAGCGTGCGGCCCGGCGCGGCCGTGAGGTCGACCAGCACCGGCAGGCGGTGGGTCTCCTCGAGGTGCAGCACGTGGTGGGTCATGGTCGACACCGGCGACTGGGCCGAGTCGACACTGTGCGTGACCGGGTCGTGCATGAAGCGCTTCACCAGCACGTCGACGCCGCCGTCGAGGGTCGCGGAGAAGAGCAGCCGCTGCCCGCGCTCGGGGGTCTGGTCCATGATGCGCCGCACCTCGGGCAGGAAGCCCAGGTCGGCCATGTGGTCGGCCTCGTCGAGCACGGTGATCTCGATCTGGTCGAGCTTCACCTCGCCGGAGCGCATGTGGTCGGCCAGGCGGCCGGGGCAGGCGACGACGATGTCCACGCCGTCACGCAGGCGCGTGATCTGCGGAGACGCGCTCACGCCGCCGAAGATCGTGGTGGTCTTGAGGCCCAGCACCTTGCCGAGCGGCGCGATGGTGGCCTCGATCTGGGTGGCGAGCTCACGCGTCGGCGCGAGGATCAGTGCGCGCGGGCGGCCGGGGCGCCGGCGCGTGGGGCCGGCGGCGAGGCGGGCCAGCACGGGCAGCGCGAAGCCGTAGGTCTTGCCGGAGCCGGTGCGGCCGCGGCCGAGCACGTCGCGGCCCGCGAGCGTGTGCGGAAGCGTGGCTTCCTGGATCGGGAACGGCGAGGTGACGCCCTGGTCCGCCAGAGCGTCGACCAGGGACTTGGGCAGGCCGAGTTCAGTGAAAGTGGTCATAAGTGCGTACGGGCGCGATTAGGTGCGCCCCGGTTCTCCATACATGAGTGGGGTTGTCCTGCCCGGCGCAGACCTCGGGGGGCCGCGGCGCGTGGTAGTCGACAACGAAACGCGGCCCGAGGCAGAACTGAGCGGACCGCAAGATCAGTATAGCCGACCGTGAGCGAGCGGCCGAGTGAGTTTGCCCGCACCCTCGTCGCTTGCTAAGTTACCCGTCGGTAATCACGGAGGAGAGCCATGCCGCTGCTCAACCCGCGGGCCTACGACCCGCAGTCGTTCGACCCGGAGACCCGGCGCCTGCTGCTGGCCACGATCGAGTGGTTCGAGTCACGCGGCAAGCGCAAGCTCACCGAGGACTACCACAACCGCACGTTCTACGCGGACTTCCTCGAGTTCGCCGCGAAGGAAGGCCTCTTCGCCACCTTCCTCACCCCGGCCGCCGACGCCGACGGCGACGAGACCAAGCGCTGGGACACCAGCCGCGTGGCGGCGTTGTCGGAGATCCTCGGCTTCTACGGCCTCAACTACTGGTACCCGTGGCAGGTCACCATCCTCGGGCTCGGCCCGGTGTGGCAGAGCGGCAACGAGGTGGCCCGCAAGCGCGCGGCCGACGCGCTGGCCGCGGGCGGCGTCGGCGCGTTCGGTCTGTCCGAAAAGGACCACGGCGCCGACATCTACTCCTCCGACCTCGTGCTCACACCCGACGGCCACGGCGGCTACCGCGCCAACGGCTCGAAGTACTACATCGGCAACGGCAACGTCGCCCGCACCGTGTCGGTCTTCGGCCGTGTGGAGGGCGTCGAGGGCCCCGACCAGTACGTGTTCTTCTACGCCGACGCCACACACCCGAACTACCACGTGGTGAAGAACATCGTGCCCTCGCAGATGTACGTGGCCGAGTTCCGGCTCGAGGACTACCCGGTGCACGCCGAGGACCTCCTGCACGTCGGCGCGGAAGCCTTCAGCGCCGCGCTCAACACCGTGAACATCGGCAAGTTCAACCTGTGCTTCGGTGGCATCGGCATGGCCACGCACTCGCTGTACGAGGCCATCACCCACGCCCACAACCGCGTGCTCTACGGCAAGCCCGTCACAAACTTCCCGCACGTGCGCCGCGAGTTCGTGGAGGCCTACGCGCGCCTGGCCGGCATGAAGCTGTTCTCCGACCGCGCCGTGGACTACTTCCGCTCCGCCGGCCCCGACGACCGCCGCTACCTGCTGTTCAACCCCATCACCAAGATGAAGGTGACCACGCAGGCCCAGAAGGTGATCGGGCTGGTCGCCGACGTGGTCGCGGCCAAGGGCTTCGAGGCCGACACCTACCTGGCCATGGCCAAGAACGACATCGACGGCCTGCCCAAGCTCGAGGGCACCGTGGCCGTGAACCTCGCGCTCATCGCGAAGTTCATGCCTGCCTACCTCTTCGCGCCCCAGGACTACGCCGCGGTGCCGACCCGCGCCGACGCCACCGACGACGAGTTCCTCTTCCGCCAGGGCCCGGCGCGCGGCCTGTCGAAGGTGCGCTTCCACGACTGGAAAACGGCCTACGCCAAGGCTTCGCGCCTGCCGAACGTCGCGCTCTTCCGCGAGCAGGCCGACTACCTGGTGCGCCTGCTCACCGAAGCCACGCCCGACGAGGCCCAGCAGGCCGACCTCGACTTCGGGCTCGCGCTCACGGAGCTGTTCACCCTCGTCGTCTACGGCCAGCTGATCCTGGAACAAGCCGAGCTCACCGGCGAGTCCGACGACGTGGTGGACCAGCTCTTCGCCGTGCTGGTGCAGGACTTCAGCGCCGCCGCCGTGGACCTCAACGGCAAGGCGAGCTCCACGGACAAGCAGCAGGAAATCGCGCTCGCGGCCCTGCGCAAGCCGGTCGTGGACGCCGACCGCTTCGATCGCGTGTGGACGGTGGTTCGGGACCTCTCGGGAGCGTACGAGATGAACGCCTGAGCCGCGTTGTCCGCGAGGACAACGAAGAGCCTCGTTCCGGTTGGCCGGGAACATCGCCACCGCGGCGACCCTCCTGCACGGTGTGGAGACAACCCCAGCCACACCACCCAGGAACGAGGCTCCTCATGGCCGCTCCCGCACTACCCACCGTCGTCCTGATCCACGGTGCCTTCGCCGACGCGTCCGGCTGGCAGGCGGTGGCCGCCGGCCTGCGCGAACGCGGGTATCCGGTGCTCGCGCCGGCCAACCCGTTGCGCGGGGTCGCCCACGATGCCGCTTACGTCAAGGACGTCGTGTCGACGATCGAGGGCGACGTCGTGCTGGTCGGGCACTCCTACGGCGGCTGCGTGATCACCAACGCGAGCAGCGACAGTCCGAACGTGCGTGCGCTCGTCTACATCGCCGCATTCGCGCCGGACGAGGGCGAGACGTTGCTCGAGTCCTTCGCGCTCGGCGGCGGGACGTCCGAACTCGGCGAGCGCCTGGTCCGGCGCCCGTACCCGGGTGCGCCCGAGGGCGACGCCGACGGGTACATCGACCTGGCGGCGTTCCACCAGCTGTTCTGCGCCGACGTGCCCACCGACGTCGCCGCTTTCATGGCCGTCGGCCAGCGCGGGTTCGCGTTGTCCTGCCTGTCGACGCCTTCGGGTGTGCCCGGCTGGCGGACCATCCCGAGCTGGTATCTCGTGGCGGCCGACGACGCCACGATCCCGCCGGAGGCCGAGCGGTTCATGGCGAAGCGAGCCGGAGCGCAGACGGTGGAGGTCGCCAGCTCGCACGTGGCGATGATCAGCAAGCCGGCCGAGACGATCGAGCTGATCGTCGCCGCGGCCGCCGGGTGAAGCAGACACAGGACAGATACGGGGCACTGGGCTGATCCAAAGCACTAGGCTGACCTGGTGACGCGACGCGAGGCCACGAGCGGCCCCGATCCGGAGCTCGTGGCACTCGCCGGACGGTTGCTGGGCACCATCGAAGAGTTCGCGGACGAGATCGCGTCCGCGATCGAAACCCGCGTCGAGTTCTACGGCACGCACACGGTGGTGCCGGCCGACGATCTGCGCCACTCCGTGCAGGGCAACCTCGAGTACGTGCTGCGGTCCCTGCACGAGGACCGGTACGCCGATGTCGCCGCGGCCCGGACCACCGGCGCGCTGCGGGCCGAGCAGGGAGTGCCGCTGTCGGTGGTCATGGCGGCGTTCCGCGTGCTGTTCAGCCAGATCTGGCACAGCCTGGTGCTGCACGCCCGCACCCGGGAACAGGTGTCCGATCAGGCGTTGGTGGACGCGGCGTCGGACCTGTGGTCCGCCCACGACACCTTCGCCGAGGAGATGGCCGCCGCGCACCGCGAGACCACGATGGCTCTGGTGCTGCGCAACGAAGGCGAGCGCTCGGCCCTGGTCGGCGCGCTCCTGGAGGGCCGGCCGCTGCACGAGACGTCCGTGTGGGAAGTGGCCGACGTGCTCCGCCTGCCCAAGCGCGGGCCGTTCGTGGTGGTCGCGGCCGAGTCGGTGCAGCTGGCCCAGGAAGCGCTGCCCGGCATCGAGAACCGCCTGCGAACCCGGCGCATCGGCTCGGCCTGGCGGCTCACGCCTGACGCGCAGATCGGGATCGTGCGCTTCGAGAACGACGCCGACCTGCGCCCACTCGCCTCGACCCTCACCGAGTCGGCGCGCAGCCGGATCGGCGTGAGCCCGCCGTACCTGGCGCTCACGGAGACGGCGGCCGCGCTGCGGTTCGCGCGCATCGCGTTGGCGAGCACGGTCGCCGGCAGTCCGCGCGTGACGATGTTCGACGACTTTCCCCTCGCCGTCGCGGCGGTCAGCGCACCCGACGCGATGGCCCGGGTCCGGCAAGCCGTGCTCGGGCCGATCCTCGACCTGCCCGCCGAGCACAGCAAAGTCCTGCTCGAAACGCTGGCCGCGTGGCGCGACAGCGGGGGATCGGCCTCGGAGGCGGCAGCGGTGCTCTTTTGCCACCCGAACACCGTCCGCCACCGGCTGCGGCGGATCGAGGCGGCCACCGGGCGATCGCTGAGCGACCCGAAGGCCACGGCGGAGATCCTGATCGCGCTCGAGGCCGCGTTGCTGGGAATCGCGCAGTGACGAAGGGCGGGCCAGGGTTTCCCACGCACCAGCCGTGAAAATAATTCTCTGTTCAATCCTGGCGAATGGATTCACCAGAGAATTTTGGTGAGGAGAACTACGCGGATCACGGCGCCGTTGACTGCCGCTGCGGCCCGCCCACTGCCGGCAGTTGCCCGGCGAACCCGGAAAACGGGGCTGACATCGGGTCAGACTTGGCGCTGCTCGTCGGACCGTACATCGTGGGGCTCGGTCTTCTGTGCGGATTGGCCGCCGGACTTGTGGCGGCCACGGGAAGGCGTCACACGAGTGACCGCCCAGCGCTGAACAACCCTTGATCTCCAAGGTATTCGTACCAGAGCTCAGCAATTCATCCGAAGCCCGAGGACCCGCTCCTCGGGCTTCGGCGATGCCACGGCGAACCGCGAACCCGGGCAGCGCTTGTCCGCGCGGCTACGCTGGCGCGTCGTGACCGCACCTCGCCTCGAAGCCCAGGCCATCGCCACCGCGCGGCTGGACCTGCTGCCGCTGCTCGTCGAGCACGCCGGGGAGATGGCGCAGGTGCTGGCCGATCCGGCGCTGCGCACCTTCATCGGCGGCAGCCCGGACACTCCGGAAGCCCTGCGCACGCGTTACCAGCGCATGACCGCCGGCTCGCCCGACTTGGCCGTGACGTGGCTGAACTGGGTGATCCGGCTTCGCGACGAGGACTGCCTGACGGGCACCGTCCAGGCGACCGTGAGCGCCGCCGGCGCCGAGGTCGCCTGGGTGGTGGGGACGCCGTGGCAAGGCCGCGGCATCGCCACCGAAGCCACCCAGGCGCTCGTCGCGTGGCTCGAACGGCAGCCGGTAACCGTCGTCTTCGCCCACATCCACCCCGGGCACCGGGCTTCCGCCGCCGTGGCCACCGCCGCCGGGCTCACGCCCACCGACGAGTGGCACGACGGCGAAATCCGCTGGCTGCGGATCTTCTGACCGGTCAGGACCGGCCTGAACAACCCTGACCAGCCCTGACCAGCTCTGACCGAGAGCCTTACTTGCCGAACCCGGCCCGCCGCAGCGCGTCGGCCATCGAGCCGTTGCCGCCACCGCCGCCGGAGTTCCCGCCACGGCCACCGCCGCCACCGCCGCCGCGATTCTGCTGACCACGCCGCTGACCGCCGCCGCCACCCTGGCCGCCACCGCCACCACCGCCGCCCTGACCGCGGTCCCGGCCGCCGCCACCGCCATTACGGCGGTCCTGCGACGAAGCGCCCGGCTCGTCGTCCAGCCGCAGCGTGAGCGAGATCCGCTTGCGCGGCACGTCGACGTCGAGCACCTTCACCTTCACGATGTCGCCGGGCTTCACGACCTCGCGCGGGTCCTTCACGAAGTTCTTCGACAGCGCCGACACGTGGGCGAGGCCGTCCTGGTGCACGCCGACGTCGATGAACGCGCCGAACGCGGCCACGTTCGTGACCACGCCCTCCAGCGTCATGCCGGGCTTGAGGTCGCCGATCTTGTCCACGCCCTCGGCGAAGGTCGCCGTCTTGAACGCCGGACGCGGGTCGCGGCCCGGCTTCTCCAGCTCGCTCAGGATGTCCGTGACGGTCGGCAGCCCGAAGGTCTCGTCCACGAACTGCGCGGGCTTGAGGGCCTGAAGCGTGCGCGCGTTGCCGATCAGCTCGCGGATGCCCGCGCCGGTGCTGTCCAGGATGCGCCGCACGACCGGGTAGGCCTCGGGGTGCACCGAAGACGCGTCGAGCGGGTCGTCGCCGTCCGGGATGCGCAGGAAGCCCGCGCACTGCTCGAACGCCTTCGGGCCGAGCCGCGCGACCTCCTTCAACGCGGTGCGCGACTTGAACGGACCGTTGGAGTCGCGGTGGGCCACGATGTTCTCCGCGAGGCCCGTGGTGATGCCCGAAACCCGCGTGAGCAGGGGAGCGGACGCGGTGTTCACGTCCACGCCCACCGCGTTCACACAGTCCTCCACCACCGCGTCGAGCGAGCGCGACAGCGACACCTCGGACAGGTCGTGCTGGTACTGACCGACGCCGATCGACTTCGGGTCGATCTTCACCAGCTCGGCCAGCGGGTCCTGCAGCCGGCGCGCGATGGAGACGGCGCCGCGCAGCGACACGTCCATGCCCGGCAGCTCCTGCGAAGCGAACGCCGACGCCGAGTACACCGACGCGCCCGCCTCGCTGACCACGGCCTTGGTGAGCTTCAGGTCCGGGTGCTTCTTGATCAGCTCCTGCGCGAGCTTGTCCGTCTCGCGCGACGCGGTGCCGTTGCCGATCGAGATCAGGTCCACGTGGTGCTTGGCCGAGAGCACGGCCAGCTCCGCGATCGACTGGTCCCACTTGTTCGCCGGCTGGTGCGGGTAGATCACGTGCGTGTCCACGACCTTGCCGGTCGCGTCGACCACGGCCACCTTCACGCCGGTGCGGAAGCCCGGGTCGAGGCCCATCGTGGCGCGCGTGCCGGCCGGGGCGGCCAGCAACAGGTCACGCAGGTTGGCCGCGAACACGCGCACGGCGTCGTCCTCGGCCGACTGGCGCAGCCGCATCCGCAGGTCGATACCCAGGTGCAGCAGGATCTTCGTGCGCCAGGCCCAGCGCACGGTGTCGCCGAGCCACTTGTCGGCGGCACGCCCGTCCTGCTTGATGCCGAACTGCTGCGCGATCCGCATCTCGTACTCGGTCGGCCCCACGCGCGGCTCGGCGTCTTCGGCCTTCGGCTCCTCGGGCTCCATGGAGAGGTCGAGGACCTCCTCCTTCTCGCCGCGCAGCATCGCGAGGATGCGGTGCGAGGGGAGCTTCGTGTACGGCTCGGAGAAGGTGAAGTAGTCGGCGAACTTCGCGCCTTCCTCCTCCTTGCCCGCGCGGACCTTCGACGCGAGGTGGCCCTGGGTCCACATCTTCTCGCGCAGCTCGCCGATCAGGTCGGCGTCTTCCGCGAAGCGCTCCACGAGGATCGAGCGGGCACCGTCGAGCGCGGCCTGTGCGTCGGCCACGCCCTTCTCGGCGTCGACGAACACCGCGGCCGCGGCCTGCGGGTCGGTGTTCGGGTCGTTCATCAGACCGTCGGCCAGCGGTTCGAGGCCGGCCTCGCGCGCGATCTGGGCCTTCGTACGCCGCTTCGGCTTGTACGGCAGGTAGATGTCCTCCAGGCGCGACTTCGTGTCCGCGGCCAGGATCTGGGCCTCGAGCGCCTCGTCGAGCTTGCCCTGCGTGCGGATCGACTCCAGCACGGCGACGCGGCGCTCGTCGAGTTCCCGCAGGTAACGCAGCCGTTCCTCGAGCGTGCGCAGCTGCGCGTCGTCGAGCATCCCGGTCACTTCCTTGCGGTACCGGGCGATGAACGGCACGGTCGACCCCCCGTCGAGGAGATCGACGGCCGCCTTGACCTGCCCTTCGCGCACCTCCAGCTCTTCGGCGATCCGCTGCTCGACCGACTGCACGCTCACAACCAGGCTCCTGCTCCGTCTTGGCGTTCCGTGCCGAGCATTCTGCCGCCCGGCGCCGTGCGACTTTCGTATGGCCCCGTCGAAGCGACGCCCGAACGGTTCCTTGACACCGAGATTGGTCTAGTCCACTTTGTGGTGACCTGCCTCACTCTTTCGTGGAGGTCTCGCTGTGTTCTCCAAACGGTCCCCGTCTTCTCGCTCGTTTCGCAAACCCCGCCTCGCCTTCGGCGCGCTGGTCGCCACCGTGGCCACGTGCCTCGGTGTCACCTTCGCGCTCGGCGGCAGCGCTTCGGCGGCCAACATCCTCGCCAACCCCGGCTTCGAAAGCGGCAGCCTCTCCGGCTGGACCTGCAGTGGTTCCGCCTCCGTGGTGTCCAGCGGCGCCCACGGCGGTACCAAGGCGCTGAGCGCCGCCCCGTCGTCGTCCGACACCGCGCAGTGCTCGCAGCAGGTGACGGTGAAGGCCAACACCGTGTACAAGCTGTCGGCCTGGGTGCAGGGCAGCTACGTCTACCTGGGCGTGTCCGGCACCGGCGGCGCCGACACCAACACCTGGACGCCCGGCACGAACGGCTGGAGCCAGCTGTCGCTGAACTTCACCACCGGCGCGTCCACGAGCATCACCGTGTACCTGCACGGCTGGTACGGACAGCCGGCCTACCTGGCCGACGACGTGAACCTCGACGGCCCGGGCACTCCGCCGCCGACGACCCCGACCACGCCGACGACCCCGACCACGCCGACGACCCCGACCACTCCCTCGACCACGCCCACCACTCCGACCACATCGCAGCCGCCGGTCACCGGCGACCTGGCCAAACACGTGCTCACGGGCTACTGGCAGAACTTCTACAACGGCGCCAAGGCCCTCAAGCTCGCCGACGTGCCCACGCGCTACAACATCATCGCCGTGGCCTTCGCCGACGCCACCGGCTCACCGGGCGCCGTGAACTTCACCCTCGACCCGGGCCTGTCGTCGCAGCTCGGCGGCTACACCGACGCGCAGTTCCGCGCCGACATCAAGACCGTGCAGGCGCGCGGCCAGAAGGTGATCATCTCGGTCGGCGGCCAGAACGGCACGATCAACGTGAGCGACTCGACGTCGGCGAACAACTTCGCCAACTCGGTCAAGTCGCTGATCTCGACCTACGGCTTCGACGGCGTGGACATCGACCTCGAGAACGGCATCAACGCCACCTACATGGGCCAGGCGCTGCGCAGCATCCACAACGGCGGCGGCTCGATCATCACGATGGCCCCGCAGACCATCGACATGCAGTCCACGCAGGGCGGCTACTTCCAGCTCGCGCTGGGCATCAAGGACATCCTCACGGTCGTGAACATGCAGTACTACAACTCGGGCACCATGCTCGGCTGCAACGGCCAGGTCTACGCCCAGGGCACCGTCGACTTCCTCACGGCGCTCGCGTGCATCCAGCTGCAGGGCGGCCTGCGGGCCGACCAGGTGGCGCTCGGACTGCCGGCTTCGGGCCCGGCGGGCGCCGGCTCGCAGGCCCCGTCGAACGTGGTCGCGGCCCTCAACTGCCTCGCCCGCGGCACGAGCTGCTCCGGCTTCAAGCCTTCGACGACGTACCCGGCGATCCGCGGCGCCATGACCTGGTCGATCAACTGGGACGCGTCCGCCGGGTACGCGTTCGCGAACACCGTTGGCGGCGCGCTCGCGAATCTGCCGTAAGGGGGCGGCTCCGGACAGGACTTGGAAGGACTCCCGCGACGGCAGGGAGGGCGTCGTCGCGGGAGCGCCTTTCAAGACACCCCCAGTGCACGTGCCCAGAGGGGGGTGAGCACATGCGGCGACCGCAAGCGTGCCTGGTGGTGGTTGGTGAAGGTGTTGAGGAACTGTTGAATCCGCTGGTCAGCGACTGGTCCGGGGGAGCTGCGAACGCGGGCCTCGCTCGCTCATTGTCGGCTTCATCAGTGCGCCGAACGGCTGAAGTCTGTGGTTGACCGGAGACCGCCGTGCACCGGGGCTGGCAATATCGATCATCTGATCACGGGGGGGAGTGGTTCGGTTGCCGTTCGCTCACTGTGGTCGATGTTGCCTCCGTGTTCCGTTAACGGCTCGCGGTCTCTTGCCCACTCACTACGGAAATGACGCTCACGGTCTCATCGCGCATGGTGCGCAGAAACCCTGCAAGGGCTCAGGCGAAAGTTGGCACCGACTCAAGGTCCACAAGTGCGATCGTCCGCGCAGCGGTCAGGTTTGTCCGTGCTGCGGCCGGAAGCGCATGACACTGAACAAGAATGGCAAGTTTCCCTCGCACATAGCTCCAGATGGTTCGCGGTGCTCGATGTCCGATGCGAATAACCCCCGCCGGTGAACTACTAGGTCCGATCCTGATTCGTCGGTGCGGAACCGCCCTCGGTCCGGGTGACTATTCCCTTCAGCGTGTTGAATCCGCTGGTCAGGTTGGCAATGGGTCAGCGGCCCGTGCGCACCTCGACGATCGGCAGCCGCAACGCTCCCGGTGCGGTCGTCGGCACCACCGGGTCCCGGGGCGCCACGGGGGTGATCCGCCGGTACGCCTCGCCCAGGGCCGGGCGCGCGTCGGGTTCGCCCTTGTTGGGCCACAGGGCCAGGGCGCGCTCGGCTTGCGCGGTGATCGTGAGCGACGGGTTCACGCCCAGGTTCGCCGAGATCGTGGAGCCGTCCACGATGTGCAGGCCGGGGTGGCCGTACACACGGTGGTAGGGGTCGACCACGCCGGTGTCGGGGGAGTCGCCGATCACGCAGCCGCCGATGAAGTGGCCGGTGATCGGGGTGTTGGCGAGGTCGGTCCACGCGCCCTGCGGGATGCCGCCGATCTTCGCGGCCACGCGCCGCGTCACGTCGTGGCCGGCGGGGATCCAGTCGGGGCTCGGTTCGCCGGTGCCCTGGCGCGTGGTCATGCGGCGGCCGAGCAGGCCGCGCCGCGTGTAGGTGGTCACGGAGTTGTCGAGGGACTGCATCACGAGCAGGCCGATCATGCGTTCCGACCAGTGCCGCGGGTTGTGCAGGCGCGGCAGGTCACGCCACCTGCGCGCGAGCTCACGAAGACCCAGTGCCCACCGGCGTTTGCCGGGCACGGCGTCCACGAGCACCGTGGCCATCAGGCCCATCACGTTGCTGCCCTTGCCGTAGCGCACCGGCTCGACGTGCGTGACCGCGTCCGGATGAATCGACGACGTGATCGCGACCCCGCGGGTGTAGTCGGAATCCGCGCGCAGCGATCGGGCGGCGAGCACGGCCTCGGAGTTGGTGCGCGCCAGCACACCCAGGCGTGGCGACAGCGCGGGCAGCGTGCCGTCGTCGCGAAGCTGGTGCAGCAGGCGTTGCGTGCCCAGCGCGGCAGCGGAGAACACGACCTCGCGCGCGGTGAACGTGCGCCGGCCGCGCCGGACCCATCGGCCCGTGCGTTCGGTGGCGACCTCGTAGCCGCCCTCGACCGGACGCACGGAGACCACCGTGGTGAGCGGGTGCACCTCGGCGCCGGCCTGTTCGGCCAGGTAGAGGTAGTTCTTCACCGTGGTGTTCTTCGCGCCCACGCGGCAGCCGGTCATGCATTCGCCGCAGTGCGTGCAGGCGCGGCGTGCGGGCCCGGCGCCGCCGAAGAACGGGTCGGCGGACTCCTCGCCCGGGGTTCCGAAGTACACGCCGACGGGCGTACGCCGGTACGTGTGCCCGATCCCCATGTCCTCGGCGACCTCGCGCAGCACCTCGTCGGCCGGGGTGGTGAGCGGGTTCTCGACCACGCCGAGCATGCGTTTGGCCTGGTCGTAGTACGGCGCCAGCTCGGCCTTCCAGTCCGTGATGTGCGCCCACTGCCGGTCTTGGTAGAAGGTGTCCGGCGGCTCGTAGAGCGTGTTCGCGTACACGAGCGAGCCACCACCGACGCCGGTGCCGCTCATCACGAAGGTGTTCTTCAGCAGCGTGAGGCGCTGGATGCCGTAGAGGCCGAGTTTCGGGGCCCACAGGTACTTCCGCAGGCGCCACGACGTCTTGGCGAACTCGTGGTCGGCGAAGCGCCGCCCGGCTTCGAGCACGCCGACGCGGTAGCCCTTCTCCGTGAGCCGCAACGCCGTGACGCTGCCGCCGAACCCGGAGCCGATCACCAGCACGTCGTAGTCGGTGTTCACGAAGACGCCACCACCCGGAAGTCGGCCGGGTCCAGCACCCGGGTCCTGCGGTCGTACTCGGTCACCAGGCCCGGCCAGTTGGTGCTCACGCGGCCGTCGGCCTGGCGGTACCAGCTGGTGCACGAGCTCCACACGCTGTGCCCCAGCCGCTGCTGCACCTCGCGGTCGTAGCGCTCCTCGACCTCCGGCAGCACGTCCACATAGGACACCCCGGGCCGCGCGAGCTGTTCCACGGCCTGGCGGATGTAGCGTGCCTGCCGTTCGATCATGTAGATGATGGAGCCCGCGCCGAGGTTGGTGTTGGGACCGTACACGCAGAACAGGTTGGGGAAACCGGGCACCGTCATGCCGAGGTACGCGCGGGCGCCGCCGCGCCACGCGTCGTCGAGGCTGCGGCCGTCGAGGCCCAGCACCTTCATCGAGCCGAGGAAATCGGTGGCGTTGAAGCCGGTGCCGTACACGATCACGTCGGCTTGGTGCTCCACCCCGTCTTCGGTGCGCACGCCGCGGGGCGTGATCTCGCGGATCCGGCCGGTCTCGACTTCGACGTTGGGCTGCGCGAGCGCCGGCAGGTAGTCGTTGGTGAACAGGATCCGCTTGCAGCCCAACGGATAATCCGGCGTCACCTTGCGGCGCAGCTTCGGGTCCTTGAGGTGCCGGCGCCGCAGCTGTGCCGTGCGCAGCTCGAAGGCCTTGGCCAGCACGGGGTGGCGCGTCATCGCGTACGTCGCGTACTCGGCCAGCAGGAAGATCCGCAGGCGGCCGAGCAGTTGCGTGGCCGGCAGGCGTTCGAACAGGCGCTTCTGCCAGCGGGCGTAGCGCGTGTCGTTCTTCGCCATGATGTAGGGCGCCGTGCGCTGGAAGATCGTGACCTGCGCGGCCTCGCGCTGCAGCGGCGGCACGAACTGGATCGCGCTCGCGCCCGTGCCGATCACGGCCACCCGCTTGCCGCTCAGGTCCACGTCGTGGTTCCAGTGCGCCGAGTGGAACGCGACGCCCTCGAAGCTGTCGCGCCCCGCGATGTCCGGCAACACCGGCCGCGACAGCTGTCCGACGGCCGGCACGAACACGTCGGCTTCGAACGTCTCGCCACCGGCCGTCTCGACACGCCAGCGGCCCTCGTCGAAGGTCGCGGCGGTCACCTCCCGGCCGTACCGGATGTGCGGGCCGAGGTCGAAGTCGGCGATCACGCGCTTGAGGTAGGCGTGGATGTCCGGCTGCGGCGAAAACCGCTGCGGCCACCACGGATTGGGCGCGTAGGAGAACGAGTACAGCGGCGACGGGATGTCACACGCCGCCCCCGGGTAGGTGTTCTCGCGCCACACCCCGCCGGGTTCGGCCGCGCGCTCAAGGATCGTGAAGTCGTGGAAGCCGGCGCGTTTCAGCTCCACCGCTGTGCCGACCCCGCCGAATCCGGTGCCCACGATCAGCACCGACGGCGTCCTTGCCGTGTCGCCCATCCTGAGCAAGGTACCGACGCGTCCGCCGAGGTGGAAGGACACGAACGGTCAGAGAATCGAGAATTCCGGCCAACGTCACGCCGGCAGCAGCCGCACCTCGTGCTGCCGGCCCGGTTCCGCCCAGGCCAGCAGCCGGCGCGCGGCGCTCTCCAACGCGGCCGCGTCGCGTTTCGGCAGCCGTTCGTACGGCGTGAGCACGACGTTCGCGGTGTCGCGCGTGGTCTTGATCTCCCACGCGCCCTTCACGAAACCGCCGACCAGCAGGGTGCCCTTCACGAGGCCGTTCTGCGAGATCACGCGCTTGCGATGCTCGTCGGAGATCACGCGCGTGCGGTCGGCGTAGGAGAGCAGCGGCTGATCGAACGGTGCCAGCAGTCGCGGCGGCGCCGGGGTGTTCTCGTCGGGCACCGTCGCGTCGGGCAGGTCGTAGAGCGCACGCCCGGCGTGGTCGGAGTACTCGCGCAGGTCCATCCCGGCCACGACCTCACCGAGCTTCGTCAGGCCCGACCACGCCTGCACGTCGGCCACCGTCGCCGGGCCGAACGCCGCGAGGTAGCGCCGCACGAGCTGCTCGGCCGAAGCCACGGCGTCGACACCCGGCAGCCAGTGGTCCGCGACCTGGTACGTCGGCTGCCCGGCCTCGCCCCACACCCCGCGCGGCGGGATCTGCACCAGCGGCAGCAGGCAGCGCGCGAGGTGCGTCAACGCGTCGCTCTCGCGGTCGGGCCACCGCTCGGCCAGCGCGGTACCCAGCTGCGTGCTCGTGTGCGGGCGGCTGGCGAGCAGTTCACGGGTCGCGGTGGCTACCGCCGTGTGGTCGAGGCCGGCCACGCGCGCCGCGTGCAGCTGGTTGGTGCGCAGGTCGCGGTCCATCACCGGCTGCACGAGCGGACGCCAGGCCAGCGCGTCGGCCGCCGTGACCAGGTGCACGGTGCCGCGCATCAGCACGAGCCGCACCACACTGCGGTCGAGCAGCAGCTGGGCCAGGTCGTGCGGGTTGAAGCCGTGCAGCCGGGCCCACAGCGCGTAGTACGGCGGAAACGGTGCCTGCGCCTGCAGCCCCGCGAGGTGCTCGACGGCCGCCAGCGCGGGCATCGTCGCCCGGCGCAGCAGCAGCTGCCGGTCGAGCGTCGCGCGGTTGAGGGCACGCAGGCTCAGCTTCATGCGGCGAGCGTAACGGGCATTGCGGACAGTTTCTGACCCCAACTTCCGGGGTCGAGCCCCAGGCCTCTGGACCCTCAAGGCAGCCTTGGCGAGCACGGAGGGCCGGGCCTGATCCATAATTCCGGCCATGGCAGAGCTGGCAGCCCCCGCGGTCCGCGACTGGGACTTCCCCCGCGGCACCGCCAGCGTGCTGCTCATGCTCGGGTTCGCCGAGGACCACGGCGTGCCCGCCGCGAAACTGCTGCCCGGCACCCCGCGCGAAGCGCTGACCGGCCCGGAGAAGCAGGTCGACGCGCGCCAGGAGCTGGCCGTGGTGCGGGCGCTCGTGGAGCACACCGGCGGCAGCGACGACCTGGCACTGGAGCTGGGCCGCCGCTACCGCGTGACGACGTTCGGCATCTTCGGCTTCGCGTGCATCAGCAGCCCGACGATGCGCGATGCGATGCTGTTCGCCTTGCGCTACCTGGACTTGAGCTTCACCTTCTGCATCCCGCACGTCGAGCTGGACGCACACGGGATCAGCCTGCTGATGGACGACACCCGCGTGCCCGCCGACGTCGCGCGCTTCCTCGTGTTGCGCGACCTCGCGGCCGTCCACACGGTGATGCGCGACCTCCTGCCGGACATCTCCGCGCAGGACCTGGCCTTCCGCCACGACGCGCCGGCCTCGACGCAGTCCTATGTGGACACCTTCGGCATCGAGCCGGCTTTTGGAGCCGAGCGCCACCGCGCGGTTTTCGACCCCGCCTTCCTCACCATGCCGTTGCCGCAGGCCAACGACCAGACCGTGGCCCTGTGCGCGGCGCAGTGCGACGCGCTCGTGGCGCGCCGGCGCGAGCGGTCCGGCATCTCGCAGCTGGTGCGCGAACGCCTGGTGCGCCTCGGCGGCGTCGACGCCGGCATGGACGAGATCGCGCGCCGCCTCGCCGTGAGCCCGCGCACGCTGCGCCGCCGGCTCACCGAAGCCGGCACCGGCTACCGCCAGCTGCTCGACGAGGTGCGCCAGACCCTGGCCGAGGAAATGCTCGACACCGGGGCGCTTTCGGTCGAAGACGTCGCCCTGCGCCTGGGTTACGCCGAGGCGTCGAGCTTCATCTACGCCTTCAAACGGTGGACGGGGACGACTCCGGCGGCGTACGCGCGCCGGTCCGCTCCGCGAGCACGGCCGGGTAGGTGACCTCGATCAGGTGCAGGATCGAGTCGACGAGGAACGTGAGCAGTTCGTCGCGCTTGAGCGTGCCGCGGATCAGCCACTCGCGGGACGCGGCGCGCAGCATCCCGCCGTACGAGCGGATCATCGCGCGCAGCTGCTCCCGGCCCTCGGTCACGTCGGTCATCAGCGCCGCGGCCAGCACGCGGTCGGCCGCGATGTCGTCGGCCTCCAGCATGATGCGCTCGATCTCCGGGTCGCGGCCGGCGGACTCCGGGCCGATCGCGGTGAGCCACGCGTCGCGGTTGCGGTCGACCACGTCGATCCAGCGCTCGATGCCCACCTCGAGGCGGCGCCGCACCGGGCCTTCGGGCAGCGCGTCGACCACGGGTGCGGGCACGATCATCATCTGGCGCACCACTTCGAGGTACAGCTCGCGCTTGCCGCCGAAGTAGTGGTTGATCAGGGGCCGCGCCACCCCCGCGGCCGCCGCGATGTCCGAAGTGGACACTGATGCGTAGCTGCCCGCCCCGAACAGGCGCCGTGCCACCGCGAGGATCTCGGCCCTGCGCTCGGCCGGTTCCAGCCGGCGCCGCGGGGGCCGGGTGCTGGTGCTCATCGGGTCAGCTTTCTCGTCCTCCGTCGTGCTGTCAACAAGTTGTTTACTATCCGTAAAGACTGTGTCCCACCGTGGTGCGTGAGGGTATTTGTACGGTCGGGAGGGGCCGTTATTGAACCGGAACAACCGGTCGGTAACTTCGCCGCCCGCTCCGACGACGGATCGGACGGGGGCTGGGCGCGGTGGGGTAGGAGCAGATGAGCGATGCGGAGGGTGGCACGACCCGGCCCGCCGGGCGCTGGGTCAGCGTGCGCTTGCAGCACCGCCAGGTGCGGGTGGACGACTCCTGCTGCGCCGGCGACTGCCTCGGCGAGTGCACGGCCGCGCTGTCCTACGACGGCATCGTGATCAGCAACTACGACCAGGGTGGCCTGGTCAGCGAACGCTGGATCCCGCTGGGCGCCGAGCCGAGCGAAGAAGACGACGAGGTGCTGATCGAGCAGCTGCGCGCCGCCATGCTGTGGCAGGCGCGCCGGCCGCCGCAGAACACCGCGGGGGAGTGATTCGCCGCCGGAGGAGACTTTCCGGCGGCGAGTGTCACAGCACTTGCCGGGCAGACAAGGAAAGGCCCGGCGAACCGTCAGGCGCGCAGGCCGTCGAACGCCATCTTGCACACGGCGTCGGCCAGCTCCGCCCCGGACGAACCACGGCGTGGCCGGTACCACTCGATCAGCGAGTTCACCGTGCCGAACAGCAGCCGCGCGGCCACGGCGGGCTCGATGTCCGGCCGCACGTCACCCTCGGCTTCGGCCTGCTTCACCAGATCCGTCACGAACCGGTCGAACTCGCGCCGGCGAGCCAGCGCCGAGCGTTCGACCTTCGTGTTGCCGCGCACGCGAAGCAGCAGCGTCACGAACGGCAATCGGTCGGCCAGCACCAGCACACTGCCGCGCACGAGGTGCTCCAGCCGGTCGATCGCGCGCCCGTCGAGCTGCTCGGTGGAAGCCGCGACTTCGAACAACCCGTCGAGCGCCCGGTCCACCGACAGCCGCAGCAGCTCTTCCTTGCTGGGCACGTGGTGGTAGATCGCCGATTTCGTGATGCCCAGCTTGCGCGAGAGGTCTTCCATGCTGGTGCCGTCGTAACCGCGCTCGTTGAACAGCTTCACCGCCACCTGCAGCAGCGATTCCAGGTCGTAGCCGGGCCGTCCGCGTCGAGCGGGCGGGGTGGTCACTGCTGGTCTCGTTCGTCGATCACCCGGCGCATCTTGCCCACCGAGCGCTCCAGCGTGTCCGGCTCCACGATCTCGACACCCACGGTCACGCCGACGCCGTCCTTCACGCCGGTGATCAGCGCGGCCACCGCGGCCGTGCGCGCGTCCTGCGTGGCGTCGTGGCGCGCCTCGACCCGCACGGTGAGGTGGTCGAGCCGGCCGCGTGTGGAGCGCACCAGCTGGAAGTGCGGGCTCAGCGACTCCACGCGCAGCACGATCTCCTCGATCTGCGTGGGGAACACGTTGACCCCGCGCAGGATGATGAGGTCGTCGCTGCGCCCGGTCACCTTCTCCATGCGCCGGAACGCCGGCCGCGCGGTGCCCGGCATCAGCCGCGTGAGGTCCCGCGTGCGGTAGCGGATGATCGGCAGCGCCTGCTTCGTGAGCGAGGTGAACAGCAGCTCACCCTGCGCGCCGGACGGCAGCACCTCTTCGCTGAACGGGTCGATCACCTCGGGGAAGAAGTGGTCCTCCCAGATGTGCAGGCCGTCCTTGGTCTCCACGCACTCCTGCGCGACTCCCGGACCCATCACCTCGGACAGGCCGTAGATGTCCACCGCGTCGAGCGCGAACCGCTCCTCGATCTCCGCGCGCATCTGCTCGGTCCACGGCTCGGCGCCGAAGATGCCGACCTTGAGCGAGCTGGCCCGCGGATCCACGCCCTGGCGCTCGAACTCGTCGAGCAGGGTGAGCATGTACGACGGCGTGACCATGATGATCTCGGGCTTGAAGTCGGTGATCAGCTGCACCTGCCGCGCGGTCATGCCGCCGGACGCCGGGATCACCGTGCAGCCGAGCTTTTCCGCGCCGTAGTGGGCGCCGAGCCCGCCGGTGAACAGGCCGTAGCCGTAGGCCACGTGCACCTTGTGCCCCGGCCGCCCGCCCGCCGCGCGGATCGAGCGCGCCATCACCGTGGCCCAGGTGTCGATGTCCTGCTCGGTGTAGCCGACCACGGTCGGCTTGCCGGTGGTGCCGCTCGAGGCGTGGATGCGCCGCACCTGCTCCTGCGGCACGGCGAACATGCCGAACGGGTAGTTGTCGCGCAGGTCGGCCTTGGTCGTGAAGGGGAACTTCGCGAGGTCGGCCAGCTCCTTGCAGTCGTCCGGGTGCACGCCCGTCTCGTCGAACTTCTTGGTGTAGAAGGGCACGTTGGCGTAGGCGTGGCGCAGTGTCCACTGCAGACGTTCCAGCTGCAGGGCGGCGAGCTCGTCCGCGGACAGCTGTTCGGCGGTGTCGTTCATCGGTTTTCCCGGCTCTTCTCGATGACGCGGCTGCGGCCGCGGAACTCGGCGACGACCTCGGGCCCGGCGGGGGTGTCCCGGTGCACGGTGACGTCGTAGATGCCGTTGCGGCCGTAGCGGGTGCGCTCGGTGGCGGTGGCGGTGAGGTGGTCGCCGAGGCGCCCGGCCGCGACGAAGGAGATCTCCGCGCCGGCGGCGACGGTGACCGGTCCGTGGGTGTTGCAGGCGAGGGCGAAGGCGGTGTCGGCGAGCAGGAACAGGTAGCCGCCGTGGGCGATGTCGTGGCCGTTGACCATCGACTCCGTCACCTTCATCGTGGCGACCGCGCGGCCGTCCGCGGCTTCGACCAGCTCGATGCCGAGGCCCTTCGACGCCTCGTCGGTGTCGAACATGGCGTGGGCCGCGTTGCGCGTGGTCACGTTCGGTTGCCTCCGGGTGAGCGAGCGGTGAGTAACTGACCGAATGGCCGGTAATCCAGGCCCGTCGTTAGTAAAGATGTGCCGCCACCGCCGTGTCAAGCACCAGGCCTTCCGATCGGGCGGGGAAGCCGCTACGATGGAATTACTGAACGTCCGGTTGGTTATTCAGAGTTGGTGCACCACGACACGGTGAGAGGGTCGGGCCCCATGGTTTTGCTCCGCAGCTACGTCTCCGGCGGCTGGCACACGGCGACGGACGAGGGAGTGCCGCTGCACGACGCGGCGACCGGTGAGGAGGTCGCTCGGGTCTCGTCGACCGGCGTCGACTTCGCCGGCGCGCTCGACCACGGCCGCCGAGTGGGCGGTCCGGCTCTGCGTGAGCTCACGTTCCACCAGCGCGCGGCGTTGCTGAAGGCGCTGGCCTCCTACCTGCGCGAGCACCGCGAAGAGCTGTACGCGGTGTCGGCGCGCACCGGCGCCACGCTGGGCGACTCGAAGTTCGACGTCGACGGCGGCATCGGCGTGCTGTTCACCTACGCGTCGAAGGGCAAGCGCGAGCTGCCCAACGACACCGTGTACATCGACGGCGCGGTGGAGCCGATGAGCAAGGGCGGCACCTTCGTGGCGCAGCACATCGCCGTGCCGCTGCAGGGTGTCGCGATCCAGATCAACGCGTTCAACTTCCCGGTGTGGGGGCCGCTCGAGAAGTTCGCGCCCGCGTTCCTCGCCGGCGTGCCGAGCCTGGTCAAGCCCGCGAGCCAGACGGCCTACCTCACCGCCAAGCTCGTGGAGCTCATCATCGAGTCGGGCATCCTGCCCGAGGGTTCGCTGCAGTTCATCGCCGGCAGCGTCGGCGACCTGCTCGACCACGTGACCGCGCAGGACCTGGTGTCCTTCACCGGTTCCGCGTCCACCGCGCAGAAGCTGCGCGCGCACCCGGCGATCGTGCGCAACTCCGTGCGCTTCAACGCCGAGGCCGATTCGCTGAACTGCTCGATCCTCGCGCCCGACGCGCGGCCGAGCACGCCGGAGTTCGACCTGTTCGTGAAGCAGCTCGTGTCCGAAATGACGGTGAAGGCGGGCCAGAAGTGCACCGCCATCCGCCGCGCGTTCGTGCCGGCGGAGATGCTCGACGACGTCGCCGAGGCCGCGAGCGCGCGCCTGGCGAAGGTCGTGGTGGGCAACCCGAGTGCCGAGGGCGTGCGGATGGGGGCGCTGGCCAGCCTGGAGCAGCGGGAAGAGGTCCGCCGTTCGCTCAAGGCCCTGCTCGACGCCGGCAGCGTCGTCTACGGCGACCCCGAGCACGTGGACGTGGTGGGCGCCGACGAGGCGACCGGCGCGTTCCTGTCGCCGGTGCTGCTCAAGGCCGACCCGCAGCGCTCCGAGCCCCACGAGGTCGAGGCGTTCGGGCCCGTGTCCACGCTGATGCCCTACACCTCGATCGAGCAGGTCATCGACTTCGCCGCCCGCGGTGGCGGCTCGCTGGCCGGCTCGATCGTGACCGGCGACCCGGAGTTCGCGCGCCGCGTGGTGCTCGGGGTCGCGCCGTTCCACGGCCGGCTGCTGGTGCTCGACGCCGACGACGCGAAGGAGTCGACGGGCCACGGCTCGCCGATGCCGCAGCTCGTGCACGGTGGTCCCGGGCGCGCCGGTGGCGGCGAGGAAATGGGCGGGATCCGCGGCGTGCTGCACCACCTGCAGCGCACGGCCGTGCAGGGTTCGCCGAAGGTCCTCTCCGCGGTCACCGGCCGCTGGGTCGAGGGCGCGCCGCGCGTGGAAGGCGAGCACCCGTTCCGCAAGTCGCTGGCCGAGCTGCGGGTCGGCGACTCGGTGGTGGCCGGGCCGCGCCAGGTGACCCGCGCCGACATCGACCACTTCGCCGAGTTCACCGGCGACACCTTCTACGCGCACACCGACGAGGCCGCGGCGGCCGCGAACCCGCTGTTCGGCGGGATCGTGGCCCACGGCTACCTGGTGGTGTCCTTCGCGGCTGGCCTGTTCGTGTCGCCCGAGCCGGGCCCGGTGCTCGCCAACTACGGCCTGGAGAACCTGCGGTTCCTCACGCCGGTCAAGGAAGGCGACTCGCTCACGGTCACGCTCACCGCGAAGCAGATCACCCCGCGCGTGGACCAGGAGTACGGCGAGGTCCGCTGGGACGCCGACGTGGTGAACCAGAACGGCGAATCCGCGGCGAAGTACGACGTGCTCACCCTCGTGGCGAAGGAGCAATCGTGACCGCTGTTGCCTCTGAAGAAGACCTGCTCGGCCACTTCGAGCACACCATCGAGCGCGACCAGCGCATCGAGCCGCGCGACTGGGTGCCCGAGGGCTACCGCAAGACGATGATCCGCCAGATCGCGCAGCACGCGCACTCGGAAATCATCGGCATGCAGCCCGAGGGCAACTGGATCACCCGTGCGCCTTCCTTGCGGCGCAAGGCGATCCTGCTCGCGAAGGTGCAGGACGAGGCCGGCCATGGCCTGTACCTGTACTCGGCGGCCGCCACGCTGGGCGCCGACCGCGCGGACCTCACCGACAAGCTCATCTCGGGCCGGCAGAAGTACTCGTCGATCTTCAACTACCCCACGCTGACCTTCGCCGATGTGGGCGTGATCGGCTGGCTGGTCGACGGCGCGGCGATCTGCAACCAGGTGCCGCTGTGCCGCTCGTCCTACGGGCCGTACGCGCGGGCGATGATCCGGATCTGCAAGGAAGAGTCGTTCCACCAGCGCCAGGGCTTCGAGCTGCTGATGACGATGATGCGCGGCACGCAGCAGCAGCGGGACATGGTGCAGGAGGCCGTGAACCGCTGGTGGTGGCCGTCGCTGATGATGTTCGGCCCGCCCGACGCGGAGTCGCCGAACACGGCGCAGTCCATGGCTTGGAAGGTCAAGCGGCACACCAACGACGAGCTGCGGCAGCGCTTTGTCGACATGTCGGTGCCGCAGGCGGAGGCGCTGGGCGTCACGTTCCCGGACCCGGACCTGCGCTGGAACGCTTCGCGCGAGCATTACGACTTCGGCGCCGTGGACTGGGACGAGTTCAAGAACGTGCTGCAGGGCAACGGTCCTTGCAACAAGACGCGCGTGGAGCACCGGCGTCAGGCTCATGACGATGGTGCTTGGGTTCGGGAAGCGGCCGTGGCGCACGCTTCCAAACAGCAGTTGGGGGGTCCAGGGGGGCTCGCCCCCGGCCGGGGTCTGGGGCTCGGCCCCAGAAGACACAGGAGAGTTCGCGATGAAGCACGATTGGCCGCTGTACGAGGTGTTCGTGCGGGGCAAGCGCGGGCTGAACCACGTGCACGTGGGCTCGCTGCACGCCGCCGACGACCAGATGGCGCTGCACCACGCCCGTGACCTGTACACGCGCCGCAACGAGGGCGTGTCGATCTGGGTTGTTCGCGCGGACGACATCACCGCGTCCTCGCCCGACGAGAAGGACCCGTTCTTCGCGCCGAGCGGCGACAAGGTCTACCGGCACCCGACGTTCTACGACATCCCCGACAACGTCCCGCACATGTGAGGCCTTGATGTCCTTTGACAACGTGTATGAGGCCATCACCGAGGACAACGACGCCCGGTGGGCCTTCGGCACCGGCTTCGCCGACCCGCTGTCCGGAGTGGACACCACGGTTCCCTCCGGCGTGGACGCTTCGGCGCTGGCCGCCTACTGCCTGATGCTGGGCGACGACGCGCTCGTGTTCTCGCACCGCCTGCAGGAATGGGTCACGAACGCGCCGGAGCTCGAGGACGAGGTGGCGATCGCCAACATCGGCCTCGACCTGCTCGGCCAGGCCCGGCTGTTGCTGGCGCGCGCCGGCAAGGCCGACGGCACGGACCGCTCGGAGGACACGCTCGCGTTCCTGCGCGCGGAGCACGAGTTCCGCAACGTGCGGCTCGCCGAGCTCGGCGGCGGTCACTTCGGGCACCTGATGGCCCGGCTGCTCGTGTTCTCGACCTGGCGGCTGGCGTTGCTGCAGCAGCTGGAATCCAGTGTGGATCCGGTGCTCGCGGCGATCGCCGCCAAGGGCGTGAAGGAGCTGGCCTACCACCGCGACTACGCGGCTCAGTGGGTCGTCCGCCTCGGGGACGGCACTGCGTTGTCGCACGAGCGGATGCAGGAGGGCCTCGACGCGGTGTGGCCGTACGTCCACGAGCTGTTCAAGACGCACCCGCTGGAGCTGGTGGACGCGGCGACGCTGCGGCCGGAGTTCGACGTCGTGCTC
Organism: Amycolatopsis rhabdoformis; assembly: GCF_035918295.1. Classification (GTDB taxonomy): domain Bacteria; phylum Actinomycetota; class Actinomycetes; order Mycobacteriales; family Pseudonocardiaceae; genus Amycolatopsis; species Amycolatopsis rhabdoformis. Next base: position 9,881,482 of record NZ_CP142149.1, read on the forward strand.
GATCAGGTGCTGGCCGCGGCCACGCTGGAGCGGCCGACCGCGGGCGCGGTGGCCGGGGTGTCCGGGCGGACCGGGCGCGACGGCGTGCACACGGAGCAGATGGGGTTCCTGCTGGCGCAGCTGCAGAGCGTGGCGCGGGCGATGCCGGACGCGACGTGGTGACCGCGGTGTCGTCCCGGGCGCGAGCCGTGGCGGCGACCGTGACCGATCCGGAGCTGCCGATGCTCACGCTCGCCGACCTCGGCGTGCTGCGTTCGGTGTCCGTGCAGGACGGTCGCGTCACGGTGGCCATCACGCCCACCTACACCGGCTGCCCGGCCATGGACACCATGCGCGACGACCTGGAACACGCGCTGCTCGGCGCCGGGTACACGGACGTCGAGATCCGCACGGTGCTCGACCCGGCGTGGTCGTCGGACTGGATTTCGGCCGACGGTCGGCGCAAGCTCGCCGACGCCGGCATCGCGCCGCCGGGATCCGCGCCGCGGCGCGCGAGCGGACCGGTGCCGCTCACGTTGCCACCGCCCGCGTCGCGGGTCGCGTGCCCGCACTGCGGTTCGCTCGAAACCGAGGAGCAGTCGCGGTTCAGCGCCACCGCGTGCCGGGCGCTGCGGCGCTGCCGGGCGTGCCTGGAACCGTTCGAACACGTCAAGGAGATCTGAGTTGACCAGCACGATTTCCCGGCGCACCGGCTTCCACCCGCTCACGGTCGCCGCGGTCGAGCGGCTCTGCGACGACGCGGTCGCGGTGACCTTCGACGTGCCGGCCGAGCTGGCCGAGACGTTCGCCTTCGCGCCGGGCCAGTCCCTGACGTTGCGCCGCACGGTCGACGGCCGCGACGAGCGCCGGTCGTACTCGATCTGCGCTCCGGCCGGTGAGCGGCCGCGCGTGGGTGTGCGCCTGGTGCCCGAGGGCGTGTTCTCCTCCTGGCTGGTGCAGGACGTGCGCGCCGGTGACGTCGTGGAGGTCTCGGCCCCGACCGGCACGTTCACGCCGGATCTGACCACGGGCGGTCACCACGTGCTGATCGCCGCCGGCTCGGGCATCACCCCGGTGCTCTCGATCGTCGCCTCGCTGCTCGCCACGCCGGACGCCACCGTCACCGTGCTGTACGGCAACCGCCGCACCGACACCGTGATGTTCGCCGACGAGCTGGCCGATCTGAAGGACCGCTACCCGGCGCGGCTCGAGCTCATCCACGTCCTTTCGCGCGAGCCGCGCGAGGCCGAGCTCTTCACCGGCCGCCTCGACGCGGACAAGCTGCGTTCGCTGTTCGGCTCGCTCGTGCCCGTGGATTCGGTGGCGCATTTCTGGCTGTGCGGCCCGTTCGGCATGGTCACCGGCGCGCAGGAAGTGCTGGCGGCGCTGGGCGTGCCCGAGTCTTCGGTCCACCAGGAACTGTTCTACGTGGACGACGTGCCGCCCGAGCCGGTGAAACACGTGGACCCGGCCGTCGCCGGTGCCGCCTCGGAGGTCACCCTCATCCTCGACGGCCGCTCCACCACCATGAGCCTGCCCCAGGAATCGTCCATTCTGGACGGTGCGCAGAAGTTCCGGCCGGACCTGCCCTTCGCCTGCAAGGGCGGTGTCTGCGGCACCTGCCGTGCGCGGGTCACCGACGGCGTCGTCGACATGCGCCGCAACTTCGCGCTGGAGAAGGCCGAAGTCGACGCCGGTTTCGTCCTCACCTGCCAATCGCACCCGGCGAGCGAGCGCGTGACCGTGGACTACGACGCCTGATCAGCGCCTGCGCCGCCGGCGCCGGGAGCCCACCGTCAGGTCCTCGGGCGTCTCGGGCTCGGTGGCGGCGCGAGTCGTTTCGGGCAGTCCCATGGCCTCGGCCGCGCGTTCCTGCGCCGCGGCGAACCGGCCCGACGGACGGTCTTGCGCCCGCCGCAACGCCGAGGGCCGCAGGCGGTTGTACCCGCGCACCGCGACGGGCCGGCGCGTGCGCAGTTCGTACTCCGGCAGCTCTTCCAGCGCGGCCGCCAGCTCGCGGTCGACCAGCACCGTGCCGGGGCGGGCGACGGACGTGAGCCGCGCGGCGAGGTTCACCACGGAGCCGTAGACGTCGCCGAAGCGCGACAGCACGCGGCCCGAAGCGAGGCCGGCGCGCACGGCGGGCAGGTCGTCCGACGCGTCGGCGCGTTCGGTGAGGGTGAGGGCGATTTCGGCGCCGGAGCCGGGGGAGTCGGTGACGAAGAAGACCTCGTCGCCGATCATCTTCACGATGCGGCCGCGGTGGTCGGCGATCACGCCGCCGGCCAAGGACTCGAAGGCGTCGAGCACGTGGCTGAGCTCGTCCTCGTCGACCTGGCGGGTCATTTTCGTGTAGCCCACCATGTCGACGAAACCGACGATCTGCGGGCGCGCCTCGAGGTCCTCGTCGGTGGCGAACGCGCGCCCGGCGTAGGCCGCGAGGTGGCGGCGCCACACGAAGTTCTGCACCTGCTCCAGCTCCGGCAGCAGCCGCTCGACGAGCCGCGTCACCTGACGGTCGTTGCGCGCGAGCTCGGGGTTTTCCGTGATCAGCGTCCACAACATGTGCACCTGCCACTCGGCCAGCCGCGACAGGTGCTGGCCGAGCGCGCGCGTCACCGCGACTTCGAGGGTGCGCTCCACCAGGCCCGAGTCCACGAGCTGGTCGGCGGTGCGCATGGCCGCGACGTCGGCGTCGGTGAACACCACCTCGTCGTCGCCCGCGCCCGCGAACCCGAGGGCGCGCCACAGCCGGCGCGAGCGTTCCTCGGACACGCCCGCGCGTGCGGCCACTTCCAACCGCGTGTACTTGCGCGGCCCGCCCAGCAGCAGCTTCTCCAGCCGTTGCTGCAGATCAGGGGATTCGGCCACGGCTCAGGTCGTGTGCACGATCAGCACGTCGACCCCGGACTTGCGCGCCACCTCCGCCGGCACCGAGCCCAGGATCCGCCCGGCGAGCGTGTTGAGCCCCCGGTTGCCCACCACGAGCAGGTCGGCCGCCTTGTCGTGTGCGACCTTCCGCAGCACGTGCACCGGCTCCCCGGTCGCGGCCACCGTCTCGATGTCCTTCGCCCCGGCCTTCACGGCCCGATCGCGCGCACTCTGCAACGTGTCCTCCGCCGGCGCCGAGCCCACGACCTGGTACGCCTCGTCGCCGAGCTCGTCCTGCGCCTGCTCCACGTCGTGCTTGCTGGCGGGGTAATACGCACACACCACGACCAGCTTCGCCCCGGCATCCGCGGCCACCCCCGCCGCCCGATCCACCGCGGCGAACGACGAGTCCGACCCGTCCGTCCCCACCACCACGGTCCGATAGACAGCCATCCGAAACCTCCCGGCGATCCCGAATCGGAGCGACCTCGCCCCGCTTCCCGAGGCAACACCGCCCCGCTTGTCGGACGGAAGGCTACTCGCCAGTTCGCTTCCCCGCTGTATGCCGCTTCGCTTCGCATACCGCGGGTACGCGAACTGGCTGTGTCTTTGGCCCCGGCTCCGCCGGGGCGTGCGAGATCGCCCCAAGCCGGCTTGCGGATTGCGAGGTCGGATCGGCCGGGGCCGATCGCACCGCGCAATCCGCAAACCGGCGCGATCTCGCTCCGTGGTCGCCGTCAAGCCCTGGCCGAGTAAACATGCAACCCGGGTCGTGGACCCGGGTTGCATGAAGCAGGTTTGCTGCGGTGAGGTCAGTCTCCGGTGGGCTTGGTGCCTGGGCGGGACGAGGGCTGGCCCGCCTGGGCCTTCGGCTTCGGGACGTCGGTCGTGCGGAGGCGGACGGTCTTTTCGACCTCGCCCTCCGTCGAGGGTGAAGCAGCGGCCGGTACGGGAGCCGGGGCCTTCTTGGGTTCCGGCGAAGAAGAAACCGCCGCCTTGATGTCCGCCGGCACCACCGTGTCGGTTTCGCCCAGCACGTGGTGCGCCTCGGCCAGCACCGTGCGCGCCTGGCGGACCTGCTCGGCCAGGCTGGTGCGCACGTTGCGCAGCGCCTCCACGCGCTCGTTGGCCTGCGTGATGCGGCGGTTGGATTCGTCGGTGGCCGTGCGGACGCGGCGGCGGGCCTCGTCGGCGGCTTCGGCGAGGCGGGCGTTGGCCTCGGTGATCGAGTCCTGCTTGCGCTTGTTCGCGTCGGCCACGGATTCGCGCTGGCGACGTTCGATGTCGGCGCGCGCGGTGGTCTCTTCCTCCAGCACCTTGGCGCGGATGGCGGCCGCGTCTTCGGCGGCCTCGCGCACGCGGCGCTCGGCTTCGGCCTTCGACGCGGCTTCCTGCTCGGCCAGCACGCGCATCGCCTCGGTGCGGCGGGCGGCCATGGCGATCTCGAAGTCCTCTTCGACCTGCGTGCGGCGGGCCTCGGACTCGGAGTCGAGCCGGGTGCGCTCGGCCTCGGCCTTGTCGGTGATGGACTTGGCCTCGGCGCGGGCGTCTTCGAGGACCTTGCGGTGCTCGGCTTCCATCTCCTTGCGCCGCAGGTCGAGCTCGGTGAGCAGCTGCTCGTACCGTGCGCGCATGGCGCTGGCGTCGGTCTCGGCCTTGGCGCGGATGTGGCCGGCCTCGGCCTCGGCGCGCGCCCGCGTGTCGGCGGACTCGTCCTGCGCCAGGCGCAGCATGCGCTGCAGCCGCTCGGACAGCCCCTCGACGCTCGTCGGCGGCTGTGCCAGCCGGTCGACCTGGCCGCGGAGATCGGCGATCTCGCCGCGCGCGATCTCCAGCTGACGGGCCAGATCACCCGCCTGGGCGATGGCGGCGTCGCGGTCGCCGGTGAGCATCTTCAGGTCGGCGTCCAGCCGTTCCAGATGTTCGTCGACCTGCGCTCGGCTGTACCCGCGCTTCGCCACGTCGAAGCCGGCTCCCAGCGGCACAAGCTCCCGTTCCTCGCCAAGGCTCATGGGCCCTACCGTAGCCGCTACGGGGTCACGGACGGGTGAGCACCCACGGTGTCCGGCCGACCCTGCGCCGAGCGGCCCAACACAGTAGCCCGATGGCTGACAAGTCCCCTGGACGCAACTGTGACCAACCAATCTTGACCGGCCGGCCAATCAAGGCGCATGATCAGTGCAGGGAAACTTTTCCACCAGCAAGTTCTCCGGCGGAGGTGAGCACGAATGAGTGAAGTCTCGACGCGCGCCTGGACACGGCCCCACGATTGGGCCGAGGTCGTCATCGGTGTTGTCGCCGCTCTTTCACCCCTTTGGCTGAGCACGGACACGATGACGATGTGGACGATGGTGATCCTCGGTGCGCTGATCGCCATCGACGGCCTGGTGTCGCTCGCGACGCCCGGTGCCGTCTACGGCGAGGGCATCCAGATCGTCCTCGGGGTGTTGCTCTTCATCGCCCCGTGGGTGATGGGGTACACCGAGTTCAACGGGGCGTCGTGGACGTCCTGGGTCGCCGGTGCGCTCACGATCATCGCCGGCGCCGCCGCGATGCCGATGGCCAACGCCGCCCACCGGACGGCGATGCCGCACTGAAGGAGCTGACATGACGGAGGACTCGGCGAGGGAGCGGATCCTGCTCGCGGCGGAAGCGCTCTTCGCCGAGTCCGGCTTCGACGCCACCCCGACGTCCCGCATCGCGGAGCGCGCCGGGGTGCCGAAGGGTCTTGTCCACTACTACTTCCGCCGCAAGTCCGATCTGCTCGCGGCGCTGGTCGACCGCCTGCCCGACGAGCACATCGAGCCCGCCGCCGTGGTCGTGCCCGGTGACCTCGCCGGGTCGCTGCGCCGGCTGGTCTCGGAGCTCGACCGCCGCTTCACTGGCTCCCTCGGCCTGTCCCACGTGCTCTGGCGCGAAGCCGACACCCACTACGTGGTGCGCGACGCCCTCGGCGAACGCTTCCAGCAGCTCGTCGGCATCGTCCGCTCGGTGATCGTCGCCGCGACCGGCGGCCGCCTGGCCGTGTCCGACCTCGACAGCGCGTCCGGCCTGCTCGCCCGCGCGGTGAGCCACCGCCACGCCACGGCCCGCCACTCGGGCGACGACCGCCCCGCCGAGTTCGACGGCGAGCTCACCTTCCTGGCCAACGCCCTCTCGGCGAAGGCCGACAAGGCTTAGTGCGCGGCCTGGCTCCCGGCCGGTTCCACCAGCTCCACCAACACCCCACCGGCGTCCTTCGGGTGCACGAAGTTCACCCGGCTGTTCGACGTCCCGCGCTTCGCGTCGTCGTACAGCAGCCGCAGTCCCTGCTTGCGCAACGCGGCGGCGGCAGCGTCCACATCGGACACCCGGAACGCGAGCTGCTGCAGGCCGGGCCCGTTGCGGCCGAGGAACTTCGCGATCGTGGAGTCGTCCCGCAGCGGCGCGAGGAGCTGGATCATCGTCTCGGTGCCCGCGGTTCCGGGCGCGCGCAGCATCGCTTCGCGGACGCCCTGCTCCTCGTTCACCTCCTCGTGCGCGACCTCCAGGCCGAAGTGCTCCTTGTGGAACGCGATCGCCTCGTCGAGGTCCGGCACCGCGATGCCGACGTGGTCGATCGCGGTCACGAACGGGGTGAGCACGGCTTGGATGGACTCAGTGTTCATGGGGGCAGGATAAGCGCCACGACCCTGGTGAAGCCCCCTGAAAAGGTACGTGCGCCCCCTCACACTGGCTCCATCAAGAAGCCGCGGGCCCGGGTACAGTCGTGAGACTGTAGGTGTTCAGAATTCTTGGGAGGACGACGTGTCCGGTTCCGTGATCCTGGGCGCTGCCCGTACCCCCATCGGGCGGCTGCTCGGCTCGCTGAAGGACTTCACCGGTGCGCAGCTCGGCGGCATCGCGATCAAGGCCGCGCTGGAGCAGGCCGGTGTTTCCCCGTCCGAGGTCGAGTACACGATCATGGGCCAGGTGCTCACCGCGGGCGCGGGCCAGATCCCGGCGCGCCAGGCGGCGGTCGCCGCGGGCATCTCGATGGACGTTCCCGCGCTCACCATCAACAAGGTGTGCCTCTCGGGTCTCGACGCCATCGCACTCGCCGACCAGCTCATCCGCGCCGGCGAGTTCGACCTCGTGGTGGCCGGTGGCCAGGAGTCGATGACGCAGGCGCCGCACCTGCTGCCGAAGTCGCGCGGCGGCTTCAAGTACGGCGACGTGACGATGCTCGACCACATGGCCTACGACGGTCTCTTCTGCGCGTTCGACCAGGTCGCCATGGGCGCGTCCACGGAGAAGCACAACACCCGTTACGGCATCACGCGCGAGCAGCAGGACGAGTTCTCCGCGCGCTCGCACCAGCGCGCCGCCGCCGCCATCGAGGCCGGCTTCTTCCGCGAGGAGATCGCGCCGGTCTCGATCGCGCAGCGCAAGGGCGACCCGGTCGTGTTCGACACCGACGAGGGCGTCCGCGCCGACACGACCACCGGCGGCCTCGCCAAGCTGCGCCCCGCCTTCGCCTCCGACGGCACCATCACCGCCGGCTCCTCCTCCCAGATCTCCGACGGCGCCGCCGCCGTGATCGTGGCCAGCCCGGAGAAGGCCGCGCAGCTCGGCCTCACGCCGCTCGCCGAGATCGGCGCCCACGGCGTGGTCGCGGGCCCCGACGCCTCCCTGCACGAGCAGCCGTCCAACGCCATCCGCAAGGCGCTGGCCAAGGCCAAGCTCGACGTGAGCGACCTCGACCTGGTGGAGATCAACGAGGCCTTCGCCGCCGTCGGTGTGGTCTCGTCCGAGAAGCTCGGCCTGGACCCCTCGAAGGTCAACGTCAACGGCGGCGCCATCGCGCTGGGCCACCCGATCGGCGCCTCGGGCGCCCGCCTGGCCGTGCACCTGATCCACGAGCTGCGCCGCCGCGGCGGCGGCCTGGGCGCCGCGGCCCTCTGCGGCGGCGGCGGCCAGGGCGACGCACTGCTGCTGCGGGTTCCGGCAGCGAAGTAGCTTTTCCGACAGAACGGCCGGGCAGCGGTTTCGCTGCCCGGCCGTTCTGCGTTCGGCATCCGAGTGAATCCCGGCCAAGATCACCACGTCACCCTCTCTCTGCGCGATACTCCAAGTGCGGACAGTCACCACGAGGGGGAGCGAATGGTACTGAGCGCGCACGCGAAGAGGCACGTCCAGCGTCAGGCGTCGGAGTTGTTGGCGAAGCATTTCCCGACACTGGATCCGTTGCGGCGAAACGTGTTGAACGAGCTGGTGTCGCACACGGCGGAGGGTTGGCACCTCCTCCTTCGCGCTGATCTGCCGCGGTCGGCGGATCGGGCCGACGCGTTTCTGGTCGGGCGAACGGGGGTGTTCGCCGTCGTCGTCGCGGACCAGCCACCGGAGCAAGTGCAGCCGGTGTTGCGCCACGCCGAGGAACGGTTCGCCTCGATTCGCGGCTCGCAAGGCCGACTGGTCGCACCGACGGCGATCACGCTTGTGGTGGTCGGCGGCGTGAAGCGATCTCCCCGCAACTCTGGTGCGTTTTGGGCGTTGCCGGTCGCGGACTTGGATCAGCTGTTCCGCCGCGGTGACACGCGCTTGCCCCGCCGCCAAGCCGACGACCTTGCCCGGGCTGCGAACGATAGGTTGCCGGACTATTCGTTCTTCGTCGTCCAGCCGCCGGAACGCGAGCCCGAGCCCGAAGGCCTGCTGGCCGCGCAGGACGTGACGGAGGGTCAGCTCGCTGCAGCACTGGAGCGGCCGTTCGAGAGCTGGATGACCTTTCTGCACCCGCAGCAGCACGCCGTAGTCAAGCGTGACTACGGTGGCCCGGCACGCATCAGTGGCCCGGCCGGCACCGGCAAGACCGTGGTGGCGTTGCACCGCATGCGCCATGTCGGCCGCCGCAACGTCGGACCGCTGCTGTTCACCACGTTCGTGCGCACATTGCCCGCCGTGCACGAGAGCGCGTTCCGGCAGTTGGCCCCGGAGCTGGCGGAACGAGCGGAATTCCAGAACCTGCATTCCTGGGCGCGCACACTGCTCGTCCATCGCGAGGTCGAACTGAACGTGAATCCTGCCGCGATCGACAACGCGTTCGCCCGGGCTTGGCTGCGGCACCGGGGAGCGCTGCAGGAGATCGAGCCCGCCTACGACTACTGGCACACAGAGGTGGATCGGGTCATCAAAGGTCGCGGTCTGCGTACATTGGCCGAGTACAAGCAGATTTTGCGCCGAGGCCGTCGGCTCGCGCTCGGCGACGCGCAGCGGGAACGAGTGTGGTCGTTCTATGAGTCGTACCGCGACAACCTCGTCGCGCGCGGCGCGCACGACTACCACGACATGCTCATCGCCGCCCACGCCGAGCTGGTCCGGCAGCCGCTCGAAAGCCCGTACGCGATGGTGGTCGTTGACGAAGTCCAGGATGTCACCCTCACGGGGCTGCGGCTGCTCCGCGAGATAGCAGGCGACGGACAGAACCGCCTGCTCCTCGTGGGCGACGGTCAGCAGCAGGTCTACCCCGGCGGGTGGCGGCTCTCCGACGCCGGTATCCCAGTTCAAGGTCGCGGCGAAGTGCTGAAAGTCAATTACCGCAACCGATCGGGCATCCTCGACTTCGCGCGCCGCATCGACGCCGGAAACAGCGTCGACGACCTCGACGGCGCGGCGGGCGTCGTGCTCCGTGACGCCGAGGTGGTGAACGCAGGCGGCCGGGCCGAGACCTGGACGGGCCGCCGCACAGATCTCGCGGCGGCGCTGGTGGATACGTTGCGACCCCTCCCACACGGTCACACGGCGCTGATCACCTTCACCAAACACGACGCGGATGAGTGTCGCCGGCTCTTGGAGAGCGCGGGCGTGCCGACGCAGAGCCTCGAACACCACACGGGCGAACCGGATGACCGGGTGAAGGTCGGCACCGTGCACCGTGCCAAAGGGCTGGACTTCCGGGCGGTGCTGGCCGTCCAGTTCCCAGCCCTGGATTCTGCGAACAGCGATGCCGCTCGCCGGGAAGCGGCCGAGCTGCGTGACCGTCAGCGGCTCGTCGCAGCGACCCGTGCGCGAGATTTCCTGTGGTGGGGCGTGGTGGAGGGCGCGGCGTGACAGCTCGCGCCCTCCATCTCGTCTACGCGTGCTGAGCCGCTTCGAACAACGGCTTCGTAATCGCCTTCGTGAACTGCGGCCCCACCAGATACCTCGTGCACCCGGCATCACGCTCGCACGCGTGGCCGGCAGCGTCGAAGAAACCCGCCTCGGTGTTGTCCCCGACCACCACGCCCAGGCCGGTCTTCGGGTTGAAGTCACGCAATCGCGGCCCACCACTCGAGCCGCCGCCCATCACGCACGCGGTGCCCCACTGGTTCGGCGAGTCGGGGAAGTCCGGGGTGCCCAGCCATTCGCGCGTGGGGCCCGTGCAGAAGGCCAGGCGGGAGCCGATGTACTCCGGCAGGCCCTCGCGCGCGGGGTCGGCCGAGGCGCGCGGGTAGCCGAACTGGACCACGTTCGCGTCACCGGGGCGGTCGAAGCCGATCTGCTGCGCCGCGCCCACCTTGTCCTGCACCGGAATGCCGTGCGCGCCGCGGTTGAGGACCACGAAGGCCTGGTCGTAGGCGTCGAACTTCTGGCCGTTGATCTGGTCGTTCTCCAGCCACGTGCGGTCCGCGACGCCGAAGCGGCCGACGAACTTCCCGTACGGCGCCTGGCCGTCGTGGTAGCCCGGCACGAACATCGAGTGGGCGTTCCACTGGTCGTCGTTGCCGAGCAGGTCGGTGGAGTTCACGCAGTGCCCGGCCGTGACGATCGTGCTGCGGTTGGCGCTGTCGACCACGGTGGCGGTGCAGCTGGCGTCCTCGCCGTGGTCGGTGAAGAAGAGCCGGCCGACGGTTTTGGTCACGGCGTTCGACGCGGTCCACGGCGCGCCGTCCGGGCCGCTCTTCGGCGGGTTGTCCGACGCCGGCTGCGTGAGGGCGGCCATCCGTTCGGGGGTCCAGTAGTCGAGCACGGCCTGCTGGTCGGCCGCGGTCACGGCCAGCGGCTGCACCACCGGCCCGCTCGCGGCCGACGCGACCGCCGGCACCGCGAGCGCGACCCCCGCGGCCGCGACGACAGTGAGAAACACACGAGTGATCATGGCCGGAAACGCTAGGGAGGAGTTGTCAGGAGGCGGTCAGCGTTTCGTGAGCCTCCCACTTTCGCCGGATGCCGAATGGTCCGGACCCTGCTTATGCTTCCCTGATTCGTTCACTGGGAGGAAACGCATGAAGAAGCTCCTCGTCACCACGGTTGCCGTCGGTTCACTGCTCGCCGCGTTCGCGCCGGCGGCCGGTGCCGCGACCGTGGCGAACAGCGAGCCCACCACGACCCACGGCGCCTGCCAGTACACCGAAACACCGGACGAGCCGGCCGCCCGTCCCGTGCCCCTGCCGCCGGACCCGAGCCACACGCCCGACCGCGGCAAGGTCGCCGTCCCGGTGATCACCAACCAGGGGCTGCTGCCGCTCACGCTCGACCGCGCCGAAGCGCCGTGCACGGTGCAGAGCTTCCTGCACCTGGCCCGCCACGGCTTCTTCAACCAGACCACCTGCCACCGCCTCACGAGCTACTCGACGCTGAAGGTCCTGCAGTGCGGCGACCCCACGGCCACCGGCGAAGGCGGCCCGGGCTACAGCTTCCGCGACGAACTGCCCACCGACCTGCCGCCCTCGACCACCAACCCGGCGGCCCGCATCTACTCCCGCGGCCTCGTCGCCATGGCCAACGCCGGGCCGGACACCAACGGCTCCCAGTTCTTCCTCGTCTACGGCGACTCGACCCTGCGGCCCGACTACACCGTGTTCGGCACCGTCGGCCCGCTCGGCCTGAACACCCTCGACCGCGTGGCCGCCGGCGGCATCGTGCCCGACCCCGACGGCAACCTCACCGACGGCGCCCCGGCGCGCAAGACCGACCTGGAGCTGGTGCTGCCGCTCGGGTTGTAGGGCCAGAACGAAGCGGGCCGGGACTCGAAAGTCCCGGCCCGCTCGGCCTGAACACCCTCGACCGCGTGGCCGCCGGCGGCATAGTGCCCGACCCCGACGGCAACCTCACCGACGGCGCCCCGGCGCGCAAGACCGACCTGGAGCTGGTGCTGCCGCTCGGGTTGTAGGGCCAGAACGAAGCGGGCCGGGACTCGAAAGTCCCGGCCCGCTCGCGGATCAAAACACAAACTCAGTGCTGCACGGCCTTCTCCGCGTGCGCACCCGTGAGGGCCCGCACCTCCATCTCCGCGTACTTCTTCGCGTTGCGTTCCTTCGACAGCACCGTGCCGAGCCAGCCGAGCAGGAACGCGACCGGGATCGACACCAGGCCGGGGTTGTCGAGCGGGAACCAGTGGAAGTCCACGCCCTGCAGCATCGACGCGCTCTTGCCGGTCTTCGCGTCGATCGGCTTGCCCGACACCGCCGGCGAGAACACGATCAGCACCAGCGAGACAATCAGCCCGCCGTAGATGCTCCACAGCGCGCCCTGGGTGTTGAACCGCTTCCAGAACAGCGAGTACAGGATCGTCGGCAGGTTCGCCGACGCCGCCACCGCGAACGCGAGCGCCACGAGGAACGCCACGTTCTGGCCGTTGGCCAGGATGCCGCCGACGATCGCGACCGCGCCGATCACCACGGCGGTGATCCGCGCGACGCGCACCTCCGAGCCCGGCTTCGTCTTGCCCCGCTTGATCACGTTGGCGTACACGTCGTGGGCGAAGGAAGCCGACGCGGTGATCGTCAGGCCCGCCACCACAGCGAGGATCGTGGCGAACGCGATCGCCGAGATCAGGCCCAGCAGCACCGGCCCGCCGAGGTTCAGCGCGAGCAGCGGCGCGGCCGAGTTCACGCCACCTGGCGCGGCCTTGATGTCGTCGGGCCCGACCAGCGCGCCGGCGCCGTAGCCCAGCACCAGCGTGAACAGGTAGAACACGCCGATCAGCACGATCGCCCACACCACCGAGCGGCGGGCTTCGCGGGCCGTGGGCACGGTGTAGAAGCGCATCAGCACGTGGGGCAGGCCCGCGGTGCCCAGCACCAGCGCGATGCCAAGGGAGAAGAAGTCCAGTTTGGACGTTCCCGTGGCGCCGTACTGCTTGCCCGGCCCGAGCAGCGTCTCACCGGCCTTGCCCGCCTTGTCCACGGCGCCCTGCAGCAGCGCGGAGAAGTTGAAGCCGTACTTGCCGAGCACCCACAGCGTCATCGCGAGCGCGCCGATGATGAGCAGTGCGGCCTTGATGATCTGCACCCACGTGGTGCCCTTCATGCCGCCGATGAGCACGTAGGCGATCATGATCACGCCCACCACGGCGATGACCACCGACTGCGCGGCCTTGCCCTCGATGCCCAGCAGCAGCGCCACGAGGCCGCCGGCGCCGGTCATCTGGGCCAGCAGGTAGAAGAACGACACGATCAGCGTCGAGATGGCCGCGGCGGCGCGCACCGGGCGTTGCCGCATGCGGAACGCCAGCACGTCGCCCATCGTGAAGCGGCCGGTGTTGCGCAGCAGCTCCGCCACGAGCAGCAGCGCGACCAGCCACGCGACGAGGAAGCCGATCGAGTAGAGGAACCCGTCGTAGCCGTACACCGCGATGGCGCCGGCGATGCCGAGGAACGACGCGGCCGAGAGGTAGTCACCGCTGATCGCGATGCCGTTCTGCGGGCCGGTGAACGCGCGCCCGGCCGCGTAGTAGTCCGATGCCGTCTTCGTGTTGCGGCTCGCGCGGAACACGATCACGAGCGTGATCACCACGAACACGGCGAAGATGACGATGTTCAGCGTCGGGTTGCTGCCCTCGACGCCCGCGGCGAGAGTGCTCATTCGGACTCCTTCGCGGCGGCCGGGTTCTCGATGTCCTCACGGATGCGCTCGGACAGCGGGTCGAGCTTGCGGTTGGCGTAGCGCACGTACAGCCAGGTGATGAGGAACGTCGACACGAACTGCAGCAGGCCGAACAGCAGGCCCACGGTGAAGTTGCCGGCGATCTTCGTGCTCATGAAGCCGTGCGCGTAGTCGGCCAGCAGCACGTACAGCAGGTACCAGGCCAGGAACAGCGCGGCCATCGGGAAGACGAAGCGGCGCAAGCGGCCGCGCAGCTGCCTGAACTCGGCGCTTTCCTGCACGTGTTCCCAGTCCATGTCCGACGGCGGGTCGCCGGACACGTCGGACACGTCGGTGTCGGTGGGACTCATCGTCACTCCCTCGCGACGCTGCGGATTGTGGTCCGCGCCACAGTAGGGAGGCGGGAAGCGGGGAGGAAGCGTCAGCGGTTCAAACGCCGGGCCACACGACGAACGGTTGACGAGCGGTACGCGGGTGCGGACGAATGGGGCGGCTCGGGTCCGGGCGCGCGCTCGTCGAGGTGCAGGCGGAGCATGGCGGCGCCGGCCCAGGACGGTGGGCGTCCGCGCAGCGAGACGGCCACCATCACGCCGAACGCGAGGGGTACCGACCAGGGTGCCGGTTGCGAGACCAAGATCGCCACCCAGCCGCCGAGGCTGGGCCCGGCCAGGGCGTAGAGGATCGAGCCGGACGACGCGACGAGCCCGGTGAGCACGCCGCTGATCGCGCCCGCGGCCGTGAGGCGCGGCCACCAGATGCCGAGCACCAGCAGCGGGCAGAAGGTGGACGCGGCCACGGTGAAGCCCCACGTCACGAGCACGCCGGCGTCGAGCCGCGCCGACGGCAGCGCGAGCACCACCATCGCGGCGGCGGCGAACACCACGGTCACGCGCAGCCGGCGCAGGCCGCCGGGCATGAGGTCGTAGGCGAGCGCGCCGGACATCACCAGCAGCAGGCCCAGCGACGTCGCCAGGAACGCCGCGAACGCGCCCGCGGTGAGCAGCGCGGTGAACAGCTCGCCGGCCCACCCGGTGTCGACCTGCGAGGGCAGCGCGACGACCACGGTGTCCGTGTCGCCGGAGAGGTAGATCTCGGGCACCAGCACGCGGCCGAGCACGCCGTAGACGCCGGGGAAGAGGTAGAACACGCCGAGCAGCGCCACGGTGATCGCGGCGGTGCGGCGCGCGGCGCGGCCGTCGGGGCTGGTGTGGAAGCGCATGAGCACGTGGGGCAGGCCCATGGTGCCGAGCATCGTCGCGATGAGCACGGCCCACGTGCCGAGCAACGGGTAACCCTTGTCCAGGTCGAGCAACGGGCGCTGCCAGTCGGGGCCGCCGAGCGCGGCGCCGTTGCTCACGTCGGGAACCGGTGCGTCGGCGGCGAACACCAGCCGCTCTCCACTGTGGACGGTGAGCTCACCGGGCGGCAGTGTGCGGGGGCCGGTTTCGGTCACGACGGTGGTGGGCTCGCGCAGCTTGATGGTCACGTCGTGCTCGAAGTCCACCGGTGTCTGGTGCGAGAAGCGGGTGAACTCCACCGGGGTGAGCGCCGCGTCGCGGTCGGCTTCGCTCACGTGCAGCACGAGCCAGAGCGCGGGCACCAGGAACAGCAGCAGCTTCAGGAAGAACTGGAACGCCTGCACGTACGTGGCCGCGCGCATCCCGCCGAGCGCGAGCGTGACGCTCACCGCCGTGCCCGCGATCACCACCCCGACCCAGTACGGTGTGCCGCCGACGGCCGTGAGCACCAACCCGGCCGTGCGGAACTGCGGCACCACGTAGATCGTGCCGATCACCAGCACCACCACCGCGGCGATCCTTCTGAGCGCCGGCGATGCCAGCCGCGCCTCGGCGAAGTCCGGCACCGTCAACGCGCCCGAGCGCCGCATCGGCGCCGCGACCAGCACGAGCATCGCGATGTACCCGGCCGTGAACCCGACCGGGTACCAGAGCGCGCCCACGCCGTCCTTCACCACGAGCCCGGCGACTCCGAGGAACGACGCGGCCGACAAGTACTCCCCGGACACCGCCGCGGAGTTCACGAACGGCGAGATCCGGCGCGAGGCCACCAGGAAGTCCGACGTGGTGCGCATCGCGGCCACCCCGCGCACGCCGATGAGCAGCGTGATGAGCACGACGGGCGTCACCGCCAGCGCGATGTCCACCTACGGCCTCCCCGACGCGGCGTCGTCGTCCTCGGCCTTCTCGGCGCGCCGCAGCTGCCACCGCGCCAGCCCGGCCATCACGGGGTAGGGCAGCAGCGCGATCATCAACCAGGACAACGGAATGCCCCACACCCGCACCCCGTCCAGCCCCGGCCAGACGGCGAACACCACCGGCAACCCGAGCACGAGCGCGAACATCGCCACGAGCGCCGGAACGCCCCGCCTCCGCTGCACCCGGTAGAGCTCGGCGGCGCGCTCCGCGTCGGACGCGCGCAGCCGCGGCATCCGCCACCGCCCGCGCGCCTGCCTGCGCGACCGCGCGAGCCGCGTCTGCGGGCTCATCACGGCCACCCGCCGAACCCGGCTCACCGCACGGCTCCCACCACCGCGCCCCAATGCGGCATTCGTTGCGTTGAGCGCACCGAATGCCACATCGGGTGCGTTGAGCGCACCCGACGCCACATCGGGGTCGCGCGCACCCACCCGACCCCGGTCACCAAGAGGACCCCAGCTGCCCCTGCTGCGCCGCCTCCAGCAACCGGTCGCGCAGGTCCCGGGCATGCCGGCGGCTCACCGGCACGTCGCCGGCGTGCGTGTGGGCCAGGAGCCCGCCCGTGGTGTCGCTGCGCAGCTCCAGCACCGCCGACACCGAGAGCAGGAAACCGCGGTGCACCCGCGTGAACCCAGTGCCCTCCCAGTACTCCTCCAGCCGGGAGATCGGCATGCGCACGAGGTGCACGCCGCCGCGGGTGTGGAGGCGCACGTAGTCGCCGTGGGCTTCCACGAAGAGCACGTCGTCGCGGCGGACGTAGCGGGTGCGGCCGCCCGCGTCGACCGGCAGGGCGGCCATGGCGTCGGGTACCGGCTGCGCGCCCTCCGAAGACGGCGCCATGCGCACGACCTTCCCCAACGCGGCCGCCAGCCGTTCCGTGCGCACCGGCTTGAGCAGGTAGTCCACGGCGCCGATCCCATACGCCGCCACCGCGTGGCCGTCGTGCGCCGTGACGAACACGATCACCGGCGGTTCGGACAACCGGGCCAGTAGCGTCGCCAGCTCGAGCCCGTCCAGGCCCGGCATGGAGATGTCGAGGAACACCGCGTCGAAGTGGTCGGCCTGCAGCAGCTTCAACGCCCGCAGCGCGTCCCCGGCGCCCACGACCTCGCCCACCTCCGGGGCCTCGCGCAGCATCCGGCACAGCTCGTCCAGCGCCGGCGCCAAATCGTCGACGGCCAGCACCCGCAGCCCGCTCACGGCAGCACTCCCGGCTGGAACCGTGGCACGCGTACGACCACGCGCGTGCCGGCCCCGACCTCGGTCTCCACGGTGAGCCCGTACCAGGCGCCGTACACGTTGCGCAGCCGTCTGTCCACATTGGCCAAACCAAGGCCACCGTCGGCGACGCGGCCCGCGAGGATGTCCGCGGCCCGCTTCGGGTCCATGCCCACGCCGTCGTCTTCCACGCTGATCACGCAGTCGTTCCCTTCCGCCTGCCCGTGCACCTGCACCAGCCCGGTCGTGGTGCGCGGCTCGATGCCGTGCCGGATCGCGTTCTCCACCAACGGCTCCAGCACCAGGTACGGCACCGCCACCGCCAGCACCTCCGGCGCCACCCGCACCTGCACCTTCAGCCGTTCGCCCAGCACTGCGCGCTGCAGCGCCAGGTACGTCTCCACCGCCCGGAACTCCTCGGCCACCACGGTGTACTCGCCGTGGCGCGCCAGGCTGTAGCGCGTGTAGTCGGCGAAGTCGAGCATCAGATCCCGCGCGCGATCGGGTTCGGACCGCACCAGCGACGCGATCACCGTCAACGCGTTGTACACGAAGTGCGGCGACATCTCCGCCCGCAACGCCCGCAGCTCGGCCTGCGCCGCCTGATCCGCCGACGCCTCGAGCCGGCCGCGTTCCAGCGCCTGCACCACCACGTCGGCCGCCTGCCCCACCACCTCGGGCCCCCGCTCGCCGACCACGAGCAACGCCCCGGCCAGCTCGTCGTGAACGTGCAGCGGCACGGCGACCACGTCGTCGAGACCGGCGGGCTCCTCGCTGTGCAGCACCTCGTCGAGCACGTGGGCCACGGTCGTGTCCGGCCCCGGCCGCCCCGACCACAGCAGCGAGCCCGACAGGTCCGTGAGCCCCAGCCCGGCCACGCCGAACAGCCGCCGCAGCCCGTGGGCCGCGCGCCGCGCGTGGGTGCCGGTGAGGCCGTCGATGAGGTCGTCGGTGATCTTGCGGGCCGCGGCCAGCACCGGCACGGGGTCGGCGCGCGCGGCCGAGCGCCACGGCAGCCGCACACCCTCGGTCATCGACGGCCTCCCCTCGGCGACGGGCAGGGGGTAGATCCTAGCCCCGAACGCGGCGAAGGGGACTTTCCACGCGGGAAAGTCCCCTTCGAAAACCCGGTCGGTCAGCAGCTCTGCTTGTAGAAGTACTTCGAGTTCGCGTCCATGTCGTCCTTGGTGATCGAGTGCAGCTCGGCCGTGAGGTTGCGCGTCACGGGCTTGCCCTCCAGCGCCGCCACCGCCTGCTGCACGCCCTGCGTGCCGATCGCGGCCGGGTCCTGGGCGATGAGGCCCTGGTACTCGCCCTTGCGCAGGCCGTCCACTTCGGACGGGCTCGCGTCGAAGCCCACCAGGTTGACCTGGCCGATCTTGCCGGCGTTGCGCAGGCCGGTCGCCGCGCCCTCACCGGTGTTGAGGTTCGTGGCGAAGATGCCGATCAGGTCCGGCGTCGACGCCAGCGCCGCGGTGACCTTCGACGCGGCCTGGTCCGGCTCGTTGTCGGTGAACTGGATGCCGGCCGACTTGAGGTTCGGGTGGTTCTTCAGCTCGTCCTCGAAGCCCTTCGCGCGCGCCGCCGTGGTCGAGGTGCCCGCGATCGTGTCGAGGATCAGCACCGAGCCCGGCTTGTCGCCGGCGAGCTTCGCCATCGTCTGCGCGGCGAGCTTGCCGCCCGCGGTGTTGTCCGAGGAGATCGACGACGCGGCCACGCTCTTGTCCTGCAGCGACGTGTCCACCTCGACGATCTTCGTGCCGCGGTTCTTCACCTGCTGGATCGGCGCGAGCATCGCCTGGTCGTCGGTCGGCGCGATGAGCAGCGCGGCGGGCGGGTTGGCGCCCAGCGCGTTCACGATCGTGGTCTGCATGGTCGCGTCGAACTTCTGGGGCGCCTGCGTGGTGAGCTCGTAGCCGAGCTTCTTCGCCTCTTCCTGCGCACCGCACTGCATCGAGATGTAGAACGGCTCCGCCTGCACGCCGGGCACCAGCGTGAGTTTCTTGCTGTTGGCGGTGTTCGCCGAGTCGCCGGAGCCGCCGCTCTGGCCCACCTGCCCGGAGCCGCAGGCGGCCACCAGCGAAGCCGCCGAAGCCAGCGCACCGGCCGCGATCAGGGCCTTGGTCAGTTTCATCGTCAGCACCTCTTTGTACTCTCGGAAACCGGGGTAAACGGGGGATCAGCGGGAGTTGCGGCGCCGCCGGCGCTGCTGGTCGAACCACACGGCCGCGATCAGCACCGCGCCGACGGCGATCCGCTGCCAGAAGTCCTGCACGTGGATGATGTTGAAGCCCTTGGTCAGCACGGCGGGGATGAACACACCGATCACCGTGCCCAGCATGGAACCGATGCCGCCGAAGAGGCTCGTGCCGCCCAGCACCGTGGCGGCGATGGCGTTGAGGTTGTCGGTGGCGTGCGCCGAGACGGTCGTCGACGAGTAGTAGGCCAGCGACATGAACCCGGCCACGCCGGCCAGGAACCCGGTGAGCAGGTACACCTTGAGCAGGTGCCCGGTCACACCGATGCCCGAGCGGCGCGCGGCTTCCGCGCTCGAGCCGATGGCGAAGGTGTAGCGGCCGAACTTCGTGGTGTGCAGCAACCACGCCCCGATCAGCGTGATCACCACGGCCACCAGCACCAGGTTGGGCACCCCGCCGAACGACGTGCCGTACCCCAGCGTCTTGGTCAGCACGGTGGGCACGCTGCGCACGTCCGAACCGTTGTTGAGCAGCAGCGCCGCGCCGAGCGCCGCGCCCAGCGTGCCGAGCGTGACGATCAACGGCGGGATCTTGGCCACGGCGATGAGCCAGCCGTTGATCAGGCCCCAGATCGTTCCGCCGAGCACTCCGGCGACCATTCCGACGATGATCACCCCCCAGCCCGCGGTCGTCGCGTTGCCGCCGGGGCTGAGCGCTTCCATCGTCTTGCCGGCCACCATGCCGGCGAAGATCAGCACCGATCCCACGGACAGGTCGATGCCCGCGGTGATGATCACAAAGGTCATGCCCACCGAGATCACCAGCAGCACCGAGGTCTCGATCAGCGTCGTCTGCAGGTTGAACAGCGTCGCGAAGTTGCCCGGCGCGAGCACGGTGAACACGATGATCAACGCCAGCAGCACCAGCGCGATCCAGAACGTGTTGGCGCCCACCAGTCGCTTGCCCAGCGGCACCTTGGCGAGACCATCGTCCACAGTGGTCTGGATGTCCTTGGTCGGAGTGCTCACGCGGCTTCCTCCTGGACGAGGGCGCCCGTCATGGCCGCCACGAGGTCTTCCAGCTTCGTGTCCGCCCCGGCGAACCGGGCCACGCGCTTGCCCAGCCGCAGCACCTCGATGCGGTCGGACACCGAGAGCACCTCGGGCATGTTGTGGCTGATGAGCACCACCGCGATGCCCTCGTCGCGCACCTTCTTGATCACGTCGAGCACGCGTTCGCGCTGCACCACGCCCAGCGCGGCCGTCGGCTCGTCCATGAACACGACCTTCGACGCCCACACCACCGACCGCACCACGGCCACGCTCTGGCGCTGCCCGCCCGAAAGCGAGCCGATGGGCACGTCGGTGCTCTGCAGCGTGACCCCGAGCCGCTGGAACTCCTCCACGGCCCGGCGGCGCATCGCGGCCTTGTCGAGCATTCCCAGCTTGCCGAGGATCCCCTTGCGGTGGATTTCGCGGCCCAGGAACAGGTTCGCCGCGGGATCGAGCTCCGGAGCGACGGCGAGGTCCTGGTACACCGTCTCGATCCCGAGCCGCCGCGCGGTCACGGGGGAGTCCAGGTGCACCTCTTCGCCGTCGAGCAGGATCCTGCCGGACGTCGGCTGCTCGGCGCCGGAAAGGCACTTCACGAGCGTCGACTTGCCGGCACCGTTGTCGCCGATCAAAGCGGTGACCTCACCAGCTCGGGCCTGGAAGGAAGCGCCGCGCAGGGCTTCCACCGAGCCGTAGTGCTTGGTGAGGTCCACCGCGTCCAGCAGGACCTCGCTCATCGGGCTACCTCTTCTCGAGTGCGGGCGGGCGGCAGCGGATCGCCGTGAGCGAACCCGACGCCTCGACCTGCCCGGCATCGAACGGCACCACGTACGTCTCGCCCTTGGTCAGCGAGAACTCGCCGCCGTGTTCGGTGCGCAGCGAGCCGGCGCCGTCGAGGACCACGAGCACCGAGAACGACGGGTCGAGCGCCAGCGAGCCGCCGGTCAGCTGCACGCGGTCGGCGCGGAAGAACTCGTCGGAGCCCGCGGCCAGCAGGTCCACCGAGGTGTTCTTGTCCTCGGCGGTGTGCTTCACGATCGTGGTGAGCCGCTCGGCGTCCCAGCCCGACGTGTCGAGCGTGTCGATCGCGGTGTCGAAGCCGATGCCGAGGTGGCCCTTCTCCGGCGAGGCCAGGAAGTCACGCCACTCCAGCGTGAGCGAGAAGTCCGTGGGCTGCTGCAGCTCCACCACGAACACGCCCTCGCCGATCGCGTGCGGCAGCCCGGCCGGGATGTACACGGTGTCGCCGGCCTGCACGGACACGCTGTTGAGCGCGCCCAGCATGCTCGGCGCGTCCTGCTCCCGCGTCCACTCGGCCACGGTCTCCTTGCTCACCGTCTCCTTGAACCCCGGGTACACGCGCGGGTCGTCGCCGTAGGTGCCGACCACGATCCACGCCTCGGTCTTGCCGAAGTGCGAGTCGAAGTGCTTCTGCGCGAACGCGTCGGTGGGGTGGAAGTGCACGGGCAGACGCTGGCCCGCGTCGAGCAGCTTCACCAGCAGGCCGGTGGAGTCGCCGAGCTTCGCGACGTGCGCCGCGCCCAGCCAGGCTTCGGCGTTGCCGCGCACGGCGTCGCGCAGCCAGGTGCCGTCGGCGAGCTTGGTGAGACCGTTGGTCTCCTGGCCGAACATCGTGGTGACCGAGCCGACCCAGTCCTCGGGGCCGAACTTCGAGTCGGTGCCGGTGGCCCCGCGCAGCGCGGCGATCGCGTCGCCACCGCGGTAGAACTGCGGGGGCTGGTTGGCCGGCAGCCGGATCGGTTCGAGGTGCGTGCTCACGGGGCGACCTCACCGGAACCACGGGCGACAAGATGCACGGGCAGAACTACCTTTCTGGGTGCGGACTGATCCCCCTGGATCCGCGCGAACAGCAGCTCTGCCGCCGCGTGCCCCAGGGCGCTGACGTCGTGGGCGACCACCGTCACCGGCGGGTCCAGCAGGTCCGCCAGCTCGAAGTCGTCGAAGCTCACCATGGCGGGCCGGCGCTCGGCGTGGGCCAGCGCGCGCAGCAGGTGCACGGCCACGCGGTTGTTGCCCGCGATCACCGCGGTCGCGGCGGCGGGGCCGGACAGCAGCGCGGCCACGGCGTGCGAGATCGTCTCCGGCGTCGGCGTGCGCATCACCACGAGGCTTTCGTCGTAGGACACGCCGTTGCGCACGCAGCCTTCGCGGAAGCCGCGCAGGCGCTCGGCCGCGGTGAAGATGTCGGGGCTGTCGCCCAGGAACGCGATGCGGCGGTGGCCTTGGCGCACCAGGTGCGTCACGGCTTCGATGGTGCCGCCGAGGTTGTCCACGAGCACGGTGTCGGCCACGATGTCGCCGGCCGGGCGGTCGAGGAACACCACCGGCGTGCCCGCGCGCATCTCCGGCACGAGGTAGCCGTGCTGCATGCCGGCGGGCACCACGAGGATCCCGTCCACGCGCCGCGCGCAGAACTCCAGCGCCAGCTCGCGTTCGCGGTCGGAGTTCTCCTCCGACGAACCGGTGAGCACGTGGCGGCCGAACGACGTCGCGATGCGTTCCACCGCGCGGTTGAGCTCGGAGTAGAACGGGTTGCCGACGTCTTCGACGATGAGCCCGATCGTGCCCGTGGTCGAGCCACGACGCAGGTTGCGGGCACCGAGGTTGCGGCGGAAGCCGAGCTGCTCGATGGCCGCCACCACGCGCTCGGCGGTGTCGGGGTGCACCGCGGGCTCGTCGTTGACCACGCGGGACACGGTTTTGATGCTGACGCCGGCCAGCCGGGCCACATCGCTCATCGTGGCCCGTCGGCTCGCCGGGCGGGGAAGCCCGTCCGCTTCCCGGCCATGAGGAGACAACGTTGTCATAGTGGCGCAGATTGCACACCACCGGCCGGGTCCGTGTCAATGCCCGGTTCGCGGCGAGTGGGATTCTGCCTGCGAAAGTTGTGGGGCAGATGGCTGATCAGTGTGTCCGGAACAAGACAGGCTCTCACCTCGCACTTGACGTTCTCGTGAAGTATTGCCCAAGGTTGCCCGCATCGACGGTGTGCGCGACAAGGTTGTCATCCACGCCTTGACCCCGGGGCCCGGCAACGGCGTCGCGCCGACGACTGGAGAGGCGATGGCGATGGCGCGAGCGCGCTGGAGAGCCGGACTGATCTTCCTGACCGCGGCGGTGGTGGCGGCGGTCGCGCCGGCCACCGCGGCCGAGGCGGCGAAGGCGCCGAGCACGGATTTCGCGAAGTGGGTGAACCCCTTCGTCGGAACCCGGCCCGGTGGTGAGGACCACGGCACCGGTGGTGGTGCCGGCAACACGTTCCCGGGCGCGGTGGCGCCGTTCGGGATGGTGCAGTGGAGCCCGGACACGGTGAAGTCGCAGCCGGGCGGCTACTTCTACGACGACAACGCCCTCACCGGGTTCAGCCTCACGCACCTCTCGGGTGCCGGCTGCTCGACGTACGAGGACATCCCCTTCATCCCGTACGTCGGCGAGGTCAGCACCTCACCCGCCACGGACCCGGGCCACTACACGTCGAAGTTCAGCCATGACAACGAGCACGCCACGGCGGGCGAGTACGACGTCACGCTCGACAGCGGCGCCAAGGTCGAGCTGTCCGCGACCCAGCGCACCGGCTCGGCGCGCCTGACCTACCCCGCGGGCGCCTCCTCGACGCTGCTGGTCAACACGTCCGGCTCGGTCAACGGCACCGACGACGCGTCGATCACCATCGGCAAGGACACCATCAGCGGCTGGGCGACCAGCGGCCGCTTCTGCGGCGCGCAGAACACCTACCGCGTGTACTTCTCGGCCAAGTTCGACACGCCGTTCGCTTCGATCGGCACCTGGAAGAACGGCGCCGTGACGCCGGGCAAGACGTCGGAGACCGGCGGTGCTCGGGCGAAGGTGGCGCAGCCGAACGGCGT
This sequence comes from Amycolatopsis rhabdoformis, assembly GCF_035918295.1. GTDB lineage: Bacteria > Actinomycetota > Actinomycetes > Mycobacteriales > Pseudonocardiaceae > Amycolatopsis > Amycolatopsis rhabdoformis. Next base: position 9,905,724 of record NZ_CP142149.1, read on the forward strand.
GAACGCCGCCATCGCGCGCCCGGCCAAGGCCAAGACCCAGGACACCACCGTGAGCGGCCCCGGCAGCGGCGGTTACGTGAGCTTCGCGAACCTCAACGGCGCGCAGGTCAACGTGCAGGTCGGCCTGTCGTTCGTGTCGGTCGACGGCGCGAAGGCGAACCTGAAGGCCGAGAACAACGGCAAGAAGTCCTTCGACCAGGTCGCGGCCGGCGCCCGCAAGGCGTGGAACGACCAGCTCGGCAAGGTCGCCGTGACCGGCGGCGCCGACGCGGACATGACGACCTTCTACACGTCGCTGTACCACTCGCTGATCCAGCCCAACGTGTTCTCCGATGTGGACGGTTCCTACCCCGGCTTCGACGGCCGGATCCACAAGGCCGACGGTGCTCAATCCGGCCACGCGATGTACACCAACTTCAGCGGCTGGGACATCTACCGCTCGGAGATCCCGCTGCTGGCCACGATCGACCCGGCCCAGACGTCGGACATCGTGCGCTCGATGATGGCCTACGCGGAGCAGGGCGGCTCGTGGGACCGCTGGACCGTGGCCAACGACTACACCGGCGTGATGAACGGCGACCCGTACCACATCATCGTCTCCAGCGCGTACGCCTTCGGTGCGCGTGACTTCGACGCCCAGAAGGCGTTGCTGCTGATGATCAAGGGCGCCACGCAACCGACGCAGGGCTACACCGAACGCCCGGGTCTCGCCGACTACATGCGCCTCGGTTACGTGCCGGGCGCCGGTGCGGACACGCTGGAGTACACCAGCGCCGACTTCGCCATCGCGCAGTTCGCGCAGCGTCTCGGCGACAGCGCCACCTACACCACGTTCATGAAGCGCGCGCAGAACTGGCAGAACCTCTACAACCCGGGCACCGGCCACCTGCAGCCGCGCAACGCCGACGGCTCCTTCGCCGGCACCTACGACCCGGCCAGCTCACAGGGCTGGGTCGAGGGCAACGGCGCGCAGTACGAGTGGATGGTGCCCTACGACCTCGGCGGCGTCGTCTCGGCGTTCGGCGGCGACACCGCGACCCAGTCGCGGTTGGACACCTTCTTCACGCAGCTCAACGCGGGCACGCAGCTGCCGTACGCGTTCATGGGCAACGAGCCGAACTCCAACGCGCCCTACGTGTACTCGTACGCGGGTGCCCCGGCCAAGACCCAGGCCATCGTGCGCCGCTCGATGGACGAGCTCTACAACCCGCGTCCCGAAGGCCTGATCGGCAACGACGACCTCGGCCAGATGTCGGCCTGGTACGTGTGGTCGGCGCTCGGCATCTACCCGGAGATCCCGGGCCGCGCCGAGGTGCTGCTGTCCACGCCGCGCTTCCAGCAGGCCGTGCTCACGACCGGCGCGGGCAAGAAGATCACGATCAACGCGCCGGGCACCGGTGACTACGTCGGCGGCCTGAAGGTGAACGGCGGTGACGCCGCCAAGGCGTGGCTGCCCGAGGCCCTCGTCTCCACCGGCGGCAAGCTCGACTTCACCCGCTCGGCCACCGCCACACAGTGGGGCTCCGGGGCGGCCAACACGCCTCCGTCGTTCCGCGAGCAGGAGAAGCCGAGCCTCGGCTTCGCCAACCCGGCCCGCGTGGTGACCCCGGCGGGCTCGACGGCCACGGCGAGCGTCGGCGTGCAGGACCTGTCCGGCACCGCGAAGACGTGGACCTACAGCGCCGCGAGCGCCGACGGCATCACGCTCTCGCCGGCGTCGGGCACGGTCGCCGTGCCCGCCAACGGCAAAGCCCAGGCGACGGTGAGCATCACCGTGCCCGCGGGCACCGCCGACGGCGCGCGCCGCATCCCGATCACCTTCTCCGCACCGGGCCTCGCGAGCACGCAGGCCGTGCTCACGGTGCTGGTGGCGCAGCAGGGCAGCTGGCTGGCCACAGTGGACAACGCCGGCATCTCACCCGACTCCGACTCCACCAAGGCCAACTTCGACGGCGGCGGCTGGAGCTACTCGGCCGACGCGCTGGCCGCGGCCGGCGCCAAGCCGGGCGGCACCGTGACCAGCGACGGCCTGAACTTCACCTGGCCGTCGTTCCCGGCGGGCGACCCGGACAACGTGGTGGCCAACGGCCAGAAGGTGACCGTGACCGGTTCCGGCCGGCTCGCGCTGCTCGGCTCCGGCTCCAACGGCAACGCGCAGGGCACGCTCACCGTCACCTACACCGACGGCACCACGTCCACCGCCACCGTCGGCGTGTCCGACTGGACGCTCGGCGGCGGCGCGGCCCAGCCGTCGTTCGGCAACCGGATCGTGCTGTCCACGCCGTACCGCAACGCTTCGGGCACCGACCCGCAGCAGATTCGCACGATGGTGTTCGGCACCGCGCCGATCACGCTGGACGCCGGTAAGACGGTTGCCAGCGTGACGCTGCCGTCGAACGTCAGCGGCGGCACGATGCACATCTTCGCCATCGCCGTCGGCTGATCTTCACCCGCTTTGTCAGCAGGTCCGTGGAGGCGCCTCGAGGGATTCCTCGGGGCGCCCTTCACGGACTCAGTTCTCCGGGAGGGAGCTCGATGAGGAGCAGAACACTGGCGGGCGCGGTCGCGCTCGCCGTGGCGGCGGCCGGTCTCACGCCGGTCACCGCCTCGGCCAGGCCGGCCGACGCGCTGGACTCGGTGAACACGTTCATCGGCACGCAGGACGAGGGCAACACGTTCCCCGGCGCCTCGGTGCCGTTCGGCATGACGCAGGTCAGTCCACAAACGACCCACTACGCCGGGTACCTCTACACCGACACGGCGATCCGCGGCTTCGGCCACTTCTTCCTGTCCGGCGCGGGCTGCTGGGAGCAGGGCGGCCTGGTGTCAACGCTGCCCACCACCGGCGACGTCGGCCCGGGCGCCGCGTTCGACACCACCAAACCGGCCACCTTCGACAACGCGAACTACGCCGCGCCCTACACGCACGACGGTGAGGTCGGCAAACCCGGCTACTACAAGGTGCACCTCACGGGTTACGGCGGCGTCGACGTGGAGACCACCGCGTCCACGCGCAGTGGCGTCGAGCGCTACACGTTCGACAAGTCGGGGCCCGCCAACGTGTTCGTGAACGTCGGGCAGGCCAACGCCAAGGAGCCGGTGACCGGCAGCAGCGTGCGGATCGTCGACGACCACACCATCGCGGGCACCGTCGAATCGCAGGCCTTCTGCGGTGGCAAGGCGTACACCACGTACTTCACCACCAAGTTCGACAAGCCCTTCAAGAGCTACGGCACCTGGTCGCCGACCGGCGGCACACCCGGCAGCAAGTCCGCGTCCGGCGGCGCGGGCCTGCGCGGCGCGTGGCTCACCTTCCCGAAGGGTGACCAGATCACCGCCACCACCTCGATCTCCCAGGTGGACGCCCACGGCGCCGACGTGAACCTCGCGGCCTCGCGCGTGCGCCCGTTCGACGCGGTGAAGGCCGACGCGCAGCAGACGTGGCGCAAGGAACTGTCCAGTGTGGACATCACCGGCGGCACGCCCGACGAGCGCACGGTGTTCTACACCTCGCTCTACCACGCGTTCCTGCAGCCGCTCACCGCGAACGACGCCGACGGCCGCTACTACGGCTTCGACAAGAAGATCCACCGCGCGATCGGCTGGACGTACTACGACTTCTTCTCGCTGTGGGACACCTACCGCAGCCAGAACCAGCTCCTCGCCCTGCTGAAGCCCGACCGGGCGCGCGACATCGCGAAGAGCATCCTCGCGATCCACGACCAGGGCGGCTGGCTGCCGCGGTGGGCGTACGCGAGCCAGGAGACCAACACCATGACCGGCGACCCGGTCACGCCGTTCCTGGTCGACCTGTGGCGCTTCGGCGCGCTGCGCGGCGACGAAGTGGAGGCGTATGAGGCGTTGCTGCAGAACTCGCAGCAGATCCCGCCGGCCTCGTCACCGTTCCAGGGCCGCTCGGGCAACGCGAGCTACCAGGCCGACGGGTTCGTGCAGTACGACCCGAACTTCCCGAAGAAGGGTCAGGACACCGACCCGAACCACGGCGCTTCGGCCACGCTCGAATACGCGCTCGGCGACTGCTCGCTCTCGACCATGGCCGCGGCGCTGGGCAAGAAGAAGGACGCGGCCGCGCTGGCCGCGAAGGGCCGCACCTACCAGACCCTGTGGGACCCGACCGTGACCGACCGCGGCTTCACGGGCTTCTTCCGCCCCAAGCTCGCCGGCGGCGACTGGTTCACCCCGCCCGGCCAGGCGTACAGCCCGCAGAGCCAGGACGGCTTCCACGAGGGCACCGCGTGGCAGTACCAGTGGCTCGTGCAGCAGGACGTGCCCGGCCTGATGAAGTCGATGGGCGGCGCCGCCAACACGCACGCCCGTCTCGACGACTTCTTCGCCTACGACGACCTCGTGAAGGACCCGGCGAAGACCGTTCGCGAGGAATGGGTGGTCGGGCCGTATTCGTACTACAACCAGTTCCGCTACAACCCGAACAACGAACCCGACCTGCACTCGCCGTGGATGTACACGCTCACCGGGCAGCCGTGGAAGACCTCCGCGGTGGTGCGCGCGGCTCACACGCTCTTCACGAACGCGCCCAACGGCGTCACCGGCAACGACGACCTCGGCACCATGTCGGCCTGGTACGTCTTCAGCGCGCTCGGCCTCTACCCGGCCGTTCCCGGTACCGGGAACTTCGTGCTGAACGCGCCGCAGTTCGCGAAGTCCGTGCTGCACCTGCAGAACGGACGTTCGGTCACGATCAAGGCACCGGGCGCCGACGGCTCGAAACTGCAGTACGTCCAGAGCCTGAAGGTGGGCGACGGCCGGCTGTCCCGCCCGTCGGACAAGTCGTACGTGAACGTGGACCAGCTGACCCGCGGGACCACACTGGACTTCACCCTCACCGCCGACGCCGCCCGGGCCACGTGGGCAACGTCACCTTCCTCGGCGCCGCCGTCCCCTTGTGCCGGTTAGTGTCCGATTGAGAACTATCCGTGAAGGCCTTTTCCCGAAATGCGAGATCGGGGAGGGGCCTTCACGGTTTTCCGGGGCCTTTTTCGTATGGTCCAGACCACTTTGGTGACGGTTCGTGAGCATAGTCACGGCCCCCGGTGTTCCGGTGAGGGCAGTCACGCCTCACACTGGTCTCATACGCGTCCGACAGTGCTGTTGAGACCGAGCCGGGGATTCCCGCTTGGACAGTGCGCCGGGCGCGTTTTGTGTGTGCAGAAAGCACGCACCAGTGTGACGCACAGGAGGAAAGTCGTGTCCAGCAAGGCCGCTATCGTGTTCCGCGTGGCCGCAGTCGCCGAAGCCCTGTCCTGGGCCGCGTTGCTGATCGGGATGTTTCTCAAGTACGTCGTGCACTCCTCCGGTGAAGGCGGCGTTCCCGTCATCGGCATGGTCCACGGCGTGATCTTCGTCCTGTACGTGCTGGTCTCCCTGTCCGTCGCCAAGCCGCTCGGCTGGCGCCCGAAGACCCTGGTGCTCGCGCTGCTCTCCAGCATCCCGCCGCTGTTCACCTGGATCTTCGAAAAGTGGGCCCTGCGCAACGGCCGCCTCGACGGCCCCCAGCGCCTCACCCACGGCGGCGTCGGCCTGTTCGAGCCGCGCCTGCCGGAGACCGTCAACGCCTGAGTCCCACCGCTCTGCGAACGGGCCTGCGCGACCTTCGGGTTGCGCGGGCCCGTTTTTCGTCGGGGTGCCTGGTGGGAGTGTGCCCGGGTTTGCCGTCGGGGAGATGCCCGCGCGGCTGCGATTTGGGCGACCTGCTCTTCGCGCGGCGCTGGGCTCGCCGGCCTTCAGCTCGGCGGCGGCCGCCTTCGGGTCGAGCCGCCACCTGCTTCGCCGGCGTCGCCGACCTCGCGGCGCCAGTCGGGTCGGCCGCGGACGACGTTCGCGGGCGCACGGATATTCGCCGGAGCTTCCGGCCTGGCGGTCTGCGTCGGGTCGGCCGCGAGCGGTGTTCGCGGGTGGAGCAGCTGTTCGTCGAACTGCCGGGCTTGCGGCGCCCCCTGAATCGACCGCCGGTGGGTCGCGCGGCTGTTCGCTGAAGTCGCCGACGTCGCTGCGCTCGTCAGCTCGCCGTGCGCGGTGTGGGCGGGTGGTGCCGCTATTCGTCGACCTGCCGGGCTTGCGGCGCCGGACCGGTCATCCGCGCGGATTTGTACGCGGAGCGTGCGGCCCTTGCGTGGGGCGCTGTGAATCGACCGCCGGTGGCCCTGGGCCGCGTGGCTGTTCGCTGAAGTCGCCGACGGCGCAGCGCTCGTCGGCTCACCGTGCGCGGTGTTCGCGGGTGGTGCCGTTATTCGCTGAAGTCGCCGGCCGAGCGGCGGACCTTGGTGAGCAGGTCGGTGAGCTGTTCGACCTGCCGCTCGGTGAGCCCGGTCATGCCGAAGTCGATCCCCGTCACCGCGGCCGTGGCGGCTTCGCGGCGGGCGCGGCCGTCGTCGGTGATCTCGACGAGCGTGGTGCGGCGGTCGGTGGGGTGGGGTACGCGCTTCACGAGCCCGTCGCGCTCGAGGCGGTCGACTATGTTGGTGACGCTGGTGGGGTGCAGCTGCAGCCGTTCACCCATCACCCGCATCGGCAGCCGCGAGTTGCGGGCGAAGGTGAGCAGCACGAGCGCCTCGTAGCGGGCGAACGTGAGGCCGTGGGGCCTGAGCGAGCCGTCGACCGCCGACTGGATGATCTGTTGCACCCGCATCAGACCGGTGACCGCGGCCATGGTTCCGGCGGGACCGATCCGGTCCTCCCAGAGCTCGGCCGCACGGGCGATCGGGTCGAACGGCAGCGGTCGGTTCATGACAAGCGAAGTTACCAGCGGGTACCCGGAACGCGGCGATCGCCCTGCTCAGCCGCCATTGTTTTCGTCCGATGAAAGGATCCCGACATGATCGTCGCCTTCAGCGTGAGCCCGTCGGCCGCCGCCCCGGACGGCAGCGTGAGCGAAGCCGTCGCCCGCGCCGTCAAGGTCGTCCGCGACAGCGGACTGCCCAACTCGACCAGCTCGATGTTCACCGAGATCGAAGGCGAGTGGGACGAGGTGATGGCCGTCGTCAAGGAGGCCGTGGCCGCCGCGGGGGAGGGCTCGGCTCGTGTCGGACTCGTCCTCAAAGCCGACATCCGCCCGGGCCACGACACCGGCCAGCTCACCGCCAAGGTCGAGCGCGTCGAAGCCCACCTGCGCAACGCCTGACCCACCCCTCGGCGCGCCGGGCTCGACCGGGCCCGCCCGCCGGGCCCGGCGCCGCAGTCCGTCGCGTCAGCCGTGCGTCGGCCTTCGCTCACCTGCGCGCCCTGACCGGTCGGCGTGGACGGCGTCCGGCTGGCCGGTTTGCCATCCGGCGCCGAATCACATCGAGAGGCCGTCGGACCGCCGCGCCAGACCCGATCGCCAAGGCCCGGCCCTCAGCGGCACGACCTACGGCAACGGAGGCGTGAACGCCACCGTCCAGCGGCCCTCTTCCCGCGTCACCGCCAGCGAGTACGTGAACCGGGCCCCGCGAGCCAGGCCGGTCACCACCGCGCGCGTCGGGTCGTGGTCGTCCGGCACGAGTTGCACCGCGATGTCGCGGGCGTCCTCGTCGCCGAGCACGGCCACGTAGTCGTCCGCGAAGTCCGAGGCGCCGGAGCCGGGGTAGTTCAGCAGGTCTTCCAGGGCCGAGGAATCACGAGCCGTCAGCGCGCTGCGCAGGGAATCCCGCAGCCCGGCCGGCGTCGGTGAGCCCGGGTCCGGCTGGTTGCCGATCAGCACGGTGATCGCGACGACCCACGCCACGCCCACCCCGACCGCCACCCCCACGGTCGCGTTGCGCCGGCTCAGCATCACGGCCTCCCTGATCTTTCCGCCGTGAGCATGCCCGAGCCGGGCGCTCCTGCCAATCGCATCCCATCGCGACCCGACCCCGACCGCGAGGCGAACCGAGACCCGACCGCCACTAGACCTCACGCACGCCCGGCTGCCATTCGACCTCGCGCCCGCCCGGCCGCTACTCGACCTCCAGCCCGGCCCGACTCGACCTCACGCCCGCCCGGCCGCTACTCGACCTCGCGCCCGCGCGGCCGCCGCTAGACCTCACGCCTGACCAGCCGCCATTCGACCTCGCGCCCGCGCGGCCGCGACTCGACCTCACGCCCGCCCGGCCGCCACTCGACCTCACACCCGCACACCCGCCCAGCCGTGACCCGACCCCGCCGCGTTCCCGACCCGGCCCGACCGCGACGCACCCCGCCCACCAGACCCCGCCTCCACCGCGCACCGACACCGCCCCGAGCGCACAACCGGGGCACCGGCGGTGAAATGTCCCGCCCCGACGTGCCAGGATGGAGGCGTGACACACCCACGCGGATCTGCAGCGAACTCAGCGGCCATGTCCGCCGCACTGTCCGGCGCGGTCGACCTGTCCGCGCTCAAGGCCCGGGCCGACGCGTCCCGGAGCCAGCCCCCCGCACCGCCCGCGGGTGGGGCACCGGCCGGAGGCGCCGCGCCGCCGTCCGACGTGATCCTGGATGTGACGGAAGCCACGTTCCAGGCCGACGTCGTCGAGCGGTCGCTCAACCAGCTCGTGCTCGTCGACCTGTGGGCCGACTGGTGTGGCCCGTGCAAGCAGCTCAGTCCCGTGCTCGAGCGGCTCGCCACCGAAGCGGCCGGCGCGTGGGTGCTCGCCCGCGTCGACGTGGACGCCAACCCGCGCATCGCGCAGCTCTTCGGCGCCCAGTCGATCCCGACGGTCGTCGCGGTCGGCGGCGGCCAGCCCGTGGACGCGTTCTCCGGCGCTCTGCCGGAGCCCGAGATCCGCAAGTGGCTGGACGCGCTGCTCGACGCCCTGCGCGACAAGCTCCCCGGCATTCGCGCCGCCGAGGACGTCCGCGGCCCGATCGAGGAGCCCGAGGACCCGCGCTTCACCGAGGCCGAAGAGGCCTTCGAGCAGGGTGACTTCGCCGCCGCGCAGGCGGCTTACGAGCGCATCCTCGACGCCGAGCCCGCCAACGAGCTGGCCAAGAACGCCCTGGCCCAGGTCAAGTTCACCGCCCGCGCCGAAGCGGCCGACCCCGACGCCCGCACGAAGGCCGACGCCGACCCGGCCGACCTCGACGCGCAGCTCGCGGCCGCCGACCTCGACATCGCGGAGCAGGACGTCGACGCCGCGTTCACCCGCCTGATCGACACCGTCCGCCGCACCGCCGGCGACGACCGCAACCGCGTTCGCGAGCACCTCGTCGCCCTGTTCGAGCTCTTCGACCCGGCCGACGAGCGCGTGATGAAGGCCCGCCGCAACCTGGCGAGCGCCCTGTTCTGAGCTGTTCCCCACGAATGCCCCTGGCCTCGGCGGCCGGGGGCATTCGCCGTTCCCCAGCCCAAAGATCTTCACCGGCTAACCTCGGTCGCGTGAGCAGCCTGCGTGGCAGAACCGCCCTCGTCACCGGCGCCGGCCGCGTCCTCCCTGTCGACCTCGGCGAGCCCGAGCAGGTCACCGCTCTCCTGCACCAGCTGGGCCAGTCGACGTCTTCGTCGAGCTCTTCGACCCGGCCGACGAGCGGGTGATGAAGGCCCGCCGCAACCTGGCGAGCGCCCTGTTCTGAGCTGTTCTCCCACGAATGCCCCCGACCCCAGCGGCCGGGGGCATTCGCCGTTCCCCGGCCCAAAGATCTTCTCCGGCTAACCTCGGTCCGGTGAGCAGCCTGCGTGGCAGAACCGCCCTCGTCACCGGCGCCGGCCGAGGACTCGGCCGAGCCCTCGCGCTGGGCTTGGCCGAGCGCGGCGCCGAAGTCGTCCTCGTCGCCCGGTCCGAGGCAGAGCTCGCGCACACGGCCGAGCTCGCCACCGGAGCCACCCGCGTCCTCGCCACCGACCTCGGCGACCCCGCGCAGGTCGCCGCGCTCCTGCACCGAGTCGGCCCGGTCGACGTGCTCGTCAACAACGCCGCCGTCACCAGCCCTGTCGGTGCGACCGCCGAGGTGGACCCGGCCGAGTTCGCCGCCGCGATCGCCATCAACCTCACCGCACCGGTCACGCTCACCCTCGGCGTGCTGCCCGGCATGCTCGCCCGAGGCTGGGGCCGCGTCGTGAACGTGTCCAGCGGCGTCACCGCGCACCCGGGCGCGCTCGTCGGCGGCAACGCCTACACCACCACCAAAGCCGCGCTCGAAGCCCACAGCCACAACCTCGCCGCCGAGCTGGCGGGCTCCGGCGTGACCGTGAACGTCTACCAGCCGGGCATGGTCGACACCGCCATGCAGGCCGCCGTCCGCGAAGACCGCGGCCTCACCGAACCGGTCCGTCGCGGGTTCGTCGACGCCTACAAAACCGGCGTGCTGATCTCCCCGGAAACCTCCGCCCGAGGGCTGCTCGACCACTTGCCGGGCGACGACAACGGCGCCACGTGGATCGCGCCGGGCTTCTAGCCGTACTGCTTCGAGCAGACCGAGGACCCCTCGAGATACCCGCGCCGCAACGACTCCACCCGGTCGAACCCGCTGTCGGGCCGCTTGCCGTTCACGTCCGCCGACACCAGGCCCTGCGGCCGCAGCAGGTCGGCGATCGCCTCGTCGAGGTCGCCGGCCGAGAGCCGCAGCGAGCCCGGCCGGTTCGTGAACGCCGCCCAGGCCCCCACGAGGCACGACGTGCGCAGCCCGGCGTTCGGGTTGTCCAGCGACGCGCCGACCCCCTTCTGGATGCCCAGCGCGTACCGCGAAGCCACCTCCGCGAACGCCGCGAAGTCACCCAGCCCGGTGCTCTGTTCGCCGGCCGCCTCGGCCTCTTCGTCCACGGGCTGCGCCAGCTGCGTGAGCTGCGCGACGTCGATGTTCACGGTGTTGTCCGCCGGGCAGTACGACGCGGGTGGCGTGGCCGGTCCGCCCGAACAGCTGCCGTTGCCGGGCACGATCTCCGGCGCCTTCACCCCGGCCCCGCCGAACGCCGAGTCGAGGCTCTTCTTCAGCAGCGCCAGCGTGTCGTCGGAGATCTTCGCGTCGCCCTTGCCGGTGTCGCCGCGGTCGAACGGCCGCTCGGTGAGGCGGGCCTGCACGTTCTGCGCGTTCATGCCCGCGCACTCCTTCGGGCCCTTCTCGAACCCGGCCTGGAACGCGAACGTGCGGTCGAACGCCGTGCCGTGCGCCTGCCGGTCGGTGGCGCTCGTGCCGGCCTGGTCACGGATGAAGAACATCGCGGCCATGATCTGGTCCAGGCCCTCGGCGGTCGAGACCTGGTAGTACTTGCTCTTGCCCTCGGCCACCCAGCGGAAGTAGCTGCCCGCGAAGCAGTCGGCCTGCTGCTCCTTCACCACGCTCGGCGTGCTCTGCGTGATGCCGGCCTTCGGCCCGAGCCGGTACTGGATCGCGTGGCCGAACTCGTGCGCCAGCACGGTGACCACCGACATGGGCCCGAACCGCTGGCGCAGCATCGGCAGCAGCACGCCGCGGTCCCACGCCACCGAGTCGTCGGCGGAGCAGTAGAAGGCGTTCACGAGCTTCTTCACACTGCCGCACGCCGTCTGCTCGGTGTCGGTGCGCGAGTCGTAGGACAGCAGCGAGGTCACGGGCCGGAAGTCCAGCCCGAAGTCGGCGGGCAGCGCTTCGCCCCAGAACGCCTCGACGTCGGCGATCGCGGCCGTGGCGAGCTGGTCGTCCTGGCCGCCCTCGGCGTTCTTCACGGTGAGGCCCGGCTTCGGCGCGCCGCTCTTCAGGCCGCTGTCGAAGTGGGTCACGGGCAGGCCCGCGACGTTGCCGGCCCCGGGCGTGACCGGCCCGGCCGAACCGGTTCCGCACGCCGCCGCGCCCAGCGCGGCCACCACCGCGAGCGCCAGCAGCGCTCCCCCTCGCCTCTTCACGCCCGGGACCCTACCCAGCGCGAGTGCCCCGTGTGAGCGTTATCCCCGAACGGGTCACGCGCGCACCGGGCCCGGGCCCGATATGGTCGCTGACCATGCGTGCTGTCCGCCGGTTCACCGTCCGAGCCAGCCTGCCGGAATCGCTCGCGGGCCTCGGTGCGCTCGCGACGAACCTGCGCTGGACGTGGCACCCACCGACTCGCGACCTGTTCGCGTCGATGGACGCCGAGCTCTTCAACGCCATCCGCGACCCGTTGCGGATGCTCACCGCGCTGCCGCCGGAGCGGCTGCGGGAGCTCAGCGTCGACGAGGACTTCCTGCGTCGCACGCACGAGGCCGCCGCCGGGCTCGAGCAGTACCTCACCGAGCCGCGCTGGTACCAGCGCCGCACCGACGAAGGCCTGCCCGCGGCCGTCGCGTACTTCTCGATGGAGTTCGGCGTCACGGAGGCCCTGCCCAACTACTCGGGCGGCCTGGGCGTGCTCGCGGGCGACCACCTGAAGGCGGCTTCCGACCTCGGCGTGCCGATGGTCGGCGTCGGCCTGCTCTACCGATCGGGGTACTTCCGCCAGAGCCTCTCGCTCGACGGCTGGCAGGTCGAGCACTACCCGGTGATCGACCCCAACGCCTTCCCGCTCGAGCTGGTGACCGAGGGCGGCCACGCGGTGCTCGTGGAGGTCGCGATGCCGGGCGGGCGCACGCTGCGCGCGCAGATCTGGCGCGCTCGCGTGGGCCGCATCCCGTTGCTGCTGCTCGACACCGACATCGAGGCCAACGACGAGGACCTGCGCCCGGTCACCGACCGGCTCTACGGCGGCGACGCCGACCACCGCATCCGCCAGGAGATCCTGGCCGGGATCGGCGGGTTCCGGGCCGTGCGGAAGTTCTGCGAGCTCACCGGGCACCCGCAGCCGAACGTGTTCCACACCAACGAGGGCCACGCCGGCTTCCTCGGCCTCGAACGCGCCCGCGAGATCATCCAGGCCGACCGCCTCGGCTTCGACGAGGCGCTGCCGGCCGTGCGCGCGGGCACGGTGTTCACCACGCACACGCCCGTGAGCGCCGGCATCGACCGCTTCCCGGTCGACCTGGTGCAGCGCTACTTCTCCGATGGCCGGCTCGTGCCCGACGTCGACGTCCGCCGCGTGCTGCAGCTCGGCGCCGAGGACAACCCGGGCCTGTTCAACATGGCGCACATGGGCCTGCGCCTGGCCCAGCGCGCCAACGGCGTCTCGGAGCTGCACGGCCGCGTCACCCGGCGCATGTTCTCCCGCCTGTGGCCCGGGTTCGACGACGACGAGGTGCCGGTGTCGTCGATCACCAACGGCGTGCACGGCCCCACGTGGGTCGCGCGCGAGCTGAGCGCGTTGCTGGGCGGCAACCACGACGAGTTCGGACACGAGGGCCGCACGCCGGGCAGCTCGCTGCGCGACGGCGTCACGGACCAGCAGCTGTGGGAGCTCAGACGCGAGCTGCGGGAGAAGCTCGTGGCCGAGGTGCGCCGCCGCGTGCGGGCCGCCTGGATGCAGCGCGGCGCGTCGGCCCTGGAGCTGGGCTGGACGGAGCGCGTGTTCGACCCCGACGTGCTCACCGTCGGCTTCGCCCGCCGCGTGCCCACGTACAAGCGGCTCACGCTGATGCTGCGCGACCCCGACCGCCTGCGCGCGCTGCTGCTCGACGAGAAGCGCCCGATCCAGCTCGTGATCGGCGGCAAGTCGCACCCCGCCGACGAAAACGGCAAGCAGCTGATCCAGCAGATCGTGCGGTTCGTCGACGATCCCGCCGTGCGCCACCGGATCGTCTTCCTGCCTGACTACGACATGTCGATGGCCCGCTACCTGTACCGCGGCTGTGACGTGTGGCTCAACAACCCCGTGCGGCCGCTGGAGGCGTGCGGCACGTCGGGCATGAAGTCGGCGCTCAACGGCGGCCTCAACCTCTCCATCCGCGACGGCTGGTGGGACGAGTGCTACGACGGTTCCAACGGCTGGGCCATCCCGACCGCCGACGGCGTCACCGACCCGCTGCGCCGCGACGACCTCGAAGCCGCCGCGCTCTACGACCTGCTCGGCCAGCAGATCGCGCCGCTCTACTACGACACCGACGCCTCGGGTGTCCCGTCCGGCTGGCTGTCGATGGTCTGGCACACGCTCGAAACGCTCGGCCCGCGCGTGCAGGCGTCCCGCATGGTGCGCGAGTACGTGGATTCCGGCTACCTGCCCGCGTCGCGCATGGTCGCCGCGGCCGTCGAGAACAATTACAGCGGCGCCCTCTCGCTGGCCGACTACCGGACCAAGCTCGAGGTCTCGTGGCCGCGCGTGCGGATCTTCGACTCGGAGCTGCTCTACGACCACTCCTCGCGGCTCGTGGTCGGCACCGAGGTCACCGTGCGCGCCCGTATCGACCTCGCGGGCCTCGATCCGTCCGAAGTGGACATCCAGGCCGTGGTGGGCCAGCTCGGCGACGGCGACGAGCTCACCGACACCGTCACCGTGCCGATGCGCGAAGACGGCATCGGCGCGTTCGCCGCGTCACTGCGCCTGCCGCGGGCGGGCTCGGTGGGCTACACCGTGCGGGTGCTGCCGAAGCACCCGCTGCTGGCGAGTCCGGCGGAGCTGGCACGGGTGGTCCTGGCCTGATGAGGGACCTGGTCGCCCCTGCCACGCGGCTGCATCGGGCCTGGCTCGAAGCCCACGCCGAATGGGGCCCCGGCCTCCACGAAGACGGCTTCGGCCTCGACCCGACCGACGACGTCGTCTCCCCGGCCGGCTTCGCGGCCTTCGTCGCTCGGCTGACCGGCGAGGCGCCCCACGTGATCTACCGCTGGCTCGTCGAAGACGGTCAGGTTCTCGGCGGCATCGCCCTGCGCCACGGACCCGCCGACCACGTGTCCTGGGCCGGCCACCTCGGCTTCGGGATCCGCCCGACAGCCCGACGGCGCGCGCTGGCCGCGTGGGCGCTGCGCGGCATGCTCGACGAAGCGCGCGCCGGCGGCCTGGACCGCGTGCTGCTCGTCTGCGAACCGGGCAACAGCGCGTCGGCCAAGACCATCGAACGCGCGGGTGGCGTCTTCGAAACGACTCAGGACACCAGGTTCGGCCCCTTGCAGCGCTATTGGCTCGACCTCGCCGAGCCGGCGGGGTGACGGGCGGATCGCCCGGTCACGCCCGCCGCGCAGGTGTCCTTCCCCGGGCTCAGGGCACCGCCGGCGACCCACCGGGCACCACCGGCAGCCCCGCTTCGGCCCACGCCCGGAACCCACCCGCGAGATCCGTCGCGTTCTTCAACCCCAGCCGCTGAAGGTCCGCCGCGGCGAGGCTCGACGAGTAACCCTCGTTGCACATCACGATCGCCGTCGTGTCAGTTGTCACACCGGACAGCCGGAAGTCGCTGTCCGGTGCGAGCCGCCACTCGAGGTGGATCCGCTCCACGACCACGGCGCCGGGGATCTCACCCTCGGCGGCGCGGTTGGCGTGCGGGCGGATGTCCACGATCAGCGCGCCCTGCGCCTGCAGCGAGGCCGCGCGCGCCGGCGCCACGCGGTCCAGTGAGGACCGGGCGCCGGCGAGGAAATCGTCGATCGAGCTCATCGCCCGAGTATGACCGGCAGCGGCGGGATCCGGTTGGGCACGTCGGCCAGGGTCGAGTACTCCCGTGTGGGCACCAGCGGCGGCGAATACGCGTGCACGCTCGCGGCCGGCCGGTCGCCGAGCCCGGTGACCTGGTGCGCGCGGCCGGCGCCGAAGCCGATGCCCTCGCCCGCCGAGTGCGTGCGGCGGCGGATCGGCCCGCCGGGATAGCGGTATTCCTCACCGAGTTCGCCCTGCAGCACGGTGAACGAGCCGGCCGCGCCGCCGTGGTCGTGCGGCTTCGTCCGCTGGCCGGGCAGCCACGACAGCAGCCACAGCTCGAGCCCGTCGGTGAGCGCGAGGCGCGCCCACCAGCGGCCGTCCTCGTCGAAGCGCAGCACCTCGCGCAGGCTCGACGTGAGCTCGGTGGTCACGGTTTTCGTGAGATCGGCCAGCTCGCGCGGGGTCCACAGCAGGCGGTCGGGTTGCACCAGCTGCGGCAGCAGGGGATCGGCGATCCGGGGGTGGATTTCGAAGTCGGGACGGGTGATCGACGTGGTCAACGCGGGTGCTCCTCAGGCAGGGGTGACGGCTGGCGAACGGCACAGCGCGGCACCCCGTGATGCTGAAAAGCGCTCAGCTCAGCCGGCGGGCCGCGCCCGCGTACACCCGCTGGAAGCCACGAGGAGCAGGTCGATCGTGCGCCGGCGCCAGAACGAGCCCCGGGCTGCGGGGACGGCTGCGGACGAGGACCTGGACACGCCATCGATCGTGCCACAACCCGCGCTTTGTACGCTTCGTCGTCTCATCCGCTGGACCCTCGCGCGGTGTCAACCCCGGGCGGGTGCGGACGCGCGCGCGTGGGCGGCCACAATGGGCTTGTGAGCGAGCCGAGCCTGCCCAGCGACCTTGACGACCTCGTGGTGCGGATGTCCGGTGTCGGCGTCCGCCGCAGCGGAAACGACCTTCTCGCGGACCTCGACTGGAGCGTCGAACTCGACGAACGGTGGGTCGTGCTCGGGCCCAACGGCGCGGGCAAGACGACCCTGCTGCGGCTGGCCGCGGCGGAGCTGCACCCCACCGCCGGCACCGTCGACCTGCTCGGCGACCGCATCGGCCGAGTCAACATCTTCGACCTGCGCCCCCGCATCGGCTTCACCTCGGCCGCCATCGCCCAGCGCATCCCGGGCGACGAGCTCGTGGAAGACGTGGTGGTGAGCGCCGGCTACGCCGTGATGGGCCGCTGGCGCGAGGCGTACGACAACCTCGACCTCAACCGCGCGGCCGAGCTGCTCGGCACGCTCGGCATCGCGCACATGGCGAAGCGCACCTTCGGCACGCTGTCCGAAGGCGAGCGCAAGCGCGTGCTGATCGCGCGTTCGCTGATGACGGACCCGGAGCTGCTGCTGCTCGACGAGCCGGCCGCGGGCCTGGACCTCGGCGGCCGTGAGGACCTCGTGGCGCGGCTGTCCGACCTCGCGATGGACCCGGACGCGCCGGCCATGGTCCTCGTCACCCACCACGTGGAGGAGATCCCGCCGGGCTTCACCCACGCGCTGCTGCTGCGCGACGGGCACGCGGTGGTGGGGGGCCTGATGGACGACGTGATCACGAGCGAGAACCTGTCGAAGACGTTCGACCAGGACCTGGTGCTCCAGCGTTCGGGCGAGCGGTTCTTCGCCCGCCGCCGGTAGGTTGTCCTTACCGACCGGTAGCGTTCCGGCAGTTCGTCAACGAGGAGGAAACGGCGTGGGAGAGTTCGTCAACCTGGAAGTTGAAGGCGGAGTCGGCACGATCCGGCTGAACCGGCCGCCGGTCAACGCGATCAACAACCAGCTGCAGACCGAGCTCGCCGACGCCGCGCGCGAGGCCGCGAACCGCGAAGACGTGCGCGCGGTGATCCTCTACGGCGGCGAGAAGACCTTCGCCGGCGGCGCGGACATCAAGGAGATGGGCAACCGCACCTACCCGGAGATCTCGAAGTTCGGGGCCGAGCTCACCGCGTCGTGCTCGCTCGTCGCGGCCATCCCGAAGCCGGTCGTCGCGGCCATCACGGGCTACGCGCTCGGCGGCGGCCTGGAGCTGGCGCTCACCGCGGACTGGCGAGTGGCGGGCGACAACGTGAAGGTGGGCCAGCCGGAGATCCAGCTCGGCATCATCCCGGGCGCCGGCGGCACGCAGCGCCTCGCGCGCCTGATCGGGCCGAGCAAGACCAAGGACCTGGTGTTCACCGGCCGGTTCGTGAAGGCCGACGAAGCGCTGAAGCTCGGCATCGTCGACGAGGTCGTGGCGCCGGACGACGTGTACGCCGCCGCGCACAAGTGGGCCGCGCAGTTCGCCAACGGCCCGGCCGTGGCGCTCAAGGCCGCGAAGACCGCCATCGACTCGGGCCTCGACGTCGACCTGGCCACCGGCCTGAAGATCGAGACGCAGCTGTTCACCGCGCTGTGGGCCACCGAGGACCAGAAGAACGGCATGAAGTCCTTTGTGGAGAACGGCCCCGGCAAGGCCGTTTTCGAGGGGAAGTGACCACCGTGTCCGACCCGGCTCCGAACCCGCACGCCACGGAAGACGAGGTCAAGGCGGCCTACGCCGACCCCAAGCTCGCCAACGTGCTCTACCACGACTGGGAAGCCGGCACGTACGACGAGAAGTGGTCGATCTCGTACGACGAGCGCTGCATCTCCTACGCCACCGACGTGTTCAACGCCGTCGCGGGCGAAGACGGCCAGCCCTACGGCCACGCGATGGAGCTGGGCAGCGGCACCGGGTTCTTCCTGCTCAACCTCATGCAGGGCGGCGTCGCGAAGAAGGGGTCCGTCACGGACCTCTCGCCCGGCATGGTTCAGGTCGCGCTGCGCAACGCGGAGAAGCTGGGCCTCGACGTCGACGGCCGGGTGGCCGACGCCGAGCGGATTCCCTACGAGGACAACACTTTCGACCTCGTGGTGGGCCATGCCGTGCTGCACCACATCCCCGACGTGCGCCAGGCGTTCGGCGAGGTGCTGCGCGTGCTGAAGCCGGGCGGGCGGTTCGTCTTCGCGGGCGAGCCGACCAAGGTCGGCGACTTCTACGCGCGCAAGCTGGGCCAGATCACGTGGTACCTCACCACGCGCGTCACGAAGCTGCCGGTGCTCAACGGCTGGCGGCGGCCGCAGTCCGAGCTGGACGAGTCGTCGCGGGCGGCGGCCCTGGAAGCCGTGGTGGACATCCACACCTTCGACCCGTCGGAGCTCGAGGCGATGGCGCGTGGTGCGGGTGGCCAGGACGTGCGCGCGGTGACCGACGAGTTCTCCGCGGCGCTGGCCGGCTGGCCGATCCGCACGTTCGAGGCGGCGGTGCCGGCGGAGAAGCTCACGGTGCGGTGGCGCCTGTTCGCCTACCACCTGTGGCTGCGGCTGTCCGCTTTGGACAAGAAGGTGCTCTCGAAGGTGCTGCCGCGTGGGCTGTTCTACAACGTGATGATCACCGGGACCAAGCGGCCGTCCTGAATTGGCTTACGGTTTCTCGCTCGACGACGTCGCCTTCCTGCGCTCCGCCGCGGGACGGGCGGCGCTCGCCGAGTGCGCGGCGCTGCCGCTCACGGACGCTTCCCGCATCACCGACGTCGCCGCCGTACGCCGTGCGGTGGGGGAGCGGTTCGCGGCCGCGGTGCTGGAAACGGTGGTGCTGCGGCGGAAGTCCGCGCTGAAGCTGGCCGATGCGGGTTCGTGGCTGTTCACGGGTGACGCGCTGCAGCAGGCGAGCGCGACGGCGGTGGCGCGGCACCGGGCGTCGCGGCTGGCGGGCCGCGCGGTGCACGACGTGACGTGCTCCGTCGGGGCGGATCTGGTGGAGCTCGCGCGGGTGGCTTCGCGGGCGCTGGGGTCCGATGTGGACCGGGTACGGCTGGAGATGGCGCGGCACAACGTGGTCGCGGCCGGTGTTTCCGCCGGTGTGGTCCAGGCCGACGCGCTGCGTCCGGTCAGCCGCGACACGGTGGTGGTCGCCGACCCGGCCCGGCGTGACTCGGCCGGACGGCGCACGTGGAAACCGGCCGACTTCCTGCCGCCGCTGGACGAGCTCGTCGCCGCGTATCCGGGACGCGTCCTGTCGGTGAAGTGCGCGCCGGGCCTGGACTTCGCCATCGCGCCGTGGGCTTCGGAGGTGGAGCTGGTCTCGCTCGACGGCGCCGTGCGGGAAGCCTGTCTCTGGCGGGGCCTCGACACGAGCGTCTCCCGCCGGGCCACGGTGTTGCGTTCGGACGGTACTCAGTGGACGGTCGTCGACACCGATCCGGACGAGCTGCCGGCTTCGCCGCCGGGGGAGTGGATCATCGACCCCGACGGTGCCGTGGTGCGCGCCGGCCTCGTCCGGCACTACGCGGCGCGCCATGGCCTGTGGCAGCTCGACGAACGCATCGCCTACCTCACCGGCGACACCCCGCCGCCGGGCGTGCGCGCCTTCCGGGTGCTGGAGCACGGACCGTTCAGTGAAAAATCTCTGCGCGCCACGCTGAAACGCCTCGACGTGGGCCGGCTGGAGATCCTCGTGCGTGGTCTCGACATCGACCCGGACGCGCTGCGCCGCCGGTTGAAACCACGCGGGGCCGCCGAGTCCACTGTGGTGCTCACGCGCATCGGCCGGTCGCCGGTGGCCTTCGTCTGCCGCGCCGAACGCATTCCTTCGGAGGGTTCTCTCCACGCGTGAGGTGGCGTAGATTCCGGGCGCAGTTAACCTGACGTTCATGTTGGAGGGGTCGCCGTGTCTCGTTTTCCCGTCCTGTTCAAGCTCGCCGCCGCCGCGGCGATCGGCGCCACTGTCGCGGGTGGCGCGACCGCGCTGGCCGGCTCCGATGCCGTGACCGCGGCCCACGGGCGGGAGCCGGCGAACATCGGCCAGGTCAAGAACGACGTGAAGGCCTACTACGGTGACTACCTCGACGCGTCGGGCAAGCACCACTTCTCGGAGACGAGCCGCTTCGCCACCGACACCCAGCGCGTCGTCACGGACGCGAAGCGTTACCTCACGCAGAAGCTCGGCAAGGTGAAGAACCCGGCGATCGTGCTCGACGTCGACGACACCTCCGAGGTCACCTACGGCTGGGAGGCCGACAACGACTTCGGCTTCGACCCCGTGAAGCAGCAGGCGGCGATCGACAACGGCACGTTCGTGGCCAACAAGCCCGTGCTGGAGCTGGCGAACTGGGCTTCGCAGCGCGGGGTGAAGATCTACTTCCTCACCGGCCGCAGCACTCCGCAGGGGCCGCAGTCGCTGAAGAACCTGGCCAATGAGGGCTACCCGGCCCCGGCCGGCGCGTTCTTCAAGCCGGCCGGCACCGCGCCGGACTACCTGCCGTGCGGCCTGACCTGCACCACGATCCAGTACAAGTCGGGCACCCGCGCCCACATCCAGGCCACGGGCGCCCACATCGTGCTCAACCTCGGCGACCAGTTCAGCGACCTCGAGGGCGGGTACGCCGACCGTCCCGTGAAGCTGCCGAACCCGATGTACTACCTGCCGTGACGGCCGCCGCCCCGGGTGTCCGGTGTGGACACCCGGGGCGGCGTCGGGTCAGCCGTTGTACCCGGCGAAGATCTTCGAGAACTCGTAGGGCTGCTGCGAAACGTTGGTGCAGCGGTAAAGCGCGCCGTTGCACGCGTTGGCGTCGCGGCCGGCTTCCCAGAACGCCAGCATGCCCAGGTGCACGCCCTTCGCGAAGTTCACCACCGCGGTGGCGTCCTTCTGGTAGAAGATCTCGTTCTGGGAGTCGTTCACGCCCAGCATCGGCGTGAGCCCCACCTTCTTCCACGCGGCCGCGTCCGAGAGTCCGAAGATGGACTTGAGCTGCGCCTGGGTGGCCTTGGCGGCGGAGATCGCCTTGGCGCCCTGGTCGCCCGCGCCCTGGTAGTAGTCCATGGCCATCACGTTGACCAGGTCGAGGTTCACGCCGGCCGCCTTGGCCGCGTTCACCACGCCGAGGCCGTTGCTGTCGAGGCCGTTGGGCAGCACCGGCAGCGTCAGCGAGATCTTCAGGCCGGGGTTGTTGTTCTGCACCGTTTTCAGTGCCTGCGACCGCCGCTGGATCGACGCGGTGTCCGCCACGGCCGCACCCTCGATGTCGAGGTCGATGTACTTGAGGCCGTACGCCTTCACCACCGCGTCGTACTCGGCCGCGAGCGCGGACACACTGCTGCACGCCTGCGCCAGCTCAATGCCCGACGCACCCCCGAACGACACCTTCACGTCGCCGCCGCCCGACCGGATCTTCGCGATCTCACTCGCCTGCCACGCCGCGCGCGGGTCGTAGGCGTTGAACCAGCTGGCCTTACAGCCGGCCCCGGTCACAAACCCGAGCGTGAACCCCTTCACGCCACTCTTCGCCGACATCGCCGACAACACCGGCGTCGGCCACGCCCCCATATCCACATAGGGCGCCACGGGCACCGGCGAACCGGCCGCCGCCACCCCCGCCTGCGCCGGCGCGGCCACCCCAGCGGCCACAGCCAGCACACCTCCAAGGGCGACCAGCAACTTTCGGGGAGAGGGAAGCTTCATCGGTGGAACCTCCACAACGGGGACCGGGGAACGGGAAACTCTTGTCCAAATGGTATAGACCAATAATGTGAGTCGGGCCATAGGCCATTCGGATGTGTCCCGCCCACCGGGCACCCTTCGCTGTCCACGCGCCAGTGTGTCCGTGTGGCTCGTTTCTGCTGCTCCAGGCTTTGTGGGGTTCCCTTCGCTGCCGCTGCAACAGCGCGGCAGAATTCTTCGCTCGCGGGCACTCAGGGTCCGCCTCGCACCCATGCGCCGCTGCGACGAGGTCCCGCGACTCCTTTGCTTGGCCGTTCGTCCCGCGCTTCCGCAACCGTGGTCCGACGTTCTGGCGCACTCCGGGTCTGTCGCACCCCAGTGCCGCCGCGACGAGGTCCCGCGACTCCTTTGCTTGCCGCTCGTCCCGCGCCTCCGCAACCGCGGCCCGACGTTCTGGCCCACTCCGGGTCCGTCGCACCCCTGCGCCGCCGCGGCTCCTCGTCGCTCGGCGTTCGTCGCGCGCCTCGGCAACGGTGTCTCGAGATTCTGCGGCCCCCGGCCACTCAGGGCTTACCGAGCGCCTGCGTCGCTGCAGTGAGCTTCCGCGACTCGTCATCGCTCGGGTTCGTCCCGCGTCGCTGCGGCAGCGCAGCGAGGTTCTGGCGCTCGCGGTCGCTCAGCGTTCGTCCGCATTTCTATGGCAGTGCCGCGAGGTTCTCCCGCCGGCGCTCGCCCCGGCTCCGGGGCGGTGGCTCGGCGATCTTCTGCGCCTCGTCGGCGGCGACACCGGCGACGGGCGCAGCACCGCTTCGTCGGCCCCGTCGGGGGGGGCGAAGCCGCGACCTCCCGTGTCAGAACTCTGATCAGGTCGCCTGATCCAACGTCGTGACCTGGTCCCGTTCGGGGTTCGCCCCGCGCCGCGGCACCAGGTGGCGAGGTTCTGCTGCTCCGGATCACTCGGCCGCTCCGGGGCACTCAGGTTTGCCGTGCACCTGTGTGCCGGCGCCGCGAATGTCGGCGGCTCCGGGGCGCTCGGGCTTGTCGCGGA
Organism: Amycolatopsis rhabdoformis; assembly: GCF_035918295.1. GTDB lineage: Bacteria > Actinomycetota > Actinomycetes > Mycobacteriales > Pseudonocardiaceae > Amycolatopsis > Amycolatopsis rhabdoformis. The sequence continues at coordinate 9,928,649 of NZ_CP142149.1, forward strand.
ACTCTGCGCCACCGTGGCGAGTCTCGTCGCTCCGCTGTCACTCGAGGTTCGACGCACACCTCTGCAGCAGCGCAGCAAGGTTCTGCCGCTCCCCGTCATCCAGCCCGTCGAGCATCCGCTCTTCCGCTTCGCCCACAACCTTCTCCGCCGCCTGCAGGTGCGCCTTCCCTGCGCGGGTGAGGGTCACCGGCCGCGCCCGCCCCACCGTCGCCTCCTCGGCGACCTCCACCAGCTTCGCCTTGGTCAACCCGCCCAACACATCCCGCAACGACTGCCTCGTCACGAAACACCTCCGAGCCACCTCCGCGGCCGACGCCCCGGGCCGATCCGCCAACGCCCGCAACACGGCGTACTGCGACATCGACAACCCCATCGGCCGCAACCCCTCGTCGCACACTTGCCGCAACTCCACCTGCACCCGCTTCACCAGGTACCCAGGCCGCCCGGCCGTCCCACCTTGACTCATGACAGGAACCTTACACATACTGAGCATGTCAGGAACCTGTCAAAGGAGGCTCGTCATGACCCAGATCGACCCGACCGCCGACCTCATCACCCTGATCAACGTCTTCACCGTCGACCCAGCCCACCAGCAAGAACTCGTCGACGTCCTGGTATCCGCCACGGAACACCACATCCGCCACCGCGAGGGCTTCATCTCCGCCAACATCCACACCAGCACCGACGGCACCCGCGTCCTCAACTACGCCCAATGGACCGACGTCGCCCACTTCGAGGCCATGCTCGCCGACCCGGCCTGCCGCCCCCACCTGGCCGCAGCTGCCGCCCTCGCCACCTACGACCCGCACCTCTACACCGTCACCTCAACCCACCACCGCTGACGCACTCGCGCACCCAGAAGCAACGGCCGCGGCGGACCCGCACGTCCCTTTCGGATTCGCAGCACCAACGCGAGCCTGGCTGCCGGAAGCACCACAGCCCTCACGCCTGCTCGAAAGCATGCGGCGGGCATCGCCGCTCCCGTTGTCGGCGAGCCGCTAATTGCGATGCTCGGCAGTCCGCAGACGGCCGTCTCGGCTCAAGCACGCTTCGACGCTCGGCAACGAATCCAGCCCAACGTCGACGTCGAGGTCCAGCCGTTGCCGCTCAGCGGCGACCCACCGCAACACCACATCGCGTCGTCCTGGTGCGGCCGCAGTGTTCGGGGTTGTGGGCCGCAGGGTGGCCTTCGATTGGCCGCTCAGCGGCGACCCGCCGCAACGACCGCGTTGCGTGGTCCTGGTGCGGCCGCAGTGTTCGGGGTTGTGGGCCGCAGGGTGGCCTTCGATTGGCCGCTCAGCAGCGACCCGCTGCAACCACCGCATTTCGTGTCCTGGCCCGGCCGCAGTTTGATTGGCCGCTCAGCGGCGACCCGCTGCAACGACCGGATTGCGTGGTTCTGGCGCGGCTGCAGTGTTGGATTGTGGGCCGACGCAGGCTGGCTTTTGATTGGCCGCTCAGCGGCGACCCGCTGCAACGACCGCGTTGCGTGGTTCTGGCGCGGCGGCAGTGTTCGGGGTTGTGGGCCGCAGGGTGGCCTTCGATTGGCCGCTCAGCGGCGACCCGCTGCAACCACCGCATTTCGTGGTTCTGGCGCGGCCGCAGCGTTCGGGATTGTCGGCAGGCGCAGGCTGGCCTCTGATTCGTCACACCGCGCCGACCCGCCGCAACCACCGCATCGCGTGGTCCTGGCGCGGCCGCAGTGTTCGGGATTGTCAGGCCGCCGCAGGCTGGCCTTTGGCACTCAGCGGCGACCCGCATCAACTACCGCAATGCGTAGTCCGGCCGCGGCCGCAACGTTCAAAATTGCCGGCCACAGACCGCCCTCTGGTTTCGCCACTCCGCGGCAACCCCCGCCAGCTCCCCACGCGACGCCCCTGCCGCCGCCGCCCCTCACCGGCGACCCCCACCACACCCCGCCCAGCCCCACATCCCCGAACCACCACCCCCGGGCAACTCAAAGACCCAACAGCCCCAGCCACCCAACCCCAACACCCAGCCTCACCACCACAAGCTCACTCAACCAACCGCCAACGCCGTAACCCCAGACACATACCGCCCACCCTTCACATCCCCCAACGGCACCAACCGCGGCAACTCCAACGCCACCCCGTCCTCCACCGTCGACAGCACCAACGGCCGCCCACCCGCGGACTCCTCCGCCAACGTCACCGCAGCCCCGTATCCGTCCGACCCCACCGCCACCACGGTCTTGTCCGGCGTCGGCAACACGCCCGCCACCAGCAGCACCAACGCCAGCGACGGCCCGGACTCCGTGTGCGTCTGCGGCGTATCCCCAGCCGCGAACGTCGCCGTCACCGTCCGGCGCGGCAGGTGCGCCAGCAGGGCCGGCGGCAGCGTCACCGTCCGGCGGCCCACGGTCACCCGCACCGCGTGCGTCGCCGGGCCCGCGTCGGACACCGCCACGCGCACCGACCGCACCCCGGTCACCGTGCGCGAAGCGTTTCGATCACCCGGCACCGTCAGGTCCACCCCACGCCCCGCCGTCCGGAACACCGCCGGGTGGTTGCCGAACGCCGGATCCAGCTCCGCGAGCGCGAACGTCACCGACCGGTGCGCCCCACTCACCGAAACCGTCACCCGCAACGCCGTGTTCTTACCCGGCGGCAGCTGCGGCGCCGACGCCGTCACCAGCTGATCGAGATCCGCGCCCGCCAGCTCCGCCGCCGAATACGACTTCGGGCTCGCGACCGCACCCCCCACCGTCACCGCTGAACCGACACTCGCCGACGCAACCCCCGTCGAAGCGACCAACCCGGCGACTACCGCCACCACCACGACGAGCTTGCGCATCCGCGTCTCCCTCGGCCCCATCGCTCCGCACTCGCGGGCGAGCGGCCGCAGTTTAGCCGCTTTTCCGGAGATCATGCGCCGCCCGGAACTCCCGGCGGCACCACGCTCTCGAAAGACCTCCGGCCGTTCCTCACCGTTGCTCGAGAAACTCCCGCCCCACCCGCTTCGGCACCCGGCACAGCCACCCCTCGACCAACGCCTCCTCCAACGTCGCCAAGTCGACTTCCCCCAGCCGCACCAGAATCGCCGGATAACCGTCGAAATGCGGCGTCGTGAAGAAGATGCCCGGGTCATCCGCCAGCAACGCGTCCTTCGCCCCGACATCCGGCACGCGCACCGCGAGCACGTCCCCTTCCGGCGCCGCGTCGCCCAGCGCCTCGAGGTCCACCTTCCGCAGCGGACGCTCCCACGCGTACGCCTTGCCCTTCACGCCCCACGACCGCGTCTCGCGCTTCACCACCAGCTCCGTCCCCGGCAGCCGCGCGCCCAGCCGATCCACGTCTTCCCAGGTCGCCATGCGGCAAAGGCTAGCCCGCTCGTCGCCGACCCACGGCGTTTTCACCCGCCTCACAGCAGTTCCGGGCATGATCCGATCAGCACGCCGACGCTGATTCGGAAAGGCACGCCATGTCCACCGCCACCACCCACGACCCCCGGCCGCCGTTCGCCCCACCCGCCTGATGCACCACGACAACCCAGCCCGACAAACCCTCCATCCCACGGCAGCTCTCACCACCTCGGTGGAAATCCGCGACGGCTGGGCGACCTACGAAGTACGCACCGACGTCCCGCTCTACCGCCAACGCCTGCAGCACATGGGCTTCACCCCCACCGCCGACACCTTCACCCGCAGGTTGTCCGCCACGGGCGACGTCCTACGCACCCACACCAACTTCGCTCGCCACCTCGAGGAAATGCTCCTTCAGAGCGCCAGACAACGCCCCGTGCCCTGGCCCCACGCCCTGGAGGTCTTCCTGAACCGCGTCGAAGGCACCTGCCTGCGTTGGTTCCTCTACGGCTCCGGCGCCCTGGCCCTCCGCGGCATCGACGTCGACCCCGGCGACCTCGACCTCTGCGTCGACGACGCCCACCTCGCCGGAAACCTCCTCGCCGATCTTCTGGTCGAACCCGTCACCACCATGACCGGCTGGATCGCCGACACCGGCGGCCGCGCCTTCGCCGGCTGCCTGCTCGAATGGATCGCGAGCGTCCACGCCGACGTCGACGACCCCGAACCACACGAACAGGGCCCCACCGCCGCCGCCCGCCTGGACCACGTCCACTGGCACGGCCACGACATCCCCGTCGCCCCGCTGGACCTGCAACTCGCCGTCAACCGGCGACGCGGCCTCACCAACCGGGTCGAGAAGATCCGCGCCTACCGGAACCGCGCCTGACCCACGCGAAGACCTGCTCGCCACTCAACGGCGAATCCCCTCGTAAACCTGCCGCGCCGAGCGGCCGCGGACGACACCGTCCACCGCGAAACCCACACAAGAACCTGTCACCCGTGACACCCGCGCAAGACCCGGCCGGACACCCATCGCCGTTCAACGGCGAACCCGCTCGAACACGTGCCGTGCCGACCGCAGGCGACACCGTCAACCACGAAAACCCGCACAAAACCTGCCGCCCCGGACCCACCCGCACTTCGGCTCAAGACCCGGCCGGACTCGCATCGCCACTCAACGGCGAATTCCCTCGAACACCTGCCCGTGCCGAGCGGCCGCGGACGACATCGTCCACCGCGAAACCCACACAAGAACCTGCCGCCCCCTGGCCTACCCGCACTTCGGCGCAAGACCCGGCCGGACTCCCATCGCCACTCAACGGCGAACCCGCTCGAACACGTGCCGAGCCTCCGCAGACGACACCACCCACCACGAAACCCGCACAAAAACCTGACCGCCCCTGACCCACGCCGGCGCAAGACCCGGCCGGACCCCCGTCGCCACTCAACGGCAACAGGCGCCCGGCCAGGAAATTCACCGCTTACGCGCCACCAGCACCGTGTCGCGAATAGCCACCTCGTGCCCCTCCATCACCGTCGTCCGGTCGCGCGCCTCGGTCACCACGGACTCCCACGACGAGTCCAGCGTCCCCGCCACGTCCTCCGCCAGGAAGAACATGTCCGGCACGTTCGGCCGATGCGCGGCGCCCGCCACGTCGGTCGGGTGGTGGCCGACGATCAGCAACGTCCCGCCCGGCGCCACCGCGTCCGCGAGCCGCGCGAAGATCGGCACCCGCTGAGCCGTCGGCAGGTGCAGGAAATGTGACGTGACCAGGTCGTACTTCTCGTCCGGCACCCACGTCGTGAGGTCCGTCGTAAGCCACCGGATCCGGTCGCCCAGCCCGAGCTCGGCCGCCTGCGCCGCACCGCGGTCGAGGGCGGTGGCGGCGAAGTCGGCGGCCGTCACGCGCCAGCCGTTCTGCGCGAGCCACACCGCGTCGCCGCCTTCGCCGGACCCCGCGTCGAGCGCGCTGCCCGGACGCAGGTCGGCCGCTTCCGTCACGAGCTGCTCATTGGGCCGCCCGCTCCAGATCGCGGGCTTCGACCGGTACCGCTCGTCCCAGGAATCCTGGTCGAAGGGAACTTCTTCGTGCTGCTCGGCCATCGTCACACCCCGTGCTTCGTCGGGCCGCCGACCAGCTCGGCGACCTGTCGTTCCAGTTCGTGCGCGAAGGGTTCCCGCGCCCGTCGTACGTCGTCGGCCACCAGGTCGCCGTTGATCGCCGCGCCGGCCATGAGCCCGGCCGCCGCCGACACGATCACCTGCGACTTCATGTCCGTCACATTCCCCGCCACCCACACGCCGGGCACCGCGGTGGCCCCGTTCGCGTCGGCGGGTACCGAGCTGCCGATCACGTGCCCGTCCACCTCCAGCGCCACCGGCTCCAACCCCAGCGACACGAGCAGATCGGCCCGCGCCGTGAACCGCGGCGCGACCACCACGGCCTCGCGCGCCACCACGTCTCCCGAGCGCAGCACGACCCCGGTCAGCGCGTCGTCCTCCACTCGCAACGCCGCCACCTCGCCGTCGACCACCCGGATCCCGCGTGCCGACAACTGTGCGAGCTGCTCCCCGTCGAACGTCACCGTGTGCCGGAAAACGACCACGTCGTTCGACAGCTGCCGCCACATCAGCGCCTGGTGCACGGCCATCGGGTTCGTCGCCAGCACGCCGATCGCCTGGTCACGCGCTTCCCACCCGTGGCAGAACGGGCAGTGCAGCACGTCGCGGCCCCACCGCTCGGCGACGCCGGCGACGTCGGGCAGCTCGTCCACGAGCCCCGTCGCCACCAGGAGGCGACGCGCCTTCGTGGTCCGCCCGTCGGCCAGCCCGACGACGAAGCCGCCGTCGACCGCGGCCGCCGAGGTCGCCGCGCCGGCCACGATCTCGCCCCCGTAGCCGATCAGTTCTTCCCGCCCGATCGCCAGCAGCTCGGCAGGCGGCGTGCTCTCGCGGGCGAGGTAGTTGTGCACGTGGCCGGCGGGCGCGTTGCGGGGCTCGCCGGCGTCCACCACCAGCACGGAACGCCGCGAGCGCGCCAGCACCACCGCGCCGCTGAGGCCGGCGGCACCGCCGCCGACCACCACGACGTCGTAATTCTCGTTCACCTGGTCCTCCTGTGTGTTCGTCCCTCCCCTCGGACTATCCGCAGAACTCGCCGACTTGACAAATACGTTTGCCGAAGTAGCAAATGGAGACATGGACGGTGAACTTCCGGACGTCGACGGCGTCCTCGAATCGGTCGGCCCACGACTGCGGGCGCTGCGTCAGGAGAACAACGCCACGCTCGCGCAGCTGTCGGAGACCACGGGCATCTCGGTGAGCACGCTCTCTCGCCTCGAATCCGGCCAACGCAAGCCGACGCTCGAACTGCTGCTCACCCTTGCTCGGGCGCACCAGGTGCCGCTCGACGAGCTCGTCGGCACCGCGCCGACCAGCGACCCCCGGCTGCGCACGAACTCCTTCGTGCGCCACGGCGTCACATTCCTGCCGCTCACGCGCCGGCCCGGCGGGCTGCGCGCGTACAAGCAGATCTTCCCGCCTCACTGGCCGGAAACAGACCCCGATCCGCGCGTCCACGAGGGCTACGAATGGGCCTATGTCCTCTCCGGACAGTTGCGGCTCGTCCTCGGCGAACACGACGTGATCCTCAAACCGGGTGAAGTCGTGGAGTTCGACACGCACGTTCCGCACTGGTTCGGCAACCCCGGCGACGTGCCGTGCGAGGTCCTCGCCCTTTTCGGGCCACAGGGGGAGCGGTTCCACGTCCGCGCCCGTCCCGCGTCCTCTTGACACATACCCATATGGGAATACGATAGGTCGCGTGGCACGAGCAGCGACGACAACGGACGTGTTCAACGCCGTGGCCGAACCCCGGCGACGCGAGATCCTCGACGTGCTCGCCGGCGGCGAGTTCCCGGTCAACGACCTCGTCCGGCTGCTCGGCATGGGGCAGCCGCAGGTGTCCAAGCACCTGCGCGTGCTGCGCGAAGTGGGCGCGGTCGACGTCCGGGACGACGGACGCCGGCGCCTGTACCGGCTCAACGGCGGCGCCCTGAAACCGATCCACGACTGGGTGCGGCAGTTCGAGCGCTCCTGGGAGGAGCGGTTCGAGCTGCTGGACTCCGTGCTGGAGGACCTCGAAGGCACCGAAGACCCATCCACGGGCAAGGAGAGCGACCATGACCGACACGACCACGGGCACGGCGAAGGTGACCCTGCCGGCCGATGACCAGATCCTGATCACCCGCGAGTTCGCCGCCCCGCGGCACCTCGTCTACCGTGCGTGGACCACGCCCGACCTGGTCAAACGCTTCTGGGCGGGCCGCCGCGGCACCATGCGGTCCGTCGAGATCGACCTGCGCGTCGGCGGCCGCTGGCGCTACGTCCTCGACGCCAACGGCGGCTTCGAGGTCGCCTTCCACGGCGAATACCGCGAGATCGTCGCCAACGAACGCATCGTCAGCAGCGAGGTCTACGAAACCCCCGGCGCGTCCGACGACGACGCCGCCATCACCACCACGACCTTCGCCGGTTCGGGCGACCGCACCAGCCTGTCGATCCTGATGGAGACGGGCACCCGCGAAGTCCGCGACGCCATCATCGAGTCCGGTATGGAGGGTGGCATGCAGGAGCAGATGGACCTGCTGGAGGAGCTGGCCTCGTCGCTGGCCTGAGTGCCGGATTTCCTCTGGGACAACGGTTCCGATCGCCCTGAGTCGGGTGTCGTGCCGGGTCAGGTGTCGCGATGGGACCGGTCGCGATGGGACCGGTCGTGCCGAAAACGGCCACGACGGGTCCCCTCGCGCCGAACACCGACGCAACGGGTCCCGTCACACCGGATCGACGCGACGGGACCCGTCACGCCGAGCCGAGGTTCGCAGCGGCTCAGGTCTGGGCCGTCGGCCGCACCACGATCTCGCTCACGTCCACCGCCGCCGGCTGGCTCACGGCATAGGCGATGGCGTCCGCGACGGCCGAAGCCGGAATCCCCAGCTGCTCGCTCGCCGCCCGCGCCGCCGCCTGCGTCTCCGGATCACCGCCCTGATCGGCGAGCTCCGACTGCGTGAAGCCGGGGCTGACGATCGTCACGCGGATGTTCGTGTTCTCCTGGCGCAGCCCCTCGGAGAGCGCCCGCACCCCGAACTTCGTGGCGCAGTACACGGCCGCCGTCGGATCCACGCGCAAGCCGGCGGTCGACGCGACGTTCACGATGTGCCCCCCGGTTTCGCCCATCAGCGGCAACACCGCGGCGATCCCGTGCAGCGTGCCTCGCAGGTTCACGTCGATCATCCGGTTCCAGTCGTCGACGCGGAGCTTGTCCAGGGTGGACAGTGTCATCACGCCGGCGTTGTTCACGAGCACGTCCACCCGGCCGTGGCTCTCGTGCGCGGCCGTCACGAACGCGCGCACGCTCTCCAGGCTGGTCACGTCCAGTTGCCGGAAGTCGGCAGAACCACCGTTCGCGCGGATCTTTTCCGTGAGCGCCGCGAGCCGGTCGGTGCGGCGGGCGCCCAGGACGACGTGGTGACCGTCGGCGGCCAGGCGCAGTGCGGTGGCCTCCCCGATGCCGCTGCTCGCGCCCGTGATCAGCGCGATCTTGCCGTTCATGCGTGCTCCTCGTGAGGTCTGCGCGGTCGTGGGGACCGTCGTGACCTCGAGGCTGCCCGCGGCGAGCCGCGCCCGGAAGGACGCCGCTGCCTAGGAGTGGCACACCCTGGCCGGCTTCACCGTGGCTGGTCGGCCGCCGCGTGCAACGACCCCAGCAGCGCCAGCGCGTCGGCACTCGCGCTGTTCGGCTCCGCGATGCCCACCAGCAGGTACTGGCCGGACGCGTCGCGCACGTCGAACGTCTGGTAGTCCAGCACGATCCGCCCGACGGCCGGGTGCTGGAACGTCTTGCGCGTCCCGGCGAGCCCCTTCACCCCGTGGTTTCGCCACAGAACGGCGAATTCCTCGCTCGTGGCCAGCAACTCGTCCACGAGCTCGTCGACCTGCTCGCGGTCGTAGCCGCTCGCCAGCCGCAACGCGTCGACGGCACTCGCCGCGATGTCGTCCCACTCCACGAACAGCTCGCGCGCCACCGGGTCGTGGAACAGCGTGCGCACCATGTTCGCCGGCTTGCCGAGCGGGGACAGGAGCGCGTCGGCGAGGGCGTTGGTCGCCAGCAGGTCGAGGCGCCGGTTGGTCACGTACGCGGCCGCGTTGGGGAAGGTGCCCATCAGCCGCAGGAGCTCGGGGGAGACGTCGTCACGCCGGCACTCCTGCACCCGCGGCACGAGGCCGGCGAGCCGATAGGCGTGCCAGAGACCATCGGCATCCAGGCGCAGCGCCCGCCCGATCGCGTCCAGCACCGACCCGGACGGGTTGCGCTCACGCCCCTGCTCGAGCCGCGCGTAGTAGTCCGCGCTGACGCCCGCCAGCACCGCGACCTCCTCCCGCCGCAGCCCGCTCACCCTCCTCGGGCGATGACTCGTCACACCCGCGTCCTCGGGCGCCAGCCGGGCCCGCTGCGCGCGCAGGAACTCTCCCAGCTCGTTGCCGCTCACCTCACCACGGTACCGGCCGCACCGACATCCGACGCCTCTCTCCACCCGGCACCACCACGGCCGAAACCGGCCGCGGACCTCACGATCGCCCCTCAGCGGCGAAAGCAAATCCGCCGCCGCCAACGCACGGCCGCCGCCTCGCCGCGACCGTTGCCAGAAATCGACACGGGCCGGGAATCCTCCGCGACCGTTGCCAGAAATCGGCAACGGGCCGGGAAGCCTCGCCCCGACCGTTGCCAGAAATCGGCGACACGCCCGCAAGCCCCGCCGCGACCGTTGCCGGAAGTCGGTGGCATGCCCGCAAGCCTTGCCTCGACCGTTGCCGGAAATCGGCGACGGGTCCGCAAACACCGCCGAGGTGTCGCCAAGAATCGGCGACGGGTCCGCGAGCCCCGGCGTGGCGTTGCCGGAAATCGGCGACACCGAGGTCAGCGCCGATTTCCGGCCCGCCGCAGACCCCGGACCCGACCTCAGGAGGCCGACTCCAGATACTGCCTCAGCACGTCCGCCTCGACCCGCAACCGCTCCGCCGCCTCGGCCCGGCCGAGCTTCTCGTACTCGTCCGCAGCGGTCGTGCGCTCCAGCACCTCGGCCTCGACGATCGCCCGCACATCGGCTTCCGTCAGCTCACGGCGCTCGGCCTCCGCGGCACCGACGCCCAGCGCCGCACCCGCGACGTGTTCCGTCCCGGTCGCCGTCGACAGCTGATCGACCGGCACGGCCTCGGCGTTGTCGATCGCCGCCAACGCCGAGCGCAGCGCAGTGGTGGCGACGCGGTCGCGGTTCTTGAGTGCCGTCTTCAGGCCGGCACGAAGCCTGGCGCGCATGGGCCGATTTCCATCCGGGAGTAGGGAACGAAGGAATCCGACGCTAGCAGCCGACCACCGCCTCGGGCGCGCCATTTCCGCTCCTCAAGTTGACCGTCGATGGTTCCCGACGCGAGGGGGACTGTCATGCCCAACTGAGTGTCCACGATGGACCCAGCCCCGTCGTCGTCCACGGTTTCGAGGTGCAGCACCCGCTCCCCACAGGTGCGTGAAGTTGATGCACCACCTCCCGACGACACGGGTTTCGCCACTGAACGGCAACCCGTCGGCCACGACCGGTCCCACCACGACCACCGACGCCGCGCGCTCGCCCAGCACCGGCTGCCCCGGCCGCGGTGTGGCCGCCTAAGGACGACGTGCTGCGGGCGGTCGACGAGCTGTGCGCCGAGGCCTTCGTAGCGGGCGAAACATCGACGGCTTTCGCGGCGGCATTCGACAAGCGCCCAAGCGTTGGTGGATGGCGAAGCCGCGCCGTTGATCGACGAAATGGCGCGGCTGGGGGAGCGGTGGCTCACTGGCGTCGAGCGGACCCAGCCGGACGCACCGGACGTCGCGCCCCGACGTGCGGGCGGCGGTGAGTACCCCGATTGGACTGTCGATCACGATGCTGCGTGACCACAGGTCGCGCGCGATGAGCGTCGGTGTGATCGAACGGTGCGAGACTGCGCACATGGCTGAAGCAGCACCAGGCCGGCCGGGCCGTCCCGCGCGTTGGTCGCGTGACGACATCGTCGAGGCGGCCGGCCGGATCGTCACGACCGAGGGCGTCGACGCGCTGACCATGCGCCGGGTCGCCCGCGAACTCGGCTGTTCGCCGATGGCCCTCTACCGCCACGTCCGCGACAAGGACGAACTCCTGCTGCTCCTGCTCGACCACACCGCCGCCACACTGCCACGGCCGACGCTGCCGGAAGACCCGCGCCGGCGTCTGGTCGTTTTGTGGCGACAACTGCACGACGCCCTGGCGGAGCACCCGTGGGTGGTCGGCGTGCTGGCGCAGGGCGACCTGGCCGGCCCGTCCGTGCTGTGGCTGGTGGAGGAGATCCTGACCGGGTTCGTCGCTTCGGGTCTCGCTCCCCGGCAGGCCGCCGCGGCGTACCGGATCGTCTGGCAGTACACGGTGGGCGTGCTGACCATTCGCCACGCAACGACCACACGCGCGGCCGAGCACGACCAGGACGCTCCACAGGTGCAACGCACCATGATCCTCGACGCCGATCCCGCCGAGCTTCCGTTGATCTCGTCCCTGAGCGGCGACTGGCCGCACGCCTGGGACAACTACGCCGCCGGCCTCGACGCCCTGCTGGACGGCCTCCTCCCGCGCGCTTGACATCCACCTCCGAGGTTTGTGTACTAGTACGCAAACCTGGGAGGTGCGATCCATGACAGACACGACGGACGTGGTGGTGATCGGCTCCGGCGCCGCGGGGCTGGCGGCCGCGCTGGCTGCCGCCGCCCGTGGAGAAAGCGTGGTGGTGCTCGAGGCGTCGCCACGCTGGGGCGGGTCGACGGCCGTGTCCGGCGGCCAGGTCTGGGCGCCGAACAACCACCTGCAGGACGAAGCCGGCTTCGCCGACAGCGAGGGCGAGGCGTTGGCCTACTGCCGCGCCGCCGCGCCCGGCCGGGACCCGGAGCTGGTCGAGACCTTCGTGCGGTCAGTGCCGGCAGCGGTCCGCTTCGTCGAGGAAAACAGCCCGATCCGCTTCACCGTGGTACGCGGCTACCCCGACACCTTCGCCGAACTCCCCGGCGGCAAACCGGCCCGGCACCTCGAAGCTCAGCCGCTGACCACCGACGGTCTCGGCTCACCTGACGAGCTCCTCTGGCCCCCGCCCTACGGCGCGCCCGTGCTCACCAACGACGAGTTCTTCGAGCACCGCATGTTCGCCGGCAGCGCGCCACCGTTCGACCTGACGCGGCGGCGGCTCGACGCCGGTGAGGTCGCCCTCGGCGCGGGCCTCGTCGTCGGGCTCCTGCGTGGCTGCCGGGACGCCGGCGTTGAGCTGGTCCGCGGCTGCCGCGTGCGCCGGCTCATCCGCGCCGACGGACGGATCACCGGCGTCGAAGCCGACCGGGACGGCAACCCCTGGCGCTTGACCGCGCGCCGCGTCGTGCTCGCGACCGGCGGGTTCGAGCACGACCCCGACCTGCGGTCACAGCTGCTCGCCGGCCCGCTCAGCCACCCCGTCACCCCGCCCGTCCAGCACGGCGACGGCCTGCGCCTGGCCGCCGACGCCGGCGCGCAGTTGTCCCGCACCGGCGAATACTGGTCCTGGCCCGCGTTCCGAGCACCCGGCCGGCGCTGGCCCGACGACGCCGGGACCCCGCAGGCCCAGCTCGTGATGGCCGAGCGCTACCTGCCACACGTGATCTGGGTGAACGCCGCCGGCCGCCGGTTCGTCAACGAAGCCAGCCACAACTGTGCCGTCGCCTTCGCCGAGCTCGACGCCAACACCCACCGCCCCCGCAACCTCCCCGCCTGGGCGATCGGCGACGCGCAGTTCCGCGCGCGCTACCCCGTCGGCGGCGTGCCACCGAACGAACCGTTGCCTGATTGGCTCCCCAGCGCCGACAGCCTCGACAAGCTCGCCGCCCTGGTCGGCATCGACGCCACCGCGCTGCAGCACACCGTCGACCGCTTCAACGCCACCGCCGACGCCGGCCGCGACGACGACTTCCGCCGCGGCAACACGGCCTACGAACGAGCTTTCGGCGACGCCACCGCGGCCCATCCCAACCTCGGGACGATCAGCGAGCCGCCGTTCTTCGCGCTCCCCGTGCACGCGAGCGCCGTCGGCACCAAGGGCGGCGCCCGGACCGACCATCGCGCCCGCGTGCTCGACTGGGCCGGTCAGCCCATCCCCGGTCTGTACGCGGCCGGCAACGCCGCCGCAGCCGTTTTCGGGCCGGGCACCATCGCCGGCGGCATCACCATCGCGTCCGCGTTGACCTGGGGTTGGCTCGCGGGGTCCGACGCGCCGTGACCGTCATGCCGTCGGCCGCCCCGCGCCGGCGTAGTCGTCGCCGGGCTTGCGGTACGGGTGCACCTGCACCGCCTGGCCCGTCTGCGGCGCGTCGATCATCTGCTGGTTGCCGATGTAGAGACCCACGTGGTGGATCTTCGTCGTCGGCTCGCCGTAGAAGATCAGGTCACCCAGCTGAGGTTCACTCACGTGGGGGACGCTGTGGAACTGCGTGTCCGCCGTGCGCATGAGCTTCACGCCCGCGCTGCCATACGCGGCCGTCGTGAGGCCGGAGCAGTCGAACCCCGGATCGGGGTCGCCGCTGCCGTTGCCGCCCCACACGTAGGGGAGGCCGATCTGGTCGATCGCGAAGTCGACCGCGCTCAGCACCGCGGGGTTCGGCGCCTGGCCGCTCTGCCCGACGGTCCCGTACACATTCACTGTCGCCAGAATCCGGTGCAACGAAACGGGCGCGCCCTGCAGCGACGAAACCGCGTTCCACCAGTCCGTCGCCAAATCGCGGCCACCGGCACAGAGCGCGCGCCCCGCGGTGAGGGCGGCGTCGTCGATGTTCTGCGGATCCGGCTTCCCGCCCGACGCGCTGCGCTGCCACTTCGACCACACCGCCGGCGCCAGCTGCATCGGCCCGGACGCGTTGGCCGTCGACACCGTGCGTCCGTAGAAGTCGCGGACCTCGACGGTGCCCAGCGGCTTGGTCAGCGCGCCGTCGGTGCCGACGTGGTCGCCCTGCGCGCGCCCGTGGTCGCTCGCGACCTTGCCGATGGCCGCGAGCGTCACCCACGACAGGTGGCACGCGGGTTGTTCCTTGGTGAGCGTCACGGTCGCCTGCGCGTACCCCGTCATCGCCCGCAGCGGGATGTCCAACCACTGGCTCGTCTTCGACGCCCACGCGTCGAACTCACTGGGCTGCGGCACGTTCGGCTGCGTCGTCGGCACCGCCACACTCGACGCCGGCGCATTGGACGCCGATGCACTCGACGTCCCCGGCACCGACGACTCGGCCGCGGTCGTCGCCGCCCGCTCCGACCCCGGCGCGAACTGCACGGCCACCACCAACGCCGCGACCGCCACAACCACGGCCGCGACCACCACCAGCGCCCGCCCCCGCCGCGACTTCCGCTTCCCGACCTGCGGCTCGCCCCCGTCGCCACCCAGCGACTCGTGCTCCGTCATCGCCGCCGAAAACGGCGGCAGCGGCTCAACCGGCCCCGAAAACCCCCGCCCGACCTGGCCATCGCCACTGACCGGCGACGACCCTGAGCCCGCCTTTTCCCCTTCGACCGGCGACGCGCCAGCGCTCTCGTCACCATCGAACAGCGACATCCCCGCGGGCTCGCCTTCGCCATCCAGCGGCGAGGCGGTCGTCTCGTCGCCGTCCAGCGGCGAAGCCTCAGCGTGACCATCGCGGGGCGACATTTCCGCGGGCTCGCCTTCGCCATCCTGCGGCGACGCCGTTGACCCGTCGCCGTCCAGCGGCGAAGCCTCGGCGTTGCCATCGGGAGTCGAAACCTCGGTGACCTGACTTTCGCCATCGCCCGGCTGCTCAGCGCCGACCGGGTTTTCGCCACCAGCCGACGAAGTGCCGCTGGCCTTGTCGTTGCCACTGATCGGCGACACGGCGTTCCCGTCGTCGCCACCCAACGGCGACACCTCGGTGCTCGCCGAATCGTCTCCTCTGACCGGCGACGGCTCAGTGGCCTGTTCGTCTCCACCAGCCGGCGACTTGGCCCCGCCCGGGTTGTCGCCGCCAGCCGGCGAAGGACCGCCGACCTGCGCATCGCCACTATGCGGCGACACAGCCTTCCCGTCGTCGCCACCCAACGGCGACGGCCGCGAACCCTCCGACGACCCCACCATCACCGCCCCCCGGCAAGTCTCGACAGCACGAACTCCCGCAGCCCATCGAGGTCGGTATCCACCGCCACCTCGACCGGCCGCCCCGACGGATCGACCGGCACCGCGCGGCGGTCGACGAGCGTCATGCCTCGAGCCGGCCCCGCGGTCACGTCGATGTCCACCGGGTAGGTCTCCG
This sequence comes from Amycolatopsis rhabdoformis, assembly GCF_035918295.1. GTDB lineage: Bacteria > Actinomycetota > Actinomycetes > Mycobacteriales > Pseudonocardiaceae > Amycolatopsis > Amycolatopsis rhabdoformis. Next base: position 9,944,366 of record NZ_CP142149.1, read on the forward strand.
TCTGCAGAATCCCGGGGCTGATCGCCTCCGCGACAGCCACGGCATCGTGCATCACGATGCCGTCGAAGCCCAGGACCTGCCGGTAGTGGGCGAGGTAGTCCGGCGTCAGCGATTCGAGCATCCGACCCAGCGGCCCCGACGCGGCGAGCTTCGCCAGCCACGCGCTGTCCACGGCGCAGCGGTGCGTGAGGTCGAGCGGCACCATCACACACGGCACGTCGTCCTCCGCGATCACGCGGCGCGCGGCTTCCGGGTCGGCCCAGATGTTGAACTCAGCCACGGCCGTGCTGTTGCCCCGCGCGACCCCGCCGCCCATCAGCACGATGCGCGAGATCTTCGACTTCACGCCCGGGTGGGCCGCGAGCAGCGCGGCGATGTTCGTGAGCGGCCCGATGGGCGCGATCGTCACCGGTTCGTCGGCTGCTTCCAGCAGCGAGACCATCAGCCCCACCGCGTCCAGCGACTCCAACGGCCGCGTCGCCTCCGGCAGGGAAGACGCGTGGCCGGAGAGCCCGTCGCTGCCGTGGACGTGGCCCGAACCACGCTTGCTCAGGTGCACCAGCGGCCGCGACGCGCCGGCGGCGACCGGCACGTCGGGGCGGTCGCACAGTTGGAGCAGGCGCCGGGCGTTGGCGGTGGTGCTGGTCAGCGGCACGTTGCCGAAGACCGTGGTCACCCCCAACAGTTCGACGTCGCCGGAAACCGCGGCCAGCGCGATCGCGAAAGCGTCGTCGACACCAGGGTCGGTGTCGATGATCAGCTTGCTCCCCATCCGTGCTCCCCTTGCCTGTGGCGGGCGTCCCCGCACAGGTTACGGTCAACGGCATGACGTCGATGTGGGGTGCGCCCGCGTTGTCCCGCGTGCGCGCTTGGCGGCGGGCCCGGCTCGACCCGCACCAGGCGAAGTTCCTGACGCGGGACTCGCTGCGCTGGGTGCTGCGCAACCGCGCGTACACGCCGTGGTACCTCGTGCGTTACTACCGCCTGCTCAAATTCCGGCTCGCCAACCCGCACATCATCCTGCGCGGCATGGTGTTCCTCGGGAAAGACGTCGAGATCCACTGCCGCCCCGGTTACGGCCGGCTCGAGATCGGCCGCTGGGTCCACATCGGTGACGGAAACGCGATCCGCTGTCACGAGGGGTCCCTTCGCATCGGCGACAAGTCCGTGTTCGGGCGCCAGAACGTGATCAACTGCTACCTCGACATCGAGCTCGGCGCCGCCACCCTCGTCGCCGACTGGGTCTACATCTGCGACTTCGACCACGTCACCGCCGACATCCACGTGCCGATCAAGGACCAGGGCATCGTGAAGTCGCCGGTGCGCATCGGGCCGGACACGTGGCTCGGCACGAAGGTCAGTGTCCTCAAGGGAACCCGCATCGGCCGCGGTTGCGTGCTCGGCGCCCACGCCGTGGTGCGCGGCGAGATTCCGGAGTACTCCATCGCCGTGGGCTCGCCCGCGCGCGTGGTGCGCAACCGCAAGGACGACTACGCCGCCGACGCCGCCCGCCGAGAAGCCGTCGCCGACATGGCCCGCAAGGCGAACAAAGCCCTGCAGAAGACGCTCGGCGAGGGCTGAATCCGCTGGTGGGAGGCCGTTTGCCACACAACAGCGACGGGTTCCGCCAAGGCCGTTGCCACTCAGTGGCGACGGGCTCACCAAGACCGTCGCCACTCGGCGGCAACGGCTTTCGCCGCCGAACGAACCCCTTGGTCATCCGGCGGCGAACCCCTCACTCCTCGAACGACATCTCCGGCGGCGGCCGGCGGAACCCGCGCGTGAGCACGACCAGGTAAACGATCCCGATCCCCAGCCACACCAGGCCGAACGTCAGCGCCAGCCCGTCCAGGTGCACCAACAGCCACAGGTCCACCAGCGCGCCGATCACCGGTGCGACCAGCCACGTCAGCACATTGCGCGGCGTCGTGCGCCGCGTGCGGACCCAGGTCGCGATCACGCTCACGTTGACCATCGTGAAGGCCGTGAACGCCCCGAAGTTGATGAACGACGTCGACGTGGTCACGTCCAGCGCCAGCGCGATCAGCCCCACCACACCGGTGAGGCAGATCGCGAACGCCGGCGTGTTCAGCTTCGGCCGCAAGCGGCCGAAAACCCGCGGCAGCACACCGTCGCGGCCCATCGCGAACATCAGCCGCGACGCGCTGGCCTGCGCCGCGATGCCCGACGCGAACTGCGCCACCACCAGGCCCGCCAGGAAAAACGCCCCGAACAGCGACCCGCCGATGTGCCGCGCGATCTCGAACGCCGCCGACGACTCGTCGTCGAACGCGAAGCCCGGGTGCACCAGCTGAGTGACGTACGAAAGGACGATGAACACGCCACCGCCGATGAGCGCGGTCAGCAGGATCGCGCGCGGAATCGTCCGCTTCGGCTCGATGGCTTCCTCGGTCAGCGTCGTCACGGCGTCGAAGCCCAGGAACGAGTACGCGGCCACCGCGGCGCCGCCCGAGATCGCGCCGAACGTGGTGCCCGAGTGGAAAAACGGGTCACCACTCGCCACCGAGTGGCCATCCGAGACCACCTGCTTGAGTGAAAGGACTACAAAAAACGCGATCACCAGCACCTGGAACGCCATGAGGACGAAGTTGGCCTTCTCGGCGATCTTGATGCCGAGGACGTTGAGCAGCGACGTCAGCACGATGAACGCGATCAGCCACAGCCAGCTCGGCACCCCCGGGAACTGCGCCGACAGGTACGCGCCGCCGATCAGCCAGATCACCATCGGAAGGAAGAAGTAGTCGAGCAGCACGGCCCAGCCCACCAGGAAGCCGAGTCGCGAGTCGATGGCCTTGCGCACGTAGGTGTAAGCCGAGCCGGCGACCGGGTGCGTCGCGGCCATCTTGCCGTAGCTCGCGGCGGTGAAAAGCATCGCGACCAGCGCCACGATGTACGCCGACGGCACCGCGCCCTCGGTCGTCGTCGCCACCACGCCGAACGTGCCCAGCACGATCAGCGGCGCCATGTACGCGAGTCCGAAAAGGACGACGCCGGGCAGCCCGAGCCGTCGTTCGAGCTTGGCTCCTGCTGTCACCTTCGTGGTGCTCATCGGGCTCCTTCTGCTCGCGGACGCCACCGGTCCGGCTCGATGCGGCCCCCGTACAGGGGGAGTTCCAGCGGTTTGTCACCCGGCGTGAACTGATCCCACATCCGGTTGACGCCAGCGGTCCCTTCGCGCCGAACGCGGGCGACCTCGTCCAGGTCGACCGTGCGCGCGAGCACCCCGGACGCGGCACCCGGCAGCTCGCCGAGCACGGTGCCCTCGGGATCGACCAGGATGCTGTCTCCTACCCCGACGGGACCGGCCGTATTCACGCTCGCCACGAAAACCTGGTTGGTGATCGCGTTGGCCCGCGCGAGCACGAGCTCCTGCGCCCGGTCGGGCGTGGTGGTCTGCACCGGGTTGAGCACGAGCTCGGCACCGAGCCACGCGAGGTGGCGCGTGACCTCGGGGAACCAGGCGTCGTAGCAGATCGAGAACCCGAGCCGGCCGACGTCTTCGAGCTCGGCGACCACGAAACGGTCACCCGGGTCATACGGCTCATACGGCCGCCACGGGAACACCTTGCGGTAGCTGCCGGCCAGCTCGCCCGCGGGCGAGAACACGAGGGCGGTGTTGAACAGCTCGTCGTGCTCACCGCGTTCGCAGACGCTGCCCGGCGAAAGCCAGACGCCGAGGTCGCCGGCCAGCTGGGCCAACTCGCGGGTCCGCGGTCCGTCGAGGGGCTGCGCGGCGGCGTTGAGCTGCTCGGTGCGTTGGTCGGCGGTCCCCTCGACACCGCACAGGTGCAGTTCGGGAAACGCCACGAGCCGGGTTCCGGGGTGCTCGGCCAGCACGGCGCCGGCCTGGTCCGCGAACGCCGAGACGGGGTCCTGGTACGGCCGCGGTGGCAGCTGCGCCAGCGCGATCGGCAAGGGGCGGGGCATGCGCCGAAAAATAGTCCATCTTGCTCACTTAAACAATAGTGTTCACTTTGAGATGTTTTGGTGGGTATGGTCTTCGCATGGCCGCCGACCTGGGTTCCCCCGCCCTCACGGGCATCCGGCGCCTGTCCGCGCTCGACACCGTGCGGGCGCGCATCGCCCTCGCGATCGAGCTGGGTCTGCTGGCGCCGGGGGAGCGGTTGCCGCCCAACGGCGAGATCGCGCGCGCCCTGGGCGTCGGCGACATCACCGTGCGGCGGGCACTGGTGTCGTTGTGCGAAGACGGCGTGCTGGTGCGCCGCCGCGGGCGCACCGGCGGCACGAGCGTGGCCCCCGACGCGCCGGCCGGTCGGGTCGGCGCCGTCGACGCCTACCGCGAGTCGTCCGCGGAAGTCCACGACCTGATCGACCACCGGCTGGTGATCGAGGCCGGGCTGGTCCAGCTCGTCGCCACGCGGCGAACCGACGAGGACGTCGAAAAGCTGCGGGACCTCGTCCGCCGCATGGACGAAGCTGCCGGCTGGGCCGAGTTCCACGAGCTCGACGCCGAGTTCCACCTCACCGTGGCCGCCTCGGGCGCGCCGGCCGCGGCGGTGCGGCAGTACGAGCTGGTGCTGCGGGAGCTGTACCGCTTCTACCTGCCTTACCGGATGTCGGCGCTTCGCGCGTCCAACCGGGAACACGAAGTGATCGTGCAGGCGATCGCCACCCGCAACCCCGACGAGGCGGCCATCATGACCCGCGCCCACGTCGGCGATCTGCACCACACGATGTTCGTCGGCCTCTCCGACAGGTCAGGTTCCTGACGCTCGACAGTCCACTACGGACTGATCCCGGCTGATCGGTGACACACATCAGCCGATCGGCTGATCCGGGTCCTCGCGCGCAGGCCCGATGATCATCAGCATGCCGAAGTTCCGTTTACTCGTCCCGGTTGTCGCGGCCGTCGCGATGGTCCCGCTCGTGCCGGCCCTCGCTTCCGCGCAAGGGCTGGACTGGAAACCCTGCGTGTCCATCGCGAAGGGCTGGGACGCCGACGATCAGCGCACGGAGTGCGCGCTGGTGACCGTGCCGCTCGACTACGCCGACCCCGCCGGCCGCACGATCGACATCGCCGTGAGCCGCATCCGCGCGACGGGCGAACGCACCGGCGCCATCGTGTTCAACCCCGGCGGTCCCGGTCAGTCCGGCATGAAAACGCCGCTCACCATCGCCGGGAGCAAGGCCGCCGGCCTGCTGGACCACCACGACCTCATCGGGTTCGACCCGCGCGGCGTCGACTACAGCGCGAGCCTCCAGTGCGACGAGGACGACGCCCAGCCCGACCCGTCGTCGTCCGAAAAGGACCAGGCGCGGTTCCTCGCCGAGCACAAGGCCGCGGCCAACGCGGCGTGCTTCGCGAAAGACCCCGCGCTCGTGAAGTCGTTCACCACGCCCAACATCGCCCGCGACGTTGACCGCGTCCGCGAAGCGCTGGGCGAGCAGAAGATCGGCTTCTACGGCGTCTCCTGGGGCACGGCGCTCGGTGCCGAGTACCGCACGCTCTTCGACAGCCACGTCGACAAGATGCTGCTCGACTCCGTGATGTCGCCCGAGCTGAACCTCAAGACGATGGACGACGACCAGGCCGCTTCGGGCGAGAACACGTTCCGCGAGTTCGCCGCGTGGGTCGCGCGCTACGACTCCGTCTACCACTTCGGCGGCACCGAACCCCAGGTCGAGAAGGCATTGCTCGCCCTGCGCGCCGAACTCACCGCGCACTCGCGTACCGGCCCGGACGGTTCGCCACTGAACGGCGACGCCGTCGGCCAGCTCCTGGCCTACCCGCGCCCCCAGTGGACCGAGGCCGCCGGCCAGCTGGTCGCCATCCGCGACGGCGCCACCCCAGCCGCCCCGGCCGCACAGCCTGCCACCACTGCGTCGCCGAAAACCGGCTTCGGCTGGGACACCGAACGCACCGGCGGCAACTCCTTCCAGCAGAACGCCCTGCTCTGCAACGAGTCACCCAGCCCCCGCGACTTCGACGCAGTGTGGCAAGACCGCCTCGACCGCATCAAGGCCAACCCGGTCACCGGCTCGTTCGGCTTCTACGAGCCGATGTGCGTCGGCTGGCCCCAGCCGGCGACGCAATGGCACTTCAGCGCGGGCAAGAGCCCACTGCAACTCGTCGGCCACGCCTTCGAGCCGGTCACCCCGATCGGCTGGGCGCTCGCCATGCAACGGCACATCGGCGGCTCCCTCATGACCATCGAGGACGACGCGCACGGCTCCCTCTCCAGCCTGCCCTGCGCCGCCGCGGCCGTCACGTTCTTCGACACCGGCCAGACCTCCACACAGTCCTGCCCCGGCGACCCGGTCCCGGCACCGAAGGCGTAGCTGCAGCCGTAGCCACCAGAAGGCGAAACCCACGTGACGCCGCGGATAGCCTCGATTCGTGAGTGAGATCCTGCGGCGTCACGTGGCCGCGTTCAACGCCCGCGACCTCGCGGCCCTGCTGGCGGGTTTCACCAACGACGCAGTGTGGATCACCGGCACGACGGTCGTCCGGGGTCGCGCCGAGCTGACCGACCTCTTCCGCGCCGCCATGACCCAGCTGTTGCCGACGCTCACCATCGACGACCTGCTCGTCGACGGCGACCGCGTCGCCGCTCAGCTGACCGAACGCCTCACCCACAACGGTGAAGCGCGCACATTCCCGATCGCCGGCTTCTACCATCTTCGAGACGGCCGGATCGCCTCCGCCAAGATCTACCGCGAAGGCAGCGCCGAACTCGTCTGAATCCGTTGCCGCTCAGTGGCGAATGCTTCTGACCAGCACAAACGTCAGAGCAAGAAGTGGAACAACGGGCTCCCCGGCTCCACCTGCTCGACCTGCAACGGGCTCGCCTCCAGCCGCGCGAGCAGCCCCGGCAGCTCGGCCGGCCGCGGAATCTCGAGGCCGATCAGCGCCGGCCCGAGCTCGCGGTTGTTGCGCTTCACGTACTCGAACCGGGTGACGTCGTCCTCCGGGCCGAGGATCTCGTCGAGGAACCGGCGCAGCGCACCGGGCTCTTGGGGGAAGCTGACGAGGAAGTAGTGCTTCAGCCCTTCGTGCATCAGCGAGCGTTCGAGGATCTCGCTGTAGCGGCTGACGTCGTTGTTGCCACCGGAGACGATGCACACCACCGTCTGCTCCGGCTCGACCGACACCGTCGTCCCCAGCGCCGCCGACGCCAGCGCGCCCGCCGGTTCGGCGATCACGCCGTCGGCCTGGTACATCGCCAGCATCTCGGTGCACACGGCGCCTTCCGGCACCGAGGTGAGCTCCGCGCCGCTGTCGCGCACGAGCGGGTAGGTCACGCCACCGGCCTCACGCACGGCGGCACCGTCCACGAACGAGTCCACCGCGTCGATCCGCACCGGCTCACCGGCGGCCAGCGCCGCGGCCATGCACATCGCGCCCCGCGGCTCGACGCCCACGACGCGGATCTCCGGGTGCCGCTCGCGCACCCACGTCGCGATGCCGGCCAGCAGGCCACCGCCGCCGACGGGGACCACGAGCACGTCCGGCACGAAGCCGAGCTGGTCCACGATCTCCAGCGCAACCGTTCCCTGACCGGCGACGGTGCGCGGGTCGTCGAACGCCGGGACGAGTGTGGCGCCCGTGCGCTGGGCGTCTTCGTTGGCGGCGGCGAACGCGTCCTCGTACGTCTCGCCGACGACGATCACCTCGATGTGCGCGCCACCCAACGTCGCGATGCGCTGGCGCTTCTGCCGCGGCGTGGTGCCCGGCACGTACACGCGGCCTTTCGCCCCCAGCCGGCGACACGCGTATGCGACGCCCTGCGCGTGGTTGCCGGCGCTCGCGCACACGACGCCCCGGGAGCGCGTGGCCTCGTCGAGCTGGACGATGAAGTTGTAGGCGCCGCGGATCTTGTACGAGCGGACCGTCTGCTGGTCCTCCCGCTTGAGCCACACCCGCGCGTCCACCCGGGACGACAGCCGGGCGTTCGGCTCGAGCGGCGTCCGGGTGACCACACCCGAGAGCCGCTCCGCGGCCTGTTCCACCATCTGGGCACTGACGGTATCGATCCGTTGCACGATCGTTGAATCTACTTCCCACTCATCGCGACGCCCGAGGCGGTGCGGGCGGCCGCCCTCACCGAACGTCGTCGAAACGGCTGGATTCGCGCGGTCATGAACGTTCCGGACGAACTCGGCACGCGGCTCACGAACTCTTCGGCACCGCCGGATACGGCACGAAGGTGCTCGTGTTCTCGTCCACCGTCAGCGGTTTGCCGATCGCCGGGAACGCGCGCTGCGTGCACGTCGGACGTTCACAGACTTTGCAGCCCATCCCGATCGGCGTCGCCGCGGCGGGCTCGTCCAGATCGAGACCGGTGGAGTACACGAGCCGGCCCGCGTGACGCAGCTCGCAGCCGAGGCCGACGGTGAACGTCTTGCCCGGGCTGCCGAAGCCGCCGATGTTGCGCGAGACCGTGCGCGCGATCCAGAAGTAGCGTTTGCCGTCGGGCAAGGCGGCGATCTGAGTAAGGATCTTGCCAGGCGAAGCGAACGCCTCGTAGATGTTCCACAACGGACACGCGCCCCCGACGCGCGAGAAGTGAAACCCCGCGGCCGACTGGCGTTTCGACATGTTCCCCGCCCGGTCCACGCGCACGAACGAGAACGGGATGCCCCGCTGCTTCGGCCGCTGAAGCGTCGACAGCCGGTGGCACACCGTCTCGAAGCCGACGCCGAAGTGGTCGCACAGCCGCTCGATGTCGTAACGGAACTTCTCGGCCGTGGTCAGAAAAGGGCCATACGGCAGGATCAGCGCGCCCGCGAAGTAGTTCGCCAGGCCGACGCGCGCGAGCGTCCGCGCGGCCGGCCCCGAAAACGCCCACGAATCGGCCAGCTCGGTGATCAGGTCGTCGTATTCGAGCAGCGCGATCTGCGAAGCCATCCGGAACGCCTGTTGCCCCACGCGCAAGCTCGGCGCGAGGCGGAGCACGCGCGTCGCGGGCTCGTAGCGGTGCTGCTGACCTGCGGCTTCGTTCAGTCCTTCGCTCGTCACCTCCACGCCGTAGCGCTGCCAGAGGCGATCCTTCAACGCCGTGAGCGCCGTCCCGCGGCGCAACGGAATCTCCGAAGCCATGCGTTCCGCCCGCTCATCGAGCTCGGCGACGTAGTTCTCCCGCTCGTAGAAGAAGTCCCGCACCTCCTCGTGCGGCAACGGCGCCGCCGCACTGCCGTGCAGGCCGAGGCCGTTTTCCGTGGTGAGCGCGACGGTGCTTTCCACCGCGTTGCGATAGCTGCGGTGCAGCTTCACCAGCGCCTGGGCGATCGACGGCAGGTTGGAAGCCAGCTCGTTGAGCTCGCTCGTGGTCACCTCGACGCCCACGACCTCGTCGAGCAGCGCCTCCTTCACGTCCGCGACCAGGCGAGACGTGTCGTTGTTGGCGAAGAACTCCGTGTCGACGCCGAACGCCTGCGTGATCCGCAGCAGCACCGGCACCGTCAACGGCCGCGAGTTGTGCTCGATCTGATTCAGGTAGCTGGGTGAGATCTCGAGCACACGAGCGAGGTCTGCCTGGCTCATCGAGCGGCTCTCGCGCAGATGCCGTAGCCGCGCCCCGGCGAAAGTTTTGTCCATCGCTCCTCCGTTCGGCCGGAAGGTTTCCGGCCCTGAACGATTACGTGAACGATCAAGGCCGTGGATTTTCACTCAACTTGCGAACCGTTGATTTGCAAGCTTTGCAAGATGCTACGCATCCTTCGCACAAATTGGCAAATTGGAGCTATGGACTGCCTTTTCGTGCTCGTGTCAGGGTCGTAACCAGGCAAGGCGAGCAATCGCAAACTTCGCAACACGGGAGAGTCCGATGACCGAGCAGGCCAAGCAGCTCGACCAGGCGGCGGCCGAGCTGGCCGAACAGTGGAAGACCGACTCCCGCTGGGCGGGCGTCCAGCGGAGCTACTCCGCCGCCGACGTGGTGAAGCTTCGCGGTTCGGTCGTCGAAGAGCACACGCTCGCCCGCTGTGGCGCGGAGCGGCTGTGGGAGCTGCTGCACACCGAGGACTACGTCAATTCGCTGGGCGCGCTCACCGGCAACCAGGCCGTGCAGCAGGTCCGCGCGGGCCTCAAGGCCATCTACCTGTCCGGCTGGCAGGTCGCGGCCGACGCCAACCTCGCCGGCCAGACCTACCCGGACCAGAGCCTCTACCCGGCCAACTCGGTGCCGGCCGTCGTCCGCCGCATCAACAACGCGCTGGGCCGCGCCGACCAGATCAACTGGGCCGAGGGCAACACCGACATCGACTGGTTCGCGCCGATCGTCGCCGACGCCGAGGCCGGCTTCGGTGGCCCGCTCAACGCGTTCGAGCTGATGAAGGGCATGATCGCCGCCGGCGCCGCGGGCGTGCACTGGGAAGACCAGCTCGCGTCCGAGAAGAAGTGCGGCCACCTCGGCGGCAAGGTGCTGATCCCGACCAAGCAGCACGAGCGCACCCTCAACGCCGCCCGCCTCGCCGCGGACGTGCTCAACGTGCCGACCCTCGTCGTCGCCCGCACCGACGCGCAGGCCGCGACGCTGCTGACCAGCGACGTCGACGAGCGTGACCAGAAGTACCTGACCGGCGGTCGCACGGCCGAGGGCTTCTACGAGGTCAACAACGGCATCGAGCCCTGCATCGACCGCGGCCTGGCCTACGCGCAGTACGCCGACCTGCTGTGGATGGAAACGTCCACTCCGGACCTCGAGATCGCCCGCAAGTACGCCGAGGCGATCAAGGCCGAGCACCCGGACCAGATGCTGGCCTACAACTGCTCGCCGTCGTTCAACTGGAAGAAGCACCTCGACGACGACACCATCGCGCGGTTCCAGCGCGAGCTCGGCGCCATGGGCTACAAGTTCCAGTTCATCACCCTCGCCGGCTTCCACGCCCTGAACTACTCGATGTTCGACCTGGCCCACGGTTACGCCCGCAACGGCATGAGCGCCTACGTCGAGCTGCAGGAGCGCGAGTTCGCCTCCGAGGAGCGCGGTTACACCGCCACCAAGCACCAGCGCGAGGTCGGCACCGGGTTCTTCGACCTGGTGTCCACGGCCCTGAACCCGGAGAGCTCGACCACCGCGCTCAAGGGTTCGACCGAAGAAGACCAGTTCCACTGACCTTTCCCGCGGGCCGGCGACCCCGTTCGCCGGCCCGCGCCCCTTCTTTCCCTCGCGGAGGTACGAGATGGCCGACAAGCTGAACTACCGCATCGAAATCACCGGCCCCGCCGGTGACCGGTTCGCCGAGATCCTCACCCCGGCCGCGCTGGAGTTCGTGGCCAAGCTCGACAACGCCTTCGCCGGACGCCGCCGCGAGCTGCTCGACGAGCGCCGCCGCCGTCGCGAGCGCGTGCAGTCGGGGGAGGAGCAGCTGGACTTCCTGCCCGAGACGCGCCGCGTCCGCGCGGACGACAGCTGGCGCATCGCGCCGCCGGCGCCCGGTCTCGAAGACCGTCGCGTGGAGATCACCGGCCCCACCGACCGCAAGATGACCGTGAACGCCCTGAACTCCGGCGCGAAGGTCTGGCTCGCGGACTTCGAGGACGCGACTTCGCCGACGTGGCACAACATCGTCGACGGCCAGCTGAACCTGTTCGACGCCATCCGCCGCAACATCGACTTCACCACCGAGTCGGGCAAGCGCTACACGATCGGCGACGACCCCGCGACGATCGTCGCCCGCCCGCGCGGCTGGCACCTGGTCGAGAAGCACATCCGCATCGACGGTCGCCCCCTTTCGGCGAGCCTGGTCGACTTCGGGCTGTACTTCTTCCACAACGCCCGCCAGCTGATCGCCCGCGGCAGCGGCCCGTACTTCTACCTGCCGAAGCTCGAGAACCACCTCGAAGCGCGCCTGTGGAACGACGTTTTCCTGTTCGCACAGCAGGAGCTCGGCATCCCGCGTGGCACGGTCCGCGCGACGGTCCTGATCGAGACGATCACCGCCGCGTTCGAAATGGACGAGATCCTCTTCGAGCTGCGCGAGCACGCCGCCGGCCTGAACGCGGGCCGCTGGGACTACATCTTCAGCGTCATCAAGAACTTCTCCGAGCACGGCGCCGACTTCGTGCTGCCGGACCGCGCGCAGGTCACGATGACCGTCCCGTTCATGCGTGCCTACACCGAGCTGCTCGTGCGCACCTGTCACCGCCGCGGCGCCCACGCGATCGGCGGCATGGCGGCGTTCATCCCGAGCAAGGACCCCGAGGTCAACGACAACGCGCTGCGCAAGGTCCGCCAGGACAAGGAACGCGAGGCGGGCGACGGCTTCGACGGCTCGTGGGTCGCGCACCCCGGCCTGGTTCCGGTCTGCCGCGAGGTTTTCGACAACGTGCTCGGCGGCTGGCCCCACCAGCTGGGCCGCCTGCGTGAGGACGTCGACGTCACCGCCGCCGATCTGCTCGACGTCGCGTCCGCCGGCGGCGAGGTGACCGAGGCCGGTGTCCGGGCGAACATCAACGTCGCCCTGCGCTACATCGACTCCTGGCTGCGCGGCACCGGCGCCGCCGCGATCCACGACCTCATGGAAGACGCCGCGACGGCCGAGATCGCGCGCTGCCAGGTCTGGCAGTGGATCCGCAACGGCACGAAGTTCGCCGACGGCACGGCGCTCACCCGCGAGCTCGCCGGCGACTTCCTGGCCGACGAGTTCGAGTCGATCCGCGCCGAGCTGCCCGCCGGCCACCGCCTCGACGACGCCCGCGCCATCTTCACCGAAACCGCCCTGGGCGAGAAGCTCCCGAGCTTCCTCACGACCAGCGCCTACGCCCGCCACCTGTGCGACGCGCGGTGACCACACTCCGGCCGCCCCCGACCTGACCGGGGGCGGCCGGTATCCCCGCACCGCTTTTGGGACGGTGCGGCGAGACGGGTCCGGTGGCGGAGGCTCCCCGCCACCGGACCCGGGTCTTTGTGCGTTGCCCTCCAGTGGCGACAGGCTGGTCGGCGGCGATTTCTCGGCTGTTCTCTCGCGCCGCCGGTACCTGGGTTCCCCGCCGTCGTCTTCTCCATTCGAGGTGCGGGCGACCAGGGTTTCGAGCTGTTGCCACCCAGTGGCGACGCGCTGGTGCAGGCCGGTTTTCGCTCGATCCCTGGCCGACGGCGGACGGACATCGTCACTCTGCGGCGAGAGCCCCGCGGCCCGTGGCAGGTTCGGCGGCAGCCCGCCTCTCAACGACGACCAGCACGCCCCAGTCCGAAATTACCCTTTTGTGTAATTTCACTCTCCGTTCCACCCAAAGTACCGTAAGTCACAGGTTGGTGGAAACCAGAGGGGGAGCTATGCGTAAGTTCACCGGAAGCGTCCTGGCGCTGGCCGTGACGGGGCTGCTCGCCGCGGTCCCGGCGCCGGCGATGGCGGCGACCGGCGTCATGGCGACGTACCAGGGCAAGTCCATCAACCTCGCTCACAGCTGGGAAGACGCCGCGGTCTGTGCGGAGTTCGCGGCCGGCGACGTTCGGTGCTTCCGAACCCCGCAGGAGTTCACCGCGGCGACGGGCGAACGCGGCATCGGCGCCGTCGGCGACTGCAAGAACACCTGGGTGTGCCTCTGGGAGAACGTCGACCACACCGGCCGGCGGCTGCAGTGGAACGAGGCGGGCACGAAGAAGCTCGCCGACTGGGGCTTCCGGGACAAGGCCAGCAGCGCCGCGCTCCACCGCATCCAGGGTGGGGCGACGCTCGTCAACTACCTCACCGCGCGGCCGGACCAGAAGGCCTACCTGCGCGCAGGCGGCATCTACTCGGACTTCCGCCAGTTCGACTGGAACGACAAGACCGACGAGCTCCAGGTCGGTTAGCTCGCCAGTGGCGACGGCGGACGTCGAGCGGCCAGCAACGTCGCCGCCGCGGCGCGCGCCGTGTGCGCCTCGCCGGGGTCACCCTTGATCGCGGCGAGCACCGTGGCGCCCTCGACGAGCGAGAACAGCTGGTCGGCGAGGCCGTCGTCGGCGACGAGGCGACGCAGGTACGCGCGGACCTCGTCCTTGTGGTTGTGGATGGCGGCGGCCACGCCGGGCGCGAGCGTGCCGAACTCGCCGAACGAGTTCACGAACGCGCAGCCCCGGAAACCGGGCTCGCTGAACCACTCGTGCAGCCAGTCGAACACGGCCAGCGGTTCGTCACCGCGCGCGGCGACGAACTCCCGCAGCGACCGGCGCCACCGTTCGTCGCGCGTGTTGAGGTAGGCGGCCACGAGGTCGTCCTTGGACGGAAACACCTGGTAGAGGCGCTTGAGCGACACGCCCGACCGGCTGCGCACGGCGTCCATGCCCACGGATTGCACGCCCTGGGCGTAAAACAGGTCCTCGGCGGCCTCGAGTAGCCGTTCGGTGGCTTCCACGGTGTTCACGTCGTGTCCCTCTGGTGTGGAGAATCAACGTTCTCTATGCTAGCCGACACCAGGGAGAACGCACGTTCTCTCGTGACCTCGCGGAGGAGTCCCATGACGCCGCGCCCCCCGTTCCCGCCCTTCGACGAGAACACCGCCCGCCAGAAAGTCCAGGCCGCCGAGGATGCCTGGAACACGCGCGACCCCGAGAAGGTCTCGCTCGCCTACACCGAGGACTCCGTGTGGCGAAACCGCGACAAGCACGTGGTCGGCCGCGCGGAGATCGTCAAGTTCCTGACACAGAAGTGGGAGCGTGAGCTCGACTACGCGCTGCGCAAGGAGCTCTGGGGCTTCCGCGGCAACCGCATCGGCGTGCGCTTCCAGTACGAGTCGCGCAACGCGGACGGTCAGTGGTTCCGCAGCTACGGCAACGAGCTCTGGGAGTTCAGCGACGAAGGTCTCATGCGCCGTCGCGAGGCGAGCATCAACGACCGGCCGATCGCCGAGAGCGAACGGTGGATCTTCGGCAAGCGTCCCGAAGCCGAGTACGGCAAGGAATTCCCGATCTTCTGAGCCCTCGGCCGTGAGCGAACGCGCGTGATTTCTCGCCGGCGGGTCGCCAGGATCGAGCCATGAGCCTGGGATTCAGCGGAGAAGTCACCGAGTTCTACCACCGCTACCGCCGCGGCTACCCGGTCGCCGCGTTCGACGCGATCGCCGCCGAGTTTACCCTGGCCGGGGACGACGTGGTCCTCGACCTCGGGTGCGGCACGGGGCAGCTCGCCGTGCCGATGGCCGCGCGGGTCCGCGCGGTCGTGGGCATGGACACCTCAACCGACATGCTTGCGCGCGCCCGCCGCGCCGGCCTCGACGCCGGCGTCACCAACGCGTCGTGGCTCCTGGGCGGCGACACCGACGTCACAGCGCTGAATTCGCTGCTCGGCGGGCTCGGCGCGGTCACCATCGGGCAGGCGCTGCACTGGATGGACCACCCGACGTTGTTCGCCGCCGTGAAGCCGATGCTCCGCCCGGGCGGCGGCATCGCCGTGGTCACCAACGGCTCGCCGCTGTGGCTCCAGGACAGCGATTGGTCGCGAGCCCTGCTCGACGTCCTGTCCGACTGGTTCGGTCACCCGCTCACCGCAGCGTGCGGAACCGACGACGCCAGCCAGCACCGTTACCTCGCCGCCCTCACGAACGCCGGCTACGACGTCGGCCGGCGCACCATCGACTACACCGGCGACCTCACCGCGGACGACATCATCGGCAGCGTCTACTCGGCCATGGGCGAGGACGAGTTGCCACCCAGCGGCGAACGGCCGGCCTTCGAAAACCGCATCCGCTCCGCAGTCGAGCCCCACGGGCCGCTTCGCGAACCGGTGCGCGTGACGATCCTGACCGGTCGCGTCTAGCGCGTCTTGCTGACGAACGGGCTGACCGCGTGCGCAACGGAACCTAGTCGGTCAGCTCGGCAGCCACCGCGTCGAGGTGAAGCGGGCGAAGGTCGTTGACGTCCATTCCGACGTTCAACTGTCGGCCCCGCTTCCGCCACGCGCTGTGGACGTGGCCGTGCAGCAGCCACAGCCCCTCGTCGGGCAGGCGGTACTGCGATCCGCGGTCCTCGCCGACGTGGTCGCCCTCGTACGGAAAATGGCTGAGCAGCACGTTCTGCCCCTCGATCCGGCGCCGCGCAAACGCTTGCACCGTGGCGAAGTGCTCCAGCCAGGCGCGTTGGCGACGGTACGCCTGGCGCAGCCCAGGCCACGGCTCGTCGTGGTTGCCGGTGATCAGGTGGATTTCGCCGTTGAGGCGCCGAAGCGTGTCGGCGAACCGCGCGAGCCGGCCCATGCCGACGTCACCCAGGTGCCACACCTGGTCATCCGGCCGCACGGTGGCGTTCCACCTCTCGATGACGAAGGCGTCGTGCTCGGCCGGCGTTTCGAACCCTCGCAGGCCGGCCACGAGCTGGTGGTCGAAATGGGTGTCGGCGGTGAACCAGACGTCCATGATCGACTTTCTCCTCATCGTCGACGCCGGTTCATCGCGCGGAGTGGCGACGCTGACCTACTCTGCGCCCCGAACCTCCCTGCTCGCCAGGGATTTTCACCAGGAAGCGGGCACGCAGCAGCGGGCTCCTCACTGTCCGTTGTGGATAGTGGCATGAAGGTCCCGTTCATTCCTTCCCGAGAAGCCGCACCACGGTCGCGTCCGAGACCTGGGTGAAGTCGGCGTACCAACGTCCCACGGCGTCGAATCGCCTCGGAGCGGCGACGGCGACGAACCCGTCCACCTCGCCCTCGAACTCCACGACCGCGTCCGGCGCGCACACCGGCACCGCCAGCACCACGCGGCGCGCGTCGCGAAGGTCGCGAACGGCGGCCATGGCGGTGACGCCCGTGGCCAGCCCATCGTCGATCACGAGCACATCGTGGCCCGCGATCTCTACTTCCGGGCGCCCGCCGCGATAGGCCGCCAACCGGCGACGCGCCTCGGCCCGCTCCCGTTCGCACGCCGGCGCCATCACTTCCGGCGTGAGCCCGAAGGTGTGCAACGCCGGGGCCGAGTAGTACGGCGGTCCCTCGGCCGTGACCGCGCCGACGCCGAACTCCCGCCGCCCAGGCGCCCCGATCTTCCGGGCGACCACGACGTCCAGTGGAGCCCCGAGCGCGCGGGCCACCTCGGCCGCCACCGGCACGCCGCCGCGGGGCAACCCGAGCACGACGGGCTCGACCCACGACTGGCCGGCCAGAATCCGGCCGAGTTGGCGTCCGGCGTCGATTCGGTCGTGGAACAACGTCCTCACCCAGCCATTGTCACCAGCCCAACCATAGGCGTCGCCAATTTTCGGCCACGGCAAGGATCGTTGAACAATCCATCCGCCGATGGTGACAGAAGCAGCGTGCTCGAGTCCCGGGCGACGACCCGGCCGCGTGGTCGATGAACGGCGACACCATGCATCCCGCGTTCCCGACGAGGAGCCGAACGAATCCGTCACCCAACGCGTTCAGGTAGCGCTACCTACTGCTGCCCTTATTGTTTCCCCGACGGCGCCGGACGGATGCTTCGAGCACCCCACCGAATCCCCGAGGAGCCGTCATGGCCAGCAGATCCAGAGCCGTCGTCGCCACCTTGACCGCCGTTTTTACGCTCGCCTTCACCGCGTTTACCGTCGCCCCGGCAACTGCGGCGACCCCGGCAACCGCTGCGGCCGTGCAGACGCACGCCGCCTGCGTCCGGCCCTGCCACTTCTGACCGGCGGGCCGCTCAGAGTTCGAACGCGTTGCCCGTCGCGATCTTCGGGCGCCCCAGCTCCACCGGTTCACTCACGCGGGCGCGCCGGTAGACCTCCGAAGTCGCCTCGGCGATGCGTCCCCAGTCGAAGTCGGCCGCGAGGCGCGACTGGGCCGCTCGTGCGCGGCGGGTGGCGGCAGCGGCGTCGCCGAGAACGGTCGTGACCGCCGTGGCCAGGCCCGCGACGTCGCCCGGTTCGAAAGCCAGGCCCGTCTCCCCGTCGACGACTACTTCGCCGAGACCGCCGGCGGTCGACGCCACCAGCGGCGCCTTCGCCGCGGCGGCCTCCAGCGCGACGATCCCGAACGGCTCGTACCGGCTCGGCAGCACCACCGCGTCGGCCGCGGCCAGCAGCGCACGCAGGTCGCGGTCGGGCAAGTGGCCGACGAAGTCCACCGCACGGCGAATCCGCAGCTTGCGGGCCTGCGCGACCAGCTCGTCGTGGTGTCGCCCCTTACCGGCGACGACCACGCGCGTGCCCGGGAACTGGCGGCGGATGCGGGGGAGCGCGGCCAGCAGGTCCTGCACACCCTTCTCCCACTCCAGCCGGCCGAAGAACAGCAGGAACGGCGCGCCGTCGGGGCTGTGCCGCTCGCGCATCTTCGCCACCTCGGCGGCCGAGACGCGCCAGCTGCGTTCCTCAATGCCGTTGTGGATCACGGTGACGTCGGCGGCCTCGATCTCGAACAGGTGAGCCACTTCCTTGCGCATCGCCTGCGAGCAGGTGATCACGGCGTCGGCGCGGTTGGCCAGCCACCACTCGACCGAGTGCACCTGCTGGTTCAGCGGATGCGAAAGCCACCCGGAGTGCCGGCCCGCCTCGGTCGCGTGGACGGTGCCGACCAGCGGCACGCGCGCGGCCTCGGCGATGGCGATCGCTGGGTGCGTCACGAGCCAGTCGTGCGCGTGGACGACGTCGGGCTGCCAGGTGCGCAACAGGTCCTGCGCCGCGCGGATCATGGCGTGGCCCATCGCGAGCGTCCAGGCGACGAGGTCGCGCTCGAACGTGAGGTGCATCGGGTCTTCGGCGACGCGGATCAGCCGCACGCCGTCGACGATCCGGTCGCTGCGCGGGTGCGTCGATGCGTCGGTGCCGGCCTGGTGGCGGCAGAGAACCACCACGTCGTGGCCCTGCTGGGTGAGGTGCCGGGCCAGCGCGTGGACGTGCCGGGCGAGCCCGCCGATGACCACAGGCGGGTACTCCCACGACAGCATCAGCACGCGCATGGGCAGAGGTTACTCGCCAGTCAATATCGCCGGGGCGCCTGGCCGTCGCGGCCCCGGATGTCTGTCACCATCGAAGGTGATGACTTCCAGCCAGCCCGAGTGGCAGCGCGCGGACCCGCCCCTGACGACGCCGTGGACCGACCTCGTCCGGCCCGGCGCGGTGCTCCCCGAGTACCCGAGACCCCAGCTGAGGCGGCTGCGGTGGCTGAGCCTGAACGGCGTCTGGGATTACGCAGGGTGGCCGTCTTCGCCCGCGGAGCCGCGACCCGTCGGCTACGGCGAGCGCATCCTGGTCCCGTTCGCACCGGAATCGGCACTCTCCGGGATCAACCGGCACGACGAGGTCCTCTGGTACCGCCGGCTCTTCGAGATCCCCGAGGACTGGTCCGGTGGACGCGTGCTGCTGCATTTCGGCGCGGTCGACCAGACGGCGAAGGTCTGGGTGAACAACCAGCTCGTCGTCACCCACCAGGGTGGGTACACGGCGTTCTCCGCGGACGTCACCGATGCGCTGCGTGCGTCCGGGCCGCAGGAATTGACCGTTCGCGCCGAGGACCGCACGGATATTTCGCCGTTCCCGCTCGGCAAGCAGCGCAACGCCCCCGGCGGCATCTGCTACACGCCGACGTCCGGAATCTGGCAGACGGTGTGGCTCGAACCGGTGCCCGCCGAGCGCGTCCAAGACCTGGAGATCACGCCGGACCTCGCGGGATTCACGGTGTTTCCGCAGGTCACCGGTGGTGCTCAAGTCGAGCTGAGCGTTTCGCCACCCAGCGGCGACGAGGTCGTGAGCGTCCGCGGGGCCGCCGGCACGCGGCTGCGGGCGGACATCCCGGAGCCGCACTGGTGGACTCCGGGCGACCCGCATCTCTACGACCTCACCGTGCGCCTGCTGGACCACCGCGGCGCCGTCCTCGACGAGGTGTCGAGCTACGGCGGCCTGCGCATCGTCGCGCTCGTTCCGGATTCCGCCGGCCGCCCGCGCATCGCCCTCAACGGGCGGATCACCTTCCTCCACGGCCCGCTCGACCAGGGTTATTGGCCGGACGGCGGCTACACCGCGCCCACCGACGACGCCCTGCGCTTCGACCTCGAAAAGACGAAAGAGCTCGGCTTCACGTTCGTTCGCAAGCACGTGAAGGTCGAGCCTGCGCGCTGGTACTACTGGGCCGACCGGCTGGGGCTGCTCGTGTGGCAGGACATGCCGTCGCTGGTGGTGTCGTTCGACGGGCCGCCCGGGCCGGCGCCGGATCCGGTGCCCGAGGGAAAGGAACGCTTCGAGGCCGAGCTGCGGGAACTGGTGCGGCAGCTGCGGAACGTGCCGTCGATCATCGCGTGGGTGCCGTTCAACGAAGGCTGGGGCGAATTCGACACTGCGCGGATCGCGGGGCTGGTGAAGGAACTCGACCCGACTCGCCTCGTCGTGGCCAACAGCGGCGTCAACTGTTGCTTCTCGCGCAAAGACACTGGCGCCGGCGACGTCTACGACGATCACACCTACGTCGGCCCAGGCGAGCCGCGCGTGCAGGACCACCGGGCGCTCGTCGACGGCGAGTACGGCGGCCTCGGGCTCGTCCTCGACGACCACCGCTGGCCCGGCCCGCCCAACGCGTACGAGATGACCGCTGACACCGAGGAGCTCACGCGCCGTTACTCGGAAATCAGCACCCGGCTCGAGTCCCTCGTCGACGAACTCGGCCTCTCCGGCGCGATCTACACCCAGATCACGGACGTCGAAAACGAGGTCAACGGCCTGCTCACCTACGACCGCCGACTGACCAAGCTGGACGCGGAAGTCGCGGCCGCCCGCAACCGCGCGGTGATCGCCCGCGGCTCGTTCCCGGCCGTCGAAACGGCTACCGAGGCCACGCCGGAAGCATAGATCCCCAGGTCGAAGTACGTTGCCCCTCAACGGCGACGGGGCAGGAACCCGAAGATCCCCGCCCCGTCGTCACTCGGAAACTCAAGCAGGCAGCGCGGCCTCGATCGCCTTCACCACGGCTTCGTCCTCGGGCTCGGTCCGCGGGCGGAACCGGCCCACGACGTCGCCGTCGGCGTTGACGAGGAACTTCTCGAAGTTCCACTGCACGTCGCCGGCTTCACCCTCGGCGTCGGCGGTCTGGGTGAGTGTGGAGTACAGGGCGTGACGGCCGTCGCCGTTCACTTCCAGCTTCTCGAACAGCGGGAAGGTGACGCCGTAGGTGGTGGAGCAGAACGTCTGGATCTCGTCGGCCGTGCCGGGCTCCTGGCCGGCGAACTGGTTGCACGGGAACCCGACGACGGTGAAACCCTTGTCGCCGTAGCGCTCCTGCAGCCGCTCGAGACCGGTGTACTGCGGGGTCAGGCCACACTTCGAGGCGACGTTGACCACCAGCAGCGCCTTGCCGCCGAGCGACCCCAGGGTGGTGTCCTCACCCGAGAGCGTCTTCAGCGGGATGTCGCGAATGCTCATTCTTCAGTGCCCTTTCACTTGTGCTGTGTCAGCAGCTGTCGTGCGTCCAGCTGGCCGAACGGTCCGTCGGCGCGGCGGTATTCGGCCGCTAGCTCGTGCGCCCGGGCGCGGTCGCCGGCGCGCAGCAGCGCGGCGAGCTCGTCGAAACGCGAGGTGTGCACGCGGGCGCGCCGGCGCGCGTAGTCCGCGGCGGAGTCCTTGGTGACCATGAACGCCCAGTCGCTCGACAGCGCCAGCATCGCCTCCGCCACGGCCTGGTCGGCCACGGTGTCGCGAGCGGTCCCCCCGTGCGTCCCGAAGTGCCCGGAAACCAAGTCCAGCAAGCGTTTCTGCAGCGCGGTGTTGTCCTGCACCATGTCGGCCACCTGCTCGCCGTCCCACACGCGCCAGTCTTTGCCCGAACCCCACGACGACGCCGGCAGGTCGATCGGCGCCCCCACATGGCCGGCGTCCAGCGCCCCACGCAATGTCGTCACGCGCACGCCCGCCTCGGGCAGCGCGCGCAGGATCCCCTCGAGCCACGCGGGGCCCTCGTGCCACCAGTGCCCGAACAGCTCCGTGTCGTACGCCGCGACCACAAGTGACTCGCGCCCGTGTTGCGCCCGTAGCGAACGTAGCCGCGCGACGACCGTGTCCACGAAATCCTGCACATGCCCGCCGAGCACCTCAGCAGCCAGCGCCGGGTCGTACGGCGCCTTCTCGTGCGGCGGCACCTGCTTGCCAGTGACGCGCGAAGCCTTCAACCCCACTTCGTGCGCCCACGTGTGGAAGTCGCGGTACGCCGCGTGGCCCGGGTAGCCGGCCTTCGGCGACCAGACCCGGTACGTCACCTCGAGATCGCGCCCGAAACACACCACGTCCGACGACCCGACGGTGCGCGCGGCCGACGTGTCGCCGTGCAGCGACGGCCCGTCGACCAGGAACCGCTGCACCCTCGCGGCGGCGTAACCCCGCTCCATCCCGGGCTCGTAGCCGCATTCCGGCGCCCAGATGCCCTCCGGCCGGCGCCCGACGCGCAGCTGCGTATCGGCCAGGCCTTCGCGCAGAGCGAACGCGCGGACGTCGTCGTCCAGCAGCGGCTGGAACGGGTGCGCGAGCGGTCCCCCCAGCAGCTCGATCGTGTCATTGTCCACAAGCGACCGCAGCACCGGCGAGAACCCGTGGCGCCACCGCGTCTCCAGCTCCTCTGTCGCGCGGACAGCGGTGCGGTACTCGGCCGCGGCCAGGTCACGCAGCAGCGGGTCGCCGCCCCACAGCGTCGACGCGTGCTGCGCGCGCAGCTGCCAGTTGCCGAGCCAGTCGTGGCACGCGCGGATCGCGTACGGATCGTCGAGCTGCGCCGCCAGCACCGGCGTCATGCCGAGGGTGAGCACATCGCGTCGCCCCTCAGCGGCGAATCGCTGCAACAGGTCGACGACCGGCAGGTACGAATGCGCCCACGCCTGGTAGAGCCACTCTTCGCCGACCGGCCAGCTGCCGTGGTGCGGCAACCAGGGCAGGTGGCTGTGCAGGACGAGACAGAAGGTGCCTTCCGAGGCCCCTGGCGTCACAGCCGTCACGGGCGCACCGCCACCGCGACCAGATCGAGGCTCGCGTCAAGATCCTCACTTCGGACAGCGAAGTCCTCCACCCGGATCGCCGCGACGTCGGCCAGCAACGCGGCCGGCCACACGGCCTGCCCGGGCAGCGAACCCATCACCACGCCGAGTTGCGCGTCGATGATCGAGCCGCCGTAAGAGCGTTCGAGCTCCTTCAGGCCCTCCCCGTGGTGTAGCCCGCGCAGCGATTCGACGGCGAACCCGGCCGTCCGCAGCAGGCCGTCCAATTCGGACGGTGCGAGCTCCCGCGTGTGGTACGGGTTCAGCGGGGTGTCGGAATCCGGCGTGAATGTGAGCCGGTTCGGGGTCGTGACCAGCAGTTTCCCGCCCGGGCGCAGCACACGGTAGCACTCGGCGAGGAACCCGTCCTGGTCCCACAGGTGCTCGATCACCTGGAAGTTCGCGACCACGTCCACGGATTCGCCTCTCACCGGCAAATACGCGAGGTTCGCGCGCGCCACCGAGACATCCGGATAGCGCCGAGCGACGTGTTCCGTCGTCGGCACGTCGTAGTCGAGCGCCAGCACGCGGCACGCGGTCGTCGCGATCAGCCCCGCGCCGTAACCCTCGCCGCAGCCCGCTTCCAGCACCGTCGCGCTGGCGCAGTGGGGGAGCAGGGCGGCGTAGGCGGCTTCGTGGCGACGGAACCAGTAGTTCTCCTCGGGGATGCCGGGGACGGTCCGTTCGCCGGTGAGGTGAAGTGCCTCGGCCCGGGTCGCTGCGTTGGTCACCTGCGCGACCCTAGCGCGTGTCACGTTCGCGTTCTCCGGCTCGTTCCAGCCTCATGCAACGGACCCTCACACGCGTACTGCTGGTGCTGCTCGGTGTCGTCACGGCGGCGACCGGACTGTGGCCACTGCTCTCACCCATGGGCTTCTACCAGGACTTTCCCGGCTTCCGCCACGGCTGGGTGAGCATGGAGGGAGCGTTCGACGAGCACCTCATCCGCGACTTCGGCGCCCTCAACCTGGCCCTGGCGGCAACGCTGATCGGCGCCGCCGTGATCGGCACCACAGCGGTGGCGCGGCTGGCAGGCGTGGCGGCGCTGCTGTTCGCGGTGCCGCACTTCGTCTACCACCTCGGCCACGCCGGCCACTTCGAGACGATCGACCGAGTAATGATCCTGACATCGCTCGCGCTGACCGTCGCGGTGCCGCTCGTCGTGCTGCTCACGCCGAGCCGGCGGGAGATCAGGTCGGCGACACCGTGATGCTCAGCGCGCCGGGGCCGACGTGCGCCCCGATCACCGTGCTCGCGTCGCCGACCACGACTTCCGTGATCCCCGGGATCCGCTCCTTCAGACGTCGCACGACCTCGGTCTCGTCCGAGCCGAAGCGGGTCACGGCGAGGTCCACGCGCTGGTCGCCCGCGGCCTTCACCGCGAGGTCCACCAGACGGTTCATCGCCCTCTTCGTGCCAGGAACGCGAGCCAACGGCGACACTTCACCATTACGGACAGTGAGCAACGGCTTGATCGAGAACGCCGTACCGACGAGCGACTGGGCAGCTCCGACCCGTCCGGTGCGCCGAAGGTATTCGAGCGTGTCCACGTAGATCAGCTCGGTGGCTGCGCGTACGCGCCGCTCGGCGGCCTCGAGCACCCGCGCGAGCTGGCCGCCGGCGCCGGCCACGCGCGCGGCCGAGACCGCGGCGTAACCGAGGCTCATGCTGGCGGTTCCGCTGTCGATGATGTGCACGGGGATGCGGACCTGTTGCGCCGCCTCGCGAGCCGCTTGCACGGTCTCCGAAAGGCGACCGGAGATGTGCAGGCTGACGATGGCGGACGCTCCTCGCGCGGCCGCGTCCTGGTACGTCCAGAAGAACGCACCCGGGTCGGGCGGCGAGGTCGTGACGCTGTGGCCGGACTTCATGGCGGCGATGAGCTCGGTGCGGTCGAACCGGTGTTCGTCGTCCGTCTGGTCGCCGACGTGCAGTTGAACCTGCACCACGCCGATGCCCCAACGGGCGGCGAGTTTGTCGGGCAGGCACGAGGTCGAGTCCGTGACTACGGCGATGTGCGCGGGCATGGTGCGGGAGGTTAACGCCTGTCGGCCTACTGCCAGTAGCCCACCGTTGGTCCGATCGGGCGAGCGGTGTGCTGGACGGGTTAACCGGCCGACTATCGAGACGATGGTCCCAGAAGATTGCTCATCCAGGTGAATGCGGTCACCTCGGCGGGTCTCGTCGCCGAATTGCCCCTAATCTACCGGCCAGTAGAGCCCTGCCCCGCGGCCGAGAGCCGGCCCCAACCGGGAGGTCGAAGAAGACCCATGACGAACATCGTTGTCCTGGTCAAGCAGGTACCGGACACCTACTCGGAGCGGAAGCTCTCCGGTGCCGACAACACCCTTGACCGCGAATCAGCCGACGCCGTGCTCGACGAGATCAACGAGAAGGCCGTCGAAGAGGCTCTGAAGATCAAGGAAGCGGGCGAGGGCGAGGTCACCGTGATCTCCGTCGGCCCCGACCGCGCCACCGACGCCATCCGCAAGGCGCTGTCCATGGGCGCCGACAAGGCCATCCACGTCTCCGACGAGTCGCTGCACGGTTCCGACGCCATCGCCACCGCCAAGGTGCTGGCCGCCGCGATCGCCAAGGTCGAGGGCTACGACCTGGTCATCGCTGGCAACGAAGCGTCCGACGGCCGCGGCGCCGCCGTGCCCGCGATCGTCGCCGAACTGCTCGGCCTGCCGCAGCTGACCTACGTGCGTCAGCTGAGCGTCGAGGGCACCAGCGTGAAGGCCGACCGCGAGACC